>CAMPIX010000012.1 GCA_946886565.1 uncultured Altererythrobacter sp.
CGGGGTGGAGGGGCACGGGCAGGTAGAGGGATACGCAGGGGTCTTTCGACGCCGCCCGTGCCCCTCCACCCCGCGCTTCGCGCGCGGTTCCCCTCCCCCGGTGGGGGAGGATTGCGGTCGGATTATTCCGACGCCGCACCGAGGCGCTCTTCGCAAATCTGCACGATCCGCAGGACGACGGCTTCGATTTCCTCCAGAACGAGCCGAGCCGGGATTCGCGTCGTCGCCACGTCTTGCGAGCGGAGGAAATGCGATCGGGCGGCGTCCTTCTCGAGCACGCCGGAGCAATCGTGCGCGAAGCCGTTGACTTCGATCGCGAGTTTTTTAATCAAGGTTTATGACAAATGTCGCCACAGCGGATAACTGCTGATAAAACCAGTTTGAATCCCCAAAAATTTCTTCAAATCTTCCTCAGCACAGGGAGCTATGCGATTGAAATATTTCTTACACAATATTTTTGCAAATAAATAGTAGGTCGGTCCTAATTGTTCCATGTGCAACGATTTTGTTGGGTACTGGCGATGTCCGTCCGATATTATATTATCAAATACTTCAGTGCTCGTCTTATATCCGCAGAAATCACCATCATCGATTGTCGGAAGATTTAAATAAGATGCTATAATAATAATGTTGTAAATATGAAACTTACGCATCCAAACGTTAGCGCCATTCAAATGTAAGCTAGGAGCGTCAAAATCGTAATTTGTTACAAATATGGCATATATCATGCATGACGTTGATGAGCTAAAATCGCCTATCTTCAAGCAGCTGCATTTTGTGCTTTTGTCCATATTCCGTTGATCGTCATTATATTTTGGCAGTCTCTTCGCTATCACGGGGTACAGAAAAAATTCTCCACTGCCCGTTATGTAGCTTAAGTTCGAACTTGATGGCTTGCCAGCGATTGATCTTTTATTTGTTATTGTAGTGTCAAGACCTCCATTGGATGGATGTACAGAAAAGTGTTGCTCTTAAATTTCGTAACGACCGTTATTTAAATCAGTATATTTAGATGATGATTCAGTAATTACTATACCTTTTTCAAGTCGATCTTTTATAGAAAATAACAACACAGATCGGCCGTCAATATCTGCATAGAATCGTTCTTTTGGTCTACGTGACATCGTTCTACCCGAGTTCATCGTGGGGGAGGTAGGCCTTTGTGCCTTATTAAATTATCTATTCAAAGAGCTATAGCAGCCACATCTGCCCACCAATCTCGGGGCGGCGGAATTGGGTGCAGTCGAGTTCGAAGCGTTCCTTTCCTATCCCCGCGCGCTTGCAGGCGAGTTTGAATCTCGCGCGGAAGAGGTCGGCCCAGACGCCGCTCGGCTTCATGCGGGTGAAGAAATCCGGGTCGTTGTCCTTTCCGCCGCGGATCGAACGGACGATGCTCATCACCTTGTCGCCGCGCTCGGGGAAATGGACCGCGAGCCATTCGCGGAACAGCGGGGCGACCTCGTGCGGCAGGCGCAGCGGGATCCATCCGGCGGAACGCACCCCGAGCGCGGCGGCGCGCGCCACGATGTCCTCCATGAATTCATCGGTGATCGCGGGGATGATCGGCGCGATCGAGCAGTGCGCGGGCACGCCCGCCGCGACCAGTTTGCCGAGCGCCACCAGCCGCTTGGCAGGCGTTGCTGCGCGCGGTTCGAGCTTGCCCGAGAGCTTTGGGTCGAACGTGGTGACCGAGATCGCGACCGCCGCCAGCCGCCGCTTCGCCAGCTCGGCCAGCAGATCGAGATCGTCGAGCACGCGGTCGGACTTGGTGGTGATCGTGACCGGATGGCGCGCGTCGAGGCAGACCTCGAGCACCTGCCGGGTGATGCGGTAGCGGCGCTCGATCGGCTGGTAGGGATCGGTGTTGGTGCCCATCGCGATCGGGCGGGGCCTGTATTTCGGCTTCGCCAGCGTCTCGCGCAACAGCCGCGCGGCGTCGGGCTTGGCGAACAGGCGGGTCTCGAAATCGAGGCCGGGCGAAAGGTCGTGATAGGCGTGGGTCGGGCGCGCGAAGCAATAGACGCAGCCGTGCTCGCACCCGCGATAGGCATTGATCGACCGGTCGAAGGCGATGTCGGGCGACTGGTTGAACGAGAGGATCGTCCTCGGGCGCTCCTCGGTCACCGTGGTGCGCAGCTTGACCGGCGGACCATCGAGCGTTTCGATATAGTCGCGCCAGTCGCCGTCGGCTTCGCGCGTCGCGAGCCCGAACCGCGTCGGCACCGCGCCCGACTGCGCGCCGCGGCCGTGGACTTCGGGTTCGAGGCGGCGTTCCATTCGGGGGAACATATAAGGAACATGTGAGTCGCGCCAAGCGAATTCCTCCCCGGGACGGGGAGGAATGGTTAGCGGCCGCCCGATGTCCCGGGCCCCCGTTTGCGCGGCGCGGTGAAGGGCGAAAGCGGCGGCTGCGCGAGTTCCGCCGGCCCGCAGAGCGCGCGTGCGAGCGCAGAGGTTGACACAGTTGACGGGGTGCAGGGGAGAAAAGTGCCGTCCGGTTTGCCGCATTCGGATGTACCTGTGGCCGAGGCAGGTGCGGCCAACGCGGCGAGCGCCGGGGGCAGATGCGGCGCCGGGCGAGCGGCTTGCTCATCGAGCGCATCGACGACCGCGAAGACCTCGCCCTTGCGACGGTTCCAGCGTTGTACGGCTTCGGTGCGCGCGCGCTCGGCTTCCTCCCAGCATTCATCGTTGAGGCGGTCGAAGAATTCGTCGTCGTCCGCCTCGCAATCTTCATCGTCGGCCGCGAGCCCGTCCGCGTCGGCTTGCGCGCGCGCCGCATCGGCCGCCTCGGCGGCGGCATAGTAGGCGTCGAGCGAGTCGCTGCGATGCCGCTCGCGCGCGGCTTCCCCCTCGGCCTCGACGAACGTCTCGAGATCGGGCAGCGGCTCGATGCCTTCGGCCATCGCGGCGAGCATTTCGTCGAACCGGCCGGCATCCTCGCCCGCGGCCTCTTCGTCCGCCAGCCGGTCGAGCCGGGCGAGGTGCGCGAGCAGCAGGCGGTTGTCGTAGCGGCGGCGCGTGCCGACCAGCTCGCCGCGATAGTAGATCTGTTCCTCGACGCCTTCGATCGCGCGCTCGGCGAGAACCTGGATGCCGTTCTCGCGCGCGAGCAGCAGCGCCGCGGCCCAGCCGCGCGCGAACAGCGGATCGCGGCGGCGCAGCTTGTAGGCCGCCTCCGCCGAAAGGCAGACGTTGCGGCACGCGGCGCGGGCGTTGCCGTGCACGGCGAGGCGGCCGAGAAAGCGCGCCTTGAGCTCGGGCGTCCAGCCGTGGCGCGGCGTGGGCGGGGCAGCGGCGAGGCGGGCAGGCAGGGTGGACATGATTCGCTTCTCCCTGTGAGAACAAAATGCGAATCACGTCTGTTATGCAGCGCGGGGCGTGTAGGAAAATGGTTTTTTTCCGGCGAGAGGCCGGCGCAATCCTCCCCGGAACGGGGAGGGGGACCGCGCGCGAAGCGCGGGGTGGAGGGGCACAGGCGGTATCGAAAGACCCTGCGAGGTCGCGCTACCGGCACGTGCCCCTCCACCATGCTTCGCATGGTCCCCCTCCCCGTGCCGGGGAGGATTACTCGCGCAAACGCGGCATCAGGTCGACGAAGTTGCAGGGGCGGTTGCGGCTGTCGAGTTGTTCGGCGAGGATCAGGTCCCAGCCATCCTTCACCGCGCCGTTCGATCCGGGCAGGGCGAACACGTAGGTTCCGCGCGCCAGCACCGCGCAGGCGCGGCTCTGGATCGTGCTGGTGCCGATCGTCCGGTAGCTGAGCCAGCGGAACAGTTCGCCGAAGCCGGGGATGTCTTTGGTCTTTACCCGGTCGAGCGCCTCGGGGGTCACGTCGCGGCCGGTGAGGCCCGTGCCGCCGGTGGCGACCACCGCGTCGATCCCGGGGTCGTCGATCCAGTTGTGGAGCCGCGCGACGATCGCGTCGGCGTCGTCGCGCTCGATCGCGCGCGCGGCGAGGCGATGGCCGGCGCTCTCGATCCGCTCGGCGAGGATATCGCCCGAGGTGTCGTCGGCCGGCGTGCGCGTGTCCGAGACGGTCAGCAGCGCGATATTGATCGGGGTGAAATCGCGGTCCGGATCGATCGCCATCAGTCGAGCGCGGTCAGGCGCACGCCCTTGCCGCCCGCGAGCTCGGGGAATGTCGGCCACATGCCCTGCGCCAGCGCGATGCGGCTTTCCGACGCGCCGCCTGCCTGCCGCTCGTACATCCAGTAGTTGCGCATCACGATGGCGACGTAACCGCGCGTTTCCCAATAGGGGATGCTCTCCATGTAGAGCAGCGGATCGCCCTGGTCGTTGATCTCGCCGTTCCAGCGCCCGACCGGGGTAAGCCCGGCGTTGTAGGCGGCCATGACCTTGGGCAGCAGCCCCCCGGTCGCGCCCGAATCGCGCAGCATCTGGAGGTGCTCCTGCCCGAAGGCGAGGTTGATCGCCGGGCGCGAGAGGTCGCTCGCGTCGCCGGTCACGCCCAGCTTGCCACGATGATCGATGGCGGCGGCGGGCATGATCTGCATCAGCCCGCGCGCGCCCGCCGGGCTCACCGCGTCGGCGCGGAAGACCGATTCCTGCAAGGTGTGCGCGTAGGCGAGCGCGGGATCGACCTGCCACCCGTTGACCGGCGCCCAGTGCGGCGCGGGATAGCGCAGCGCCGGCTCCGCCTGCGCGCCGCGCGGCGCGTTGTGCGCCATCCACAGCTGGGTCGAGGGCAGGCCCATGTCGCGCGCGAGGCGCGAGAGTTCGTCGTAGTTTTCGGGATCGCCGATCCGCGCCTGATGGCGCAGGACCTCGTCGGCGAGGTCGTCGCGGCCGATTTCCGCGAGCGAGACGGCGACGCGCACGTTCTCCACCTCGCGCAGCTTCTGCCAGTCCTCCATCGCGAAGTCCGCGCCCGCGTGCGTCTGCGGCAGGACCTGGCCGAGCTGCTCGCGCGCGAGCATGCCGTAGAGCGTCTCGTCGAGCCGCGCGGCACCGCGCAGCTGCTCGGCCGCTTTTTCCGGCTGGCGGCAGCGGATCAGCGCGCGGCTCGTCCAGTAGAATGCCGCCGCGGTCAGCGTGGGGTTGGTCGATCCGCGCGCGGCGCGCTCGAAATTGTCGGCCGCGGTCGCGCAGTCGCCCAGCCGCCAGGCGGCGAGCCCGGCGACCCAGTCGCCCTCCGCCACCCATGCGCCGGTGCCCTCGCGCGCGGTCAGCGCCATCGCGAGCGCGGCGGCGTCCTGGTTCTCGATGTAATAGCTGAACGCAACCCGTTGGCGCCATTCGGCGCGGGCGGGCGGGCTGAGCAGGGCGTCCACCCCGTCGAGCAGCAGCCGCGCGCCGTCGGGATCGTCGTTGCTGATCCGGTCGAGGATCGCGCTGCGCACGTCGTCGGGCATCGTGCCGTCCCTGACCGTGTCGGGCCGCTCGCGCTTCGAGGCGTAGGGCTGACGCACGAAGCTGCGCTCCTGCGGCAGATAGGGCGCCGACATCAGGCCGCGGGTGAGCCCGAGGTTGCCCATCTGCTCGGCCTGCGGCAGCCGGCTGCCGTGCGCGAGCCAGGCCTGGATCGCGGGCAGTTCCACCCGCGGGCTGTTGGCGGCGAGGTAGTATTCGGCGCGCGCGACCTGGTGCAGCGGGCCGTCGGCGCGCTCGGCGAACATCGCATCGACGCGCGACCAGTTCTGCCGCTCGATCGCCTCGAACAGTTCGGTGTAGTATTCGCGGTCGGGCCGGCTCAGCAGCTCGGGCACGTTGTTGTTGATCGCGCGCGAGCGGAAATACTCGGCCGCACTGCTGTTCGCCGCCGCGGGGGTCGCTGCGATGGCCGAAGCCAGGCCGGCGGCGAGCGCCGCGGCCAGTTTCATTTGTCTAATCGGTTTGTGTTTCGCCATACGTCCAATCGAGCCAGCATCGCCAGAACCGCTCGCGCCGCCGGGCAGAGCGGCGCATGTCCGCGAGCCCTCCGGCGCCCATCGCGGGAATGCTTAGGCTTTCATGGTTGAAATCGCGTAAAATTGCAGGACCTTGCGCCATGTCGTGCCCCAACAGCGGCGGAATGTTGCGCCCCAGAAAAAGAATCCGTTCGGGCGCGACCAGCGCGACATGATGCGCAAGCAGCTCGCCGAAGCCCGACGCGCGGATCGCGGGCCAGTCGGGCGCGGGATCGTGGCGCGGGAGGAGCGAGGCGAGATAGACCGTTTCCGGGTCGAGCCCCGTGGCGCGCAGAAAGCCTTGCAACAGCGCGCCCTCGGGCCCGGCGAGCAGGCGCTCGCCGTCGCTCTCCTCGGGCTGGTTGACCACGATCATCAGCGCGGCCTTCGCCGGCCCGGCGGGCGGCACGCGCGGGAAGGCGCCGCCGCCATCGAGGATGTCGGAGGTCGACCACCACTCGCGGAATGCGGCGAGATCGGTGGGCCAGTGCGCCTTGTCCCCGCCGATTGCGCGCGCAGGGCCGGCGGAAGGAACGAGCGGCCGCGGCGCGGCATCCTTCCTCGGCGGCGCGGGGGCGGGTGCCGGCGCGGGCCCGGCGTCCTCGGGCGGAGCCAGCCAATCCGTAGCGTCCTCGGCGAAATCGCAGTCCACCCCGGCCTCGCGCCACCAGTCGAAGGCGGCGGCGAGCTCGTCGGACAGGGACGGGGCGGGGCGGTCGGCGATCACGCCTGCGGTCTTGACCTCACAAACCGCAGCAATCAAGGCATGATGCAAGCAGCGCCAGGAACGAAGGACCAGACGGGAATGAGCGAACGCGAATCCATGCCATGCGACGTGGTGATCGTCGGCGGAGGTCCCGCCGGCCTCGCCGCGGCGATCCGGCTGAAGCAGATCGACGACGCGCTCGAGGTGGTCGTGCTCGAGAAAGGCTCGGAGATCGGCGCGCATATCCTCTCCGGCGCGGTGGTCGATCCCAAGGCGCTCGACGAGCTGCTGCCCGAATGGCGCGAGCAGGGCTGCCCGATGGCCGAAGTCGAGGTGACCGACAACTGGCACTGGGTGCTCTCGGAGGGCGGCAAGACCGCGCTGCCGCACCTGTTCATGCCGCCGTTCCTCTCGAACGAGGGCTGCTACACCGGCTCGCTCGGCAACATGACCCGCTGGCTCGGCGAACAGGCCGAGGCGCTGGGGGTGATGGTGTTCCCCGGCTTCCCCGCCGCGGAGGTGCTGTTCGATGACAATGGCGCGGTCTCGGGCGTGGTGACGCAGGACATGGGCGTCGCGGCGGACGGCAGCCGCAAGCCCGACTATCAGCCGGGGATGGAGATCCACGCCAAGTACACGCTCTTCGCCGAGGGTGCGCGCGGCAACCTGACCAAGCGGATGAAGGCGAAGTTCGACCTCGAGGCCGACTGCCAGCCGCAGACCTACGGGCTCGGGATCAAGGAGCTGTGGGACATCGCGCCCGACAAGCACGTGCCGGGCCGCGTGATCCACACGCAGGGCTGGCCGCTCTCGGAAAGCGATACGTGGGGCGGCGGTTTCCTCTACCACCAGGCGAACGGGCAGGTCGCGCTCGGCTTCGTCACCGCGCTCGACTACGAGAACCCCTACGTCTCGCCGTTCCACGAATTCCAGCGCTGGAAGCAGCACCCGGCGATCCGCGAGTATCTCGAAGGCGGCAAGCGGGTCGCCTACGGCGCGCGCGCGATCAACGAGGGCGGGTGGCAGAGCGTGCCGAAGCTGGCGTTCCCCGGCGGCGCGCTGATCGGCTGCGCGGCGGGCTTCGTCAACGTGCCGCGGATCAAGGGTAGCCACACCGCGATGAAGAGCGGCATGCTCGCCGCCGAGGCGGTCGCGGCGGCGATCAAGGGCGGTGCGGAGAAGTCCGAACTGGCCGACTACGACGCCGCGGTCCGCGCGAGCTGGATCGCCGACGAACTGCAGAAGGTGAAGAACGCACAGCCCGCGGTCGCCAAGTTCGGCGGCGACATCGGCACGATCGTCGCGGGCATCGACATGTGGATGCGCCAGCTGAAGATCGGCCTGCCGATCACGATGAAACACGCGCCCGACTACACGCACACCCACCGCGCCGACCTGCATCGCCCGATCGTCTATCCCAAGCCCGACGGGGAGATCACGTTCGACCGGCTGACCTCGGTCTCGTTCTCCTACACCAACCACGCCGAGGACCAGCCGTGTCACCTCAAGGTGAAGGACATGGCGCTGCAGGAAGCGAGCGAGCTGGAGGTCTATGGCGGCCCCTCGACCCGCTACTGCCCGGCCGGGGTGTACGAATGGGTCGATGTCGAGGAAGGCGATCCCAAGTTCGTGATCAACTCGCAGAACTGCGTCCACTGCAAGACCTGCGACATCAAGGACCCGAACCAAAACATCGAATGGGTCACGCCCGAGGGTGGCGGCGGGCCGAACTATCCGAATATGTGAGATGCAATGACTCGTCGGAAGGTCGCCATCCTCGTGGTATTTTCGCTTATAGTTGGCGGCTATTTCGGTTGGTGGCTGAGACAACAAAGCGACATTGACGCCTGTCTGGATGCCGGAGGACGTTGGGAAACCAACGGTAGCTACTGCGACGGCGTCGAATTCCTTCCCACACAATAGCGGGTCCAGCCTGTCCTTCCTTATGCGCGAAACCGGCTACGCCAAGATCAACCTCGCGCTGCATGTGCGGCGGCGGCGGGAGGATGGGTATCATGAACTCGAGACGCTGTTCGCCTTCGTCGATGCGGGCGACGAGTTGACGGCGCGCGCGGCGGCGCGGGACAGTCTGAGCGTGACAGGCGAGTTCGCGCAGGCGCTCGATGATCCGTTCGGCAATATCGTCGCCAGGGCGCTGGGGAAGCTGCCGCGGGCGGATGGGCTGGCGTTGACGCTGGAGAAGAACCTGCCGGTGGCGGCGGGGCTGGGCGGCGGGTCGGCGGACGCGGGCGCGGTGTTTCGCATGGTGCGCGAGCGGTATGGTTTGCCCGACGACTGGCGGGAGCGTGCCGCGTCGCTCGGCGCCGACGTGCCTGCTTGCGTCGAGAGCGTCGCCTGTATCGGGCGCGGGACCGGGACCGAGCTGGAGCCGATCGAGAACGACCTTGCCGGAACGCCGGTGCTGCTCGTCAACCCGCGCGTGCCGGTGCCGACCGGGCCGGTGTTCGCCGCGTGGGACGGCGAGGACCGCGAGGCTCTACCGGAAGGCAGGGCGTCGGAAATCGCGCGCGCGGGGCGCAACGATCTCGAAGTTGCGGCCATTGGGCTCTGCCCGGAGATCGGCGAGGTGCTGCACCATCTGCGAGGAACGCGGGCTTTTCTCACCCGTATGTCCGGTTCGGGCGCGACGTGCTTCGCGCTGTTCGAGGATGAGGCGGCGTGTGAGGATGCGGTTGCTCAGATCGGCGAGGCGCAACCGGGTTGGTGGACGATGAAGGGCAAGCTGAGATAAAACGATGCTCTCATGCAAATGCAAAGTTCCGTTCGCCCTGAGCTTGTCGAAGGGCCCGTTCGAGCGAAGCCGAGAACTGGCTCCGTGCAGGGCCTCGGCTTCGCTCGGCCCAGTCCCTCGACTGCGCTCGGGACGAACGGATGCTTGAAGAGGTTTACCGCCAAGTCGGCGAGCCGGTGCCGGGCCGGATCGTCTGCGTCGCCGATCATGCGTCGAACCACGTTCCGGCCGATATCGACCTCGGCATCGCGCCCGAGCTGCTGGACAAGCACATCGCGCTCGACATCGGGGTCGAGGGGGTCGCCGAGCGCATGGCGCGGCGCCACGGCATTCCCGCACATATCGCCTGCATCAGCCGCCTCGTGTGTGATCTGCACCGCGAGGAGGAAGCGCCCGGCGTGGTCCCCGCGAAAAGCGACGGGCATCTGATCCCCGGCAATATCGGCGCCGATATCGAGCGGCGGCTCGCGCGGTTCCATCGACCCTATCATACCGCACTCGGCCAATGGCTGGACGCCGCGCGGCCCGAGCTGATCGTCGCCTTGCACAGCTTCACGCCCGAGCTCGAAAGCGGCGGTGAGCCGCGGCCGTGGCAGGTCGCGTTGCTCTACAATCGGGACGACCGCGCCGCGCGCCATGCGATCCGGCTGTTCGCCGCGCACGGGCTCACCGTCGGCGACAACCAGCCCTATTCGGGCAAACAGTTGAACGCGACGATGGACCGCCACGCCGAAGCGCATGGGCGGCCCTATCTGACGATCGAGATCCGCCAGGACATGATCGAGCGCGAGGCGGATCAGGCGCGCTGGGCGGCGCTGGTGGCCGATGTGGCGGGCCGCACTGCGCTCGCGCTCAAGGGCGGCTAGGGCGCGACCAAATTCTGCATTGTTGACCCTGCCTGCCTTCGCCGCGAAACCTGCGCGGACGGAGGAGCCAGCGTGACCGCGAAATTCGACAAGACCAAGCTTCCCAGCCGCCACGTCTCGGTCGGGCCCGAGCGCGCGCCGCATCGCTCGTATTACTACGCGATGGGCATGACCGAGGAGGAGATCGCGCGCCCGTTCGTCGCGGTCGCTTCCGCCGGCAACGACAGCGCGCCGTGCAACACCACGCTCGACGCGCAGGCCGATGTCTGCCGGCGCGGGGTGGAGGAGGGGGGCGGCACCCCGCGCCGGTTCAACACCATCACCGTCACCGACGGGATCGCGATGGGCCACCAGGGGATGAAGAGCTCGCTCGTCAGCCGCGAGGTGATCGCCGATTCGATCGAGCTTTCGGTGCGCGGGCACTGCTACGACGCGCTGGTCGGGTTCGCCGGCTGCGACAAGAGCCTGCCAGGCATGATGATGGCGATGCTGCGGCTCAACGTGCCCTCGATCTTCGTCTATGGCGGCTCGATCCTGCCCGGCCGGTTCCACGGGCACGACGTGACCGTGGTCGACGTGTTCGAGGCGGTGGGCCAGCACGCGGCGGGCAATTGCCCGCTCAAGGAACTGACCGCGCTCGAGAAAGTCGCTTGTCCGGGTCACGGCGCCTGCGGTGGGCAGTTCACCGCGAACACGATGGCCTGCGTCGGCGAGGCGATCGGATTGTCCTTGCCGAACAGCAATATGGCGCCCGCCCCTTACAAGTCGCGCGAGGAGATCGCGGTCGCGGCGGGGCGGCAGGTCATGGCGCTGCTCGAGGCGGACCTGCGCCCGCGCGACATCTGCACCCGCGCCGCGTTCGAGAACGCCGCGCGGGTCGTCGCCGCGACCGGCGGCTCTACCAACGCCGCGCTCCATCTGCCCGCGATGGCGAGCGAATGCGGCATCGCGTTCGACCTGTTCGACGTTGCCGAGATATTCAAATCAACGCCTTACATCGCCGACCTTAAGCCCGGCGGACAATATGTCGCGAAGGACATGCACGAGGCGGGCGGGGTCTATATGGCGATGAAGACGCTGCTCGACGGCGGTTTCCTCGACCCCGAACCGATGACCGTGAGCGGCAAGACGCTGGGCGAAAACATCGAGGAAGTGACCTGGAACCCCGACCAGAAGGTCTTTTACGAGGTTTCGAGCCCCATCACCCCCACCGGCGGCGTCGTGGGCCTGAAGGGATCGCTCGCGCCCGAGGGGGCGATCGTCAAGGTCGCGGGCATGGCGCGGCTGCAGTTCACCGGTCCGGCGCGGGTGTTCGAGTGCGAGGAGGACGCCTTCGCCGCGGTCGAGGCGCGCGACATCGCCGAGGGCAGCGTGATCGTGATCCGCTACGAAGGGCCCAAGGGCGGGCCGGGAATGCGCGAGATGCTCGCCACCACCGCCGCGCTCTACGGGCAGGGCATGGGCGAGAAGGTCGCGCTGATCACCGACGGGCGTTTCTCGGGCGCGACGCGCGGGTTCTGCATCGGCCATGTCGGGCCCGAGGCGGCCGAGGGCGGCCCGATCGCGCTGATCGAGGACGGCGACACCATCGCGATCGATGCGGTCGCGGGCACGATCGACCTCGACGTCGATGACGCCACGCTCGCCGAGCGCCGCGCGCGATGGACCCCGCGCGAGAACGACTACCAGTCGGGCGCATTGTGGCGCTATGCAGGCAATGTCGGGCCGGCCTACAAGGGGGCGGTGACGCACCCGGGGGCCAGGTCTGAAAAGCATGTTTACGCGGATATCTAGCGCGCTGGTGCTGCTGTCGCTCGGCGCCTGTTCGGGCGATGCGCCGGTGCAGGCGCAGGCCGACGAAGGAGCGCAGCGGATCGACTGCGCGATCGGGCCGGGCGCGGAGTTCGGCCCGGACTGCCTGGTCGAACGCGTGCAGATCGAGGGTGCTACCGTGTTGACCGTGCGCCACCCCGACGGCGGTTTCCGCCGCTTCGAACAGCTTGCCGACGGGCTCGGGCTCGCGATCTACGATGGCGCGGACGGGGCCGAACTGACACTGGCGGGCGATGTTCTCGAAGTGCGCGTGGCGGGCGACCGCTACCGCTTCCCCGCGCGGCCGAGCCGGGATTCCGATGCCGCGGAATGATCCGGTCCTCACGGTCGCCGGGATGCAGGCGGCCGAGCAGGGGCTCGTCGCGGCCGGTGCAAGCGTCGACGACCTGATGCAGCGCGCCGGGCGGGGCGCGGCGGAATGGGTCTGGCGCCTCGCCGCCGGACGGCCGGTGACGGTCTTGTGCGGCCCCGGCAACAATGGCGGCGATGGCTATGTTATCGCTGAGGTTTTGCGGCAGTGGGGGCTGGACGTGGCGGTGGTCGCGCCGGTCGATACGAAGACCGACGCCGCCCGAAACGCGCGCGCGCTCTACCGCGGCGCGATGGCCGGGGAAGGGCGGCGCGGTGCGGTGCTGGTCGATTGCCTGTTCGGCAGCGGGCTGACGCGGCCCTTGTCGGGCGAATTGCTGAATTTGCTGAACCGGTTGTCCGCGCATCACCAGCATTGCGTCGCGATCGACCTGCCGAGCGGTGTCGAGAGCGACAGCGGCGCGCTGCTCAACGAGGGGCTGCCGCGCTACGATCTCACGCTGGCGCTGGGCGCGTGGAAGTTCGCGCACTGGACGATGCCCGCGATGGCGCGGATGGGCGCGCGGCGGCTGGTGGATATCGGGGTGCGGGAGACCGGGTCGAAGGCGGCGCTGTCGGCCCGCCCGCGGCTCGATGCGCCGGCAGCCGATGCGCACAAGTACCGCCGCGGCCTGCTCGCGGTGGTCGGCGGCGCCATGCCCGGCGCGGCGCTGCTCGCGGCCAAGGCCGCGATGCACGCGGGCGCGGGGAACGTGCGGCTGCTTGCCGACCGCTCGCATCCCGCCGCCCCGGCCGCGCTGGTGGTGGACGAGAAGCCGCTCACCGAAGCGCTCGACGACGCGCGGTTCGACGCGGTGCTCGTCGGCCCCGGGCTGGGGCGCGACGAGGCTGCGAGGGCGCGGCTGTGCGCGGCTCTGGACCGCGGGCTGCCGACGGTGCTCGACGCCGATGCGCTGGGTTTGCTCGAGCGGCGCGCATTCGCCGAAGATACGCTCGTCACCCCGCACGAGGGCGAGCTGGCGAAACTGTGCGAGACGTTCGGGATTTCGGGCGGGGGCAAGCGCGCGAAGGCGCAGGCGCTGGCCGAGGCGAGCGGGCTGACCGTGCTCGCCAAAGGCCCCGATACGGTGCTGTGCGCGCCGGACGGGACGATGCGGCTGTTCGCACCCGGGCCGAGCTGGCTTTCGACCGCGGGGACGGGCGACGTGCTCGCGGGTATCGCGGCGAGCCGCATGGCGACCGGCGCTTCGGCGTTCGAGGCGGCCGAGCAGGCGGTGTGGCTCCAGCACGAGGCGGCGCGGATCGCCGGCGCGGCGTTCACCGCCGACGAACTGGCGCACGCCGTGAAAGCCGCCTACGCGCGCTTTCTGTGACCGAACCATCCGAGATCATCCGCATCGCCGCGAAGGGCGACGGCGTGACTGCCGACGGCCGCCACGCGCCCTATGCCGCGCCGGGCGACCTGCTGCGCACCGACGGCACGCTCGAGCATGGCGTGCACCATGCCGTGCCGCCATGCCGTCACTTCGGGACATGCGGCGGGTGCCAGTTGCAGCATTGCGACCGGGCGGCGATCGCGCGCTACGTTTCAGAGCGGGTCGCGTTTGCAGCGCAAGGGCAGGGCGTGGCGATTGGCGAACTGCTGGCGCCGCACATTTCGCCGCCGCGCAGCCGCCGTCGCTGCACGCTCCATGCGCTGAGCGCGGGCGGCAAGCCGGTGATCGGGTTTCGCGAGGCCGGTTCGCACCGCGTGGTCGACATGCGCGAATGCCATGTGCTGCGGCCCGAACTGTTCGCGCTCGTCGCGCCGCTGCGCGCGCTGCTGGCGCGGCGCAAGGGGCGCTATGCCGCCGATATCGAGCTGACGCTGACCGACCGGGGCGTGGACTGCGCGATCGCGGGGCTGGCGGTCGAGGGCCTGGCGCAGACCGAGGAGATGCTCGATTTCGCGCGGGAGAACGGCGTTGCGCGGCTGACGCTCGACCATGGTTACGGGCCCGAAACGGTGTGGGAGCCCGAGCCGGTGACGGTCACCCTGTCGGGCGTGCCGGTCGGGTTTCCGAGCGGCAGCTTCCTCCAGGCGACCCTGGACGGCGAGGCGGCGCTGGTCGGTGCGGTGCGCGAATGGCTGACGGGGGCGGGCACGGTCGCCGATCTGTTTGCCGGGCTCGGCACGTTCGCCTTCGCCTTGGGCGGTGACGACAAGGTGCTTGCGGCCGAGGCGGCGCGCGACGCGCATCTTGCGTGCAAGGCGGCCGCGGGGCGTTCGGGCAGGCCGGTCCACGCGATGCACCGCGACCTGTTCCGCAATCCACTCCAGCCCGACGAGCTCGATCGTTTCGCCGCGGTCGTGCTCGATCCGCCGCGGGCGGGCGCGCGCGAGCAGGTGGCGAGGCTGGCAGAGAGTGCGGTGCCGCGGGTGGCCTATGTCAGCTGCAACCCCTCGAGCTGGGCGCGTGACGTGGCCACGCTGGTCGCCTCCGGCTATCGGCTGGAGAAGGTCAAACCGGTCGGCCAGTTCGTCTGGTCGACCCACGTCGAGCTTGCGAGCCTGTTCGTGCGCTGATCCTCCCCGGAACGCGGAGGATTAGTTGCGCAGGGCGGTGAGGATCTGGTCGTAGAGCCAGTCGCGCGCCGGCGGCTCGACGTAGGCGTGGGTGGCGTTCGCGCAGCGGTGGATGCGCGGATCGGATGCGTCCCAGGCCGAGGCGAACGTCTGCGCGGTGCGATCGGCTTCGGCGAGGAGGATGCGTACGGGACCCTCGAAGCTGTCCAGCCCCGTCGCCATCTCCTGCGCCAGCGAGTTCGGCGCGGATTTAGGGCGCGCGGCTTTGGCGATTCCGCGGGCGAGCTTGCCCAGATTCACACCGCCGGTAACAAGCCGCGCGATCTCCTTGGGATTTTTCAGTTTTTCCGCATATCGCGAACGTATGGCGTCGGGCGGCGGGGTTCCGTCGTCGCCGTCCTCGATGGTCCACGGGTTCGACAGCACCAGCGCGTCGCAGCCCGCGCCACCGGCAAGCATCAGCGCGCTCGCCGCGTCGCAGTTGCCGAAGCCGACGACGCGGTTCATCTGCGGCGCGAGCGCGCGGAACGCGTCGAGCGCGGCGACGATATCCTTGCGGCTCTTGCGGAAGCCGCGGTTCTCGCCCTCGCTGTCGCCGATCCCGCGGCGGTCGAAGCGGAACACCGGAAAGCCGCGCCGCGCCACGCGCTCGGCCAGCGCGGCCTGGCCCGAGAAGGCGCCCGCGCGGATTTCGTTGCCGCCGCTGACGAGCAGCAGCCCGGCCGCGCCCGGCGCGGTGTCGAGCGTCGCTCCGAGCGTGCAGCCCTCGCAGGCGAACGTGAGCGGCAGCCGCTTCATGCCGTCGCGACCCCGAGCGAGAGGCGGGCGGCGAGCGCGTCGGCCTGCGCGGAATCCTCGTCGGGCTCGGCGCGCAGCCACAGACCGCTGCCGCCGACGGCCGACTGGTCGATCGCGAGTTGCGCCGCTTCGGGCGATGGCGCAGCCTCCGCCAGTTGCGAGAACATCGCTGCCCCCAGCTTCCACCCGGCAAGCTCGATCCCTTCGGCGCGCGCCTGCTGCTGGAGCACGTCGGTGCTCTCCTCGCGACCGGCCTCGCGCGCAGCGATCGTCCGCGCGCGCAGCATGGCGCGCAACACCTGCCGGCCGGCGACCGGGGCGTAGGCCCAGCCAGGCATCCCGGGCGGCGCGATCAGCGCTCCGCCGCGCAGCGTCAGCACGTGGGTCGCGCCGAAATGCGCGGCGGCGGCGAGTGCGGCGTGCCGCCAGTGGTCGAGCGTTTGTGCTTCCAATGGCTGGCGGCTCTCGTTGCAGCCGGGCAGATCGGGCAGCGCGCTGGCGATCCCGGCAACGTCGAGACGGCGCATCACCGCCGCCGTCAGCCGGCGCAGCTTGTTCGCCTCGTCGAACAGCGCGGGCAGCACCAGCACGCGCGCCGCGCGCCCGCCGTCGAAGGCGAGCGCGATTTCTTCGTGGGTGCCGCCGCCGATCGTGGGGCAGGGCCAGGTCTTGAACGTGCGCCCGGTCAGCTTTCGACCACTTTCGCCTCGGCGAAGGCGAGCAGCCCGCCGTAGGTCTCGAGCATTTCGCCGTCGACGTCGTCATCCTCGATCACGATGCCGAGGCGATCCTCCATCTCGGTCAGCAGACCCGCGACCGCCATCGAATCGAGTTCAGGAAGATGGCCGAACAGCCCGGTATCGTTGTGAAATCCCTCGAGCCGCGAACCATCGAGCCCGAGCACGTCGCCGAGAATGGCGCGCAACTTCGAGTCGATCTCACTGCGGCTAGGCGCAAGATTGCTCATGCCCGGCAAATTCCCCTGCAATTCAGCGCGCCGCACTTACCCGCGCCCGAACGAGCGCGCAAGGCGGCGGAGGGCGTGCTTCGCGAGCGGCGGCCAGGCGCGGGGCTGGCGCGGATCGAGGCAATCGAGGCGATAGCGCGGGCGCACCTGCTCCATCCAGTCGGTCTTGTAGGCGTCGTTGCCGGTGCCGAAATCGACCAGCGAGACCCGGTCGCGGTCGATAACGTGCTCGAACAGCGCGGCGGTGAGCGTGGTCCCGGCCGAGAGATCCTTGCGCGCATCGAGATGCGCGAGCTTGTGGATGTAGGCGGTGCCGTGCTCGACGGTCCAGAACTGGGCGGCGACCGGCTCGCCGTCCGCGCGCGCGACCGCGAGGCGGATGCGGCCCGCCGCGCCCTCGGCCTCGGCAAAGCGGCGGAGGAGCGCCGGGTCGCCCTCCTCGGGCTTCCAGCTTTCGGCATAGATCGCCTCGTAGGCGGCCCAGTCGGCGGCGTGGAAGCGGTCGCGGATCGCGACCTCGACCTTTTTCGCCTTGCGCTTGAGCGTGGTGCGCATCCGGCCGGGGCGCGCGGCCCAATAAGCGGCGAAGCTGCGGCCGTTCACTTCGAGCACGTGGTTGTGGTCGCACTGTTCGCGCGCGACGCGCCAGCCGCCTTCGCGGAACGCGCGTTCGAGGCGGGTGGCCGAGCCGTCCTCGTCGGGCAGGGGCCAGAGGGTGACGCGGTGCGTTTGCCGCCGCAGATCGCGAGCGAGCGCGGCGAGCAGGCTGTCACCTACCGGTCCCTCGGACGCGAGCGGGCGCCAGGTGAAACTGTACCAGTTGCGCAAGGGCTCGAGCCGTGTGTTGGCGCGGGTGAGGGCGAGTGCCGCTTGCTCGTCGCCTTCCCGGGCCAGCGCGAGCAGCGGCTTCGCGCCGGCCTCGGCCAGCAAGGCGAACCATTCGGCGCTCTCGAACGGCGAGGGCGCGCGCGCGATCGTCCCTTGCAAGACGTTAACCCTGTCGTGATAGCTGGCGGCGATCACAGCGAAACGCTCATCCTTCGAAAGTCCCATGCCGCACGCACCCGATCCGACTCCCCGGCCGCTCGACCATCTTGCCGAACGCGGCGAGCCCGGGGCGCCCGCGCTGGTGCTGCGCGAGCGCACGCTTAGCCATCAAGACTTAAGAACCCGTGTCGCGCGGATGGCGGCATGGCTGCAGGGCCGGGTTTCCGAGCAGGGGGCGCGGGTGGCGAGTTGGGCGGCGAAGGGAGAGCTGACCTGCCTGCTGCCGCTCGCCTGCGCGCGTGCCGGGCTGGTGCACGTGCCGGTCAACCCGCTGCTCAAGCGCGCGCAGGTCGCGCATATCCTCGCCGACAGCGGCGCGCGGCTGCTGGTAGGGACCGAGGCGCGGCTCGCGACGCTGGAGAATGGCGATCTGCCGGCGGACTGCACGGCGCTGGTCGAGGATGCGGCGCTTGCGGACCTCGAAAGTTTCGAGGGTGCGCTCGGGCCGTCGCAGGCCGATCCCGACGAGCTTGCGGCGATCCTCTACACCAGCGGCTCGACCGGGCGGCCCAAGGGGGTGATGCTGAGCCACGCCAACATGTGGCTCGGTGCGGCGAGCGTCTCGCACTACCTCGGGATCGAAAGCGACGACGTCACGCTGGCGGTGCTGCCGCTGTCCTTCGACTACGGGCAGAACCAGTTGCTCAATTCGTGGTACGCCGGCGCCTGCGTGGTGCCGCTCGACTATCTCTTCCCGCGCGACGTCGCGAAGGCCTGCGCGCGGCATGGCGTCACGACGCTCGCCGCGGTGCCGCCGCTGTGGGTGCAGCTGACCGAGATCGACTGGCCGGCGGAGGCGGTGATGCCGGTGCGGCGGCTGACCAACACCGGCGGCGCGCTGACGGTCGATCTGGTGCGAGATTTGCGCCGTATCTTCCCGCAGGCGCGGCTTTTTCCGATGTACGGGCTGACCGAGGCGTTCCGCTCGACCTATCTCGATCCCACGCTGGTCGACAGCCACCCTACCTCGATGGGCAGGGCGATTCCTTTCGCCGAGATTCTCGTGATCGGCGACGACGGCATGGTGACCGCAGACGGCGAGGAGGGCGAGCTGGTCCACTGCGGCCCGCTGGTGGCGCAGGGCTATTGGCAGGACGAGGGCCGCACCGCCGAGCGGTTCAAGCCCGCGCCCGCGCAGTCGCGCTATGGCGGCACGGCGGTATGGTCGGGCGACCGGGTGCGGCGGGACGGGCAGGGTCTGCTCTATTTCGTCGGGCGGCGCGACGCGATGATCAAGAGCGCAGGCAACCGCATCAGCCCGCAGGAGATCGAGGATGCGGCGATCGCGACCGGGCTGGTCGCCGAGGCGGTCGCGGTCGGGGTGCCCGACGAGCGGTTGGGCCAGGCGGTCCATCTGGTGACGCGCGCGGCGGCGGGCGCGACCGATCCGGAGGAGCGGCTGCCCAAGGCATTGGCGAGGGGCCTGCCCAATTTCATGCAACCCCAGACTATCCACTGGCGCGAGACGCTGCCGGTCAATCCCAACGGCAAGCTCGACCGCGCCGCGATCGCGCGCGAGTTGACGGCATGAAGCCGCTCGGACCCATTCCTGCCGGCTACCCTGCACTCGAGGGCGAACTCGCGGTCGGCGGGCGCAAGGCGAGCGATCTCGTCGCCGAAGCCGGCGGGACGCCGCTGTTCGTCTATTCGCGCGAGCTGTTGCGCCAGCGGGTCGCGGCGCTGCGCGAGACCATGCCCGCGCGGCTCAAGCTCCATTTCGCGATCAAGGCCAATCCGTACCGGCCGGTGCTCGAGTTCATGGCCGGGCTGGTCGACGGGTTCGACGTCGCTTCGGCGGGAGAGCTGGCGATGGTCCGCGCGGCGGGGATCGAGGCGTCCCTGGTCAGCTTCGCCGGCCCCGGCAAACGCGACGAGGAGATCGAGGCAGCGATTTCAGCTGGTTGTACGATCAACCTCGAATCGGAAGGTGAGGCGCGCCGCGCGCTTGCGATCGGCGACCGGCTGGGCGTCCGGCCCCGGCTGGCGATCCGGGTGAACCCCTCGTTCGAGCTGCGCGGCTCGGGGATGAAGATGGGCGGCGGGGCCAAGCAGTTCGGGATCGACGAGGAGCGCGTGCCCGCGCTCGGGCGCGAGGTGATCGCCGCCGGGGCGGAGTGGTTCGGGCTGCATATCTTCACCGGCAGCCAGGCGCTCGACGCCGAGGCGATTATCGAGACGCAGGCCAACGTGCTCGCGCTGGCCGACCGGCTCGCGGGCGCAATCGGCGCGCCGCTGCCCAGGCTCAACATGGGCGGCGGGTTCGGCATACCCTATTTCAACGGCGATACCCCGCTCGACATCGGCGCGATCGGCGCCGCGCTGGAGGAGCGGTTCGCGAAACTCCCGGCGAGCCTCGCCGAGACCGAGCTGTGCATCGAGCTGGGCCGCTATCTCGCGGGAGAAGCGGGGGTCTATCTGACCCGGATCGTCGACCGCAAGGAGAGCCACGGGCAGACCTTCCTCATCACCGACGGCGGTCTGCACCACCAGCTCGCCGCCTCGGGCAATTTCGGCACCGTGGTGCGGCGCAACTATCCGCTGGCGATCGCCACGCGCTTCGACGCCGCGCCCGAGGAAGAGGCGAACGTCGTCGGCTGCCTGTGCACCCCGCTCGACCGGCTGGCCGATCAGGCGCATCTGCCGCGCGCCGAGGCGGGCGATCTCGTCGCGGTGTTCTGCGCCGGAGCCTACGGCGCGAGCGCCTCGCCCGTGAATTTCCTCGGCCACGGCCCGGCTCGCGAGATGCTGGTGTAAGCGGCAGCATCGGCATTTGGGCGTTGGAGGCCATCCGATCCTCCCCCGAAGGGGGAGGGGGACCGCCGCCGTAGGCGGTGGTGGAGGGGTGTCCCGCTCTCGATAGGGCAACACCCCTCCGTCAGCCGCTACGCGGCCGCCACCTCCCCTTGCAGGGGAGGATCGGGTGGCCGCTGGCCTTAGTGACCGGTCTGAACGTTGATACGCCCAAGCTCCGTTAACCTTTGGCCACGCGCCGTCCCATCGCGGGACCGCGTGCGATCGGGCGGCAAAGACTAACAGTATGTTCACCCTTTTCGGCGAGGAAGTGCCCGTGTGAATCGCGGGTGCGAAAGGCGAGGTCAGCTCCTCCCTGCCGCATGTCGTGCCCGCAGGACAGGCCCGAACAACCGGCAAGGACGTGCAAAGATGCCCACCGCCCGACTTCCCCTCGCATTCGCCGGCAGCGCGCTCGCCGCATTGTCTCTCGCAGGCTGCGCCGGCGGCGGCGGCGCGCAGCTGCCCCCGGCCTCGTTCGTGGCGATGCAGGAAGGGCCGGGCGAGGAATACGTCATCGGCCCGCTCGACGAGTTGACGATCCACGTCTGGCGCAACCCCGAGCTCGGCGCGGAGAAGATCCAGGTCCGCCCCGACGGTCGCATCACCACCCCGCTGGTCGCCGACATGCCCGCGGTCGGCAAGACCCCGGCGATGCTGGCCGAGGACATCCGCCTGCAGCTTTCGCAATATATCGAGGAGCCGCTGGTCTCGGTGATCGTGACCGGCTTTGCCGGCACCTTCAGCCAGCAGATCCGGATCGTCGGCGCGACCGAGCAGCCGGCTTCGATCCCCTATCGCGCGAACATGACGGTGCTCGACGCGATGATCGCGGTCGGCGGGATGAGCGAGTTCGCCGCGGGCAACCGCGCCAAGCTGATCCGCTTCGACAAGCAGGCCGGGCGCCAGCGCGAATACGCGCTGCGGCTGGGCGACCTGCTGAAGGAAGGCGACAGCAAGGCCAACGTGATGCTCGAGCCGGGCGACGTGATCATCATCCCCGAAAGCATGTTCTGAGGAAGGCCGCGCGCACATGAACGAGGTCTTCGAGGAACTGCAGGCGGCGCTGCATTCGGCCTGGCACCGGCGCTGGCTGGTGCTCGCGGTCGCGTGGGGCGTGTGCGTCGCGGGCTGGCTCGCGGTGGCGATGATCCCCAACACCTACGAATCGAAGGCCCGCGTCTTCGTCCAGCTCGACGACGTGCTGTCGCAGCAGCTCGATATCGCGAGCGCGGGCAAGGACGAGATCGAGCGCGTGCGCAAGACGCTCGCGAGCTCGGTCAACCTCGAGAAGGTCGTGCGCTCGACCCGGCTCGGCGAAGGCGTGACCACGCCCGGCCAGATGGAGCGCGCGGTCGCCAGCCTGACCGAGAAGGTCAAGGTCGTCAGCACCGAGGACAACCTGATCGAGATCACCGCGCAGATCGGCAAGTCGAGCCTGTCCGACGCGGAGAACGCCGCGCTGGCGCAGGACGTGGTGCAGAAGATGATCGACATTTTCCGCGAAGAGAACATCGCCGGCAGCCGCGGCGAAGTGGCCGAGACGCTGGTGTTCCTCGACCAGCAGCTCGAAGACCGCAAGCGCGAGCTCGAGGCCGCCGAACAGCGCCGGCTGGCGTTCGAGGCCGAGCACCCCGAGCTGATCGGCGGCACGGCCACGCTTTCCGCCCGGCTCCAGCAGTTGCGCGGCGAAATGCGCGGGATCGATGCGGATCTCGCAGCGGCGCAAAGCGCGCTCGCGGCGATCGAGGGGCAGATCGCGGGCACTTCGCGCACGCTGGTGACGCCCGGCGAAGGCGGCGGCGCGCGCGGCGCGCTGATGCAGGCGCGCTCGCAGCTTGCCGGATTGCAGGCGCGCGGGCTGACCGACAACCACCCCGACGTGGCCGCGCTCCAGCGTCAGATCGAGCTGCTCGAACGGCAGGCGGCGCGCGAGGGGCCGAACGCGGCCGGGACGGTCAATCCCGCCTACAGCTCGCTGGTCGCGATCCGCGCCGAGCGCGATGCCAACGTCCAGGCACTGATGGCGCGCAAGGCGGCGCTCCAGGCGGACCTCACCGGAATGATGGCGAGCCAGGCGGACGAGCCCGCGGTGGCGGCCGAAGCCAACCGCATCAGCCGCGACTACGAGGTGCTCAAGAGCAAGTACGACGAACTGCTGCAAGCCCGCGAGGAGATGCAGTTGCGCGGGCAGGTGCAGAGCGAGCGCAGCTCGTTCACCTTCGAGGTGATCGATCCGCCCACGACGCCGCGCGCACCCGCCGCGCCGAACCGCCCGATCCTGCTGATCGGGGTGCTGATCCTCGGCATCGGGGCGGGTGTGGGCGCGGCCTTCGCGATCGGCCAGGTGCGCTCGACTTTCGCCACCGGGGCGAAGCTCGAGCGCTCGCTCGGGCTGCCGGTGATCGGCACGATCTCGCACACCTTGACCGAGGCCGGCCGCGCGCTGGCGCGCAAGCGGATGAAGCTGTTCGCCGGCGGCTGCGCCTCGCTCGTGGGCATGTGCGTGCTGCTGCTGGCGGTCGAGTTCGTCCAGGTCGGCATGGTCGGGTGAGGAGAGGGACATGACCGAACACAAGAAGATCCCCGTCCCGCCTGAAGGCGACAAGCCGAGCTCGCTGCTCGAGCGCGCGAGCGGCGCGTTCGGGTTCGACCCGTTCAGGCCCGCACCGGTGCCCGATCGCCTGCCCGACGAGGCGATGAAGCGCGCCAAGGTGCGGCGCGCCGAACCGGAGCCGCAGGCCGCACCTGCGCCTGCACCCGCAGCGCCTCCGGCTCCGGAGCCGGCGGTGGAGGTGCAGGCAGAAGCGCCGCGCGCGAGCTTGCCCGCCGCGGTTCCCCCGTCGCAGGTGACGATCGAGCGCCAGGTCGGCGCGGTCGCCTTGCAGGGCAAGCGCTTCCCGGTCGACCGCGAGCTGCTGCGCGAGCAGGGCCTGATCGTGCCCGACGGTGCGGTGGGCGCGCTGGTCGAGGAATTCCGCATCGTGAAGCGCCGCGTGCTCGAAAGCGCGCGCGCCGAGGGCACCGCGCTGTCGCGCCGGATCCTCGTCTGCTCGCCGCATCCGGGCGAGGGCAAGACCTTCTGCGCCAGCAACCTCGCGATCGCGCTCGCCGCCGAGCGCGACAGCGAAGTGCTGCTGATCGACGCCGATTTCGCCAAGCCCTCGATCCTCTCGACCTTCGGTCTGCCCAAAGGTCCGGGCTTCATGGACTGCCTCGCCAACGAGGACGTGCAGCCCGAAGACCTCGTGATCGGCACCGATATTCCCGGCCTGTGGGTGCTGCCCGCCGGCAACCACACCAATGCCGACAGCGAGTATCTGGCCAGCCGCAGGACGGGCGAGGTGCTCGACCGGCTGAGCATGGGTGCGCCGAACCGCGTGCTGATCTTCGATTCGCCGCCCGCGCTCGCGGCCTCGCCCGCCGCCGAGCTGGCCAAGCACGTCGGCCAGGCGATCCTCGTCGCGCGCGCCGACGCCACGGCGCAGAGCGCGCTCGAAGACGCGGTGGAGCTGCTCTCGGGCTGTCCGGACATCAAGCTGCTGCTCAACGCGGCGCACTTCAGCCCGAGCGGGCGGAAGTTCGGAACCTACTATGGGTACGGGGAGTAACCCGATGAAACGCAGCCATTTCGCCGCTGCCTCTGCACTCGCCGCGCTTGCGCTGGCGGTGCCCGCCTCGGCGCAGGAGACCGCGGACGAGGAAGCCGCCGCGGAGCGCGACGATCGCGGTCTGCGCGTCGATCCCTATATCGAGGCCTCGCAGGTGCTCGTCGCCGAACTCTCGCCCGGCGACGACGTCGTGACCTACACTCAGCTCGCGGTCGGCGTCGACGCGAGCGTGACGGGGCGCAACAACGGCGGCTCGGTCTCGCTGCGCTACGAGCGCAATATCGGCTACGGCGACGACACGCTGGATTCGGACACGCTCAGCGGCGTGGCGCGCGGCTATGCGACGGTCGTCCCGCGCGCGCTGACGATCGAGGGCGGCGCGCTCGCGGCGCGCACGCGGGTCGACGGCAACGGCGGGGCGACGCTCAATCCGCTGGTCGGCGATGACAGCGAGAGCCGCATCTATTCGGCCTATGCCGGGCCCAACCTCCACACCCGCGCCGGCGATGTCGAGGTCAACGCCAACTACCGCATCGGCTACACGCGGGTCGAAGCGCCCGATGCCCTCGTGGTCGCGCCCGGCGCTGCTGCGGTCGACGTGTTCGACGAGAGCGTGGTGCATGCGGCGGGCTTCCATGTCGGCACCAGCCCTGGCGAACCGCTGCCGGTCGGCGTGGGCGTCGGCGGGGGCTGGGTGCAGGAGGATGTCTCCAACCTCGACCAGCGGGTGCAGGATCGCTTCGTGCGCGCCGACGTGCAGGTTCCGGTGAGCCGCGATGTCGCGCTCGTCGGCGGGGTGGGTTACGAGGATGTCGAGGTTTCGAGCCGCGATGCGGTGCGCGATGCCGCGGGCAACCCGGTGATCGGCGACGACGGCCGCTTCGTCACCGACGAGAGCGAACCGCGCCGCATCGCCTACGAGGCGTCGGGCCTGATCTGGGACGTCGGCGTGATGTGGCGCCCGAGCGCGCGCACCGCGCTCGAGGCGCATGTCGGCCGGCGCTACGATTCGACCACCTACTACGGCACCTTCGCCTGGGCGCCGAGTTCGCGCAGCAACGTCAACGTGGCGGTCTACGACACCGTCTCGGGGTTCGGCGGGCTGCTCAACACCGCGCTTGCCAACCTGCCGACCGAGTTCAGCGCCGCACGCAACGCGTTGAGCGGCGACTTCACCGGCTGCGTCGGCGGCGAGGACGGCGCGAACTGCCTGGCGGGCGTGCTCGGCTCGGTCCGCTCGGCGGTGTTCCGCTCGCGCGGGATCGCAGCCGGTTACGGCGTGCGCCTCGGCCGGATCGATACCGGCATCGGCGCGGGTTACCAGCGGCGCAAGTTCATCGCCGCGCCCGGCACCGTGCTCGCGACGGCGAACGGCGTCGTCGATGAAGCGTACTGGGTGAACTATTATATCGGGGCGGAGCTCGGCCGCACCGCGGCGCTGGACGGCAACGTCTATGCCAGCTGGATCGACAGCGACTTCGTCGACAGCGGCGAGGTCTTCGCGATCGGCGCCTCGGCCGCCTACCGCCGCCTGATCACCGGCCGCCTGTCTGCGCGCGCCGCGCTGGCGGTGGATCATCTCGACAGCGAACTGACGCTCGGGGACTACACCTCGGCCTCGGCGCTGCTCGGCCTGCGATACGATTTCTGAGGGGTGTGAAGCGATGTTCGAAGAATTCTACGGGCTGACGGGTCGACCCTTCCAGCTGACCCCCGATCCCAACTTCTATTTCGAGAGCACGACGCACCGCAAGGCGCTGTCCTATCTCGGATACGGGATGGCGCAGGGCGAGGGCTTCATCGTCATCACCGGCGAGGTCGGGGCGGGCAAGTCCACGCTGGTCGCGCATCTGATGCAGAAGATCGATCCCGGCCAGATGACGGTCGGCCAGGTCGTGACCAGCAATCTCGACGGGGAGGAGCTGGTCCACGTGGTCGCGCAGAGCTTCGGCCTCGAGGTCGAAGGCCACGACAAGGCGGCCGCGCTCGGCGCGATCGAGGCTTTCCTGCACACCGAAGCGCGCGAGGGCCGGCGGTGCATGCTGGTGGTCGACGAATCGCAGAACCTCAGCGTCGAGGCGCTGGAGGAGCTGCGTATGCTGTCGAACTTCCAGCTCGGCGCGCATCCGCTGCTGCAGACGCTGCTGCTGGGCCAGCCCGAGTTCAAGCAGGTGCTCGCCGAGCACGAGGCGTTGGAGCAGTTGCGCCAGCGGGTGATCGCCGCGCACCATCTGGAGCCGATGGAGCCGGGCGAGATCGAACCTTATATCCGCCACCGGCTCGAATGCGTCGGCTGGCAGGGCAATCCCGAATTCGACCAGGACGTCTTCGCCGGGTTGCACGAAGCGGCGGGCGGTATCCCGCGCAAGGTCAACCAGGTCGCAACGCGGCTGCTGCTGCTCGGCGCGGTCGAGCAGCGCACGCGGATCGATGGCGCCATGCTGCGCGCGGTGGTCGAGGAAATGCGCAGCGAAAGCGAGGCACCGCCCAACCCGGCGGCGAGGCTCGCCGCTGCGCCCGTCCCCGGGCCGGTCAAGCACGCGGTCCATTCCGAAGCTGGGCCGGCGCCGGCTGGGCCCCCGGTCGATTTCGAGGCCATGCTCGCTGAGCGCGACGCGCAGATCGCCGAACTCCAGCAGGCGGTGATCGAGCTGTCGCGTGCGGCCGAGGAGGGCGAAGATGGCGCTGAGCGCGAGGAGCTGGTGGCCCGGATCGACACCTTCGGCCGGCGGCTCGACGAGCAGGAACGCTCGGTGCGCCACGTGCTTGCCATGCTGATCGAGTGGGTCGAAACCGGGCAGGCGCCGCGCGCCGCGGCCTAGGACCCCGGCGCGATGGATGAACCGCGGATCGTCAACGGCCTGTCGGTCGACGTCGAGGACTGGTTCCAGGTCGGCGCGTTCGAGAATGTGATCGACCGCGGCGACTGGGACGGGCTGGCGCTGCGCGTCGAGAACAATGTACTGCGGATTCTCGACCTGTTCGCGGAGGCCGACGTCAAGGCGACGTTCTTCACGCTCGGCTGGATCGCGCAGCGCAACGGGCCGCTGATGCGGCGGATCGTCGAGGCCGGGCACGAGCTCGCCAGCCACGGCTACGACCACGCGCGGGTGTTCACCTTCGACCGCAAGGCGTTCGCCGCGGACATCCTGCGCGCGCGCAAGACGATCGAGGATGCGGGCGGGGTGCCGATCACCGGCTATCGCGCGCCGAGCTTCTCGATCGATCAGCGCACGCCGTGGGCTTATATGGAGCTGGCCGAACAGGGCTACGCCTATTCGTCCAGCGTCGCGCCGGTTGCGCACGATCATTACGGCTGGCGCAAGGCGCCGCGCTTCGCCTTCCGCCCGCTTCCGTGGTCGGACCTCGTCGAGATTCCGGTCACCACCGCGATGCTCGGCGGCAGGCGCGTGGCGGCAGGGGGCGGGGGGTTCTTCCGCGTGCTGCCCTACGGCTTCTCGCGCTGGGCGATCCGGCAGGTGAACCGCCGCGAGGAGCGGCCGGCGGTGTTCTATTTCCACCCGTGGGAGATCGATCCCGGCCAGCCGCGCGTGGCGCACGCGCCGATCAGGTCGAAGCTGCGGCACTATACCAATCTCGACAGGATGGCGCCCAAGCTGCGCGAACTGGTGCACGAATTCGCATGGAGCCGGATGGATCTTGTCGCCTGGCGCGAGGCGGCGCGCGCGGTGCCGCTCGCGGCATGAACGCGCCTTTCGCACCGGCGCTGGCGGTCTCGCTTGCGGACTTGCGCGATCCGGGTGAGGCGGCGCGGATCGAGGGCTATGTCGCCGAGCAGGGTGGTTCGCTGTTTCACCGTCCCGCCTGGCTGCGCTCCGTCGAGCACGGGACCGGGCAACGCGCGCTTGGCTTGGTCGCGGAGCGGGGCGGCGCGCTGGTCGGCTGGTTGCCGCTGAGCGAAATCCATTCACCGCTGTTCGGGCGCGCACTCGTTTCGAGCGGCTTCGCGGTGGGCGGGGGCATTCTGGCCGAAGACGATCGCGCCGCCACGGCGCTGGCGCGCGCCGCCGAGGAACTCGCGCAGCGGCGCAATTGCCCCGCGGTCGAGTTGCGCGGCGGCTCACTGCCCGAGGGCTGGGAGGTGCGCGACGATGCCCACCTCGGTTTCATCGGCAACCTTGCCGACGACGACGAGGCGCAGCTTCTCGCCGCGCCGCGCAAGCAGCGCGCCGAAGTGCGCAAGAGCCTGGCTGGCGAACTCGAGGTGCGCATCGGCCGCGACGAGACCGACCGTGCGGCGCACTACGCGGTCTATGGCGAGAGCGTGCGCAATCTCGGCACTCCGGTATTCCCGCGCGCGCTGTTCGACGCCACGCTCGACACGCTCGACGCCGATATCCTGACGGTGACGCATCGCGGCGATCCGGTCGCGAGCGTGCTCTCGTTCTATCACGGCGGCGCGGTGCTGCCCTACTGGGGTGGCGGTACGTTCGCCGCGCGGGCCTTGCGCGCCAACGAGCGGATGTATTTCGAGCTGATGCTCCACGCGCGGCGGCGCGGGTGCGCGCGGTTCGATTTCGGGCGCTCGAAAGCGGGGAGCGGCCCGGCTGCCTACAAGAAGAACTGGGGCTTCGAGCCGCAACCGCTTGCCTATGCGAGCTGGACCGCGCCGGGCGCCGCGAAGCGCGACGTCGATCCGACGAGCGCCGCCTATGCGGCGAAGATCGTGCTGTGGAAGCGCCTGCCGCTCGGCCTCGCCAACCGGATCGGCCCAGCGATCGCGCGCGGGCTCGGCTGATGGCCGGCGAGATACTCTTCCTTGCGCACCGCGTGCCGTTCCCGCCCGACCGCGGCGACAAGATTCGCTCGCACCATCTGCTCAAGGCGCTGGCGAAGATCGCGCCGGTCCATGCCGGCTGCCTCGCAGAGAGCGACGGCGATCTGGCGCAGGAAACCGAACTGGGGGCGCTGACGGCGAGTCATTTCCTCGTCCGCCGCGACAAGAACCTTGTCCTCGCGGGGCTCCAGGCACTGGCGAAAGGCCTGCCGGTCAGTCTGACCGCCTTCGATCATCCCGGCTTGCGCCGCTGGGTCGCGGCGACGCTGGCCGAGCGGCCGATCGGGACGGTGTTCGTCTTCTCCGGGCAGATGGGGCAGTACGTCCCCGCCGACTTCGCCGGACGCGTGGTGATCGACCTGTGCGACGTCGATTCGGCGAAGTTCGAGGCATACGGCGCTGGACGTTCGGGGCCGCGCGCATGGATCGACCGGCGCGAGGCGCGCCGGCTCGCCGCCGAGGAAGAGCGACTGGCGCATCGGGCGAACTCGACGTTGCTCGTGAGCGAGGCCGAGGCGGCGCTGTTTCGCTCGCGGTTGCGCGATGCGCAGGGGCTCGATGTTCGCGCGCTGTGCAACGGAATCGACACGGCCACTTTCGATCCGCAGGCTATCGCCCCCCAACAGGCGCTTGCCGTCGAGCCGGGGCCGCATATCGTATTCACCGGACAAATGGACTACGCCCCCAACGTCGCCGCGGTGGTGCGGGTGGCCGAGCGGCTCCTGCCGGCAATCCGGCAATATCATCCCCGCGCGACCTTCCATGTGGTCGGCCGCGCGCCTACCGCGCAGCTTCACAAGCTCGACGGGCAGGGCGGGGTGCGCGTGTGGGGCGAGGTGCCCGATGTGCGCCCGTTCCTCGCCGCAGCCGACCTCGTGCTCGCGCCGCTCGCAATCGCGCGCGGGATCCAGAACAAGGTGCTCGAGGCGATGGCGATGGCGCGGCCGGTAGTGCTTTCGCCCGAAGCCGCGACCGGGATCGACGCGCGCGACGGCGAGCATTTCGCGATCGGCGCGGACGACGGGGCGCTGATCGAGCGCTCGCTGGCGCTGCTCGACGGCGGCCCCGCGGCGCTGGCGATGGGCGCGGCCGCGCGGCGCTATGTCGTCGAGCATCAGGGTTGGGACGCGATGCTTGCGCCGCTGGCGGCGCTGGTCGGCGGGCAGCCGTTCGGAGACCGGCGCGATGCCGCCTGAGGCCGTCTTGCCGCTCGCACGCGAAAACCTGCTCGCGCGTATCCCCGCGATTTGGCGCGGCCCGCTCGCGCGGCTGGCGCTGGCGTGGCTCGCGCTGCTGTTGCTGACCGCGCGCGACTGGCTGACGATGGCCGACAAGTGGTGGACGATCTCGACCTACAACCATGTGCTCTTCGTCCCGCCGATTGTCGGCTGGCTGGTGTGGAACCGCCGCCGTGAGCTGGCCGCGCTGACCCCGCGCGCCTGGTGGCCGGGACTGGTGCTGCTCGCAGGAGCACTGTTCCTGTGGTTGCTCGGCACCCTGGCGAGCTTCAACAGCGCGAGCCAGCTCGGCGCGGTGGTCGCGCTTCAGGCGGCGGTGCTGACGCTGCTGGGACCGCGCGTTTCCGCGGGGCTGCTGTTCCCGCTCGGCTACATGCTGTTCCTCGTGCCCTTCGGCGACGAGCTGGTGCCCGCCCTGCAGATGATCACCGCGGACATCGTGATCTGGCTTACCCACGCCAGCGGCATTCCGGCGGTAATCGACGGCGTGTTCATCGACACCCCGGTCGGCCTGTTCGAGGTCGCCGAGGCGTGCTCGGGCGTGCAGTTCCTCGTCGCGATGCTCGCGCTCGGCGTGCTGATCGCGCAGACCTGCTTCCGCGGCTGGCGGCGGCGCGCGATATTCCTCGCCTTCGCACTCGCGCTGCCGATCCTCGCCAACGGGGTCCGCGCCTGGGGGACGATCTATATCGCGCAGTTCCAGGGAATCGAGTTCGCCGAGGGGTTCGATCATATCGTCTACGGCTGGGTGTTCTTCGGGCTGGTGGTCGCGGTGCTGCTCGCCGTGTCGTGGCGCTGGTTCGACCGCGATCCGGAGGAATCCTCGGTCGATCCCGAGGCGCTGCGCCGCTCGGCGTTGCTCGGCTACCTGGAGCGGGCTTCGCTGCGCCCGAACATGGCGCTTGCGGGCGTGCTCGCCATCGCGGTCGCATTCGGTCTCTGGGCAGGTTTCGCAGCACGCGCCGAGGCCCGGTTGCCCGCGCAGATCGTACTGCCCGAGGTGTCCGGCTGGCAGCAGGTGCCCTACGAGCCTGCGGTGGGCTGGATGCCGCGCGCGACCGGCGCGGCCCATCGTGCGATCGCCCGATATCGCAACGCGGCGGGCGACAAGGTCGACGTGTTCTACGCGCTCTACCCGGCGCAGGACGATACGCGCGATGCCTCGGCATACGGCGAAGGCGCGCTGGTGCCCGGCACGCCGTGGCGCTGGGTCGAGCCCGGACCCGGCTCCGAACAGGCGAGCGGTGACGTCCTGCTCGCGCATGGCCAACTCGTCCGCGTGACCGAGACGAGCTGGCGCACAGGCGACCTCACCACCGGCAGCGCCGCGCGGCTCAAGCTCGCGACGATGCGCGAACGGCTGCTGCTGCGCCGCCGCCCCACGGCAACGCTGATCCTCTCCGTCGAGGGGCGTCCGGCAGCCGAGGGAGCGCGAGTGATCGGCCAATTCTCCGCCGCGATGGGCGACCGCGGCGCGTGGATGGACCGCGTGGCAGGGCTGCGATAAGGCGAAGCCTATGTGCGGCATCGCCGGGATCTTCCATTGCGGCACCCCCAAGCCGGTCGATCCCGAGCGCGTCGCGCGCATGGCCGACGCGCTCGCGCATCGCGGGCCCGACGGATCGGGCGTGTGGACGGGCCCCGGGATCGGTCTCGGCCATCGCCGCCTCTCGATCATCGACATCGCCGGATCGCCGCAGCCTATGCATTCGGCCGACCGGCGCGCGACGATCGTGTTCAACGGCGAGATCTACAACTACCGCGAGCTCCGCCGCGAGCTCGAGGGCGAGGGCGCGCAATTTCGTACCAATGGCGATACCGAGGTGATCCTCGCCGCCTGGCAGCGCTGGGGGGTCGAGTGCCTGCCGCGTCTCCACGGCATGTTCGCCTTCGCGCTCTACGACGCACGCCGGCGCGAACTGGTGCTGGTGCGCGACCGGCTCGGTGTGAAACCGCTGTTCACCGCTCACCTGAGCGACGGGAGCGTGGCGTTCGCTTCCGAGCTGAAGGGCCTGCTCGCGCACCCGCTGCTCCGGCGCGAGGCCGATCCGCTGGCGGTCGAGGACTATCTCGCATGGGGCTACGTGCCCGATCACCGCTCGATCCTGAAAGGCGTGGGGAAGCTGCCCGCGGGCCACTATCAGGTTCTGCGGCACGAAGCGTCGCCGCCGCAGCCGGTCGGATGGTGGGACATCGACTTCAGCCGCCGCCACACCGGCTCGACCGCCGATCTTTCCGCCGAGCTGCTCCATCATATGCGCGAGGCGGTGAGCTCGCGCATGGTGGCCGACGTTCCGCTCGGCGCGTTTCTGTCGGGCGGGGTCGATTCCTCCTCGGTCGTCGCGCTGATGGCCGAGACGAGCCGCGATCCGGTCAAAACCTGTTCGATCGGGTTCGACGTCGCCGAGCTCGACGAGACGGGTTACGCGGAAAGGGTCGCGCGGCTTTTCGCCACCGATCACCACGGCCGCACGGTCGACGCAGGCGATTTCGCCGCCGCCGATCACCTTGCGGCGATGTTCGACGAGCCCTTCGCCGACGCATCCGCCTTGCCCACATGGCGCGTGTGCCAGCTCGCGCGCGAACACGTCACCGTCGCGCTCTCGGGCGACGGGGCGGACGAGGCGTTCGCCGGATACCGCCGCCAGGTGTTCCACGCGCGCGAAGAGCAGGCGCGCGCCATTGTGCCGGCTGCACTGCGCGGGCCGGTGTTCGGCGCGCTCGGCAGGGCCTGGCCCAAGGCCGACTGGGCGCCCCAGCCGCTGCGTGCCAAGGCGACCTTCCTCTCGCTCGCCGAGGACGGGGCCGAGGGTTACGCGCGTGCAATTGGCGTGGTGGCACCCGAAGTGCGCGCGACGCTCTACACCGACCGCTTCCGGCGCGAGATCGACGGCTATCGCGCCGAGGACGCTTTCGTAAAAGTCATGCGCGCGGCGCCTGCGCGCAGCGGGCTCGACCGCGCGCAATACGCCGATCTCAAGTTCTGGCTGCCGGGCGACATCCTGACCAAGGTCGACCGTACGAGCATGAATGTGGGGCTCGAGGCGCGCGAGCCGCTGCTCGACCACCGGCTGATCGAGTTCGCCGCGCAGCTCCCGCACCGCGAGCGGATCAGGGGGCGGCAGGGCAAGTGGCTGCTCAAGCACACCATGCGCCGGTATCTACCGGAAGACGTGCTGTTTCGCCCCAAGCAGGGCTTCGTCACCCCGATCGCGCAATGGCTGCGCGGCCCGCTGGCGGCGGAGGCGCGCGCGATTGCGGGCGGCGCGCGGCTCGCACGCACCGGGTGGTTCGACGAGGCCCGGCTCGCACGCATGACCGAAGCGCATATCGCCGGCCGCTCGGACAACTCGCGGCTGCTGTGGCAGTTGCTGATGCTCGACAGGTCGTTGGAAAGACTCGGCGTTTCGGGCTGAACGCCGGATTCGGGTGGCCCGTATCGGGACTCGGCCCGCCGCAACGATTTATTAATTATTTGCCAAAGGAGTCCCTGCTCGACTACGATTCGTCCAATTGGGGGAGTGATGCCGCAGAATAAGCGGGGGGATCCTTATGGATCGGATAAGTTCGGAACTCGGGCGAAACGATACGGAAGACGGTACGGACACACCGGCCATTCCGCTGGTCGATGGGGATGAGGCGCTGATCGCCGAAAGCGCGCGGCATGCGGCGATTCCGCAGCGGCTGTTTCAGCTCCACGAGCTCGACGTCTTCTACGAGGACGATACGCAGACGCTGTGGACCTACATGAACCCGCAGGGCCGGCCGAGCTTCACCCCGCGAATGCTCAGCGATTTCGAGAACTGGCAGGTGCTGATCGAGCAGGGGTTCGGACCGGAGAAGGTGCCGCTGCGCTTCCTCGTGCTCGGCAGCCGCGCGCCGGGCGTGTTCTGCTTCGGCGGCGACCTCGACCTGTTTCAGCGCCTGATCCGCGACCGCGACCGCGACGGGCTGGTGCGCTACGGCCATCGCTGCTGCAAGATCCTCCACCGCAACATCGCCGCGCTCGATATCCCGATGTTGACCGTCGGGCTGGTCGAGGGCGCGGCGCTCGGCGGCGGGTTCGAGGCGCTGCTGTCGTTCGACTACATCGTCGCCGAGCGGGACGCGACCTTCGGCCTGCCCGAGATCATGTTCGGGCTGTTCCCTGGTATGGGCGCGCACGCGCTGCTCAGCCGCAAGGTCGGCAGTGCGATGGCCGACCGGCTTATCGTCTCGAACGAGACCTACACCGCGCAGCAGATGTACGAGCTGGGCCTCGTACACCACCTCGCCGAGAACGGGCAGGGGCTCGCCGCCTGTCGCGACTTCATCAAGAAGTCCGAACGGCGCCACACGGGCCTGGTCAACTCGCGGCGCGCGATGAAGGTTTCTTGGAATCTCGAGCTGGCCGAGCTCAACCGCATCACCGAACTGTGGGCCGATTCGGCGCTCCAGCTGCGCGAGCAAGACCTCAAGGTCATGGGCCGCCTCGTGGCCGCGCAAGCGAGACTCGCCCGCGCGGCCTGAAACCGATGGCCCTCTCTCCTGCAGTGGAGAGGGTTGGGAGAGGGGGAACGTGACGGCTGGTTTGCCTGGGTTGTGACTTCGCCGCGATCGGGTTCGGTTCACGCAGAGCCCGCAGGGGAGAAGTGCGCAGAGGCCGCCGAGGTTTTGCGCCTCGTTCGGCCGTCCTTCTTCTTCCGCGAAGCGGGCTCCAACATCGACGGTCGAAGCCGAAGCCCGCATTCGCGGGGAAGAAAACCGACTGTCTCGGCGCCATCTCTCCGCGGGCTCTGCGCGAACCCAAGTTGGGGAACGGCCGCGCTCCCCTCTAACCTCCGGCTAGCTCGCTGCGCTCGCAAGCCTGCGTATCTCTTCCCTGAAGGGGAGAGCGGAGTCAGCGCGCGTCGACCAGCACCACCGGCGTGTCGTCGATCGCCTCGACCACGACCTCGTCTTCGCCGGCGATCGCGACGCCATCACGCGGGGCGGCTTCGACGCCGTTCACCCGGATGCGGCCATCGGGGGCGACGAGATAGACGTGCCGTGCACCCGAAGTGCGCCAGATGGCCGACTGGCCTGCCGGGAGCGTCGCGGCCGCAACCTTCGCGTCGGTGCGGATCGAGAGTGCCTCGTCGTCGGGGGTGCCGCTGGCGACCACCTCGAACCGGCCCTCGCGCCCGGCCTGCGGGAATTCGCGCTGGCCCCACGAGGGCTGCTCGCCACGCCGGTCGGGGACGATCCAGATCTGGAACAGCGTGGTCGCCTCGTCCTCGAGGTTGTATTCGGCATGGGTGATGCCGGTCCCCGCGCTCATCACCTGCACGTCGCCCGCGGCGGTGCGGCCCTGATTGCCGAGGCTGTCCTTGTGGGTGATTGCGCCTTGCCGAACGAAGGTCACGATTTCCATGTCGCTGTGCGGGTGGGGCGGGAAGCCGCTCTTCGCAGCGATGGTGTCGTCGTTCCACACGCGGATCGCGCCCCAGCCCATGCGGTCGGGATCGTGGTAGTTCGCGAAGCTGAAGTGGTGGTGCGCGTTCAGCCAGCCGTGGTCGGCCGCGCCGAGCGTGGCAAAAGGTCTAACGTCGATCATGGGTAGTCTCGCCTCGGCGGGGTGTTGCCGCCGGAATGAGAGGGAGTTGGGAACGCTTCCGCAACTTTACAACATCCGTTCGCCTCGAGTGAAGTCGAGAGGCGCTGGCAGTGTGTCTCGACTTCGCTCGATACGAACGGAGACCGGATCAATCCTCGCTGCCATGCCCCAGCGCCATGTAGGCGTCGCTCTGCATTTCCTCGAGGCGGCTCACGGTGCGGGCGAATTCGAAGCTGCCGTCGCCTGCGGGATAGAGCCCTTCGGGCTCGGCATCGGCGGTCGCGAACAGCTTCACACGCAGCTCGTAGAGCGCGTCGATCAGCTTGGTGAAGCGGATCGCCTCGTTGCGCCGGTCGGGGCCCATCACCGGGATGCCGACCACGATCACCGTGTGATAGGCGCGCGCGATCGCGAGGTAGTCGGCCGCGCCGCGGTTCTCTCCGCACAGCCGCTTGAAGCTGAACACCGCGACGCCCTTGAGGCTCTTGGGCACGTGCAGCGTCCGTCCGCCCCCGAGATCGAGATCGGCGCTCGGGACATTGGCGGCGTCCTCGGGCTTGTAGTCGGTCAGGCGGAAGAACGCCTCGCGCACTTGCGCGGTCGCCTCGGACCCCAGTGGAGTGTGCCAGGTGTCGATCCCGCCGAGCCGGTCGAGCCGGTAATCGACCGGTCCGTCGAGCGGCACGACATCCAGCTCCTCCTCGATCAGCGCGATGAACGGGAGGAACAGCGAGCGGTTGAGCCCGTCCTTGTAGAGATCGTGCGGCGGGCGGTTGCTGGTGGTGACCACGGTCACGCCCTGATCGCGGATCAGCGCGGTGAACAGCCGGCTCATGATCGCGGCGTCGGCGGTGTTGTTGACCACCATCTCGTCGAATGCGAGGCAGCGCACGTCCTGCGCGATGCGCGCGGCGGCGGGCGCGATCGGATCGCCGGTTTCCTTCGCGCGCTCCTCGCGGATCAGCATGTCGACCTCGAGCATGAAGGCGTGAAAGTGGACCCGGCGCTTCTCGGCGATGCCGAGCGTTTCGACGAACATGTCCATCAGCATCGACTTGCCGCGCCCCACGCCGCCCCACATGTACACGCCCTGCGGACGGGTCTTGCGGCCGCCGAAGAGCTGCGCGAGGAGGCCGCCCGAGGTTTCGGCTTCCAGATCCTTCTGGAGCTTGTCGAGCCGCTCGGCCGCGCGGCGCTGGTCGCGGTCGGGGCGCAGTTCGCCGCCCGCGACCAGCCGCTCGTAGCGGGCGAGCATGCCGCTCACCGCGGGCGCATCTTCCTGACGATGCCCGAGAACGCCGCGACCGCGCTGTCGCCCTGCACCACGTCGCCGCGCACGAACACCAGGCTGCCGGTCTCGCGCACGATCCCGGTCACCGCATCGAGGGGCTGCGACGGATCGCCCGCGCCGACGAACTGGGTCGAAAGCTCGAGCGTCACCGACGGTCCAGCGTTTCCGCTGCCGAGCGTGTGCATCGTGGTGAACAGCGAAATGTCGATCAGCGCGAGCGTGACGGCACCGTGGACGATGCCCTGCAGGTTCTCGTGCCTGCGCTCGGGGAACATGCGCAGGCGGCTCTTGCCGTCCTCGACGCGGGTGATGAGCTTGCCCATGACCGCGCCGTTGAACAGGCTGGAATCCTTGAGATTCCAGTGCCGCCAGCCGGGATTTTCGGGATCGGGCCCGTGCTCGAAAACGTCGTCGGACAATGCCATCGAGTGCTAAATCTGCCGGTCGACGAGCATCTTCTTGGTCTCGGCGATCGCCTTGGCCGGGTTCAGCCCCTTGGGGCACACGTTGGCGCAGTTCATGATCGTGTGGCAGCGATAGAGCCGGAACGGATCCTCGAGCTGGTCGAGCCGCTCGCCGGTCATCTCGTCGCGGCTGTCGGCGAGCCAGCGATAGGCCTGGAGCAGGATCGCCGGGCCGAGGAACTTGTCCGAATTCCACCAGTAGCTCGGGCATGCGGTCGAGCAGCAGGCGCACAGGATGCACTCGTAGAGCCCGTCGAGCTGCTCGCGCTGTTCGGGGCTCTGCAGCCGCTCCTTGCCGCTCGGCGTGGTCGAGACGGTCTGTAACCACGGACGGATCGAGGCATATTGGGCGTAGAAGTGTGTGAAATCGGGCACGAGGTCTTTCACCACGTCCATGTGCGGCAGCGGGGTGATGCGGATTTCGCCCTTCAGGTCCGCCATCGCGGTGGTGCAGGCGAGGCCGTTCTTGCCGTTCATGTTCATCGAGCACGAACCGCAAATGCCCTCGCGGCACGAGCGGCGGAAGGTCAGCGTCGGATCGACCTCGTTCTTGATCTTGATCAGCGCGTCGAGGACCATCGGGCCGCAATCGTCGAGATCGAGCTCGAACGTGTCGTAGCGCGGGTTCTCGCCGCTGTCCGGATCGTAGCGGTAGATCTTGAACTTCTGTACGCGCCCGGCGCCCTCGGCGCGGTGGGCGCGCCCCTTGCCGTTGATTTTCGAGTTCTTCGGGAGGGTGAAGGTCGCCATCGTTCGATCCTGTTGCTTCGCCAGCCTCTCTAGCGGCTGGCATTGCGCTGGCAAGGGTGCTGGCAAGGGCGGGCGCGCTTGTTGATGAAACACATTCGGAGCGGCCCCTTGTGCGTTTCAAAGGCGCGCGCCCGAGTCGAGCGCGTTTCGCAGGGATCCGGTAGCAGACGGTGCAGGGTGTAGGACAGCGTTCAGGCGGCGCCCGATTTCGCGAAGAGCCAGCCCGAGGTTGCCCAGATCGCGGCGAAGAACATGGCGATGACCCAGGTGAAGTGGCCGTGGTATTGCGCGACCGCGGCGATCGCGAACTGCGCGATCGCCATCGCGAAGACGATCTTCGACAACGCCCCGGAGCGGAAGCGGCTCGCAAGCACGGCGAGGCCCATCGCCGCGAGCGCGACGAGGTACATCAGGTTGAGCGGATTGTCCTCGTTGCCGATGATCCCGACCGCGCTTTTGGCCCAGATGGTGAAGAAGGTCGCGCCGACCGCGACCGCGACGGCCATGGGGTAGGCGACGTCGCTCGACAGGCGCAGGCCGATCTCGACCAGCAGCGCCGAGCCGAAGATCAGCACGGCGGCGAAGATGAAGTCGGTTTCGTCCCACAGCATTCCGGGGACGGTGAGCTTGGCCACCACCGGCACGGCGTAGAGCGCGGCGGCACCGCCCCAGACCAGCGGCCGCCAGGGCAGGCGGGCCAGCCAGCCGTCGTTCGAAAGCATCTCGTTCATATCCAGGACCTCCAGTTGATCGAGGCACCCTCATGCCTGGCCGCGCTGTGAGCGGCATGAGCGAATGCTGAGCAATCGCCGAAAAGCGCGTCGCGCGCCGGTCGGGCTTGCCCGCGGGGCGCGACGGTGGCAGGCGCGGCGGGCCATGCGCATCGCGATCTACGACCTCGACCGGACAGTGCTGCGCCATGCGAGCTACACGCCGTTCCTCATCTTCGCCGCGCGCCGGCGTGCGGCCTGGCGGCTGGCGTTCGTTCCGGTGTGGATCGCGGCCATGGCGCTTTACAAGGCGCGCATGTTTTCGCGCGATGCGCTCAAGAACTTCGGCCTGCGGCTGTTCCTCGGCCGGAACACAGACGAGGCGGCGCTGGCCGAACTGGGTGAGGCGTTCGCGCGCCATGTCATCCCGCGATGGGTAGGGCCAGCGGCGACGGCGAGCATCGCGCGCGAGCGGGAGGAGGGCCACCGGCTGGTGCTCGCGACCGCGGCGATGGGCTTCTACGCGCGGCCGATCGGCGAGCTGCTCGGGTTCGACGCGGTGGTCGCCACCGCGCACGTCACCGATCCCGGCCGTCATCCGCCGCGCATCGCGGGCCGCAATTGCTATGCGGCGGACAAGCTCGAGGCGTGCCGCCGCTGGATGGAGGAGGCGGGCATCGTGCGCAGCGAAGCGCGCCTGCGGTTCTACTCCGACAGTGCGAGCGACGCGCCGATGCTCGATTTCGTGGACGAGGCGTTTCTTGTCGATCCGGGCCGCTCGGCGCGCGCGCGGGCCGGGCGCGACGGCTGGCAGGTGGTGCGCTTCAACGGGCGGACGTGAGCAGCTCGGCGATTGCATCGGCGCCGCGCTGCGAGGCGCTCCGGTTCGGATCCATGTCCATCGTATAGGCGAAGAGGCGTTCCTGAACCGGGCGGAAGCGCGCGGCGGCCGCCTGCCAGTCCGGCAGCTGCTCGACCAGCGCGCGCGCGTCGCGCACCACCGGTCCGTTCTGCCAGAACTGGTAGGCGTCGGCCCCTTGCGCGGCCGCGTCGAGGAAATAGCACGCGCCGGGATCGCGCAGGAACTCGTAGACCTGGCTGCTGACATCGCCGACGTAGATATTCGCGGCGCGGGTGTAGGTCATGTCGAACAGCGCGGGCCCGCCGGTGTCGACCAGCACGTTGTCGGCCCGCAGCGCCGCCTCGGGGATTTCGGGCCGGAACCGCGCGACCCGGTATTCGAGGGAGACATGCAGTTTCTTGCGAAACAGCATGACGTGCGGTGCGAACACGATGTTGAAGCGGTCGCCCTGCCGCGCCAGCGCCTCGAGGATCGCGGGACCGTGATCGTACCACGAGGACAGCTTCGGGTCGAAATGCGGATTGTACACGATCGTCGGCAGGTCGTTGGCGAACAGCCGCGGCAGCGGACGATGCGCGACCGTATCGAACTTGGCGTAGCCGATCAGGCGGCATTGCCCGGGCGCGGCGATGCCGTGCGCGACCATCTCGTCGATCACCTTCTGCCCGCTGAGCAGGAAGTGGTCGAACTGCGCCAGCTCGGGATGGTAGGTGACGTTGCGGTCGCCCGCACCGTGCGGGACGAACACGAAGCGCGGCGCCACATCGCCCATCGTGCGGCGCAGCCGGCGGCGCAGGCGCAGGCAGGTTCGCTCGGGCGAGACGATCAGATCGGCGGAGGCGAACAGCGCGGTGTTCGCGCGCAGCCGGGCGAGGCGGACGACCGGAGCGATCCGGTTGGGGAGGGCGAGCGCGGCCGCGGCGGCCGGCGAAAGCGAGAGATCGGCCCAGCGCACCCGCCGCGCTGCATCCTCTCCGATCAGTTCGCGGATCGTGCGCTCGATCTGCGGCGTGCCGACCGCGGCGACCACCTCGATCCCGCGCTCGTTCGCGGCGAGCTCGGCCATGATCCCGGCGATATGCGCCGCCTGATGCGCGGCGTCGTGGTTGTAGAGGAACAGCACCCGGCGAGATGTGGCGGGTCCGCTCACGGATCGACCCGCCCATGTGCCATGTATTCAAGAATCTTGTCGGCGCTGCGCACGATCGAGCGCGGGCCGGTATCGCCAAGGGATTGCTCAGCTGTCCGCCTTTGAACCTCGCGAAACTCCTCGTGCAGCGCGGCGGCGCGGCGGATGGCGGGCATCAGCTCGTCGGGATGCTCGATCACCTCGCCCATCTCCCAGGCATGGAAGTGAGGATTGCCGCGCCATTCGATCTTGCGCGGATTGAGGAACACGCAAGGTCGCGGGCGAGCGACGAATTCGAACACCTGGCTGCTCACGTCGCCGAGGTAGATATCGGCCGCCTCGGTATAAGTATTGTCGAGCGATCGGTCGGAGCCAGGATCGAACAGAATGGTCGCGTCGCTCCGCTCGCGCAGCGTCCGGCGCACCGCTTCGGGACGGCGGCGAAACATCTTCACGTGCGGCGCGACGATCAGGTTCATCGAGCGGTCGCGGGCGAAGCCTTCGACGAGGGGCTCGAAGAACGTCTTCCAGCTGCTCAGTCGCGGTTCCTTGTGGGGGTTGTAGAGCACCGTCGGGTTGGCGTTCTCGAACAGCCGCCCGGTTTTCTCGGCTAGCAGTGCGGTCGATACGAACTTCGGATAGCCGACCGCGGCCACGTGCCCCTCGCGCGCAATTCCGTCGCGCAGATAGGCCTCGACGTCGGCCGGACCCTTGACCAGCAGCAGGTCGCACCCGGCGGCTTCGCCGAGCGACGGCACCGCGCGGCTTGCCGGGCCGTGCATGACGAGGATGCGGCGCGGCCGTTGCGCTTCGGGCTCGCCGCCGAAGAGCCGCGCGATGACCTCCTCGGTCGAGATCACCGCGTCGTAGCGGCGCAGCATCGCCTCGTTGCGCGCGAGCACCTGCGGCTTGGCCAGGCCGAAGACGCGGGCCTTCTGGATCGCACCGCCGATCATGCCGGGATCGAGCCGCCGCGAGACGATCGGAGGCGCTCCGTGAGCCTCCGCGAGACGGTTCAGTTGCTTGGGGGTTTCGGGATCGACATGAAACACATCGGACCGCACCCCGTCGCGCCGCATCAGCTCGAACAGTACCGCGGCCGCGTGGTAGACCTGATACGCCTCGGCAATGAAAACGAATGCGAAATTCATCGTCGCGCCGCATACCCGAAAACGCCTTGATGGCAATGCGCAGGACGCCCGCGGGCGGCCGCGCGCGCGGGCGTGGTTTTGCCCGGCTTGTGTGGCAAAAGTTTCTCGTCCAGAGCCGTCGAGATGGTGCAGTCGTTCGAAAATGGCAATCAGGCCGGCGAAGGATTCCGACGTGTTCTCAAGAACATCGGCTGGCTGCTCGGCGGCAAAGGGTTCGGCGCGGTGTGCAGCCTCGTCTATCTCGCGATCCTGCTGCGCTCGCTCGGGGTCAAGGATTTCGGGCACTTCTCGCTGATTTTCGGAACCGCGCAGGCGCTCGTCGCGCTCGCCGGATTTCAGACGTGGCAGGCGATCGTGCGGTTCGGCGCGCCCGACGTGCTCCGTGGCCGGTGGGACCGGCTGGGCCGGCTGGCGGTGTTCGGCGCGATGGTCGATGCGTTCGGGGCGATCCTCGGGTGCGCGATCGCGGCGGTCGTCCTCTACGGTTTCGGCGCAGCGCTCGAGCTCAACCAGAACTACGTCGATTCCGCCTTCGTGTTCATCTGCGTGCTCGTCTGGGCGCGGGTTTCCGCGCCGCTGGGAGTGCTGCGCGTTCTCGATCGATACGATCTGGCGGTCGCGACGGGTGCGATCACGCCGGCCGCGCGCCTCGTCGCGGCGGTCGCGATCTGGCTCACCGGCCCCTCGGTCGAGCGCTTCCTGTTCGCCTGGGGCGCGATCGAGCTGTTCACCGCGGGCGTCTACTGGACGATCGCCTGGCGCCTGAAGCCCGAGGCGCTGCGCATCTCGCAGGTGAAGGACTGGAAGCAGACGCTGGATGAGCACCCGGGCATCCGCCGCTTCCTCGGCGTGACCTATCTCAATTCCTCGGTCGTCGCGGTGCTCGAGCAGGGGCCGCTGCTCGCGGTCGGCTATTTCCTCGGGACCAGCGCCGCGGGGCTCTATCGGTTGGCGGACCAGTTGGCGAAAGGGCTGTCGAAGCTCGCGACGCTGACCGCGCAGGCGCTCTATCCCGAGGTCAACCGCCAGCGCCACGGCTCGCCGCTCGACGAGTTTCGCAAGCTCGTCCGGCGGATCAATCTGATGGTCATCGGCACCGGCGTGATCGCGGTCGTGCTGGCGGCGTCGATGGGCGAGGCGCTGCTCGTGCTGATCGGCGGCAGCGACGTTGCGCGCGGCGGTGTGATCCTGGTGCCGTTGGCGGTCGGGGCGGCGTTCGAGTTGGCGAGCGTGTCGTACGAGCCGGTGCTCCACGCGACCGGGCACACCGCCTATCCGCTCCTCGCGCGGCTGTTCGCGGCCGGCGCGATGGGCGTGGCGATCTATGCCTTCGTCGGCGGGGGCGCGGTCGCGGTCGGCTGGGCGGTCGCGCTGAGCTTCGCGGTCGGCTACCTCGCGATGAGCGCGATGACCTGGCGGGCGCTGCGTCTCGAGGCGCTCAAGGCACGGGCGTGAGCTTTTCCGCGCTCGTGCTCGCCGGAACCCGGCCGGGGGGCGATCCGCTCGCGCAGCAGATCGGTGTCGCGCACAAGGCGCTGATCGAGATCGCGGGCGAACCGATGCTGACGCGTGTGGTCGCAGCGCTGCGCGGCGGCGGCGCGGCGCAGGTGGCGGTGAGTTGCGACGAGGGCCCAGTCGCCGAGCTCGCCCGAAAGCTGGGTTGCATCGTCACGCCCCCCGCCGCGGGGCCGAGCGGGAGCGTTGCTGCGGCATTCGAGACGCTCGGCGCGCCGCTGCTCGTGACGACCGCGGATCACGCTTTGCTGAAAGCCGCGTGGGTCACTGAACTGATCGGGGGGACGCCGGCCGACAGCGATTTCTCGCTGATGCTCGCACGGCGCGAGACGATCGAGGCCGCGGTGCCGGGCTCGCAGCGCACGTACTTGCGGTTTGCCGACGGACACTGGTCGGGGTGTAACCTGTTCTTCCTCCAGACCCCCGCCGCAGCGCGCGCGCTGGCGCTGTGGCGGCAGGTCGAGGCCGACCGCAAGCGCCCCTGGCGGATCGTCGCGCGGCTCGGACCGGGAATGCTGTTCGCCTACCTCGGCGGGCGGCTGACGCTGGCTGCGGGAATCGGGCGGCTCGCGGGCAGACTGGGTCTGCGCGCTACCCTCGTACCCGCGAGCGACGGGCTCGCGGCGGTCGATGTCGACAAACCGTCCGATCTCGAACAGGTCCGGGTGTTGCTGGAGCGCGACTGAGCCGCAAGCCCGCGCGGGAGGCTGTCCCGCGCGGGCCCTGCATCACTCGCCGAAAGTGCGCTGCCACCAGCCGCGGCGCGGCGAACCGGACTTCGCGTCGTCGGCGTCGTTGGCCGGAGTGGCGGGTTCTGCCGCTTCGGCCTGAACCGGCTTTTCGGCTGCCGGCTCATCCTTCTTCTTGCGCCGGGTCCGCTTGGGCTTCTCGGCCGGTGCTTCGGCTTCTTTGGGGGCCTCGGCTTCGGGCAGGGTGTCGGGCGCAGGTTCTTCCGCCTTCTTGCGGCGCGTGCGGCGCTTGGGCTTGGTTTCTTCCGCGACGGGTTCGGGTTCGGCCGACGCCGATGCTTCCTCGGCAACGGGCTCGTCCGCTTTCTTGCGGCGGGTCCGCTTCTTCGGCTTGGGTGCTTCCTCGGCGGTTTCGGCAGCGTCCTCGGGGCCCGCGACGACCGGCATGTCGGCCTCTACGTGCTCGGCGACCTGCTCGAGCGGCTCCCCGGCGTCGGCGTTCCCGGCATCCTGCTCGTCGGCGGGACGGTCGTCGCGGTCCTTGCCGCCACGCCGGCGACGCCCACCGCGGCGGCGGCGCTTCTTGGGCTTGCCTTCGTCGTCGGAACGCTCGGGGCGCTCGGGACGCGAGCCTTCGTCGCGATCGGAACTTTCGTCCTCCGAACCCTCGGCATCGCTTTCGCTGTCCTCGCTGCGGCGCTTGTTGCGGCCGCGGCCGCCGCGCCGGCGGCGCTTCTTGCCGCGGTCCGAATCCTCGCGCTCGTCGTCGCGATCCGCTTCGTCCTCGGTCTCGTCGACTTCGGGCTCGTCGTCCTCGTCCTCGTCGACGATCGGCTCGAACTTGGGCGCTTCGGTCGGGCGCGGGCCGGAGCTCGCGACGCTCATCTTGGCGCCTTCCTCCTCGCCCTCCGGCACGACCTCGACGTTGACGCCGTAGCGCTCCTCGATCTCGACGAGGTCGTGGCGCTTGGCGTTGAGCAGATAGACCGCCGCCTCGGTGCTCGCGGCGAGGGTGATCACGGTGCCCTTGCCCTTGGCCGCCTCGTCCTCGATCAGGCGCAGCGCTGAGAGGCCCGCGCTCGATGCGGTCCGGACGAGGCCGGTGCCGTCGCAATGCGGGCAGTCGCGGGTGGTCGCCTCGAGCACGCCGGTGCGCAGACGCTGGCGGCTCATCTCCATCAGGCCGAAGCCCGAGATGCGGCCGACCTGGATGCGCGCGCGGTCGTTCTTGAGCGCGTCCTTCATCGCGCGCTCGACCTTACGGATGTTGGAGTTGTACTCCATGTCGATGAAGTCGATCACGACGAGGCCTGCCATGTCGCGCAGGCGCAGCTGGCGGGCGATTTCGCGCGCGGCCTCGAGATTGGTCGAGAGCGCGGTCTGCTCGATCCCGTGTTCCTTGGTCGACCGGCCCGAGTTGATGTCGATCGACACCAGCGCTTCGGTCGGATTGATGACGAGGTAGCCGCCGCTCTTGAGCTGGACCACCGGATCGTACATCGCGCGCAGCTGGTCCTCGGCGCCGTAACGCTGGAACAGCGGCACCGGGTCCGAATAGGCCTTCACCCGGCGCGCGTGGCTGGGCATCAGCAGCTTCATGAACGCCTTGGCCGAGCGGTAGCCTTCCTCGCCCTCGACCACGACTTCTTCGATCTCGCGGTTGTAGACGTCGCGGATCGCGCGCTTGATCAGTTCGCTGTCCGAGTGGATCAGCGCGGGCGCGGAAGAGGCGAGGGTGTTCTCGCGGATTTCGTCCCACAGGCGCGCGAGATAGTCGAAATCGCGCTTGATCTCGGTCTTGTTGCGCTGGAGCCCGGCGGTGCGGACGATCAGGCCCATCGACTTGGGCAGCTTGAGATCGCCGACGATCGACTTCAGGCGCTTGCGGTCGCTCGCGCTCGAGATCTTGCGGCTGATGCCGCCGCCGTGGCTGCTGTTCGGCATCAGCACGGTGTAGCGGCCGGCGAGGCTGAGGTAGCTGGTGAGCGCCGCGCCCTTGTTGCCGCGCTCTTCCTTCACGACCTGGACGAGCAGCACCTGGCGGCGCTGGATCACGTCCTGGATCTTGTAGCGGCGGCGCAGTGCCTGGCGGCGGGCGCGAACCTCGTCGACTTCCTTGGCCCGCGAACGACCCTTGCCCTGCCGGCGGCCGCGGCCCTGGCGGCCACGGCGTGAATCGCCGGAACTGTCGTTGTCGCTGTCGTCGTTCTCGTCGTCGCCGTCGTCCTCGTCGCCGTTGGCGAGCTGGCCTTCCTCGATCGTGGAGACCCTGTCCTTCTCCGAGGTGTCGATTTCCTCGACCCCGTCCTCGGCGAATTCCTCGACCAGCGATTCGCCGGTTTCATCGTCGGCGTCGTATTCGTCGCCCGGCAGTTCACCGCGCTCTTCCTCTTCGGCGCGCAGCCGCGCCTCTTCCTCGGCGGCCTCGGCCTCCTCGGCGAGCAGCTGTTCGCGGTCTTCCTTGGGGATCTGGTAGTAATCGGGATGGATCTCGCTGAACGCGAGGAAGCCGTGCCGGTTGCCGCCGAAATCGACGAATGCGGCCTGGAGGCTCGGTTCTACCCTGGTGACTTTGGCGAGATAGATATTGCCCTTGATCTGCTTGTGTTCGGCAGATTCGAAGTCAAATTCCTCGATCCGGTTGCCTTTGAGCACCGCCACCCGTGTTTCTTCCGGGTGGCGCGCATCGATAAGCATGCGCGTTGCCATTCAATATTCTCCATGCGCGTCCGGGTGGGCTGGCGCCCGCCGGAATGATGCGCGCAAATGTGTGGGAGCCGCAGACCGCGTGGCGGACGGCGGCAGTGTCGGTCCGGTCGCGGCGGGATGTCCCGCAGCGCCGGAATGATGTGTCTGCAATCATGCGAGTGCGCCTGTGTCGCGCCGCCCGGTCCGCCCATGCCGCGACGCGTGCCGGGAGGGCGGCGTCGTGAGGGTCGGGGAGAGGCTTCTCATGACTTGCATCAACCTGTGTGAACGAGGCCGGGAAGGGATTCCCGCGCCTGCCGATCGTTCCCGCCGGCCCCGGCACTGCGTGCCAAGGACCTCTGCGGCGGGCCGGATTCCGGCGTCCATTGGCTAGCACCGTGGGTTCGCTTCGGCAACCTTGTTGCGCAATGCCGCCGCAACACCGTAACACGGCGGAGAAATGTCCGTGCGGCTCCAGATATGGCTGATCTTTCTCGCCCCGCTGGCGCTGCTCGGCGCGTTGTACGTGCTGGGACTGACGATTCCCATTCCACATATGGGCCGCGACTATGTGGTGCGGCTGCCACTGCCCGAGGCCGGCAATCCGGTCGACCTGCCGGCGATTCACGGGCCGGAGAACCGTGCTCGCCCGCTGGTAGTGATCGATGCCGGGCACGGAGGCAAGGACCCGGGCGCGAGCGTCGAGGGCTTTCGCGAGAAGGACATCGCGCTCGGGCTCGCGCTCGCACTCCGCGACCGACTGGTCGAGGAGGGCGGCATCCGGGTGGCGCTGACCCGCGAGGACGACAGATTTCTTGTACTCGAGGAGCGGCCCGAGATCGCGCGGCGGATGGGCGCCGACCTGTTCGTTTCCATCCACGCCGATTCCGCGGGCGAGGAAAGCGAGGCGAGCGGGGCGAGCATCTATACGCTGTCGGCCAGAGCCTCGAGCCAGGCTGCGGCGCGCTTCGCCGCGCGCGAGAACAACGCCGATCGCCTGAACGGCGTGGCGATCGAAGGGCAGAGCGAGGCCGTCAGCGCGATCCTCGTCGAGCTGTCGCAGCGCCGCGTGCAGGAAGCCTCGGCCGAGTTCGCGAGCCTGATCGTGCGCGAGGGGGAGGGCACGCTGGTGTTCCATCCGCAGGAACGCCGCTCGGCCGCGCTCGCCGTCCTGCGCGCGCCAGACGTGCCCGCGGTGCTGTACGAATCCGGGTTCATCACCAATCCCGAGGACGCTGCGCGGCTGACCACCGAGGAAGGCCGCGAGCGCTTCGCCGAAGTCATGGCGCGGGCGATCCGCATCTACTTTGCCCGGCAGGCGGGTAGCTGACCGCCGATTGAGTACGAACCCGCATTGCAATCGTTATGGCGCGAGTCAGAAAGCGCGTGCTAGGGGCCCTAACCAATCATGGCCGAACAGTCCCACACCGAATACTTCCGCTACCGCATCCGCCGCGACGCGTCGGGGGCGCTCAACTGGTTCCGGGAGAACTGGCGCGAGAAGCGCTGGTTTCGCTGGCTCACGATCCTGCTCGGCGCGTTTCTCGCGCTGTGGATCGTGGTCTGGGCACTGCTCGCGCGCGACCTGCCCGATGCCGACATGCTGCTCGAATACGAGCCGCCGCTGCCGACGATGGTTCGCGGGATCGACGGCGAGATCGTCTATTCCTACGCACGCGAGCGGCGGGTCCAGTTGCAATACGCGGACTTCCCGCAGCAGCTGATCGAGGCCTATCTCGCGGCCGAGGACAAGACCTTCTTCACCCACGGCGGGATCGACATGGGCGGGCTCGCGGGGGCGGTCATCGACTATGTCAGCAAGCTCGGATCGGGCGAGCGCGCGGTCGGCGGCTCGACCATCACCCAGCAGGTGGCGAAGAACATCCTGCTGTCGAACGAATATTCGATCACCCGCAAGCTCAAGGAAATGATCCTCGCGCGCCGGATCGAGGACGCGCTGACCAAGCAGCAGATCCTCGAGCTCTATCTCAACGAGATCCCGCTCGGCCGCCGCAGCTTCGGCGTGCAGGCGGCTGCGCGCGCCTATTTCGACAAGGACGTCGGCGATCTCGAGCTGCACGAGATGGCGTTCCTCGCGATTCTGCCCAAGGCGCCCGAGCGCTACAGTCGCAAGAAACACGAGGATCTGGCGATCGAGCGGCGCAATTTCGTTCTCGATCAGATGGTCGAGAACGAGTTCGTAACCGCGGCCGCGGCGGCCGAGGCCAAGGCCAAGCCGCTCGGGCTCAAGCCGATGAGCGCGCAATATACCACCGCCGACGCCGGCTATTTCTTCGAGGAGGTGCGCCGCAACCTGATCGAGAAGTTCGGCGAGACGGCGGAAGACGGCAAGAACAGCGTCTATGCCGGCGGGCTGTGGGTTCGCACTTCGCTCGACCCCGAGCTGCAGTCGGCTGCGCGCGACTCGTTGCGCGACGGCATGATGCGCTACCACGGCAATCGCGGCTGGCCCGGCCCGGTCGCGACGCTCAATCCCGACAACGGCGATCTGATCCAGCAACTGGATTCCTCGAACCTCGGCATCAACTATCGCGACTGGGAGATCGGCGTCGTCACCGAACGCAGCGGTTCGTCCGCGACGATCGGCATGACCGGCGGCGAGACATACCCTCTGACCGGCTTCCCCGACGCGGTGAAGGTGGGCGACGTGGTCGCGGTCGAGCAGGCCGGCAACGGCTATCGCCTGCGCTCCGTGCCGGAGGTTTCGGGCGGCTTCCTGGCGATGGCGCCGCTTACCGGCCGCGTGCTCGCGATGCAGGGCGGGTTCGACAGCCGGTTGAGCGATTTCAACCGCGCGACGCAAGCCGACCGGCAGCCCGGCTCGACGATCAAGCCGTTCGTCTACGCCGCCGGGCTCGAGAGCGGCATGACGCCGGCGACGCAAGTGCCCGACCAGACGTTCTGCTATTACCAAGGCGCGGCGCTGGGCGAGAAGTGCTTCCGCAACTTCGGCGGCGGGGGCGGTGGGGTCCACACGATGCGCTGGGGGCTCGAGCAGAGCCGCAACCTGATGACGGTCCACGTCGCGATGGACGCGGGGATGCCAAACGTCATCAAGACTTTCGAACGGGTCGGTATCGGCAGCTACGAACCCTACCCGGCATTCGCGCTCGGCGCCGGCGACACCACCGTGCTCAAGATGGTCAACGCCTATGCCGCGCTCGCCAATCACGGGCGGCAGAACAATCCGACGCTGATCGACTACGTCCAGGACCGCCACGGCAACGTGATCTGGCGCGCCGACACCCGCGACTGCACCGGCTGCAACATGCCCGAATGGGACGGCAAGCCGATGCCGCGGCTCGGCCTCAGCGGCAAGCAGGTGATGGACCCGCGCACCGCCTATCAGGTGCTCCACATGCTGCGCGGCGTGGTGACGCGTGGCACCGCGGTGCGGCTGCGTAGCCTCGACCTGCCGCTGTTCGGCAAGACCGGCACGACCACCGGCCCGACCAACGCCTGGTTCGTCGGCGGCTCGCCCGATATCGTCGCGGGCATGTACCTCGGTTTCGACCAGCCGCGCCCGATGGGCGGCTGGGTTCAGGGCGGCAACACCGCAGCCCCGATAATGAAGGACTTCGTCGAACAGACGCGCGAGCATTGGTCGGACGAGCCGTTCGTCGCACCCGCGGGGATACGCATGGTGCGGATCGACCGCCGCTCGGGCAAGCGCGTGTTCGACGGGTGGCCGAGCGGCGAGCCCACGGCCGCGATCATCTGGGAGGCATTCAAGCCCGACACCGAACCGCCGCGCCGCACCCGCGCCGACGCGATCGAGGCCAAGCGGCGCGAGTTCCTCGAGCTGATCCGCGCGGGGCAACGCGCCCGGCAGGAGGCACGGTTCGAGGAAGCCTATGGCCAGCCGTCGGACTTCGTCGAGGATCAGGGCGGAATTTACTGACGTCTTTGCAAAGGAGAGAGCGATGAGGAAATTCATGCTGGCTGCCGCGATCGCGGCCCTTGTCGCCACTCCCGCGGCGGCCGAACTGCCGGTCGGCAGCGAGGCGCCGCTGTTCGCCACGCAGGCCGCGCTCGACGGGAAAGCCTTCGGCTTCAACCTGCGCGCCGCGCTCGCGAAGGGGCCGGTGGTGCTCTATTTCTACCCCAAGGCGTTCACCAAGGGCTGCACGCTCGAGGCGCGCCAGTTCGCGGAAGCCGCCGACGAGTTCGCCGCGGCCGGCGCGACGGTGGTCGGCATGTCGAACGACGACATCGACACGCTCAAGCGCTTCTCGACCGAGGAATGCCGCAGCAAGTTCGCGGTCGGCGCGGCGAATCCGCAGATCGTGAAGGCCTACGACGTGGCGCTGGTGCGCGAGGGCAAGGACACCGGGATGACCGACCGCACGAGCTACGTCATCGACAGCAGCGGCGAGATCGTGTTCGTCCACTCGGACCTCGACTACCGCGATCACGTCCGCCTGACGCTGGCGGCGGTGCAGAAGCTCAAGAAGGGCGGCTGAGGGTCAGCTTCCCCTCCCTTTCGCGATCCGCATTGCTCGTCTAAGCGGGCCGCCAATTCCTGATTGGAGAATGACGTCATGCGTGCCGAAGGGCAGGCCCATATCGACCGTATCGACGCCGCGCTCGCGCTGGTGCGCCAGTCGCTCGACTGGGAGCGCGCGCTGCGCCGGCTCGACGAGCTCAACGCGCGCGTGCAGGACCCCACGCTGTGGGACGATCCCAAGGAAGCGCAGGCGATCACCCGCGAGCAGAAGCGGCTCGAGGATGCGGTCCACACGGTGCGGGAGATCGAGAGCGAGAAGAACGACGCGATCGAGTTCGTCGAGATGGGCGAGGCCGAAGGCGACGACGAGATCGTCTCCGACGGGCTTTCCAGCCTCGAGAAGCTCGCCGCGCGCGCCGATGCCGACAAGGTCCAGGCGCTGCTCGCAGGCGAGGCCGACGCGAACGACACCTTCCTCGAAATTCATGCGGGCGCGGGTGGGACCGAGAGCCAGGACTGGGCCGAGATGCTGCTGCGGATGTACGCACGCTGGGCCGAGCGCAAGGGCTTCAAGGTCGAGACGGTCGAGTACCAGGCGGGCGAGCAAGCCGGGATCAAGTCTGCCACGCTCCAGCTCAAGGGCGAGAACGCCTACGGCTACGCCAAGACCGAGAGCGGGGTCCATCGGCTGGTGCGGATCAGCCCCTACGACAGCGCCGCGCGGCGGCACACGAGCTTCAGCTCGGTATGGGTCTATCCGGTGATCGACGACAACATCGCGATCGAGATCAACCCGGCCGATCTCAAGATCGACACCTACCGCGCGAGCGGCGCGGGCGGGCAGCACGTCAACACCACCGATTCCGCTGTGCGCATCACCCACGTTCCGAGCGGGATCGTGGTCGCGAGCCAGAACGACCGCAGCCAGCACAAGAACCGCGACACCGCGATGGACATGCTGCGCGCGCGGCTGTATGAAGAGGAACTGCGCAAGCGCGAGGAAGCCGCCAGCGCCGAGCATGCGAGCAAGAGCGATATCGGCTGGGGCCACCAGATCCGCAGCTACGTCCTCCAGCCCTACCAGATGGTCAAGGACCTGCGCACCGGCGTGACCTCGACCTCGCCCGACGACGTGCTCGACGGCGCGCTCGATCCGTTCATCTCCGCCGCGCTCGCGCAGCGGGTGACGGGCGAAGCGGTCGAGATCGAAGACGTCGAATAGCGCCGGGGCCGAAGGTTTTGCCAGTCCGGGCGCTTCCCGCTAGGGGGCGGCAACGAACGATGAAATCGATCCATTTCCTTGCAAGCGCCGCCCTGGCGCTGGGTCTCGCGGCCTGCGAGCCGGCCGACGACAGCCGGCCGGAAACCGCGCGCGCCTTTCCCGAGCCAGACCGTCCGGTCTCGGAACTGGGCTCCAACCAGTTCTCGACCGAGACCGAGCGGGACAGCGTGGGCGAGGCCCAGAAGGTGATGGACCTCGCCGAGATCGAGCCGGGGATGAGCGTAGCCGATATCGGCGCGGGCGAGGGGTACTACACGGTGCGCCTGGCCGAGCGTGTCGGTGAGGATGGGCGGGTACTGGCGCAGGATATCGACCGCGAGGCTCTGGATCGGCTCGCGCGGCGGGTCGAGCGCGAGCGGCTGGAAAACGTCTCGATCAAGCTGGGCGAGGCCGACGATCCGATGCTGCCCGAAAACAGCTTCGACCGCGTGTTCATGGTCCACATGTACCACGAGATCAGCGAACCCTACGCGTTCCTCTGGCGGCTCTGGCCGGCGCTGCGCGAAGGCGGGCGGGTGATCGTGGTCGACGTCGACCGCCCGACCGACCAGCACGGGATCGATCCGGTGCTGCTGAGCTGCGAGTTCCAGCAGGTCGGCTTCGAGCTCGACAGCTTCAAGGATGCGCCCGAGCTGGCCGGGTACTATGCACAGTTCAAGCGGGCGGCTAAGAGGCCGGAACCCGAAGACATCGTACCGTGCCGGGGCGCACAGGACGAGGATGGCAACGCGGTTCCATAGTCCGCGTCAAAGGAAACCTGATTAGAATGGCATTCAAGGGACTGAACCCGATCGTTTACGGCGGCCGCGAGGTTTGGCCGCTCATCGAGGGCGGCAAGGGCGTTTCGGCGACCAACCACATGAGCTCGGGCGCCTGGGCCGCCGCGGGCGGCATCGGCACGGTGAGCGCGGTCAACGCCGACAGCTACGACGCGGAAGGCAAGATCATCCCGCAAGTCTACGATCAGCTCACCCGCAAGGAGCGGCACGAGCAACTGATGCGCTACGCCATCGACGGCGCGAGCGAGCAGGTGAAGCGCGCCTATGAAGTCGCCTCCGGCAAGGGCGCGATCAACATCAACGTGCTGTGGGAAATGGGCGGCGCGCAGCAGGTGCTCGAAGGTGTGCTCGAGCGCACCAAGGGGCTCGTCACCGGGGTCACCTGCGGCGCGGGCATGCCTTACAAGCTGGCCGAGATCGCGGCGCGCTTCAACGTCAGCTACCTGCCGATCATCAGCTCGGCACGCGCCTTCCGCGCGCTGTGGAAGCGCAGTTATCACAAGGTAAGCGAGTTGATGGCCGCGGTGGTCTACGAGGACCCGTGGCTGGCCGGCGGGCACAACGGGCTCTCCAACGCGGAGGACCCGACCAAGCCCGAAGACCCCTATCCCCGCGTCAAGGCGCTGCGCGAGACGATGCGCGCCGAGGGCGTTTCCGAAGACGTGCCGATCGTGATGGCAGGCGGCGTCTGGTTCCTGCGCGAGTGGGAGAACTGGATCGACAATCCCGAGCTCGGCCAGATCGCGTTCCAGTTCGGCACGCGCCCGCTGCTGACCGAGGAAAGCCCGATCCCGCAGGGGTGGAAGGACATGCTCCGCACGCTCGAACCGGGCGATGTGCTGTTGCACAAGTTCTCCCCCACCGGCTTCTATTCGAGCGCGGTCAAGAACCCGTTCCTGTGGGATCTGATCCACCGCAGCGAGCGGCAGATCCCCTATTCCAAGGTCGAGGCGGGCGAGCACACCGTGCAGCTCGACGTGGGCATCAAGGGCAAGAACTTCTGGGTTACGCCCAAGGACCGCGAACGGGCCAGGGGCTGGGCGGCCGAAGGCCATACCGAGGCGCTCAAGACGCCCGACGACACGGTCGTGTTCGTGACCCCCGAAAGCCGGGCGGTGATCCGCAAGGATCAGGCCGACTGCATGGGCTGCCTGTCGCACTGCGGCTTCTCCTCGTGGAAGGACCACGACGACTACACGACCGGGCGCCTCGCCGATCCGCGCAGCTTCTGCATCCAGAAGACCCTGCAGGACATCGCGCACGGCGGCCCGGTAGGCGAGAACCTCGCCTTCGCCGGCCACGCCGCCTACCGATTCAAGCAGGACCCGTTCTACTCGAACAACTTTACCCCGAGCGTGAAGCAGCTCGTCGACCGGATTTTGACCGGGGACTGAGGGATTTCGCGCGGACTTTTTGGTTCACGCAGAGATCGCAGAGGAGCAGAGCCCGCGGAGGAGAAAGAAAAGAGATTGGGTTCACGCAAAGGCGCAAAGGCGCGAAGGTGCTGCACATCCCCGCGCCGAAGGCGCATTACCTGCCAGCGCAGTTCATGAAGATTGAGTGCGGCTGCGCCGCAGGAGGAACATCTTCGCGCCTTTGCGCCTTTGCGTGAACCACACTTCTTCTTCTCTGCGGACTCCGCTCCTCCGCGGGCTCTGCGCGAACCAAAACCGTGCAGATACGCCAAAACGTCCAGCGGCCAACCCGGACCGTGTCCCCTGAGGACTCCGATCGCGTGATCGGTGCGGCATGCCGGGGATGTGCGCGCGGGAGCTCTCTAGGCCAGCGCCTCGAGCACCTGATCCGGCGGCCTGTGACCGTCGGCCCAGAAGCGGATGTTGGCGATGACTTTCTCGCCCGAGGCTTCGCGGCCCTCGACCGTGGCGCTGCCGATGTGCGGCTGCGCGATCACGTTGGGAAGCGCGACGAGCCGGGCGTCGACCTTGGGTTCCTCGGGAAACACATCGAGGCCCGCGCCGCCGAGGTGGCCGCTCTCGAGCGCGTCGATCATCGCCTCGTAGTCGATCAAGTCGGCGCGCGCAGTGTTCACCAGTGTGGCGCCGGGTTTCATCAGCGCGATCCGCCGTTCGTCGATCAGCCCGCGCGTCTGTTCGGTGGCGGGACAGTGCAGGGTGACGATATCCGATTCGGCGAGCAGTTCGTCGAGGCTCTCGACGTATTCCACGCCGAACATGCTTTCGAGCGCCGCGGGCAGCCGGTGGCGGTTGTGGTAGCGGATCTCGAGCCCGAAGGCGCGTGCGCGGAAGGCGACCGCCTGGCCGATCCGGCCCATGCCGACGATCCCCAGCACTTTGCCGCCGAGCTTGTGGCCGAGCATCGTCGAGGGCGCCCAGCCGGTCCACCGTTCGCGCCGGATCAGTGCGGTGCCCTCGCGCAGCCGCCGCGGCACGCCGATGATCAGCGCCAGCGTCAGGTCGGCGGTGTCGTCGGTGAACACCCCGGGGGTGTTGGTGACGATGATCCTGCGCGCGGCGGCCGCGGCGAGGTCGATATGGTCGGTGCCCGCGCCGAAGCTGGCGATAAGCCCGAGCCGCTCGCCCGCTTGCGCGATCAGGTCAGCGTCGATCCGATCGGTGACCGTCGGGACCAGCACGTCGCAATCGCGCATGGCCGCGCCGAGTTCGTCGCGCGACATCGCCGTGTCTCTGCGGTTGAGACGCGTGTCGAACAACTCTTCCATGCGCGCCTCGACCGAGGGCAGAAGATGCCGCGTTACGATGACTCGCGGTTTGCCGGCCACGCGCCGGTTCGAGTTCGCTCCCGCCTGATCCATGTGTCTCGCGCTAGGACGGCGAAGCCCCTGTGGTCAAGCGGGCGCGCAAGATGGCTTGAAGCGGGGCGGGTGAGCGATTTATGAGGCGGATAATGCGCAACTTCCTGATCCTCGCCGCTCTGTCCCTGCTCGCAGCCATCCCTGTTCCCGGATCGGCGCAGGAGCGCGAGGTGCCTTATTGGGCGACGATCGGCACCTCGAAGCTCAACATGCGCGTGGGGCCGAGCATCAACTACCAGATCGACTGGGTCTACAAGCGGGAAGGGCTGCCGGTGAAGGTCGTGCGCGTGGCGGAAGGCTGGCGCCTGATACAGGATCCGGACGGCGCGCAGGGCTGGGTGGTCGCACGGCTGCTGAGCGCCGACCGGGGCGCCGTCGTCGTGGGCGAAGGCCTCGCCGCGATGCGTGAGGAACCCTCCGACAACGCCCGCCTCAAATGGAACGCAGAACCCGGCGTCGTCGGTAAGCTCGGCGACTGCGAGTCGGGCTGGTGCAGTTTCGACGTAAAGGGCCGTGTGGGCTGGATCCGGGCCGAACGGCTGTGGGGCGCGGGCAAGCCGTGATGCGTCGGATTCGACTCCGGCTCAGGCGGTCTGCGCGGCCTCGGCGTCTGCTTTCCTGACGGTCACCTTGGTGCCGTCCTCCGCGGTGGCGGTCCAGCTTCCATCTTCGACCGGAGCACCGTCGGTCCAGCACAGCTCGGCGCCCCCTTCGGGCGTCAGGCAGTTCTTGCCTTCCTTGACCGCCCAGGTTCCGTGCGCGGTCTCCTCGCCGTCCATCATGTCGACGTAAGTGCCATCGGCGTTGATCCGGGTGGTGGTCATCGTACCATCGGCCCAGGTCACTTCGTAGGTCCCGGCAGCGTCGGGCGCAGCCAGCTGGGAGATCGCAACGGTGTCGGCCGCGCCTGCGGCCTCGGTCGTCTCGGCGGGCGCGGGCGTGTCGTCCGCCTGTTGCGAGCAGGCGGCGAGCGTGGCGGCAGCCGCAATCGGAATAAGTCTCATCATCTCCCGGTACTCCTTATTTTTTCTGGAGGTAGGGCGATGATACTCCGCTCGGCCGCGCACGGCAAATCCGGCCGGAGGTCTGTCCCCCGGCCGTTTCGGTCAGGCGAGTTCGACCGCCACCGCCGTCGCTTCCCCGCCGCCGATGCAGAGCGAAGCCACGCCGCGCTTCTTGCCCTGCCGCTTGAGCGCGTTGAGCAGGGTCACGATGATGCGCGTGCCGCTGGCGCCGATCGGGTGGCCGAGCGCGGTGCCCCCGCCGTTCACGTTGATCTTGTCGTGCGCGATGCCGATGTCGCGCATCGCGAACATCGCGACGCAGGCGAAGGCCTCGTTGACTTCCCACAGATCGACGTCGTCGACCGACCAGCCGGCCTTGCTCAGCACCTTCTGGATCGCCCCGATCGGGGCGACGGTGAACTGTGCGGGCTCCTGCGCGTGGGCCGCCATCGCGACGATCTTCGCCACCGGGGCGAGGCCCTTGTTCTTCGCCACGCTCTCGCGCGTCAGCACCACCGCGGCGGCACCGTCGGAGATCGAGCTGGAGGTAGCAGCGGTGATCGTGCCGTCCTTGGCGAAGGCGGGCTTGAGTGTGGGAATCTTGTCGGGCTTGCCGCGGCCGGGCGCCTCGTCGGTGTCGACCACGGTTTCGCCCGCGCGCGTGGTGAAGGAAACCGGCGCGATCTCGTCGGCGAAGGCGCCGCTCTCGATTGCGGCGTTCGCGCGGCGGAGCGACTCGATCGAATAGTCGTCCATCTCCTCGCGCGTCATCTGGTATTCGTCGGCGGTGCACTGCGCGAACGTGCCCATCGCGCGGCCAGCCTCGTAAGCGTCCTCAAGGCCGTCGAGGAACATGTGGTCGTAGGCGGTGTCGTGCCCGATGCGCGCGCCCGAGCGGTGCTTCTTGAGCAGATAGGGGGCGTTGGTCATGCTCTCCATGCCGCCCGCAACAACGAGGTCGATCGTGCCCGAGGCGAGCGCTTCGGCGCCCATGATTACCGTCTGCATCCCGCTGCCGCAGACCTTGTTGACCGTTGTCGCCTGGACGGACTTGGGCAGGCCCGCCTTGATCGCCGCCTGCCGCGCGGGCGCCTGGCCGAGCCCGGCGGGGAGCACACAGCCCATGTAGATGCGCTCGATATCGTCGCCCGCCACGCCCGCGCGCTCGACCGAGGCTTTCACCGCGGTCGCGCCGAGGTCCGTCGCCGAAACTTCGGCGAGCGCGCCCTGCATGCCGCCCATCGGCGTGCGCGCGTAAGAGAGGATGACGACCGGATTGGCGGCGGAGAACTGGGCCATGGAGAATGCCTTTCGCTGGAATGCTGTCTTTGCGCACACCCTAATGCTGCACTGCGGCAATGGCAAACGACTCAGGCTACGCGCTTGCCAAGCCGGGCTGCGTGGTGGACAATCGGTGGCAAAGCGAAACCAATGGAGAGAGCTATGGCCGAGCCCGGAAATGCCGCGATGGAAGCGCTGCTGAAAAAGCAGCGCGAGGCCTTCACCGCCGCGCGGCCCGAAGCGCTCGGCGTGCGCCACGACCGGGTCAAGCGCGCGATCGCGCTGCTCAAGGACAACGGCGAAGCGCTGTGCAAGGCGATGAGCGCGGACTTCGGCAATCGCAGTGCGCACCAATCGATGATCACCGACATCGCGGGCACGGTGAACTTCGGCAAGTACTGCCTCAAGCATCTCGACAGATGGGCGAAACCCGAGAGGCGCCACGTCCAGTTCCCGCTCGGCCTGCTCGGCGCGAAGGCGGAGCTGCGCTATGAGCCCAAGGGCGTGATCGGTATCCTGAGCCCGTGGAACTTCCCGGTAAACCTAAGCTTCGGCCCGCTGATGCAGGTGCTCGCGGCGGGCAACCGTGCGATGATCAAGCCGAGCGAGTTCACCGAGAAGACCTCGGAGCTGTCGGCCGAACTCTGCGCCAAATACTTCGACGAAACCGAAGTCGCCTTCGTCACCGGCGGGCCCGAGGTGGCGCACGCGTTCTCCTTGCTGCCGTTCGACCACCTGGTGTTCACCGGCTCGACCGCGACGGGGCGCAAGGTGATGGAGGCCGCGGCGCAGAACCTGTGCCCGGTCACGCTCGAGCTCGGCGGCAAGTCGCCGGTGGTGCTCGGGCGCAGCGCCAACCTCGAGCAGGCGGGCGAGCGGATCGCGATGGGCAAGATGATGAACGCCGGCCAGATCTGCCTCGCGCCCGATTACATGGTCGTGCCCGAGGAGCAGGAAGATGCGGCGATCGCCGCGGTCGAACTGGGGGTGCACAAGATGTACCCGACGCTGCTCGACAACGAGGATTACGCCTCGGTCGTCACCGACCGGCACTTCGACCGGTTGCAGGGCTTGGTCGAGGACGCGCGGGGCAAGGGCGCGGAGGTGATCGAGGTCAATCCGGGCAAGGAGGACTTCTCGAACACCAACGCGCGCAAGATGCCGCTGACGATCCTGCGCAACGTGACCGAGGACATGCAGGCGATGCAGGAGGAGATCTTCGGCCCGGTGCTGCCGGTGAAGACGTACAAGTCGGTCGGCGAGGCGATCGACTACGTCAACGGGCGCGACCGGCCGCTCGGCCTCTACTACTTCGGGCACGATGCGGGCGAGCGCGAGCAGGTGCTGACGCGCACCATCTCGGGCGGGGTCACGGTCAACGACGTGATCTTCCACGTCTCGATGGAAGACCTGCCGTTCGGCGGGGTCGGCCCGAGCGGGATCGGCTCGTACCACGGCGTCGAAGGTTTCCGCGAGTTCAGCCATGCGCGCAGCGTCTACACCCAGCCCAAGATCGACGTCTCCAAGCTCGGCGGGTTCAAGCCGCCCTACGGCGCGGCGACCGAAAAGGCCGTGCGCGCGATGATGAAATAGCCGTTCGCGCGGACCGCCGCGCGATGCCCGATTTGTTGCGAAACGTTCGCATTTCCGCGCCCTTGCGCCATTCCGGCGAGGGGCCTAGAGGCGGGCGCGAAACTACCTCTCCAGGTGAATCGCATTTGGGAATCGCCCGGGGAATCGCGTCTTCAAGGAATCGAGAGTGGTCGATCTCAGCCAATACCTTCCGATCCTGATCTTCCTCGTCATCGCGCTGGGCCTGTCGGCCGCCTTCGTCTTCCTCCCGATGGGCGTTTCGCGGCTCACCGGCGCGCACAATCCCAATGCGGAGAAGAACAGCGAGTACGAGTGCGGCTTCCCCGCGTTCGAGGATTCGCGCAGCCGGTTCGACGTTCGGTTCTATCTGGTCGCGATCCTGTTCATCATCTTCGACCTCGAGGCCGCGTTCCTATTCCCGTGGGCGGTGAGCCTCGACCTGACCGGATGGCCGGGCTGGATCACGATGATGGTGTTCCTGTTCGAACTCGGCATCGGCCTCGCCTACGCGTGGAAAGTGGGAGCGCTGGAATGGGAGTGAACGAGACCATCCCTGCGGCCCAGCCGGGCGAGGTTCGTCAGCCCGACGCGGACTATTTCCGCGCGCTGCAGACCGAGGTGAACGACAAGGGTTTCCTCGTCACCAGCACCGAGGACCTGTTCCAGTGGGCGCGCACCGGCAGCCTGTGGTGGATGACCTTCGGCCTCGCGTGCTGCGCGGTCGAGATGATCCACGTCAACATGCCGCGCTACGACATGGAGCGCTTCGGCGTCGCCCCGCGGGCGAGCCCGCGCCAGTCGGACGTGATGATCGTCGCGGGCACGCTGTGCAACAAGATGGCCCCCGCGCTGCGCAAGGTTTACGACCAGATGTCGGACCCGAAGTACGTGATCTCGATGGGCTCGTGCGCCAACGGCGGCGGCTATTATCACTACAGCTACTCGGTGGTGCGCGGCTGCGACCGCATCGTGCCGGTCGACATCTACGTCCCCGGCTGCCCCCCGACCGCCGAGGCGCTGCTCTACGGCGTGATGCAGCTCCAGCGCAAAATCCGCCGCGAAGGGACGATCGAACGGTGATTGGCATGGCGAAAATCCTCCCCGGGACGGGGAGGGGGACCATCCGCAGGATGGTGGAGGGGCACCCTCGGCTGCTCCTGACACATGAGGTTCTCCGATTCCGCCCGTGCCCCTCCACCCCCGCGCTGCCCGAAGGGCAGTTTATCCCGAGCGGCCGGCCTGCCGGCCAGCCGAGGGGCGCGGCGGTCCCCCTCCCCGTGCCGGGGAGGATTTGATGGCCACCGTGGTTCATTCCGCCCCGAAGATTGCCTCGAACGAGGGCGTGAAGGATGCGCTCTCTGCGGCGCTCGGCGATATGCTGGTCGAGGCGCATGAGGAGCATGGCGAGATCCTGCTCACGGTGAAGCGCGCGGCGATCGAGGATGCGCTGCGGCTGCTGCGTGACGAGCACGAGTATCAGCAGCTCATGGAAATCGCGGGCGTCGACTATCCGCAGCGCGCCGAGCGGTTCGAAGTCGTCTATATGCTGCTCAGCGTGACGAAGAACCATCGCGTGATGGTGAAGGTCACCGCCTCCGAAAAGACCCCCGTGCCCACCGTCACCACGCTGTGGCCCAACGCCGGATGGCTCGAGCGGGAGGTGTTCGACATGTACGGCGTGCTGTTCGACGGCAACACCGACCTGCGCCGCATCCTCACCGACTACGGCTTCGAGGGGCATCCCTTCCGCAAGGACTTCCCGCTCACCGGCTATATCGAGCTGCGCTATTCCGAAGAAGAGAAGCGCGTGGTCTACGAGCCGGTCGATCTGCCGCAGGACCTGCGCCGGTTCGACTTCATGAGCCCGTGGGAAGGCGCCGACTACGTGCTGCCGGGCGACGAGAAGGCGGCGACGCCCAAGGTCGACGAGCCCAAGACGACCGAGAAGCCTTCCGACACCGGCGCGGGTGCGAAGGCCGACAAGAAGGCCGAGGACAAGGTCAGTGCGGGCGCTCCAGCGGAGGACGACACCGCGGTCGACGAGTCAGCCCCCGAACCGACCGAGGATCGCAAGGCCAGGCCCGAGCGCAAGGGCAAGGCGCGCACGACCAAGGCCGCCACCGAGCCCAAGACCGGGCGCAAGCCGAAGGAGAAGGGCGAATGAATTTCCGCCTTTTCCCGTTCGCCCTGAGCTTGTCGAAGGGCCGCTTTTTCTTCGGGCGAAGCGCCGCAGAGGAAGTGCGGGGCTTCGACAAGCTCAGCCCGAACGGATTCGGAGGTTGCGCATGACGATGCAGCTCGAAAGCTCGCCGACCACCGAAGGCGAGGTGATCTCCAACTACACGATCAACTTCGGCCCGCAGCACCCCGCGGCGCACGGCGTGCTGCGCATGGTGATGGAGCTCGACGGCGAGATCATCGAGCGGATCGATCCGCACGTCGGGCTGCTCCACCGCGGCACCGAGAAGCTGATCGAGCACAAGACCTATCTCCAGGCGCTGCCTTATTTCGACCGGCTCGATTACTGTTCGCCGCTGTGCCAGGAGCACAGCTACGTCCTCGCGATCGAGAAGCTGCTCAACATCGAGGTGCCGATCCGGGCGCAATACCTGCGGGTGCTGTTCGCCGAGCTGACCCGCATCTCGAACCACATGCTCAACATCGGCAGCCACGTGATGGACGTCGGCGCGATGACGCCCAACCTGTGGGTGTTCGAGCTGCGCGAGGATACGCTCAACTTCTTCGAACGCGCGGCCGGCGCGCGCATGCACATGGCGTGGTTCCGCCCCGGCGGCGTGCACCAGGACGTGCCGCTGAAGCTGCTGACCGACATCGGCGACTGGGTCGACAAGCGCCTGCCCGAACTGTTCGGCGACGCGATGAGCCTCGTTATCGACAACCGCATCTTCAAGCAGCGCAACGTCGACATCGCGGTGGTGAGCAAGGCGGACGCGCTGCGCTGGGGCTTCTCCGGCCCGATGATCCGCGCCGCGGGCATCCCGTGGGACTTGCGCAAGAGCCAGCCCTACGACGTCTACGAGCGGATGGACTTCGAAATCCCGGTCGGCACCAATTCGGACTGCTACGACCGCTTCATGGTGCGCGTGAAGGAAGTCTACGAGAGCGCGAAGATCATCAAGCAGTGCCTCGCCGAGATGCCTGAAGGGCCGATCGCGAGCGACGACAACAAGGTCGTCCCGCCCAAGCGCGGCGAGATGAAGCAGTCGATGGAAGCGCTGATCCACCACTTCAAGCTCTACACCGAAGGCTTCCACGTGCCCGCGGGCGAGGTCTACGTCGCGACCGAAAGCCCCAAGGGCGAGTTCGGCGTTTACCTCGTGAGCGACGGCAGCAACAAACCCTACCGCTGCAAGATCCGCCCGACCGCGTTCAGCCACCTCCAGGCGATGGACTTCATGAGCCGCGGCCACATGCTGCCCGACGCCACCGCCATCCTCGGCGCGATCGACGTGGTGTTCGGGGAGTGTGATCGGTGAGCAAATTGGGCGTTCTCACATTGGCTGAGTTTTCGATCTCGGCTGGGTTGTTTGCTGCCTTTTTGTTTGGGCAACTCGACAACCGCGCCTTTGCTCTATCGGTGATCGGGATCGTCGCTGTCTTCGCAATTCCGTCGCTCTATCTCATCGCGAGAGAGCGGAAGATCAAAGAGTCCGCAAATGGCTGACCGCTCCCCCGCACCCGACACGCCCGAACTGCGCGAGCGCTGGGGCGCTTTCGCGTTCACCGAGGCGTATAAGGCCAAGGCCGACGCCGCGATCGCGCGCTATCCCCAAGGGCGGCAGCGTTCGGCGGTGATGCCGTTGCTCGATCTCGCGCAGCGGCAGGTCGGCGAGGAAACCGATACGCAGGGTTGGCTGCCGCTGCCGGTGATCGAATACGTCGCGCGCTATCTCAACATGCCGGTGATCCGCGTGCTCGAGGTCGCGACCTTCTATTTCATGTACAACATGCGGCCGGTCGGGAAATTCCACGTCCAGGTCTGTGGCACGACGCCGTGCATGCTGCGCGGCTCGGACGGGCTGCTGGAGGCGTGCAAGAAGCGCGGAATGGAGAAGGGCCACGTCTCCGACGACGGGCTGTGGACGCTGACCGAGGTCGAATGCATGGGCAATTGCGCCACCGCGCCGATGGTCCAGATCAACGACGACAACTACGAGGACCTGACCCCCGAGCGGCTCGACGCGGTGCTTGATGCGCTGGCGGCGGGCGAGCGGCCCAAGACCGGCACGCAGGAGCCCGGTCGCCACACCAGCGAACCCGTCGGCGGGCCGAGCACGCTCAAGGAAATGGTCGACGCCAACCACGATTATCGGGGTGAGTGGTGATGGCCTGCGTTGAAGTGGGTTCGCGCAGAGAGCGCAGAGAAGAAATCCGCAGAGACCGCGGAGGGCTTCCGCGCGCCGCAGGCAGTTCGAATTATCGCACGCTTGAAATTTCGAGGCGGCTTCGCCGCGTGCGCGACACCTCTGCGATCTCCGCTTCCTCGGCCATCTCTGCGCGAACCCCTTCTTCGCGCGGGGTAGGAATATAATGGACATCGTCACCATCATCGTCGCGCTGATCCTCATTTTCATCGCGTGGAAGGTGCTCGTCGGGCTGGTCAAGTTCGGCGCGATCGCGCTGATCCTCGTCGCCGCGATCTGGTTCGTTTCGCAGGGAGGCATGGCGTGAGTCTTCAAGACAAGGACCGCATCTTCACCAACCTCTACGGCTTTCAGGACTGGGGCCTGAAGGCGGCCGAGGCGCGGGGCGACTGGGACGACACCAAGGCCCTGATTGCGCGCGGGCAGGATGCGATCATCGAGGAGATCAAGGCCAGCGGTCTGCGCGGCCGCGGCGGGGCGGGGTTCCCGACCGGCCTCAAGTGGTCGTTCATGCCCAAGGAAAGCAAGGATGGGCGCCCGAGCTTCCTCGTCATCAACGCCGACGAATCCGAGCCGGGCAGTTGCAAGGACCGCGAGATCATCCGCCACGATCCGCACAAGCTGATCGAGGGCGCGCTGGTCGCGGGCTTCGCTATGCGCGCGCGCGCGGCCTATATCTACATCCGCGGCGAGTTCATCCGCGAGGCCGAGACGCTCCAGGCGGCGATCGACCAGGCCTACGACGCCGGCCTGATCGGCAAGAACGCCAGCGGCACCGGATACGACTTCGATGTTTTCATGCACCGCGGCGCGGGCGCCTACATCTGCGGTGAAGAAACCGCGATGATCGAGAGCCTCGAGGGCAAGAAGGGTCAGCCACGGCTCAAGCCGCCTTTCCCCGCCGGCGCGGGCCTCTACGGCTGCCCGACCACGGTCAACAACGTCGAGAGCATCGCGGTCGTCCCCACGATCTTGCGGCGCGGCGCGAACTGGTTCGCGAGCTTCGGGCGCGAGAACAACAAGGGCACTAAGCTGTTCCAGATCAGCGGCCACGTCGAAAAGCCGTGCGTGGTCGAGGAAGCGATGGGCATCCCGTTCCGCGAGCTGATCGAGAAGCACTGCGGCGGCATCACCGGCGGTTGGGACAACCTGCTCGCGGTGATCCCCGGCGGTTCTTCGGTCCCGCTGGTCCCGGCCGAGCAGATCATGGACGCGCCGATGGATTTCGACGGGCTCAAGGAGCTCGGCAGCGGCCTCGGCACCGCGGGCGTGATCGTGATGGACAAGTCGACGGACATCGTCCGCGCGATCAGCCGCATCAGCTATTTCTACAAGCACGAGAGTTGCGGCCAGTGCACCCCGTGCCGCGAGGGCACCGGGTGGATGTGGCGCGTGATGGAGCGCCTGCGCACCGGCGACGCCGCGGTCGAGGAGATCGACATGCTGCAGCAGGTGACCAAGCAGGTCGAAGGCCACACGATCTGCGCGCTGGGCGACGCCGCCGCCTGGCCGATCCAGGGCTTGATCCGCCACTTCCGCCCCGAGCTGGAGCGGCGCATCGAGGAGCACAATGCGAGCTTCGCGGAGGCGGCGGAATGATGGTTGCGCATTTCATGAAGCATGGAGGGCTGGCGATGAAGCGTTTGATGGTCGCCGCTGCGATATTGTCAGCCGCGCCCGCCGTCGCGCAGGAAACCGGCACGCTGATCACCCACAGATCGGCGCAAGTGCACGGAAGCGGCAAGACCGACGCGCGCGAGACGATGCTCGCGTTCGCGGAATGCCTCGTCAGTCGCTCGCCGGGACGCACCGCTAACATAATCGATGTCCGGATCGACAGCCCGGAATACGAGCGGATGATGGGCAGCTATTTCGACGAAATCGGCGACCTCTGCATGAGCGGCGGCGAACTCACGATGAATGAGACCCTCTTGCGCGGCAGCGTCTTTCAGGCCCTGTATCAGCGGGACTTTGGGGACGAAGGTCCGACCAGCTTCGATCCGGCGCTCGATACCGGCTATCGGGCCATGTACACCGAGCCTGTCGCACGAAAGGGCAAGCTGTCGCTCGGTCTGGAAAGTTTCGGCGAATGCGTGGCCCGGGCCGATGGCGCGACAGTTCGCAAGCTTCTAATGATGCGTCCGGATTCCCAAGGCGAAGCCGAAGCCTTTCAGACGATCCAGCCGTTTCTCAATGGTTGCATTCCGGTGGGGGTCGAGCTGACATTTTCCCTCGCCACTCTGAAAGGCGCTCTCGCGGAAGGAATGTATCGCCTGTCCCGCGCCGCGACTGCGAACCAGGGTGCCGAATAATGCCTAAAGTCACCGTAGACGGCCAGGAAATCGAGGTTCCCGACGGCGCGACCGTGTTGCAGGCGTGCGAGCTGGCGGGGAAGGAGATTCCGCGCTTCTGCTATCACGAGCGGCTGAGCATCGCGGGCAACTGCCGCATGTGCCTGGTCGAAGTGAAGCCGGGGCCGCCCAAGCCGCAGGCGAGCTGCGCGCTGCCCGCGACCGACGGGCAGGAAATCCGCACCGACAGCCAGATGGTCAAGACCGCGCGCGAAGGGGTGATGGAGTTCCTGCTCATCAACCATCCGCTCGATTGCCCGATCTGCGATCAGGGCGGCGAATGCGACCTGCAGGACCAGTCGGTCGCCTACGGCCGCGGCGGCACGCGCTATCACGAGAACAAGCGCGCGGTGACCGAGAAGTACATGGGCCCGCTGATCAAGACGATCATGACCCGCTGCATCCATTGCACCCGCTGCGTGCGTTTCTCCGAGGAGATCGCCGGCGTGGACGAGATCGGCGCGCTCTACCGCGGCGAGGATATGCAGATCACCACCTACCTCGAGGAAGCTGCGAAGCACGAGCTTTCGGCCAACGTGATCGACCTGTGCCCGGTCGGCGCGCTGACCAGCCGCCCCTACGCGTTCGAGGCGCGGCCGTGGGAGCTGAAGAAGACGCTGAGCATCGACGTGTCGGACGCGGTCGGAGCGAACATCCGCCTCGACAGCCGCGGGCGCGAGGTCATGCGCGCGCTGCCGCGCAACAACGACGACGTCAACGAGGAGTGGCTGAGCGACAAGGGCCGCTACATGGTCGACGGCCTCACCCGCCGCCGGCTCGACAAGGTGTGGATCCGCAAGGGTGGCAAGTTGCAGCAGGCGAGCTGGGACGAGGCGTTCAGGAAGATCGCTGCGGCCAAGCCGGGCAAGAGCATCGCGGCGATCGCGGGCGATCTGGTCGATTGCGAGACGATGTTCGCGGCCAAGAAGCTGCTTGGTGCGATGGGCTCCGAAATGCTCGAAGGGCGGCAGACCGGAATGACCTACGCGGCGGGCAACCTCGCTGCGGTGAACTTCAATTCGACGTTCGCGGGCATCGAGACCGCCGATGCGATCCTGATCGTCGGCAGCCACGTCCGCTGGGAAGCGGCGCTGGTCAACGTGCGGCTGCGCAAGGCGGCCAAGCGCGGGGCGAAGGTGTTCGTGGTCGGCCCGCATTGGGAAACAACTTACCCTGCCGAGTTCCTCGGCGACGATGCGGGCGTGCTGCACGATTTGCCGGCGCATGTCGGCGAGGCGTTCGCGAAGGCCGAGCGCCCGGCGATCGTTCTCGGCGGGGCAGGGCTGGCCGCGGGCGCGCTCGATGCGGCGCTTTCGCTTGCCGGCGAGTGGAACCTCGTGCGTGAGGGCTGGAACGGCTTCAATGTGCTGCACATGGCGGCGAGCCGCATGGGCGGGCTGATGCTCGGCTACGCGCAAAAGGGCGGTATCGCGGACATTGCGAAGGTCGAGCCCAAGGTCGTGCTCTCGCTCGGCTCGGACGAAGCCGACTGGTCGGCGTTCGGCAAGAGCCTCAAGGTCTATATCGGCCACCACGGCGACAAGGGCGCGCACGCGGCGGACGTGATCCTGCCCGCGGCGAGCTACGCCGAGAAGGACGGAACCTACGTCAACACCGAGGGCCGGGTGCAGTTCGCCGAGAAGGCGGTCTTCGCACCGGGCGACGCGCGCGAGGACTGGACGATCCTGCGCGCGCTCGCCGATGCGCTGGGCGTCGAGGTCGGCTTCGACAGCTTCGCCGAACTCCAGGCCGCGATGATCGCCGAAGTGCCCGCGCTGGGCGAGGAAGGGCTCGCGGACTACGGAGCGCTGCCCAAGGCCGGAAAGACCAAGGCGAAAGGCCGGATCGCTTATCCGATCAAGGACTTCTACCTGACCAACGCCATCGCCCGCGCGAGCGCGGTGATGCAGCAGTGCTCGGCCGAACTCCTCCACGGCGAGGATATGCTGGAGGCTGCGGAATGACGATGCGCGACACAATCCTCCCCGGCACGGGGAGGGGGACCATCCGAAGCCGCAGGCGCAGGATGGTGGAGGGGCAGGTGCAGTTTGCTCACTCCCTCGCCGCAATGAACACTCGCCCGTGCCCCTCCACCCCGACGCTGCGCGTCGCGGTCCCCCTCCCCGTGCCGGGGAGGATTTTGACATGACCGCCTTCTTCCAATCGCTCGGCATGACTTACGAGTGGGCGTGGTTCGTCGCCACGGTCAGCGGCGTGCTGCTGATCGCGCTGCCGCTGATGCTGGCGGTGGCGATGATCATCTACGCCGACCGCAAGATCTGGGCGGCTATGGCGCTGCGCCGCGGGCCCAACGTGGTCGGGCCGTTCGGCCTGCTGCAGAGCTTCGCCGACGGGCTCAAGGTGTTCCTGCAGGAAACGATCATTCCTTCGGCATCGAACAAGGGCCTGTTCCTGATCGCGCCGATCGTCACCTTCACCGTCGCGCTGCTCGCCTGGGCGGTGATCCCGTTCGGGCCCGAGGCGGTGCTGGCGGACATCAACATCGGCCTGCTCTACGTGCTCGCGATCAGCTCGCTCGGGGTTTACGGGGTGGTCGTCGCGGGCTGGGCCTCGAACTCGAAATATCCGTTTTTCAGCGCCATGCGCGCTGCTGCTCAGATGATTTCCTACGAGGTCTCGATCGGCTTCATCCTCGTCTGCGTGATCCTGTGGGCGGGCACGAGCAACATGAACGGCATCATCGAGGCGCAGCGCGGGCACGGCTTCGGGCTGATCAACGGCTTCGCGTTCAACCTGCTGCTGTTCCCGATCTGGGTAATGTTCCTGATCTCGAGCCTGGCCGAGACCGCCCGCGCACCGTTCGACCTGACCGAGGCCGAGAGCGAGCTCGTCGCCGGCTACCAAACCGAATACTCGAGCATGAGCTTCGCGCTGTTCTGGCTCGGTGAATACGCCAACGTGCTGCTGATGTGCGCATTGAACGCCATCCTGTTCTTCGGCGGTTGGCTGCCCCCGCTCAACATCGACCTCATCCCGGGCTTCGACGTGCCCGGCTGGATCTGGCTGTTCGCCAAGATCTTCCTCTTCTTCTTCATCTTCAGCTGGGTGAAGGCCACCGTCCCGCGCTTCCGCTACGACCAGCTGATGCGCCTGGGCTGGAAGGTCTTCCTGCCGCTGAGCCTGCTGTTCGTGGTGCTGGTAAGTGGGTGGCTCATGCTGACGAGGTATCACAACGCCCCGCATCAGGCACTTTGTGCCACCTCGTCTGACACTCCCGGTGGGGCGCCGATTGGCCGGCCCTGCACAACCGAAGATATGCGCTCATGACCGTCGCCCATCTCATCAAGTCGTTCACCCTGTGGGAGTTCGTGAAGGCGCATGCCCTCACGATGAAGTACTTCTTCAAGCCCAAGGCGACGATCAACTATCCGTTCGAGAAGAACCCGATCAGCCCGCGCTTCCGCGGCGAGCATGCGCTGCGCCGCTATCCCAACGGCGAGGAGCGCTGCATCGCGTGCAAGCTTTGCGAGGCGGTATGTCCGGCGCAGGCGATCACGATCGAGAGCGAGCCGCGCGAGGACGGCAGCCGCCGGACCACGCGCTACGACATCGACATGACCAAGTGCATCTACTGCGGCTTCTGCCAGGAAGCTTGCCCGGTGGATGCGATCGTCGAGGGGCCGAACTTCGAATACGCGACCGAAACGCGCGAGGAACTGCTCTACGACAAGGCGAAACTGCTGGCCAACGGGGACAAGTGGGAGCGCGCCATCGCCGCGAACCTTGAAGCCGATGCGCCGTATCGGTAGGCGGCGCGCGTGATCGATTCAGCCATTCAGATCCTCCCCCTTGGGGGGAGGTGGCAGCCCGAAGGGCTGACGGAGGGGTGTTTCCCTCTCGATAACGTTACACCCCTCCGTCAAGCGCCTGCGGCGCTTGCCACCTCCCCTTGCAGGGGAGGATCGAGCGTATGATCCAGGTTCTCGCCTTCTACCTGTTCGCGTTGCTCGTGGTCGCCAGCGGCGTGTTCACGATCATGGCGCGCAACCCGGTGCACTCTGTGCTGTGGCTGATCCTCGCGTTCTTCAACGGCGCGGGGCTGATGGTGATCGTGGGCGCGGAGTTCATCGCTGCGCTGCTGGTGATCGTTTACGTCGGCGCGGTCGCGGTGCTGTTCTTGTTCGTGGTGATGATGCTCGACATTGACTTCGCCGAACTGCGCGCCGGGTTCATCAAGAACTTCCCGCTCGGCATCGCGATCGCGCTGGTGCTGCTGGCCGAGCTCGTGCTCGGGATCGGCGCCTATCGCGCCGGTGCGCTCGAGCTCGGCGTGCCCGACGGCAGCTCGGCGCCGATGATGGACCGGACCAACCTCGAGAGCCTCGGCGCGGTGCTCTACGGCAAGTACCTGTTCCTGTTCGAGACCGCGGGCCTCATCCTGCTCGTCGCGATGGTCGGCGCGATCGTGCTGACCCACCGCGAACGGC
>CAMPIX010000013.1 GCA_946886565.1 uncultured Altererythrobacter sp.
CGCGGCGCCTACGGCAAGCCGTGGCTGCTCGGCCAGGTCATGCACTGGTGGCGCACAGGCGAGCGCCTCGCGAGCCCGGGCTTCGACGAGCAGTACGCCGTTCTCGTCGAGCATTACCGTGCGATGCTCGAGCACTACGGCCGCGACGTCGGCACCAAGATCGCGCGCAAGCATCTCGGGTGGTACACCAAGGGCATGCACGGCTCGGCCGAGTTCCGGAACAGCGCGAACTTCATCGACGATCCGGATCAGGTGCTCGGCGAGATCGAGCGGTTCTACGAGCCGTTCCTGCGCCGCCGCGCCGCGTGAGCGGAGCGGTCGCAATGCAGATGGCGTCGCCCCACGCGGAAGCGCAGATCGCCGGGCTGATCTTCGCGGTGCTGCTGCTCGATCCCGAACTCGTGGTGCGGGAGACCAATCCCGCCGCCGAGGATCTCCTGCACCGCAGCGCGCGCCGTCTGGTAGGCGCGAGCCTGCTCGAGGTGATCGAGGTCGACGACGAACGCGTCGCGCAGCGGCTCGCGGACCCGGAAGCGCGGCTCACCGTGCGCGGCATGGCGATGCGCTGCGGCGAGCGCGCGGCGCAGGTCAACGTCACCGTCTCGCCGCTCGCTTCCCACCCCGGTTGGCGGGTGATGACGCTGTCCGAAGTCGGGCAGGGCGAGGTCGCCGATGCCGGGCGCGAGGAGACGACGTTGCGCGCGCCCGCGATCCTTGCGCACGAGATCAAGAACCCGCTCGCCGCAATCCGCGGAGCGGGGCAGCTCGTCGCGCGTCGGCTCGACGACAAGGACAAGCCGCTCGCGACGATGATCTCGGACGAGGTGGACCGGATCGCGCGGCTCGTCGACCGGATGCAGCGGCTAGGGAGCGAGCGGGTGGATCCGGTGGGGCCGACCAACCTCCACGCTGCGGTGCGCAGCGCGATCGCCACCGTCCGCGCCGTGGGGGCGCAGGGCGTGGAGCTGGTCGAGGAATTCGATCCCTCGCTGCCGCCGGTGCTCGCGAGCGGCGACGCGCTCGAACAGGTGCTGATCAACCTGATCTCGAACGCGCGCGATGCCTGCGCCCGGGCGGATGAGCCGCGCGTCGTGATCCGCACGCGCTTCGTCAGCGGGCTCGTCTCGAACCTGACGCGCGGGCGCTCGGTACGCCTGCCGATCGAGATCGCGGTGAGCGACAACGGGCCGGGGATCGACCCGGCGCTGCGCGACCACGTGTTCGAGCCGTTCGTCACTTCCAAGGCGAGCGGGCAGGGTCTCGGGCTCGCGCTGGTGCGCAAGCTCGTGCGCGACATGAACGGGCGGATCGGCCACCAGCGCGACGAGCGCGCGGGCCTGACCCATTTCCGCATCCACCTGCCGGTGGCGAAAGAGGGAGACGCGGCATGAGCGGCAAGGTCCTGCTGGTCGAAGACGACGCCTCGATCGCGACGGTGATCCGCTCGGCGCTCGAGGACGAGGGCTTCGCGGTCGACCGCTGCGACAGCATCGCCGCGCGCGACAAGCTGCTGTCCTCGCATCGCTACGACGTGATGTTGACCGACGTGATGCTCGCCGATGGCGACGGGATCGCCACCATCGGCAGCGTGCGCGCGGCGTGCCCCGAGATGCCGCTGATCGTGCTCTCGGCGCAGAACACGCTCGATACCGCCGTGCGGGCGAGCGACACCGGCGCGTTCGAATATTTCCCCAAGCCGTTCGACCTTGAAGACCTGGTGCGCGCGGTGTCGCAGGCGGTCGGCTCGGGCGACCGGCGCGGGGAGGAGGCGCAGGCGGGCGACGGACTGCCGCTGGTCGGGCGCAGCCAGGCGATGCAGGCGGTGTATCGCATGATCACCCGCGTGCTGCGCAACGATCTCACCGTGCTGATCCTCGGCGAATCGGGCACCGGCAAGGAACTGGTGGCCGAGGCGATCCACGAGCTCGGCCATCGCAAGTCCGGGCCCTTCGTCGCGGTCAACGCCGCCGCGATTCCCGCGGACCTGATCGAGAGCGAGCTGTTCGGGCACGAGAAGGGTGCCTTCACCGGCGCGATCGCACAGGCGATCGGCAAGTTCGAGCAGGCGAACGGCGGCACGCTGTTCCTCGACGAGATCGGCGACATGCCGATCGAGGCGCAGACGCGGCTGCTGCGTGCGCTCCAGTCGGGCCGCATCCGGCGGGTCGGTGGGCGGCAGGAGATTGCGGTCGACGTGCGCATCGTCGCCGCGACCAATCGCGATCTGAAGCCGATGATCGCGAGCGGTCGCTTCCGCGAGGACCTGTTCTACCGCCTCAACGTCGTGCCGATCCAGCTTCCGCCGCTGCGCGAGCGGACGGAGGATATCGAGGCGCTGACAAAGCACTTCCTCGGCCTCGCCGCGCGCGAGGGGCTGCCCGAACGGCGGATCGACCGCGCTGCGATCGCGCTGCTCGAAAGCCAGCGCTGGCGCGGCAACGTGCGCGAACTGCAGAACGCGATCTATCGCCTGGCGCTGATGGCGCGCGACGACGTGATCGACGCGGCGACGGCGACCATGGTGCTCGGCGAGACGGCGGTGCATGCGCCGGATGGCGACAACGAGGGATTGAAGGGGGCGCTGACCGGTTGGCTGGCGGAAAGCGCTCCGCCGCCCGGCACGCTTTATCACCGCGCGCTGGCGGCACTCGAGCGGCCGCTGTTCGAACACGCGCTGCGCGAGACCGGCGGCAACCAGTTGCGCGCCGCGAAACTGCTCGGCATAAACCGCAACACGCTGCGCAAGAAGCTCGCGGAACTCGAGGTGCAGCCCGAGAGTTTCGTTCGCGCCGGCTGACGCCTCGTCGAGAGAAAGCGTCGCCTCGGCGAATTCAGGCTTGCAAACCCGCAACAGTGCAGTTGTAAGCCTGCAACTGTGGCGGATTCGACACTCTCGCTGACGAAGCGTAGCCCGCGCTGGTGGAGACGCTTCGTCGTGGCCTCCCGCCGCGCGAACTTTTTCCTCCTCCTGGAGATCGCTTCCGCGCTCGCGCTCGTCGCGATGGCGCTGACAACCTGGGCCACGTTCGCAAGCGCACCGCCCGACGGGCAACTCGTGCCGGCAGGCCAGGTCGCGAGCCTGCTGATCGGCACGCTGCTTCCGGGGATGGCGCTGATCGTGCTGTTCGGGCGGCGACTGGCACTACGCCGTGCGGCCGGCAGCACGGCGCGGCTGCACGTGCGACTGGTGTTCTTCTTCTCATTGGTCGCGGCGATCCCGACCTTGCTCGTGGCAGCTTTCGCGGCGGTGCTGTTCCAGTCGGGGGTCGATTTCTGGTTTTCGGACAACACGCGCGCCCTCGTCGCAAGCTCGCGCGAGCTGGAGCAGGCGTACTACGAAGAAAACGAGGTCGACCTCGCAAACCACGCGAGCGCGATGGCGGGGGACGTGCTCTACTATGCGGAGGCGCTGGACAGTCTGAGTTCCGACGATCTCGGCAGCCGCGAGTTCGCAGAGTTCATGACCTACCAGATGGGCCCCCGCGACATCAGCGAGAGCGTCATCCTTCAGGACGTGGGGGATGGCAAACTGCGGACCGCCGCCTCGTACAACCTGACCGCCGGCAACGATCCGGCCAGCTTCGGTGCGCAGGCCTTGCGAGTGCTGCAGACGGGAGAGAACGTGTTCGTCTCGACCGACGAGTCGCGGATCGAGGCTCTGGCCCCGATCGATCGGAATTCGGGAATCTATCTCTATGTCGCGCGGAACACCGACGCGCGCGCCTACCAGCAGTTCGAGCGCGCCCGAGCGCTATCGCAGACTTATGAGGTTCTGACCCAGCGCGGCCGAGCCTTGCAGCTCCGGTTCAACCTCGCGCTGTTCTTCGTTTCGCTCGGCCTGCTCGGTTTCGCCGTGTGGTTCGCGCTGCGCTTCGCAGATCGGCAGGTCGAGCCGCTGACCGATCTGGTCGGCGCCGCGCGGCAAGTCGGCGCAGGCAATTTCGCGCTGCGGGTGGAAGGGCGCACCGGACCCGACGAGATCGGTCTGCTCAATCGCGCGTTCAACCGCATGACGGCGCAGATCGAGCGGCAGACCGACGCGCTGGTAACCGCCAATCGTCAACTCGAGAACCGCCGCGCCTTCGTGGCGACGGTGCTCGAATCGGTCACCGCGGGGGTGATTTCGGTCGATCAGGATGGGCAAGTGCTGCTGATGAACGGCTCGGCGCAGGCGTTGCTGCTCGAGGAGGCCTCGCCCCCGCCGCTTGGGCTCACGCTCGAGCAGCTCACGCCGCCGATCGCCGCGCTGGTCAAGGGTGGAATCGACCGCGGGATCGTCAACCAGACGGTCGACGGCGAGCTGCTGACGCTCGCGGTCAAGATCGCGCACTTCTCCGAAGGGCAGGTCATCACTTTCGAGGACATCACCCGGCAGCTTCTCGACCAGCGGCAGGCCGCGTGGTCCGACGTCGCGCGGCGCATCGCGCACGAGATCAAGAACCCGCTCACGCCAATCCAGCTCGCGACCGAGCGGCTCAAGCGCCGCTATCGCTCGCAGATCGAGAGCGATGGCGAGCTGTTCGACGAACTGACCAGCACGATCGTGCGCCAGGTCGGCGATCTGAAGAAGATGGTGGACGAATTCTCCTCCTTCGCACGACTGCCCAAACCGGTGTTCCGCCGGGAGGACGCGCTCGATCTGGTGCGGCAAGCGCTGTTTCTGCAGGAAGTCGCGCATCCGGAGGTGGATTTCCGTTTCGCGTACGAAGGCGAGGGGCCGATCGAGCTCGCCTGCGATCGCCACCAGGTCGGTCAGGCGATGACCAACGTGCTCAAGAACGCGGTCGAGGCGGTCGAGGCGAAGGCACGCGAGTCCGAGCCGGACTTTCGCGGACGAATCGCGGTATCGATCGAACCGGGCCCGAGCGATGTCACCATCGTGGTCGAGGACAACGGGGTGGGTCTGCCGCAGGATCGCGACCGTATCGTCGAGCCCTACGTCACCACGCGCGAGAAGGGCACCGGGCTCGGGCTCGCGATCGTGAACAAGATCGTCGAGGAACACGGGGGGGAAATGGCCTTTGCCACGGCGCAGGCCGGGGGCACGAGAGTAACGCTGCGGCTCGCGCGCGAACCTGCTGCGCAGGGCAGCGAGGCCGCCGAATGATGGACAACAAGGAGTTCGCCCCATGGCGCTAGACATTCTCGTCGTCGATGACGAACGCGATATTCGCGAGCTCGTTTCCGGCGTCCTGAGCGACGAGGGTTACGAGTGCCGTACCGCCGGCGACAGCAGTGCTGCGTTGAATGCGATCGACGAGCGACGGCCGAGCCTCGTGCTGCTCGACGTCTGGCTTCACGGAAGCGCGATGGACGGGCTCGAGGTGCTCGACGAGATCAAGAAGCGCGAGCCCGAGCTGCCGGTGATCATCTTTTCCGGTCACGGCAATATCGATACTGCGGTGTCCGCGGTCGCCCGCGGCGCGATGGACTTCATCGAGAAGCCGTTCGAAGCAGGGCGACTGCTCCACCTCGTCGGCCGCGCGACCGAGACCGAGCGGCTGCGGCGCGAGAATGTCCGGCTGCGGCAGGGGCATTCGCAGGGCGAGGAGTTCACCGGCAACTCGACGGTGATCAATCAGGTGCGCGCAACGCTCAAGCGGGTCGCCAACACCGGCAGCCGGGTGCTCATCAACGGCCCGGCCGGCGCGGGCAAGGAAGTCGCCGCGCGGCTGCTGCACAGCTGGAGCGGGCGCGCAGACGGCGCGTTCGTGATCGTCAATTCGGCGCGCATCACCCCCGAACGCTTCGAGCAGGAGCTGTTCGGCGAGGAGATCGATGGCCAGCTCGTGCGCCCGGGCCTGCTCGAGACGGCGGACGGCGGCACGCTCTATCTCGACGAAGTGGCCGACATGCCACTATCGACCCAGGCGCGGATCCTGCGCGTCCTGACCGAGCAGAGCTTCGTCCGCGTGGGCGGCAACCGCCAGATCGGCGTCGATGTGCGGGTGGTTTCCTCCACCTCGCGCGATCTGACCGAAGAAATGGAGGAGAAGCGCTTCCGCGAAGACCTGTTCTACCGGCTCAACGTGGTGCCCGTCGCGATCCCCTCGCTCGCCGAGCGGCGCGACGACATCCCGGCGCTCGCGCAGCACTTCTTCACCCGCTACGCCGCCGAACAGGGCATTCCATCGCCCGACATTTCGCAAGAGGCCATGGCAGCGCTCCAGGCATACGACTGGCCGGGCAACGTGCGCCAGTTGCGCAACGTCGTCGAAAGGACGGTGATCCTTTCCCCGCGCGAGGACATGAACGTGATCGAGACCGAAATGCTGCCGAGCGAGGTCACGGGCGGCAAGCTGGGCGCGGCGAACGGCCTGTCGACGCTGATGGGCGCACCGCTGCGCGAGGCGCGCGAAACTTTCGAGCGAGAGTATCTGAGCATCCAGATACGGCGCTTTTCGGGCAATATCTCGAAGACCGCGAGCTTTATCGGAATGGAACGCTCGGCACTGCACCGGAAGCTCAAGCTGCTCGGAATGAGCGAGCGCGGGACGGCCGAGCGGAAGGTTTAGACCCGCTCCGGTCGGCGGACGCGCAATATCGAATTGCCCGCGGGCACCAATCGCGGCATAATCGGTTGCCTCACCGGCGGGCGGATTTTTCCGCTTGCCAGAATGCGGACCGCAAAGGCGGCCGCCAACAAGAAGGAAAATCTACCATGCCTACCGGACAGACGCTTTCCGCGCGTCCCAAGCCGAAGCCTGCAGAGAGCGAGAAACCTCAGGCGGCGGAGGGCAAGCCCGGCCGTCAGCCGAACCTGCAGGATGCGTTTCTCAATATCCTGCGCAAGAACAAGACCCCCGTGACCATGTTCCTGGTGAAGGGCGTCAAGCTTCAAGGCATCGTCACCTGGTTCGACAACTTCTCGATCCTGCTGCGCCGCGACGGGCAGTCGCAGCTGGTGTACAAGCACGCGATCTCGACCATCATGCCCGCGCAGCCGATGGATGCGGCCCAGTTCGCGAGCCAGGATTCGAGCAAGAAGCAGCGTCTGCTGCAGGACGTGTTCCTCTCGCGCGTGCGCGATGCCGAGGCGCAGGTCACGATGTTCCTCGTCAACGGGGTCATGCTCCAGGGCGCGATCGCGGCCTACGACCTGTTCTGCATGCTGCTCGAGCGCGAGGGCTACGTCCAGCTCGCCTACAAGCACGCGGTCTCGACGATCCAGCCGGCGACGCCGGTCGATCTGACTGACGATTGGGAAGGCGAAGAAGACTGAGTTTCGACGACAACCTGCTCGGCGAAGTTTCGCGCGGGGCGCGGGCGCTCGTCGTCTGCCCGGACATTCGCGGGCAGCAGCACGACCTCGATTCCGAGGCGCGGCTCGCCGAGGCGTGCGGGCTGGCGCTGGCGATCGGGATCGTCGTCGCCGAAGGTTTCGTCCTGCCGGTGCGCCAGGTCCGGCCGGGCACGCTGTTCGGCGCGGGGCAGGTCGAGAACATCGGCGTCGCTTGCGAGCAGAACGAGGCCGAGCTGGTGGTGGTCGATGGCGCGCTGTCGCCGATCCAGCAGCGCAACCTCGAAGAGACGCTCGGACGCAAGGTGATCGACCGCACCGGGTTGATCCTCGAGATCTTCGGAGAGCGCGCGGCAACCGCCGAGGGCCGGCTTCAGGTCGAGCTTGCGCATCTCGACTACCAGCAGAGCCGCCTCGTCCGTTCGTGGACCCACCTCGAGCGCCAGCGCGGCGGCTTCGGCTTCCTCGGCGGCCCGGGCGAGACGCAGATCGAGGCCGACCGCCGGATGATCCGCCAGCGTATGGCGCGGCTGCGCAAGGAACTGGAGCAGGTGCGCAAGACGCGTGCGCTGCATCGCGAGCGGCGGGGCAGGGCGCCGTGGCCGGTGATCGCGCTGATCGGTTACACCAATGCTGGAAAGTCTACACTTTTCAACCGTTTGACAGGCGAAGATGTGATGGCGGAGGACCTGCTGTTCGCCACACTCGATCCGACGATGCGCGCGATCCGACTACCAGGCGTCGAAAAGGCAATCCTCTCGGACACCGTGGGTTTCATTTCCGACTTGCCGACACAGCTCGTCGCGGCGTTCCGCGCGACGCTCGAGGAAGTGACAGGCGCGGACGTGATCGTGCATGTGCGTGACATGGCCAATGCCTCGGCCGGCGCGCAGAAAGCGCAGGTCCTCAAGGTGCTTGCCGAGCTCGGCATCGTCGAGGGGGAGGGGGGCGAGAGCACCATCCCGATCGTGGAGGCCTGGAACAAGGTCGATCTGCTCGGTTCTGAAGCTCGCGAAGAGCTGCTTGAAATTGCTGGAGATAGCGCGGAGATCGCTCCGATATCGGCCCAAACCGGCGAAGGTGTGGACGTGCTTCTGGCTCGGCTCGACACCCTGCTCACCGCCGGAGCGAAAGTGCACGAAATCGTCGTGCCGTCGAGCGAGGGGCAGAAGATCGCTTGGCTTCACGCCCACGGGCAGGTGCTCGAGGATAGCGCGGAGGAGGGCGATGCAGGCCCGCTCCACCGCCTGACCGTGCGGCTGACGCCCAAGGAATTCGGACGCTTCGCGAGCCTTTAGGGACGCCACACCGACCAGACATCCGTTCGTGGTAAGCTTGTCGAACCACGCAGGCGCAACGCCAGCGTCCTTCGACAGGCTCAAGACGAACGGATGTGGTAGGGTTAGGGCGACCTCTCGCTGCGCTTGACCTGCTGCCAGAGGGCTTCCTGCTCGTCGAGTGAGAGATCCGCGAACTTGCCCTCGGCCAGTTCCTCCATCGCGCGGAAGCGGCGATCGAACTTTCCGTTCGCGGCGCGGAGTGCGTCTTCGGGCGCGATGCCGTAGGTACGCACGAGATTGACCGCGGCGAATAGCAGATCGCCGGCTTCAGCCGTGCGTTCCTCTGGTGCAGCGGTGGCAAGCTCGTCCATTTCTTCGAGCACCTTGGCGCGCGGCCCATCGGGATCGGGCCAGTCGAACCCAGTCCGCGCGGCGCGCTTCTGCAGCTTGTCGGCGCGCATCAGCGCGGGCAGCGCGACCGCGACGCCGTCGAGCGCGCTCTTGGCACCCTTGGCGGCACGCTCCTCGGCCTTGAGCGCTTCCCAGCGTTCCTCGCGCATGCCGCCGGGCATTTCGTCGCCGAAAATGTGCGGATGGCGCGCCTCGAGCTTGTCGGCGATCGAGTGTGCGACCGCGTCGAAATCGAACTGGCCGGCTTCCTCGGCGATGCGCGCCTGGAACACGACCTGGAACAGCAGGTCGCCAAGCTCGTCGCGGATATCCTCGATATCGCCGCGGGCGACCGCGTCGGCGACTTCGTAGGCTTCCTCGATCGTGTGCGGCACTATCGTCTCGAAGCGCTGCGCGCGATCCCATTCGCATCCGCGTTCGGGATCGCGCAGGGTGGCCATGATGCGGAGGAGGCGGGAGAGTTGCTCGGTCATATTGGAATGATAATATATATTATGTAAAAATTACGTGTAGATGTTAGGCGAGGGCCCCTATCCGGCGAGATACGAGAAAGCCAGCGCCACTCCACCGAAGATCGCTATCCACACCAGCGCCATGCGGACACTCTTTTTCCAGTCCAGTCGGAACGATGCGAAGGCTGACAGAGCGAGTACGAGCCAGCCGATGAGCGCTACGATTTGGACCGTCGCCAATTCGTTCACAGCACGATCTCCATGCCATCGTAGCCCACCGAAACGCCGCTCGGCACCTCGGCCGACAGCGTGGCGTAATCCATCGACTTGTCGAGATGCGTCAGCACCGTGTGGCGTGCCTTGCAGCGATTTGCGAGTTCGAGCGCCATTTCGAGATGCGCATGAGTCGGATGTGGATCGCGGCGAAGGCAGTCGGTGACCAACAGGTCGACATCGGCGCACAAGTCCACGGTCTGATCAAGAATCTCGCTGAAGTCAGTGACATACGCGACTGATCTTCCGTCGTTTTCAAAACGAAATCCGGTGGTTTTCGTCGGTCCGTGCGGCATCTCGCACCATTCGACCGAGAACCCGGCGCAGAGCCGGAGCCGGTCGAGCGCCTCGAGCGCGACGATCGTCGGATAGCCGTATTGCCCGGCGAAGACGTAATCGAACCGTCGCCGCAGCCGCTCGACCGTGACGCCCGAGGCATAGCCCGGGATCGGGCCGCCGCGGCCGTAGCGCAGCACCCGCAAGTCGTCGATGCCGTGGCAGTGATCGGCATGATCGTGGGTCCAGAACACCGCGTCGATCGCGTCGATCCGGTTGGCGAGGAGCTGCTGTCGCAGGTCAGTCGAGGTGTCGACCAGGATGCGCCGGCCGGCTTCGCTTTCGAGCAGGATCGAGACGCGCGTGCGGCGATTTCTCGGTTCGTTCGGGTCGCAATCGCCCCAGTCGTCGCCGATCCGCGGAACCCCGGTCGAGGTTCCCGAGCCGAGCACCACGCACTTCACGCCGTTGCTTTCGCAAACAACCGGTGGAAGTTACGCGTCGTAGTTTCGGCCAGTTGCTCGAAGGGCTCGCCGCGCAGATCGGCGAGGAACTGCGCGGTGTTGCGCACGAACGCAGGTTCGCACGGCTTGCCGCGATGCGGCACCGGCGCGAGGAACGGGCTATCGGTTTCCACCAGCAGCCGATCGGCTGGCAATTCCTTCGCGATTTCCTGCAGTTCGGCGGCATTCTTGAAAGTGACGATACCCGAGATCGAAATCGACAACCCAAGCTTAAGCACTTTGCGAGCGAACTCCGCCGAAGCGGTGAAGCAGTGGATCAGCGCCGGGAAGGTGCCCTTCTCCATCTCATCGGCGAGGATGGCCGCGGTGTCGTCGTCGGCCTCGCGGGTGTGGATGATGACCGGCAGGCCGGTCTTGCGCGCGACGCCGATGTGCGTGCGGAACAGCGCCTGCTGCACGCCGCGATCGGACTTGTCGTAATAGTAGTCGAGCCCGGTCTCGCCGATTCCGATCACGCGCGGGTTGTCGGTCGCGGAGCGCAGTTCGGCGGCGCCGAGATCCTCGTGCGCGTCGGCCTCGTGCGGATGGATGCCGACACTGGCCCAAACGTCGCTTTCGCGCTCGGCTGTGCCGACCACCCGCTCCCATTCGCTGCGGCGGGTGGAAATGTTGAGAAAGCCCCCCACCCCCGCCGCGCGGGCGCGCGCGAGCACGTCGGGCTGGTTTTCGGCCAGCCCTTCGTATTCGAGGTGGCAGTGGCTGTCGATCAGCATCAGTCGGTCTCGCTCTCCGGCAGTTCGAGCCGCGGAAACACACCGACCGGCTTGTCGAGCACGAACCCGCTCTCGACCAGCGCATCGAACCACTTGCCGTTCCCGACCGCAGCATAGTCGCGCGCCTCGTCGCCGACCCCCATCTGGTCGAGCAGCGCGTCGATTGCGCTCGGCACCACAGGTCGCACCGCGATCGCGAGATCGTGCACGCAGCGCAGGAGCGTCATCAGCACCGCCTCCATCCGCGCCGGATCGCTCTTGCGCAGCGCCCAAGGCGCCTGTTCATCGACGTACTGGTTGCACGCGAAGACCGCGCGCATCCACGCCTCAAGCCCGATCGAGAAGTTGAGCTTCCCGAATTCGCGCGGCAGGTCCTCGGCGCAGGCGGTGCGCACCGTCGCCAGCAGCTCCTTGTCCGCGGCGTCGTGCTCACACCTGGCAAGTTTGCCGTCCATATTCTTGAAGATCATGGACAAAGTGCGCTGCGCGAGGTTGCCGAAGCTGTTCGCCAGTTCGGCATTGGCGCGGGTCACGATCGCCTCGGGCGAATAGCTGCCGTCCTGCCCGAAGGCGATTTCGCGCAAGAAGAAATAGCGCAGCGGATCGACCCCGAACGTCTGCGCCAGAGCCATCGGATCGGTCACGTTCCCGAGCGACTTCGATTCCTTCTGTCCGCGATTGAGCAGAAAGCCGTGACCGAACACCTGCTTGGGTAGCGGCAGCCCGGCGCTCATGAGGAAAGCGGGCCAGTAGACGGTGTGAAAACGTACGATGTCCTTGCCGATCAGGTGCAGGTCGGCGGGCCAGAACTTGCGCCACAGCTCGGTGTCGTCGGGATAGCCGAGGCCGGTGAGGTAGTTGGTCAGCGCATCGACCCAGACGTACATTACGTGGCCGTTGCTGCCCGGCACCGGCACGCCCCAGTCGAAGCTGGTGCGGCTGACCGAGAGATCCTTGAGCCCGCCCGAGACGAAGGCGACCATCTCGTTGCGGCGGCTCTCGGGCTCGCAGAAGCCGGGTGTACGCAGCAGCTTGAGCAGCGGCTCCTGGTATTTCGAGAGACGGAAGAACCAGCTTTCCTCCACCGTCCATTCGACCGGCGTGCGCTGCGGCGAGAGCTTCTCCCCGCCCTCCCCTTCCACGAGTTCCTTCTCGTCGTAATAGGCTTCGTCGCGGACCGAGTACCAGCCCTCGTAACGGTCGAGGTACAGATCGCCGCTCGCTTCCATCGCGCGCCAGATCGCCTGGCTGGCGCGGTGGTGATCGGGTTCTACGGTGCGGATATAGCGATCATACGACACATTCAGAGCGTCGGCCATCTGTCTGAAATAGCCGGACATCTCGTCCGCGAGCTCGCGTGCGGCCTTGCCCTGTTCGGCGGCCTTGCGCGCCATTTTGAGGCCGTGTTCGTCGGTCCCGGTCTGGAAGCGGACCTCGCGCCCCATGGCGCGCTGGAAACGCGCGATCACGTCGGCGGCCACCGCCTCGTAGGCATGGCCGATATGCGGTCGACCGTTGGGATAGTTGATCGCAGTGGTGATATAGAAGGGATCAGGCATTGGCGCGCTCGCTAGACGCAGCAGCCGAGGCGAGCAAGGTGCCGATTTCCATCACCAGCAACCCCGGATCGAAGTTGTACGTCGGGGCCTGCCCGGCAAGCCGGGTGAGATCGGCGTGGGCGTCGACCAGTGCCCTCCAGTCGCGCCGCCCGTCCTCCGTCATCTCGGCTGCAAGCACCGAACGTGCGAGATCGAGGATCGCGGCCATACGCTCCCGATCGGGCCGCGCCCCGATTGCATCGGCGAGTTGGCTACGCAGTGCGAAATCGGAATCCCCGCGCTGCACGATGTGCGTCATCAGAGCGTGAAGCGGCCCAAGGTCGCGTTCGACGAATTCGAGCGCGGCACCGGGCGACCCGCTCGCTGCGCGCACAGCGGCCTCACGCGTTGCCGCGTCGGCGTCGGGCGCCTGCGCGGCCAGCCAGCGCGTCAACTCCGTCTCGGCAAGCGAGGGGAAGCGCAGTACGCGGCAGCGCGACCGGATCGTCGGCAACAGTTTCGCCGGTCGGTGCGCGACAAGCAGGAAGAATGTTCCCGCGGGCGGCTCCTCGAGGCTCTTGAGCAGAGCGTTCGAGGCTCCTTTCTCCAGGTCGTCGGCCGGGTCTACAATCACCGCGCGGCGCGAGCCGAGCGTCGGACGTGTGGTGAGCCGCTGCTGCATCGCGCGGATCTGCCCCACGGTAATGTTGCGCTTCACCTCGTAGGGCTTGCCGTCCTCGCGCTTGCGCTCTTCCTTATCGTCCTTCGGCAGATGGGTGAGCACGTGAATGTCGGGGTGCTGGCCGCGGGGTTGGGGCACGCCGGGCTCGGCGCAGAGTTCGCGCGCGGCGGCTTCGGCGAAGCTCATCTTCCCTAGCCCGCGCTTGCCCGCCAGCAGCCAGGCGTGATGCATGCGTTCCCCGCGCAACGCTTCGCGCCACTCGCGCCAGGGATCGTCGTGGCCAAGCATGGTCATGCGTGCGCTTCGCGCAAGAACGGGGCGAGCGCATCGAGCACCCTCTCATGAACCTCGCGCGGCGTGCCGTTTCCGTCGATCACCACGAAGCTCGACGGATCGGCGGTGGCGAATCGTGCAAAGGCTTCGGCCACGCGCGCGTGATAACCGGCGTTGCGTCCTCCGATCGCGTCCGAACCATCGGCATCGCGCGCGAGGAGCCTTTCGGCCGCGACTTCGGGCGCTACGCGTATCAGAAGCGTCAGATCGGGGCGCAGGCCTTCGCTCCCGATCGCGTGCAGCGCCTGCACCGCTTCATCGCCCACGCCTCCCGCACCGCCTTGATAGGCGCGGCTCGAATCGACAAAGCGGTCGCACACCACCCAACGGCCGGCGTCGAGGGCGGGATGGATGCGTCGCGCGACGTGATCGGCGCGGGCGGCAGCGAAAAGGAGCGCTTCGGCCGCCCCCCCCCACCCTTCCCCCGGCGGGTCGAGCAGCAGCGCGCGGATGGCTTCGGCGCCCGGGGTTCCGCCCGGCTCGCGGGTCAGCTCTACATCGATTCCACTCTCGGTCAGCGCCTCGGCGAGCAACCGGGCCTGGGTCGACTTGCCGGTGCCCTCCCCGCCTTCGAATGCGATGAAGCGGCCGCGCGTCACCGGAACAGACCCACCACGCCGTTCTTCAGCCGCTGCCAGTCGTTCGCCTTCGCCACGTCCTCGCCCGCCACCAGCGGCACGCGCGACGTCGGCATTCCATCGACAGCGATCTCCAGTTCGGCGACGCGCTCGCCCTCCTCAAGCGGAGCCTCGAGCGGGCCATCGTAGCGGATCGTCAGCTTCGGCCGCGCGCTCGAACCTTCCCGCAGCGTCGCGCCGATCGGCCCCGCGGCGACCAGCGGCACGGTGCTGCGCGCGCCTTCCTGCACCAGCGCCTCGCCGACATAGCCGCCGCGCGGGTAGAGCTTCATGGTGTCGAACGCGTCGAAGCCCCATTCGATCATCGCGATCGAAGCGCGGTTGCGGTCGCGCGGGGTAGGCGCGGTCGCCGCCACCATCACCAGGCGGCGGCCGTCTCGCTCCGCGCTACCGAGGAAGCCGTAGCCGGCCTGATTGGTGAAGCCGGTCTTGATCCCGTCCGCGCCCTCGACTCTGCCGGTGATCGGATCGTGGTTCGCCTGCGCGATACCGCGATACTCCATCCCCTCGCGCCCGAAATAGAAATCGTAGAGCCGCGGATGGCGAGCGATCATCTCGCGTGCGAGCAGCGCGAGGTCCGCCGCCGTCGTGAAGGTGCGCCCTTCGTCCATCCATCCGTTAGGCGTCCCGAAGTGGCTGTCGTTCATGCCGATCTCGCGCGCCTTGGCGTTCATCAGCGAGACCCAATTCTCGACCGAGCCGGCCGCACCTTCTGCCAGCACGATCGCGGCGTCGTTGGCCGAGACGCTGGTGATGCCGAGCAGCAACGTCTCGACCGTCACCGGCGCGCTCCTGTCGAGGAACATCCGCGAGCCCTTGCCGTGCCATTCGCGGTAAGCCTGCTCGCTCATCGTGTAGGATTGTCCGGGCGATAGCTTGCCCTCGTCCATCAACTCGAACGCCAGGAACGCGGTCATCACCTTGGTGATCGAAGCGGGCATGAAGCGCCGGTCCGCCTCGCGCGCGAACAGCGTCTGGCCCGATGAAAGATCGACGAGCAGCGCGATCGGCGCGCCGGGGAACGGAACGACCTTCTCGGGGGGCGGATTGGCTCCGCCCGCAGCGGCGGCGAGCGCCATACCGGGGACGATCGGCAGATAGCGAAGTAAACGGATCAATTGCGCTCCCGCCGCCGGGCGGGAGCCGGCGGATCAACCTGCGGTGGATACTTTCGCGTCGCTATAACCGGCGGCGCGGACCTTGGCGAGCGCGGCTTCAGCCTGTCCACGGCTGGTGTAGGGGCCGGTGCGGACGCGGTAATATCGGCCTGCGCGGTCGATAAATCCGCCGAGCGCTTCGGCCGCGCGCTCGGCGTTCGCCTCGCTCGCGAAGGTCGCCGCTTGAACGACGAACTCTCCGCCTGGCGACGATGCGGTGGCAGGGTGGACCGGGCTGGAGGCTGCCGGTTGGGGTGATGCAGCCGTGCTCAGCGGTGCGAGGGCGTAATCTTCGGCCGGGGCACGCTCGGGAACCGGTGGAAGAGGAACGGACGCGATAGCCGAGGTGGCGATATCTGCTGAGGCCGGCTGCCCCGCCAACTGCACACCGGAAGGCACCGGCGCCTGGCGCGCGTCGGCGAGACTGGCCGAGCCGTCCTTGGGCAACTTGCGCCGCAACACTCCAAGCAGTGTTTCAGGCGTGTCCATGCGGAGCGGAGCGGTACGGTCGGCGCGCAGATCGGCGCGCTGTATTTCGGGCGGATTGACCCGGCGCACGCGCACCGGTGTCCCCTCGCCCGCTCCGAGCTGCGCCTGCGCGTCGGGCGACAAACCAACCACGCGCGCGTTCGTCATCGGCCCGCGCCGTTCGACCCGCGCGAGAATGGTGCGCCCGCTGTCGAGCGAAGTCACCTCGACATAGCTCGGCAGCGGCAGCGTCTTGTGCGATACGGTGACGCCCGGTCCGGCCTCGGCGTCGAGCGTCGCATAACCGACCTCGTCGTGGTTCATCGCGTCGGAGGGGGTGTATTCGACGCCATCGATCGTGAAGGGCTCGCCCAGGACCATTGGGTAATCCGCCGCAGGGCCGTTGGCCGGCAACGCCAGCGATGCGGCCGCCGCGGGACGATCTGCGCCGCCCACCAGCCCGCAGCCGGCGAGCGCCACGCTCAGGACGAGCGCGCAGGCTCCACGAAACAGGTCACCGGACGATCTCATCTGCCAAAAGCCCCACACTCATCGCGTAGTAGTTCGAGCAGTTGTATTCGAGGATAACCCTATAATTTGCCGTTAAGAGCCAGGCCGGCGCGCCCGGTCCGTCGGGCTGGAACAGCGAGGCCATGACGTCATCGTCCAGAGGGATTTGCGGCTGCACGCCGATTTCGCGCCATTCGCCCACCGTCTTCCACTGGCTGTGCCGCTCGTGCACGCGATGGCACACCGGCGAGGTGATCTTGTTGTCGACCGCGGCCCAGTCGAACCCGCCCGGCACCGAGGCGCGCACGCCCCACGGCTGCCCCTTCCTCCAGCCTGCGTCGCGGAAGTAGTTGGCGATCGAGGCGAGCGTGTCGGCATCGTTGCTGAAGATGTTCGCGCGTCCGTCGCCATCGCCGTCGGTCGCGAGGCGCAGGTACACGCTCGGCAGGAACTGCGGGTTGCCGAAGGCGCCCGCCCAACTCCCTTGCAATTGAGAGCGCGGATAGCCCTTGTCGGCGACCTTGAGCAGCGCGACGAACTCGCCCGAGAACAGCTCACGCCGCCGCCCTTCCCACGCGAGCGTCGCGAGGGCCTGCGCGAGATCGAACCCGCCGGTTACCGCGCCATACGCGGTCTCATGCCCCCAGATTGCGACCATGATCTCTCCAGGCACGCCGTACTCGCGCTCGAGCGCGCGGATCGTGCCGAGCGACGAGGAATAGGCGCGCCGGCCGCCATTGATCCGTGCGGCATCGACGTGTCGGTCGATGTAGGAACTCAGCGGCGGATAACCGCTGCCCGGAGACGAGGATCCCGGCTGCCCGCGGTCGAGCTCGATCACCCGCTCGCTCGGTTCGAGCCCCTGCGTCATGCGCGAGATCGTCGCCTCGCTGACGCCTTCGGCACGTGCCCGTGCGATCAGGAGCTGTAGATATGAGTCGAACGGCATGTCCTGCGCTGCGACGGGTGCGACGGGGGTGAACGTGGCCGCCGAAGCGAGGGCGATGGAGAGGATGGCGCGCTTGATCATTCGTGCAATCTGGCAGGCTCAAGTTGAACCGCAAATGATTTTCGACGGTTAAAGCGCCTGCAACGCCGAGCCGACACGCGAATGATGACAAGCGTCCACCCAAGCGCTAGCCGGACGGAAAGGACAGGTGGCCGAGTGGTTTAAGGCAGCGGTCTTGAAAACCGCCGTGGGTTCACGCCCACCGTGGGTTCGAATCCCACCCTGTCCGCCAGTTCCTCACTCGGCTTCGCGCCGTGCCGCGATTGCCCCGTCGCCGACGATGGCGAAGGCGGCCCAGTAGAATGGGTGGGAGGTTTCGGCCTGGTTCATCAGGTCGATCTGCGAGCGACGCAGCGCCTCGGCGGTTTCGACACCCCGCTCGTCGAACAGGCCGACGATAAGCCGCTGGGTCGCGTCGTAATCGTCCGGCACGGGCCAGTGGCTCGCGAGCACCGTGCGCCCGCCAGCGCCGACGAAGGCGCGCACCAGCCCGTCGAGCGCGAATTCGCCGCCGCCGCTCAGGCCCGCTTCCTGCGTCGCGCCGACGGTCGCGCTGCCCGCGGTGTCGCACGCCGACAGAATCACCAGATTGGCATCTATATCCATCTGGAAGATCTCCGCGAACGACAGCAGCCCGTCCGAATCGCCTGCGCCGAACGAGGTCAGGAGCGCCGGGCGCGGCGGGCAGCCGGGCTCTGGCGCGGTGACAAGTCCGTGCGTGGCGAAGTGGAGGATGCGGTATTCGTCGAGCCGGGGCATTGCGAGCAGCGCAGTATCGGTGAATTCCTGCCCGGTGAGCACGGCGGTTTCGGCTCCGCTGCTCGACAGCCGCCCGGCGACCGTGCGCAGTTCGTCCGCAGCGATCGGATTGTTCCAGATCGCCGGCGCCCAGGTACAGTTCGTCCCGCCCGCGAGCGCCGAGCGGACGTTGCTCGGATCGGCGACCGACTCGCTGATCGGTACGTTCTGGCCGAAACCAGCATAGGCCATCGAGGCGGAGGATGTCGGTGCGTTGCGTATATCGCGGAACGCTGCGGGCGAGACGGCGGTGCTGACCTCGACCTCGCGGCCGAGCCAGGCGGTCTCGCGGAAGTCGTACGGGTCGGCGTCGGGCGATGCCTGGCGCGCGGCGTAGCGCTCGATGCTGGCGTCATCCGTCACGAGCAGATTGATCGGCAGGCGCAGCATCGCTCCGTCGGGCTCGAACACGACATGCTCGAGGCCCGGCAGGCGCTCGGCCACGGGCGCGAACAGCAAGACGTAAAGCTCGCGCGCGGCGGCGAGGTCGAACGGGAAAGTCACGATCTCACCGTTTTCGGTGACCGCGATGCTGGCGCGCAGCTTGTCGACCGTACGTTCGAGTTCCAGCGGAGTGGCATCGACCTCGTAGGCCATGGTTTCGCCCGGGGTCGCGTAGATCATGTAGGCGCTGTTCTCGAGCGTAACCAGCTTCACGTAAGCCTCGCCTTCGCGCAGCAGGCCTTGCATGTCGGCCAGATTGACACGCCGGTCGGATACCACGCGATAGCGGGGATACTCGGCAAGCTGCTGTTGCAGCTCGGCCTGTTCGACCAGCAATCCTTCGAGCAGCGTACGCTTTTCGGCGATCGCCGCGGCGACCTCGGGCGGCTGTTCGGCGGCGGACGCCTCTTCGAGCGCGAGCGAGGCGCGGGTGCGCTCGATCGCGCGCTGGATGTTGATCGTCTTGCGGAAGAGCTGCGAAGCCTCGTCGCTGCCGCCGGAAAGCTCGCGCGCCAGCACCGCTTGGGTCTGCGCGAGGCCGGGGCGAAGCAGAAGCTGGCTGGCGTCGAACATCCCCGCGGCGGCTTCGCTCGGGGTCTGGTTTTTCAGCAGAAGCTCGAAATAGGGGGCAAGCAAGGTGCGCAGCGCGGGGGCGGGACGGCCGTCGGAATCCGCGACGATCTCGTCGTAGAGTGCGATCGCCTCGGCGTCGCGACCCGCGCGTGCGAACAGGCCGGCGAGTTGTGCTCGCGCGCTCAGCAGCGCGGGCGAGCCGGGATAGACCGGCTCGAGCAGCCCTATGCTCTCGCGGTGGAGCGCTTCGGCGCCCGCGAGATTGCCGCTGCGTTCCTCGATCTCGGCCAGCTCGCCGAGAACTTGCGCCCGCAGCCAGAGGATCGAGGCTACGCCCCCTCCGCGCACATCGGTCAGAGTCGCGCGAGCACGAGCGAGCGCCGCCGCCGCGTCGGCCTCGCGCCCTTCGAGGCGCATTGCGGTAGCGCGCAGGTAATCGGCCTGTCCGTCGAGCAATTGCGCGCGTTCGAGCGGGGTCAGATCGTTCGACAATCCGCCAATTCCGCGATCGCCTTCGGCAGCAAGGCGCTCGGCAAGCTCGGGGCCGATTTCGAGGTTCGCGAGCCGTTCGTAAGCGGAGAAGTCGGCGGTGAGGGGCTGATCCAGAATCGCCAGCGCTTCGCCGGGATTGCGCCGGTTGAGGGCGTCGAGCGCCTCGTAGTTGCGCAGGAGTCGCTGGAGGACCGCGTCACCCTGCGCGGTGCCGCGGACTTGCCTGAAAATCTCTTCGGCCCGCGCGAAATTGCCAAGGTTGGACTGCACCAGCGCCTCGTTCAGGCGCGCCTCCGTCGCACCTTGCCCCGATAGGGCGTCGCCCGATCGCGCGAAGAATTCCGCCGCCTCGGCATATTCGCCGGCGTTGGCGCGGCGATAGGCTTCGGCCAGAACGGCGTTCTCGGAAATCGCGGCCGCCTGCGCCCGCGCGAAGGCCTGCGCGTCGGAGGCCTGGGTCAGAGGGATCTCCACGTTGCCGGCCACGATCTGATCGGCTGCGAGCGAAGCCAGGCCCAGCCGCAAGGCATCGTCATAGGCGGCGATGCCGCTGGCGGCGTAGACCCGTCCGTTGGCCTCGCCGATGCGCAGGTTTCGCCGGATCACACTGTCGGGTTCGGTGCACTGGAGCGCCTCGGAGGACGGGAGCGCGCCGGGTGTTTCGAGGTTCTCGAGGGGGCGGCAATCGGCACCGCTGGCGGCGAAACGCTGCCAGCCATTCTCGCCATCCGACCGGCGCACGACCCACAGGGTCCCGATCGGGGCAGCTGCGTCGCGGCACACGATCGAATAGCGGCGGTCGAACAGGCCGGCGCCGGGCTCGGGAGACATGATCTGCGCTTCGCACAAGCCGTTCGAACCGATCGGGAAACTGTCCCGCAGGCTCAGCGGTGTCTGCTGGGCCTGCACCGGAGCGGCCGCGGCAAAGATCGCGCAAAGCGCCAATGCTGCGAATGAAGCCTGGATGCGCATCGACCTACTCCCCGTTTTCGGCGTTGTTTTCATCGCCGTCTTCGTCGTCCTCGTCTTCCTCATCGCCGTCGCCCTCGAAGCCGTACAGCGAGCTGTCGCCGCCGCTCGCGACCGGATCGTCGAGCACCGTGTCGTCCGTAAGCAGTGGAGTGCTGACGAGGCCGGGGAAGTCGGAGCCGAACTGGGAATCGGCCTCCTCCTCCGTGGCGATGACCGGATCGGCCGCCGCAGCGAGAGGCGCTTCGATCACCGCCGGATTGTTGATCGGCGGAATCTCCTGTTCCGGCTCGGGTTCCGGCTCAGGTTCGTCGCACGTGCCGCCGCCGTTGATGAGGCAATCGTTGAACGCGCTGGCATCGCTGTATTCGGAGGCCGCCTCGCCCTCCCTCGAGAAGTCGACCGAATCGAAGAACGCCGCGCCGGTTACGAAGCTGCCGTCCGCATTCCGCTGGCGACCGTAGGCGAAGACGTCGATTGCCTCTCCGTCCGAACTTTGGCTGTCGGACACCTGGCCAATGCGCAGACCGCCCTCGCCGACGAGGATTCCGCCCGGCTCGGCGCTGGTGCCGGTGTTGCGGACGTAGAGCGTCTCGCCGACGAGCAGGTCCATCGAGCCCGCCCTCAAATAGCCGAGCGGATCGTCGCTCCCTGCGGCAGCGCCCGACAACAGTTCGTCGCGGCCCGGGAAATCGGGATTCGCCCGGAGCTGATCGATGGTGGCCGCATCGGCGACCCATATGTTGTTCGAGAATATCTGGAGAATACCGGACGGATTACCCTGGGAATCGACCACGCCGATCCCGCCGGGCGTAACGACCTCCAGCCGCTCGCCGGCGGCGATTTCCAGTACGTCCTGAGGTCCGGCGTCGATGTATGCCAGCACCCCTTCCACACGCGCGGTTCCTTCGGTGAACAATCCGACTTGCGAGACGCCGTCGTCCTGACTGCCGGTGATCGTAAGATCGCGGATCAGGACGTCGGGCACGTCCCCGGAAGCGTCGCTCAAGCGAGGAGCGGAGAAAAACACGCTGTCCGCCTCGATCCGTGAGGCCTCGTCCTGAGTCAGCGTGTAGCCATCCTCTTCGGCGTCGCCGCCGAGAACTGCTGTATTGTCCGTATCGAGCGACTGCAGCACGACCGAGAGCGCGCCGATGCGCGAACCGGACCCGATATCGAGCTCGCGCGAGGTCAGCGAAAGCGACGCGCCGCCAAAGCTGATCAGATTGTCGTCATTGCCCGCGGTGCGGATCGCGCCGTCGGACGTGAAGGCCAGATTCGCGGTGGGTTGCTGCGGATTGGGATCGCCGACGACATTGCCGTCGAGCGCCGTGATCTCGATATCCCCCGACGACTGGACGTTTGCCGCGCCGGTGATGAAGATGTTGCCACCGATTGCGGACAGTGCGCCCGTCGCGCCGCCACCCGACGCCGTCGAGTCGATCGACAGATTGCCGATGTTCGCCACCCCGAGGCTGGTCTGGATGAGGAATCCGCCCGCCATGTTCGTGGTTGCGCCGGTGGCGCCGGTCGCGAGCGAAAGGCTGCCGGTTTCGAGCCCCGGCTCGCCCGGAACGAATGCGAGGGTCGAGAACTGCTCCTCTTCTTCGCTCGCTTCGCCGAGAAACACGACCGCGCTGCCGCCGGTTGCCGCTTCGCCGTTTTGAGCCTCGGCGGTCGCGGCAAGTGTCACACTTTCGGCCGTGATCACGGCGTCGCCCAGGATCGACAGTTCGGACGCCCCACCGGTGGCGGTTCCGCCCTGCGAAACGGCGCTGGCGACAATCTCGAGAGCGGTGAGGTTCAGCGTCGCCGCGCCCGCAAGCTCTGCCTGGGCGAAGCCACCGAGAGCCGAACCGCCCGCTGCGAGGGCGCTTATCGTCGTAGCGTCGGTCACGGTCATCGTGCCGCCGTCGACTTCGAGCTCCGCTTCGCCTGCCGAAGCGCCGCCGACCGACGCTCCACCGCCTCCGATCGCGTCGGCGTCGATCGACGTGACGACGCCGCTGTAGCTCGAGTCGTTGACCGTCAGCGTCGCGAGACCGGCCGTCGCCGCGCCGCCGCTACCGGTGGTCCCCACGCCTCCCGTGGCGCGTGCCGAAACGATCAGTTGTGCCAGACCGGCGGCATCGGGAGCGATGTTTAGAATGCCTCCGTTGTCGACGAGCACGCGTGCGGTGCCGCCGATGGCATCGCCGCCGTTGACGCCATTGCCGCCGGTCGGCTGTCCGACGAACACATTGCTGCCCACCAGGTTCGCGGTCGCTCCGTCGACTGTCAGAGTTGCGTCGCCGCCCGTCGCGTCGCCGCCGTCGCCGGTCCCCGAGCCGTTGCCGCCGACACCGCCCGACACGCCGCCGACGAAGCTGGCGTTGAGAGTCCCGCCATTCTCTACGATCACGATCCGCTGGCCGCCCGCGGCGTTGCCGCCTGCAATGTTGGCGTCGGCATTGCTGCTCGAACCGCCCTGCGAGAACGCGCTGAACACGGTCGGACCGGTCGACAGGGTGCCGCCTGAAACGCGCATCTGCAGAAGTCCGCCCTGCGCATCTCCTGCGGCGGTGCCGTCGGCGCTGCTGCCGCCCCCGAAGCCACGCGCAGTGAAGATGTTGAAGGACAGCGGACCCGGATCTTGCGGAAACACGACCGCGGCGCCGTCGAGCGATTCGATCGAGGACGTGCCACCCGCACCGCGACCCGCGTTGCCGCCGCCATCGATCGTGATATCGCCGCCGGTGCCGTTCGCAGCGACGATCGAGTTACGATTGAACACATCGACTGTCGAGCTGGTGACGTTGTCGAGAACGGTAATCGTGGTTTCGGTTCCCGATGCCGAAACGAGCGCATTGCCGCCCAGGCCGTCGCCGGCAGCCGATCCGCTGCCGCCCTTGGCGCCAGCGCTGACCTGTGCGCTTTGAAGCTGCACCGCAGCGCCCCCTTGCGCGACGAGTGCGGCAGTGCCGCCGGTCGCCGCACCGGCCGACGCGCCGAGCTCGGTTACGTCACCCCCGCGCGCATTGGCTTCTAGTGTCGCGAGCCCTCCACTGGTAAAGTTGCCGCCGTTGACCGTCAGGCGAGACGTGCCACTGGTCGCCGCACCGCCGAGTTGTCCCCCGGCCCCTCCCGATGCGAACGATGACACTGTGAGCGCATCGGTTATGCCGATCGCGCCGCCATCGACGTCGAGGGTCGCCTCGCCGCCGATTGCGGCGCCTCCCGAACCCGCAGTTCCGGTGCCGAGACCGCCGAAGGCATCGACAGTGCCGGTAAGCGCGGCGAGCCCGACGTCGGCGCCGCCCGCTTCGACCCTGAACACGCCTCCATTCGCCGCTCCGGCGAGATTTCCCGCACCGCCGCCAGCATTCGCCGTCAGCAGGACCGCCCCGGCTGTCACTTGAGAATTGAGACGCGCGGTGAGGAAAGTCGCACCGCCGGTGCCAGCGCCCCCATTGCCATCGAGATCTTCGGTCGTGCCGCCCGATCCGCCGGCGCCCCCGATACCATCCGATGCCGCGGCGACGTTGCCGAACGATGCGCTGCCAAGCCCGACCGAACCATCGCCCCCGGCAAAATAGGTTCCGACCTGAGTGGTGCCGCCCGATCCCGTACCGCCATCTCCGCCAGCCTGACCTAGCCCGCCATTGCCGCCCTGACCGCCGATACCGAATGAAGCGAGCGAAAGATTGCCCAGGATCAGCCTGCCACGATCAGCCCCAGCGAGAACGAAGGCCCCACCGGTCTCGCCATCGAACAGACCGCCGGCGCCGCCGCCGCCTCTGCCGGCCGCAATCGAGCCATCCCCGTCGCCGCCGACGCCGCCGACGCCGGAATTGTCGAGATTGACGCTACCCGCGGCGAGCGTGGCGGCTTCGGTGAGGCTCCCATCGGCCTGTACGAAAGCCAGCCCGCCGGTGGCATCGCCGCCGTCGCCGCCCACGCCGAGGTCCGAATTCCCTCCCGTCGCAGAGGCGAGCGCCGTTATGGTGCCGGTTATCGAAATATCGCCTGCGATCGCTACAACGCCCGCCTGCCCGCCTGTCGCGTCGCCGCCGCCCTGGCCGTTGCCGCCGATGGCGAGGGCAGACACCAGTACGTCGCCACCGACGGACGCCGCCCCGCCATCGAAAACCGCGATGCGCGCAATGCCGCCGAATGCGTTGGCGCCCGATTGGGTACTGAACGGATCGAGGTTGTCGCCTCCGACCGCGCTGGCGTCGAGATAGGCGGATCCGCCTATCTCGACGAGCGAGCCTGCGCCGACGAAAATCTCGGACATCCCGCCGATCGATTCCACCGATCCGCCACTCGAGAACGGTTGGCCGAAGCTGAGCACGTCCGCCGTACCGCCGATCGTTACCCTACCGCCGTTCAACGCGCCGATCTGCGCGAGCCCACCCGTGACTGTGGTCGGCGACGCCTCCGGCACGACGATGTTCGTTGCCGCATCCACGAGGGCGGAACCGCCGATATCGATCGTACCGCCGTCGGTATAGATGATCGCCGTACCGCCGATCGTGGCCCCAGTCTGTATGACCGAACCGTCTTCCAGGGTCACGTTTCCGGTGATGTCGACCGACGACCCGGCAAAGGCTTCCAGCCGGACGTTGCCCCCTGTCGATACCCCGTTCGCGAAGGTGTCTCTCGCCGCCATGTCGAGGTCGCCGGCGACATTCGCGCTGAAACCGTTGAACGCCTGAAACAGAACCTGCTCGTTGGCGCGCAGGATTGCGCCATCGGCGATCGACACGTCGCCCGCTTGCGCGCTTACAAACAGATTGCGGGTGGCGTCTGCATTGAGCGACGAATTCAGCGCGGCATTGTCGATCACGATGTCGGCGGGCACCGAACTGCCGAAGGCCTCGATCGTGCGGCCGAACACGTTCCGGCCGGCCGACAGGATGATGTCGCCGTTGTCCATTCCCACGGTTTGCGCCGTGGCGAAGCCGAGATTGCCGCCGAGCAACATCTGGATCGGCGTCTGGTTCGGCGTCGCGACGACGTAGATCACATGGTTGTCGGCCGAGCCGGTGCTGGCCGGCCCGGTGGTGGTGCCGGTGTGGGTCACCGCGTCGGGCACGCTGGTGCCGACCGGCACCACGATATCGAACAGCCCGTTCGAGAAAGTCATGCTGACCTGCTCGCCCGCGACGTAGGCGGTTGCGCCGTTGACGGTCGAGGTTCCGCCCATGTCGATGAAAGGCGCCACGACGGCGAAGAAGCTGCCTTCCTGCGCGGCGAGGATTTGTGCGCCGGGCTGGATGGTGACACCGGTGGTCTGCCCGCTCGTCCCGAACAGGTCCAGCGCGCCACCGGCGGCGAACTCGACGAAGCTGGCGAGATCGGGATCGAGCGTGGTGAGCAACAGATTGCCGACGTCGAACGCGGCAGTCGGCCCGACAAGGATACCGGTCGGCGAATAGAACGCGATCGAACCGCCGGGCGAAAAGCCGCCGCTCGCGTTCTGCAGGCGCGTGATGACCGTGCCATCGAACACGGTAACGTCGCCATTGGGCGACGGCAGGATCCGATTGAGCACGACGAACCCTCCGGCGCCGGGCAGATCCTGATAAGTGGCGGTGTTGCCCGCGGGCAGGAACGTGAGCGCCTCGCCCTGCTGCCCGAGGATGGGCTGCCAGTCGATCACTGCCGTATCGGTCTGCACGGTGATCGTGTCCTGCCCGATCACCGTGCGGTCGATGTTGGCGCTGCCATCGACCACAGTGGGTGTGGCGTTGAATGCCTGTGCGGCTGCGGGTTGCGGAGTCAGCGCGAGCGCCGCGGCCATGGCGGCGCAAGCGGTTCCCTGGAGCAGCTTGGTGCGGTTCGGGTTGCGGGCGACCATGTCAGTACCTCCAGGGAAGCAGGCGGGTGGTGATCGAGAACAGCACGCGGACGTCGCCGCGCGAGCCTTGGAAATCGGTCGTTTCGAGCGGGATCGCGAGCGAGAGGTCGGCCTGCATCCGCGCGCCCCAGGCGGCGCGCACGCCCGCGCCGGCGGACCACAGCTTGTCCGGATTGAGCGGCCGCCGGCTCGGATCCTCGTTCCACGCCCAGGCGGCGTCGGTGAAGACGTAGGGCTGGAGCGCAAACGAGTCGGCTGTCTTGGGCGCGAGCGTACCGTAACGCATCTCGAGCGAGAGCCCGACGCCGCTGTCCCCGATCACGATGCCCGGGTCGTAGCCCCGCCCGATCGAATAGTTGCCCGCCGCGAACTCCTCGAACGCGGGCAGCGGATCGTCGGTGAACTGGCCGTCCGCGCGCAGGACGAAGGCGATGTCCGGCACCGGGCGATACTCGCCCAGCGCGTCGAAGCGGATCGAAAGCGGCGTAGGATCGGCTTCGATCCGGCTCGGCGGGATCGCCGCGCCGGTGATGCACGCGAGCGGGGACGGGCGGCAGTCGGGGCTCGAATCGAACACGTCGAGTCCCTGGCGGACCTCGACCGAGCCGCCGAGCCTGCTTCGCGGCTCGAACTGCGTATATCCGCCGAGCCGGGACACACTGTCGCGGTCGATCCATTCGCCACCAATCCGCGCAAACACCGTGCGCACGCGGTCGCGGGTAAGCTCGATCGAGTTCACCTCGACATCCTGATCGACGTAATCGAACCCGAGATTGCCGAGGATCGTGGCCTCGCGCGAACGGCGCAGGGGATAGCTCGCGATCAGGTTGGCGAACAGCGTTTCCGACTCGAGATCGAAGTTCGCGATGCCGAGGTCGGGCTCGGTCCAGCTATAGGTGAACTGACCGCCGATCTTGAGTCCTTCGGAGCCCACGCGGAACTCGTGGCCGAGCTGGACCGTCTGCTGCTCGTCGAAGTCCGCAGTGGAGAACAGCGCGAGCGAGGTGCGGTCGCCGGTTCCGATCAGGTCGTAGACTTCAGCGCGCAGAAGGCCGCCGACCCGGCCAATCGCCTTCGAGCCGAAGTTCTGCACGTTGAAGTCGATCGCTCCGCGCCGGCGCACGACGGCGATTTCCCCCACCAGATCGCCGGGCGCACCGCCCGCGGCGGGGCGCAGCGAGAGACGCACGTCCACGCCCGGCAAGTCATCCGCAAGCAACAGATAGCGCTCGGCCTCGTAGGTGTTGAACACGGGCTGCCCGACCAGATTCTCGAGATAGCCGGCGACCAGCTGTTCGGATGGGCCGGCTTCGCCGCGCACGCGCAGCGCGGTCAGCCGACCGAACACGATCCGCAGTTCGGCCTCGCCGTTGCTGAGGCGTTGCTCGGGAATTTCGACCGTGGCGAGATAGCCCGCCTGCTGGAGGATCGAGGCGGCCTGTGCGCGAATGTCGCACAGTACCGAGATCGGCAGATCGCGGCCCAGATACTCGTCGTAGGCCGGCGCGAGCGAGACGCCGGGAGCGGCTTCTGCACCCGTGAAGCGCACCGAGTTCAGGGTCACGCGGATGGACTGGTAATCCGGGCGGTCGAGCGCGCAAGGAAGCCGCTCCATCTCCCCATCGATGGTGAGCGTGACGCCTTCGCGATCGAGCTGGCGCGCTTCTGGCGGCAGCAGTTCCTCGCGCGTAGGGGGGGACACTTGCGGCGCAGTCTGCGCCGATACCGACGTCGCCAGGCCGGCGCCTGCCAGAATTGCCGACGCCGTCGACGCGAACAGCAAACGACGAACCGCGCCGGCACCGGCGCACGACGACAGGCTGCTATGGTTGCGCACCACTGATTTCCCCCTTCGACACCGCCCATGCCCAGGGCGATTCCCCTTCCGGAACACCGGAATTCGTATTCGATTTTCTCAGAGGGTGGGTGTGATCGATGTCACAACCAAATTGCACGAGCGCCCCTCGGACGACCCTGACTTATTGTTTGCGCGGATGATACGACGCGCGGGGCATTAATCAAGCGGCTAAACTTGTTTGGGTTTTGCAGCGAAACCCGAGCATGCGGCTCAGCACGGCTGGAGGCATTTGTCCCGTGCGGGCGACGCCTGCTTACGTCGGCGGTCGGCATGGTCTTCCTCGATCCCGCCGGTACGATCGGCCTCGGCCAGATCGTCGTCGCCTTGGGGGTCGTCGTCGATCTCGTATTCCATCGCGTTGCTCCTTCGATGGAGAAACGCACGAGACGGCAAATCGGCGATGGGACGGTCCGACGAATCCGGCGAAATCGTCGCCGAGCCGCGTTCAGGCCTGCAGCGCGTGACGGCGAAGTGCCTCGTAGTCCTCACGGCAAGCCTCCACCACCTCGCGGTAGGCCCCCTCGAGCCGGGGTGGCGGGCCCGGCAGCGCACCGAAGCCGGTCGAGGCGTTTACCTTGTCGTACCAGTGCGCGCCCCACACGCCGTCCTCCGGATGCGGCCCGCGCTCCCAGCGCAGCATTGCCGGGTCCCAGTCGATTCCCAGCGCGGCGCACAAGCGGGTGAGCACGGCCGCAGGATCGGCGAGGATATCGTCGGAGTCCACGACCGGGGGCGTGCGCCCCGAACGTTCGGTTTCGTGCTCGAAATAGTCGCGCAGTTGCGCAAAGCCGAGCATTTCGGGACGGCGCAATTCGTTCTTCGCCGCGTAGCTCGCCACCACGCGTTCGGGCGCGCGGATGAGGAAGGCGTGGCGGTGGCCGGGCATGTCGGCGATGCGGACCGGGCCGACCATATGGTGCGGCATGTGCTTCTGATACCAGACCGGCTCGCCGCCGGGCGCTTCGCCCGACTGTGTTGCGAGCACCGAGCGCCAGCCGCAATCCATATCCGCGATCGTCTCGGCCGCCATCGGATGCGGTTCGCCGGTCTCCTTCAGGAACGCGCCGTAGAACGGCTCGTCGGACACCGCACAATCGCTCCGTGCGCCGAAACTCCGCATCATCGCGGTCGAGATGTTGCGCGGGCCCGACCACATGGCGATGCGGATCGTCACGGCCGCGCCCTCCCCTTCACGTCGTCGGCAAGCCGTTCGAGATAGAGGCCCTGCAACCGCTCGACCATCGGCCCGCGTTCGGTGCCGAGCACCCGCCCATCGACCGAACCGACCGGCGCGACCCCGGCGAAAGTGCCGGTGGTGAAGGCCTCGTCCGCGCCATAGACGTGGGTGAGCGAGAAGTTGCGCTCGAATACCGAGATGCCCGCCGCGCGCGCGACCTCGATCACCACGCCGCGGGTGATCCCGTCGAGGCAATAATCGCCGCTCGAGGTCCAGATCGCGCCGTCCCTGACGATGAAGAAGTGGGTCGAATTGCAGGTCGCGACGAAGCCGTGCGGGTCGAGCATCAACCCCTCGTCCGCTCCGGCCTGCGCCGCCTGGATGCAGGCGGTGATGCAGTTCAGCTTCGAATGCGAGTTGAGCATCGGGTCCTGTACGTCGGGATAGCCGCGGCGGACGTGGACAGTGAACAGGCTCAGCATCCGCGTTGCGGTCTCGGGCGCGGGTTCCTTCCATTCGGGGATGATGACGATCGTCGCCGGGGTCACCACCACGCGCGGGTCCTGATAGGGCGTCGAGCGCACCCCGCGCGTCACCATCAGGCGGATGTGGACGCCGTCTCCGGTCATGCCGTTCGCGTCGAGCACCGCGTAGAGCCGCCGTTCCAGTTCCTCCCGCGAAATGCCGATATCCATGAGGATCGCCTTCGCGCCGCGCCACAGCCGGTCGAGGTGGCGGTCGAGGAAGGCGAGCCGCCCGTGGTGCAGCCGGATCCCCTCCCACACCCCGTCGCCGAGCATGAAGCCGCTGTCGAACACGCTGACTTTCGCCTCGGCGCGCGGAAAGTGCTCGCCGTTGACGTCGATCAGGATCGCTTCGTTGCGCGGGTCCGGAACGTAGTTGTGCGTGCCCTTGGCCATCGGTTCAGCGTCCCCTTCCGACGATGTCGTCCATCATCTCGCGCAGCTTCGGGTCCCATTCCGCCCGCAGTTCCCTGATCTTGGCGAGCAGTGGCTCGTTCTCGTAGGCGGGAATGTCGAGCCGATAGAGATCGGCGACCTCGCGCATCGAGGTGCGATCGCGCTCCTCGAAGGCATCGGCCATCGCGATCGCGGCCTGCCGGTCGGCGCCAAGCGCCTCGTAGGCCGAGCGGCCCATGCGCAGTGCCGCGTCGTAGGTTTCGCGGATCACGTCGCGGCAGCCCATCGCCCAGAGGTGATAGACGTGGTCACGGTCGATCGCGCGCGCGATGACGTGCAGGTTGGGGAAGTTCTGGATCGCGTAGCGGACCAGCTTGTCGATCTGCTCGCGTTCGTCGAGCGCCACGATCAGCAGCTTCGCCCGCGCGATCCCGGCGGAGGCGAGCAAGTCAGGTCGGGTGGCATCGCCGAAGTAGCTCTTCACGCCGAACTTCGCGAGATGCTCGAGATGGGTCGAATCGTAGTCGATTACCGTCGCGCGATGCCCGGCGGCGTCGAGCATGCGGTCGACGATCCCGCCCACGCGCCCGCGCCCGGCGATGATGATCGGGTTGTCCTCGTCGATCGTATCCGCCTCGCGCTCCTCGCCGCGGCAATAGGCGACCGCGATGAGCTTGTCGTAGGCGATGAACAGCAGCGGGGTGACGAGCATCGTCAGCGCCACGATCAGCAGCAACAGGTCCGCCGTCTCGCCGTCGAGCACGAAGTTGGCGAGTGCGAAGGCGATCAGCACGAAGGCGAACTCGCCTGCCTGGGCGAGGCTAAGCGAGAACAGCCAGCTCGCCTGCCGCCGGATGCCGGCGATCCGCGCGATCGCGGCGAGCACCAGCACCTTCACCGCGATCACCACCGCGGCCCAGAACAGCACGGTGCTCCAGTTTGCGATCGCCAGCGCGAAGTCGATCCCCGCGCCCACGGTGATGAAGAACAGCCCGAGCAGCAGCCCCTTGAACGGCTCGATATCGCTTTCGAGCTCGTGCCGGTATTCGCTGTTGGCGAGCACCACGCCGGCGAGGAACGTGCCGAGCGCGGGCGACAGGCCGACGACCGTCATCAACAGCGCGATCCCGATCACGAACACCAACGCGGCGGCGGTGAACAGCTCGCGCAGATGCGCGCCCGCGATGTAGCGGAACACCGGGCGGGTGAGGTAGGCGCCGATCAGCACCACCGCTGCGACCGCCGCGAGCGTCGTCAGCGCGGAGAGCCAGACCGGCATTCCTTCAGTGAGATCGAACCCGCCGTGCCCGTGACCGCCCTCGGCCACTGCCGCGCCCGCCGCCAGCTCCGGCAGTGCGAGGAACGGCAGGATCGCGAGCATCGGGATCACCGCGACGTCCTGGAACAGCAGCACCGAGAAGCTCGCTTCCCCCCCCTCGCTCTTGAGCAGGCCCTTCTCGGTCAGCGTCTGGACGATGATCGCGGTCGAGGAGAGCGCGAGGATCATCCCGATCGCGAGTGCGGTGCGCCATTGCTCGCCCGCGAGGTACATTGCGCCCGCCAGCACGAGCGAGGTCGCCACCACCTGTCCGCCGCCGAGCCCGATCAGCCGCCGGCGCATCTCCCACAGCTTCTTCGGCTCGACCTCCAGCCCGACGATGAACAGCATCATCACCACGCCGAATTCGGCGAAGACCTGCAAGCCTTCGACATCGACCCGGAGCGCGGCGAGCACCGGCGCGAGCGCCATGCCCGCGAGCAGATAGCCGAGCACCGAGCCCAACCCGAAGCGCGTCGCCAGCGGAACCGCGAGCACGCCCGCCATCATGATGACGAAGGCGAGGATCAGGAAATCGGTCATCTCGCCCTCCCCTGCCAGGCGGCGCTAGATATGCAGCGCGCGCCCGTATGCCGCGAGCACGCTTTCGTGCATCATCTCCGAAAGCGTCGGGTGGGGGAAGACGGTCTGCATCAGCTCGGCCTCGGTGGTCTCGAGCTGCTTGCCGACGGTGTAGCCCTGGATCAGTTCGGTCACCTCGGCGCCGATCATGTGCGCGCCCAGCAGCTCACCGGTCTTCGCGTCGAACACGGTCTTGATGAAGCCCTCGGCCTCGCCCAGCGCAATCGCCTTGCCGTTGCCGATGAAGGGGAAGGTGCCGGCCTTAACCTCATGGCCCGCTTCCTTCGCCTTCGCCTCGGTCATGCCGACGCTGGCGACCTGCGGGTGGCAATAGGTGCAGCCGGGGATGTTGTTGCGGTCGAGCGCGTGCGGGTGGACATCCTTGTTGCCCAGTTCCTGCGCGATCGCCTCGGCCGCGGTGACGCCCTCGTGGCTCGCCTTGTGCGCCAGCCACGGGCCCGGCGTGCAGTCGCCGATCGCCCACAGGCCCTTCGACTTGGTGCGGCCGTAGGGGTCGATCTGGATGAAGCCCTTGTCCATCTCGGCGAGCTTCTCCAGCCCGACGTTCTCGGTGTTCGGCACGATCCCGACCGCCACGATGCAGTGGGTGAAGCCGGTTTCGGCAACCTTGCCCTTGGAGTCCTTGATCTTGGCCTTCACCCCGCTGCCGGAGACCTTGATGTCCTCCACGCCCGCACCGGTCATGATCGTCATGCCCTGTTTGGTCAGCGACTTCTCGAGGAAGGCGGAGACGTCCTTGTCCTCCACCGGCACGATCCGGTCGAGCATCTCGACCACGGTAACTTCGGCGCCCATGTCGTTGTAGAAGCTGGCGAACTCGATCCCGATCGCGCCGCTGCCGATCACCAGCAGCTTCTTCGGCATCTCCGGCGGGGTCATCGCGTGGCGATAGGTCCATACGCGCTTGCCGTCGGCCTTGGCGAAGGGCAGGTCGCGCGCCCGCGCGCCGATAGCGACGATGACGTGCTTCGCTTCGAGCTTCTCCTCACCCTTCTCGCCTTTCACGGTCAGCGAGGTGGGGCCGGTCAGCACCCCTTCCCCCATGTGCACGGCAATCTTGTTCTTCTTCATCAGGTGCGTGACGCCTTGGTTGAGCTGCTTCGCCACCCCCCGGCTGCGCTTCACGACGGCTTCAAGATCGGCCTCTATCCCCTTGGCGACCAAGCCATAATCCTTGGCGTGCTGCATGTAGTGGAAGATCTCCGCCGAGCGCAGCAGCGCCTTGGTCGGGATGCAGCCCCAGTTGAGGCAGATGCCGCCGAGGTTCTCGCGCTCGACGATCGCGGTCTTGAGGCCCAGCTGCGCGCAGCGGATCGCCGCGACATAGCCGCCAGGGCCCGAACCGAGCACGATAACGTCGTATTTGTCAGCCATGATTCGTCCTGTTTCGATCCTGCTCCGGCCCCAGACATGGACCGGTTGTTACACTGTCTAAGAGGAAAAAGGTCGCCTTGTGCGAGGAAGCGTCGCCTTGCCGGCGAAACGTGTCGCCTTGGGCGGTCCGGGCGTCGCCTTGGGCGCACCAGGCGTCGCCTTGCGCGGAGCTGCCGTGCGGGTTTGCGGCGAGGGTCGGTCGAGCTTGCATCGCGCCGATATGGCACGGATGCTTGCCTGTAGGACAGCGCTCATGCTTCGTTCCTCGCCACTGCCCGCGGCCGGTTTTCCTCGTCGAGCAACACGAACTTGAACGTGCCGCTCGCCACCTTGACCGTCGCTTCGCCGTTGCGCTCGCGCGCGATGCCTTCGGCGGCGATCGTCAGCGAGGTGGTGCCGGTGGCGGCGACCTCGCAATAGACCGACAGCTCGTCGCCCACCGCCATCGCGCCGGGAAAGGCGAAGTCGCTCGCGGAGACGACCACCGCCTTGCCCCGCCCCACCCGGCTCGCGAGCGCGCCCGCGCCCAATGCCATCTGGCTCATCAGCCAGCCGCCGAACACGCCGCCGTAGGGGTTGGTGTCCGCCGGCATCGCGGTGACGCGGATCATCGGGTCGTGCGGTGCGGTCACGAGGTCAGCCCGCGACCAGATGCAGGTTGTCGGCGAGCACCCAGCCGTGGCTGCACGGTCCGTCGTAGGGGCGGCTTTCGGCGATCGGGATGCTGACGCGGCAATCGCCGAGTTGCTGGAATTCACCCGAGGGATAGACGATGCCTTGCCACTCACCCTCGGCCTCGCACAGCCAGACCAGCGTGCGATGCGGCAGGGTATCGGTCTCGAGCGCTTCGGCGTCGGGCCGCTCACGCACCGGTTCGTTCTCTTCGTAAGTCGCAATTCGCGCGATCCCGCCGCAGGCGTCCATCGCCGGACCTTCGAGCCCGATCATCGGAACGCGCACTTCGCTTTCGGGCGCGACGTCGGGCGCGGGCGGGCCGAAGGTCTGGAGGGACAACAGAATGGCGGGAAGCAGGCTCACGTCAGACGAGCAGCCCCATCGGGTTCTCCACCAGTTGGCGGAAGGCGTCCATCAGTTGCGCGCCGTCGACGCCGTCGATTGCGCGGTGGTCGAAGCTGCCGGTGGCGCTCATCACGGTGGCGACGGCGAGCGCGCCGTCGATCACGTGCGGCCGCTTCTCGCCCGCGCCGACCGCCATGATCATCGCCTGCGGCGGGTTGATCACCGCATCGAACTGCTTGGTGCCGAACATGCCGAGGTTCGAGAGGCTGGCGGTGCCGCCCTGATACTCGTGCGGCTGGAGCTTGCCGTCCTTGGCCTTGCCCGCGAGCTCCTTCATCTCGGTGCTGATCTGCGCGAGGCCCTTGCGGCCCGCGTCGCGGATGATCGGGGTGATGAGGCCCGAGGGCGCAGCGACCGCGACCGAGATGTCCTCGCGCGAATACTGGAACAGCGCGTCGCCCTGGAAGCTGACGTTGCACTGCGGCACGCGCTGGAGCGCGCGGGCAAGCGCCTTGATCAAGAGGTCGTTGACCGAAAGCTTCACGCCATCCGCCTCGAGGCTCGCGTTGAGCTCGCCGCGCAGCTTGAGCAGCGCATCGAGCCGCACGTCGACGGTGAGGTAGATGTGCGGGATCGTCTGCTTGGCTTCGGTGAGGCGGCGCGCGATGACCTTGCGCACATTGTTGAGCTTCTGCGCTTCGTAGGGCGCGTCGAGATCGCCGCCGGCCTGCGCGGGCTTCGCTGCCGGAGCCGCGGCGGTAGGCGCGCCTTCCTTGGCCGGGGCCTTGCCGGGCTCGGCGCCCTCGACGTCGGCCTTGACGATGCGCCCGTTGGGGCCACTGCCCTTGATCGTGGACAGGTCGAGCCCCTTCTGCCCGGCGATGCGCTTGGCCAAGGGGCTCGCGATCACGCGGTCGCCCGAAGGTTTTGACACACCCTCTCCACCCGCTCGTGCTGAGCTTGTCGAAGCACCGCTCTTTTCCTCGGGCGTTTCGCTTGAAGACGAGGACGGGCCTTCGACAGGCTCAGGGCGAGCGGATTTTTGAGGTTTCTCGTCAGCTTCCGTCGCTTTCGGCGCCGCTTGATCGGAATCCGCCTCGGCCACCTCCTCCACATCCTCGTCCTCGCCCGCGAGCGTGGCGATCACGGTGCCGACTTTCACGCCCTCGGTGCCCTCGGGCACCTCGATCTTCACGATCGTGCCTTCGTCGACCGCCTCGAACTCCATCGTCGCCTTGTCGGTCTCGATCTCGGCCATGATATCGCCCGAGCTCACTTGATCGCCTTCCTTCACCAGCCATTTGGCGAGCGTGCCCTCCTCCATCGTGGGCGAAAGGGCGGGCATCTTGATCGGCGTGGGCATGTTTACGTCGGGTCCTCGCGAGTTTCGCCCCGCTCTGGCCAATTTGGCGCGTACGGGCAAGGTCCTTGCGCGGAATACGTTTTCATCGGATACCGCGCGCGGAGGGAATGCAATGCGGGTCTATCTCGTGATCATGGACGAGACCGAGGAAGCGCGCAAAGCGCTGCGCTTCGCCGCGCGCCGTGCGGCTGCGACCGGTGGCTCGGTGCATATCCTTGCGCTGGTCCAGCCGCAGAGCTTCAACGCGTTCGGCGGGGTGCAGGCGACGATCGAGCAGGAAGCACGGGACCGCGCCGAGGTGATGGCCAGCAGCGCGGCGGGCAACCTCTATTCCGAAAGCGGCAAGATGCCGACCATCGCGGTGCGGCTCGGTGAAGGGCAGGCGGTGATCAAGGAATACCTCGCCGAGCATGCCGAGGTCGCGGCGCTGGTGCTCGGCTCGGCGGTCGAGGGCGGGCCCGGGCCGCTGGTGACGCATTTCTCCGCGCACGCCGGCTCGCTGCCCTGCCCTCTCTTCATCATCCCCGGCGGACTGAGCACCGAGGATATCGACCAGTTGAGCTAGGCCGCCGCGGGTCGCCCGCCCAGCGCCTTCCACGCGCGAAATTCGAGGATCGCGAACAGCTCGACCGCGGCCGCCTGCGCGATGACGACCGCGTGGCCGAGCGCGGTCAGCGTGTCGAAGTGGACCAGCCACACCGCCAGGCTGGCGAGCACCCAGCCCGAGTTGCCGATCGCCACCAGCAAGAGCAACGTCCGCACCGGGCGCAGCGCGAGGAACGCGAGCGTAGCCGCGACGGGCAGGCAGATCCATCCCGCCGCGGCGACGATCGCGTCCGGCAGGCCGAGCAGGCCGCCGACGGCCGCGGTGGCGCCGGCGCAGAGCGCGAAGAACAGCGCGCAGCTCGCGGCATCGAGGACGAGCACTTGAGTGAGGGTGACGTTACGCATTGGTCTTACTCCTTGGTTGGACGAGGCTTTGCTCGCACCCGCCGCGAGGCAAGTCGATTACGTCGCAGGTAATGGCGTTCGCACCGCGCGCGCGGTAGGAAACAGGGCATGGAACAGAGCCCTCTCGGCGCAATGCTGCGCGAATGGCGTGCGCGGCGAAAGGTGAGCCAGCTCGACCTCGCGCTCGCGAGCGACATCTCGGCGCGCCACCTGAGCTTCATCGAGACCGGGCGCAGCGCGCCGAGCACCGCGGTGGTCGACCGGCTCGCGCACGAGCTCGAGATGCCGATGCGCGCGCACAACGCGATGCGGATCGCCGCCGGCTACGCCCCCGCGCACCGCGAGCGGCCGCTCGGCGATCCGCAGATGGCGGACGCGCGCAGCATCGTCGAACGCGTGCTCGCCGGGCACGAGCCCTACCCCGCGATCGCGGTCGACCGCGCGTGGAACCTGGTTGCGGGCAACGCCGCGCTGCCGGTGCTGCTCGCGGGCGTGGCGCCCGAACTGCTCGAGCCGCCGGTCAACGTGCTGCGCGTGGCGCTCGACCCGCGCGGGATCGCGCCGCGGATCGCCAATTTCGGCGAATGGCGCGCGCATCTGCTTGCACGACTCGGCGCGCAGATCGACGCGAGCGGCGACCGGATGCTGATGGCGCTCGAAGAAGAACTGCGCGCGCTGCCTTCGCCACGGACGTCACGGCCGGCACCCAAGGCCAGCGGGCAGGCGATCGCGGTGCCGCTCACGCTCGACATGCCGCAGGGTCGCCTGTCGCTGATCTCGACCACCACGGTGTTCGGCACCCCGATCGACCTGACGCTGTCCGAACTGGCGATCGAGGTCTTCTTCCCCGCCGACCGCGAATCCGCCGCACTGCTGGCTTCGCTGCGCCAGCAGTAGGCGCTAGCGCTTCTTCCCGCGCCCCTGGTGGCGGATGTTGGCGGGGCGCCCTCGCTTGCCCTGCATCGGCTTGCCCTTCCTGGCGCGCGATTGCGGGCGCTCGCCGCGCGGTTCGATCCGGTTGCCGCCATCGGGCAGCTCGAACTTGAGCGCGCCGGTGAGCGGGTTCGCCTCGCCGAGCCGCAGCTTGAGCCGGTCGCCCGGGGCGTAGCGGGTTCCGCTGTCGGAACCGACGAGCGCCTGCGCCGCCTCGTCGTAGCCGAAGTGCTCGGCGCCGAGGGTGGAGACCGGGACCAACCCATCGCCGCCCAGCCCCATGATCGTGGCGAAGAAGCCGAACGGCTGCACCCCTGTGATGCGGGTGTCGAAGGTCTCGCCCACGCGCCCTGCGAGCCAGGCGGCGACGTAGCGATCGATCGTGTCACGCTCGGCCTCCATCGCCCGGCGTTCGGCCTGGCTGATGGCGTCGGAGACTTTGGCAAGATCCTCGCGGTCGCGGTCCGACAGGTCGGTCGTGGGCGGCAGGTCGCCCGCAGGTTTCGGTTGCTCGAGCCCGAAGGCGTCGACCAGCGCGCGGTGGACCAGCAGGTCGGCATAGCGCCGGATCGGCGAAGTGAAATGGGCGTAGGAGCCGAGAGCGAGGCCGAAGTGGCCCGCGTTCGCCGGCCCGTAGTAGGCCTGGGTCTGCGTGCGCAGCACCGCCTCCATCACCTGCGCCTTCTCGCTCTCGTCGGTGACGTCCTTGAGCATGCGGTTGAACAGGCCGGGGGTGATGACCTGACCCAGCGCCATGCTGCGCCCGAAGGTGGCGAGATATTCCTTGAGCGCAACGAGCTTCTCGCGGCTCGGCGGCTCGTGCACGCGATAGACGACCGGCGCGGTCTTGCTCTCGAGCGCCTTGGCCGCGGCGACGTTGGCCGCGATCATGAAGTCCTCGACCACCCGGTGCGCGTCGAGCCGCTCGCGCACCGCGATCTCGGCGATCTTGCCCTGCTCGTCGAGCCTGACCTGGCGCTCGGGTAGCTCGAGCTCGAGCGGATCGCGCGCATTGCGGGCAGCGAACAGCAATTTCCACGCGCCCCAGAGGTTTTCGAGATGTTCGGGCGCATCGCCAGCATCGATCGCGGTCTGCGCGTCCTCGTAGGCGATGTTGTGCGCGATCCGCACGATCGCGCGGGTGAAGCGCCACTTGGTCACCTTGCCCTCGGGCGAGATGCACAGGTGGCACGCCATCGCCGCGCGGTCCTCGCCTTCTTTCAGCGAGCAGACGTCGGCGCTCAACACTTCGGGCAGCATCGGCACCACGCGGTCGGGGAAATAGACCGAGTTGCCACGTTTGCGGGCTTCACGGTCGAGTTCGCCGCCCGGGCGGACGTAGAAGCTGACGTCGGCTATCGCGACCAGCGCGCGATAGCCGCCCTCGCCATCGGGTTCGGCCCAGATCGCATCATCGTGATCGCGCGCGTCGGCAGGGTCGATCGCGACGATCGGCAGGTGGCGCAGATCTTCGCGCTTGTCTTCGCTGAGCGGGAGCTTGGCGGCGCGCTTCGCTTCCTCGATTGCCGTCTCGGGAAAGACGTGCGGGATGCCGTGCTTGGCGATGGCGATCAGCGAGAAGGCCTTGGGCGCGAGCGGATCGCCGAGCACCTCGACCACGTTCACACCGGCGCGTGGGCCGCGCCCCGCCGGTTCGGCGAGCACGAGCTGGCCCGCCTCCGCCCCGCCGAGATCGGAGATGGGCGAGGAACTGCGTACCCGCTTGTCGACCGGCGCGAGCCAGCCCTTGCCGCTCTTGTCGATCTCGACCACGCCCATCAGCCCCTCGGTGCGCGCCGGGAGCTTCTTCATCACGTGCGCCTTCCACCCGCGCCCGGCCTCTTCGGTGCGCGCGAGGATGCGATCGCCGACCTTGAGCGCGGGGTGGCGGCCCCCGCCCTTGCCGCCCTTCTTGCCTTCGATCACCCGCAGCCGCGGCGGCGGAGCACCGTCGTCGGGCTGCCAGGCGTCGGGGATCGCGAAGGGCTCGCCGTCCTCGATCTCCAGCACGCGCAGCACGGTCACCTTCGGCACCCCGCCCATGCGGTGATAGGCGGTCTTCTTGCCGTCGATCAGGCCTTCCTCGGCCATGTCCTTGAGCCGCGCCTTGAGCGCTATCTTCTCCTGCCCTTTCAAGCCGAAGGCCTTGGCGACCTCGCGCTTGCCCGCGGGCTTGTCGGAGCTCTGGATGAATTCGAGGATCTGCTCGCGCGAGGGCAAGCCGGCGTTCTTGCGGGACATGCCGCGCTATATGGGGGCGCGGCTAGTCGCTGTCACCCGTTTGCGCAGCCACCGGCATGAAACCGCCCGCGGGCACGGCGCTGGCGATAGGGCTCATCGTGCCGTCCGCCGCGCGCGAACTCACCCCGAAGATCCAGTCGTCGCCGCGCACCCCCTCGAGCTTGGCGCTGGTCGCAACGACGTTCTCGATCATCGGCTCGTCGCGCCAGTAGGGCTCGTCGGTCCGGCGGTGCCAGATCGTGTAGCCAACCGCGCCGGGAACCTCGTCCCAGGCCAGCTCGGTAAATGTCTGCACCGCCGCCTCGGCGCTTGGCGCCGGAGGCATCGGGGCCTGCGCCAACGCATCGAGCGCGTGGACGTTGAGCCGGGTGACCTTGGCAAGATAGGGGAAGTTCATCTCGTCGATCGTGTCGCCGTAGGTCACTCCGTCCTCGACCCGCAGGTCCTGATGCTGATGCTCGTAATCCTCGACCGCGACCGTGAAGCGGACCGCGGGGTAGCCTTTCTCGAGGTGGGGTATCTGATCGCCGCCGCGGCCCATGCGATCGGTGCGCCAGATCTGCCGCACGTCGAGCCCGCCTTCGGTGCCTTCCGCCAGTTGGTCGATCCAGCGCGAGAGGTTGCGCGAAGGGCTGTCGTTCTCGCCCCCGTTGCGGCGCTGCGCGGCGCGCAGTTCCTCGGTGAGATCGGCGCGCGGGCCTTCGGAGAACACGCGCACGTGCTGATCGTCGCAGTATCCGTCCGAACCGCAGCTTCCGCCGACGATGTCGTTGTTGAGCACCGCCTTTACCGTCCAGCCGTGTTCCTCGGCATAGTCGGCCATCAACTGCCCGCCGAACAGCCCCTGCTCCTCGCCCGAGAGCAGCGCGTAGACGATCGTGGTCGGATACTCGTGCTGCGAAAGCACGCGCGCCGCCTCGATCACCAGCGCAGTTCCCGAGGCATCGTCGTTCGCGCCCGGCGCGTCGCTGGTGAAATCCATCACGTCGGAGACGCGGCTGTCGATGTGTCCCTGCACGATCACGACCTCGTTCGGGCGTTCGGTGCCGAGCTGGATCGCCACCGCGTTGCGCAGCCGGGTCGGCCTCGGAATTCGGCCGCCCTCGACCATCCGCTCGGGCGCGACCACGGTGAGGCAATCGCCGCAGCGGTCGGAAATCCGCTCGAATTCGGCAAGGCCCCAGTCGACCGCGGCGCCGATGCCGCGGTTCGGATTGTCCTGTTCCGACAAGGTGTGACGGGTCCCAAAGCTGACCAGCTTTTCCACGTCGGCGCGCAGGCGCTCCTGCGAAACGTCGGCGGCGGGGTGGTCCTGCGCGGCGAGCGGGGCGGCGGCGAGGATGGCGGCGAGCGGGAGGAGTTTGTGCATGGGGCGCACTCTTGCGTCCAAACGCCCCGAATACAAGGCCCTACCAAGCGCGAGTCCCAGCGAAGGCTGGGACTCAGGCCGTCAAAGGACGACCGGGCGGCCCGAGGCCCCTGCCTTCGCAGGGGCCTCGGGGATTGTCAGTACGCCCTGCCCACCAGCACCCGCTCGACCGCCGGCTCGCCGGTGAACAGGCACGAACCATCCGCCGCCGCCGCGCCGATCGGCACGTTGCGCACGGTCAGCTTGAGCGCCTTCAACTCCTCGATCACCTTCTCCAGCGCCGGGCCGCTGGGCTTGCTCCACTGCACCTCGACCCAGCCCGGGTAGCGGCCGTTCGAGGCGAAAAAATCTTTCAGCGCGCCCATCGTCTCGATGCCGCGGGTGATGTTGGCTTCGCGACGCTCCTGCGCCTGGGCGAACAGCGCCTGCTGTATATCCTCGAGCATCGCCGGAATCGTCTGCCCGGCCTCGTCGCGCGCGGGCGTCTGGAAGGCGGGCTTGCCGTTCTCGCCCCACAGCCGGTCGCGGCGCAGCAGGCTGACGACGCCGCTGTCCATGTCCCGCCCCCCGACCTCGACGATCAACGGCGCGCCCTTGCGGACCCAGTCCCAGCGCTTGGCCGCGGCCTTGCCGGGCTTGTCGTCGAGCAGCACGCGCACCGGCTCGCCGAGCGTCGACTGCGCAGCCAGCGCGGCGCGCAGGCCGTCGCAATATTCGAGCAGCGCGGCGTCGCCATCGTCCTCGCGCAGCATCGGCAGGATCACGACCTGCCACGGCGCGAGCCGGGGCGGAACGCGAAGCCCGTCGTCGTCGCCGTGGGTCATTATCATGCCGCCGACGAGCCGGGTCGAGACGCCCCAGCTGGTGGTGTGGCACAGCTGCTGCGAGCCCTCGCGGTCCTGATAGCGAATGCCCGCGGCTTCGGCGAAATTGGTGCCGAGATAGTGGCTGGTGCCCGCCTGGAGCGCCTTACCGTCCTGCATCATCGCCTCGATCGACCAGGTTTCGACCGCGCCGGGGAAGCGCTCGTGCTCGGGCTTCTCGCCGGCGATGACCGGCATCGCGATGTCCTCTTCGGCGCAGGCGCGATAGACCTCGAGCATGCGCAGCGTATGTTCCTTCGCGTCGGTCTCGTTCTCGTGCGCGGTATGGCCTTCCTGCCACAGGAATTCGCTCGTGCGCAGGAACATGCGGGTGCGCATTTCCCAACGCACGACGTTGGCCCACTGGTTGAGCTTCAGCGGCAGGTCGCGCCACGACTGCACCCAGCGCGCCATCGCGTCGCCGATGATCGTTTCGGAGGTCGGGCGCACGACCAGCGGCTCTTCCAGCTTCGCCTCGGGGTCCGGCTTCAGGCCGCCCTCCCCGTCCGCAATCAGGCGGTGGTGGGTGACGACCGCCATTTCCTTGGCGAATCCTTCGACATGGTCGGCCTCGCGCTCGAAGTTGGAGAGCGGGATGAAGATCGGGAAATAGACGTTGTCGTGCCCGGTGGCCTTGATCCGCGCGTCGAGCATGCGCTGGATGCGTTCCCAGATCCCGTAGCCCCACGGCTTGATGACCATGCACCCGCGCACGCCCGATTCCTCGGCCATGTCGGCGGCGGAGACGACCTCCTGATACCACTGCGCGAAATCGTCGGCGCGCCGGGTGTTGAGCGCATGGCGGATGTTGGACACCTGAGTTCGTCCTCGATTAGCGAATCTGAGCCGCGCCCCTACCCGTTCGTGTCGAGCGAAGTCGAGACACGTTGTGCGGGCGGCAACGTATCTCGACTGCGCGCTGCGCGCTCCGCTCGATACGAACGGGGTGCTAGTTGTCGAGCTCGTCCAGCTTTTTCTGCATCTTCGCCATCTGCTCGCGCAGGGCGGCGATCTCGGCTTCCTGTGTAGACTCGCGCGGCGGGGCGCCCTGCTTCGCGCCCGGGATGAACGCCTCGGTCGCGGCGCGCATCATCGCCATGTTGGTCTCGGCGATCTTGGCGAAGGGGTTGTTGCCCATCCCCTCGCGAAACGCCTCCTGCAACTTGGACTGGTTCTTGCGGAAGTTCGCCATGCTCGCTTCGAGATAGCTCGGCATCATCGCCTGCATCGAGTTGCCGTACATCGAGATCAGATCGCGCAGGAAACTGACCGGCAGCATCTGCTCACCGCCGCTCGATTCCTCTTCCATGATGATCTGGGTCAGGATGGCGTGGGTGATGTCGTCGCCCGTCTTGGCGTCGACAACCTGAAACTGCACGTCCTCACGGGTCATCTTCGCAAGGTCATCGAGCGTGATGTAGCTCGAGGTGCCGGTGTTGTAGAGCCGCCGGTTGGCGTACTTCTTGATGATGATCGGATCGCCCGCCTTGGTCTGGTTCCTGGCCATCGTATGTCCCGAAATGCTGCGCTCTTGCTGCATTAGCAGGTGCAGCATGTGCAGCGCAACATGACGTGCCCGTAACGCGGCGCTATCTGCGAAACCGCCGCCCCAGCGTGGTGAGCAGTTCGTATTGCGAGAGCCCGCTCGTCTGGGAAATCCGGGGGAGATCGAATGGCACGTCGAGCCAGTCGCCCTCGCGCACCTCGGGCGCTTCGCGCAGATCGACTACGATCATGTCCATCGACACTTTCCCGAGCAGAGGAAGCCGCGCCTCGCCGAAGCGCAATTCGCCGCCCGGCCCCCGGCTGCGCAGGAACCCGTCGGCATAGCCGAGCGAGACGATACCTGCGCGCATCGGCTCGCGGGCGGTGAACGTCGCGTTATAGCCGACGCTGTCGCCGGGCGCGAGCTGCCGCACCTGGATCAGCGCGGCCTGCGGGAACGCGACCTGGCGGATTTCACCCGCCAGTTCGCCGCGCGGCACGCCGCCGTAGAGCGCGAGGCCGGGCCGCGTAAGGTCGAACGCGAAGTCCGGCCCGAGCGCGATGCCCGCGCTGTTGGCGAGGCTGCGGCGGCGCGCGGGGATCGCGTCGCAGACGTGCCGGAAGCGTTCGAGCTGCTTGGAGTTGAGCGCACTGTCCTCGTCCGCCGAAGCGAGGTGCGACATGAGCACGTCGATATCGAGCGCGGCGATCGCGGGGTCGCCGATATCGGCGAGCGGCACGCCGAGCCGGTTGATCCCGGTATCGACCATCAGGTCGCAGCGCCCGCCGCCGCCTTCGCCCCACAGGCACGCCTGCGTCACGCTGTTGATCACCGGCTTGACGCCCATCGCGCGGGCATAGGCGGCGTCCTGCGCGTGGATCGGACCATGCAGGACCGAAAGCTGCGCAGGATCGACATGGCGGACGACGTCTGCGACCTCGCTCCAGTGCGCGACGAAGAAATCGCGCGCTCCCGCGTCGCGCAGAACGGGAACCGCCTTGTCGACGCCGAGCCCATAGGCGTCGGCCTTCACCGCCGCGCCCGCGCGCGCCGTGCCCGACATCGCGTCGAGCACGCGCCAGTTCGCGGCGAGCGCGTGTTCGTCCAGTCTCAGCCGCAGTGTCGGCGGCGGTAGCTCAGGCATCGTCTTGAAAGTCTCTCGGCGGTCCGTCTGGAATGCCCCACCATGCGACCACGACCCCGAACGCGACCACTGCCCAAGTGTACCACAGCCCGGCATAAACGTCGCCGGTGCGCGCCACGATGATCCCCGAAATCAGCGGCAGGAACCCGCCGAGATAACCCGCGCCGATATGGTAGGGGATCGACATCGAGGAATAGCGTATCTGCGGCGGAAACATCTCGGCCAGCAGCGCCGCGACCGAGCCGTAGGTCAGCGCCGACAGCCCGCCCAGGCACAGCAGCAGCGCAACGATCCCGATGACGTTGATCAGCGGCGGCGACTGGCGCGCGAAATCGAAGCCGCGCGCTTCGAGCGCCGTCAGCAATCCGTCGCGCCGCGCCGCACCGTCCTCCATCCACACGCGGGGAAGCGCCACGCGCTCGCCTCCGACTGTTAGCGCCAAGGCCTCGGCCTGTTGCACGGTATAGCTCACCCCGTTCGCGGTCAGCGTCTCGAGCAGCTTGCCGCAATCGCTCTGTTCGCGGTCGAACAGTTCGGCGAAGGGATCGGTGGTGCACCGCGCGCCGGACACCACCACCGGGTTCGCGGCGGAGGCTTCGGCGAGCCCCGGATTGGCGAGCTTGCCCATCCCCCAGAAGATCGGGAACAGCAGCAGCAGCGTCAGCAGCGCGCCCACGATGATCGGCTTCTTGCGCCCGACCCGGTCGGACCAGCGGCCGACCACGAGATAGAACCCCATCGCGATCAGCCCGGCGGCGAACAGGATCAGCTCGACCAGTTGCTCGTCCATCCGCATCGGCCCGCGCAGGAACGACAGGCCGGAGAAGAACGCGGTGTACCAGATCGTCGTCAGCACGCCGGTGATCCCGAACAGCGCGACGAAGATGCGCTTCTTGTTGCCGGGATAGCTGAAGCTCTCTGCAAAGGGATTGGCGGCGGTCTTCCCCTCCGCCTTCATCGCCTGGAACACCGGGCTCTCGTCGAGCTTGAGGCGCATCCACAGCGAAATCGCGAGCAGCACGATCGAGAGCAGGAACGGCAGGCGCCAGCCCCAGGCTGCAAATTCCTCCGCGGGGATCATCAGGCGGCAGGTCAGCACCACCGCGATCGAGAGCACGAACCCGCCGACCACACTCGCCTGGATATAGCTGGTGTAGTAGCCGCGCTTCTCGGGCGGTGCGTGCTCGGCGACGTAGATCGCTGCGCCGCCGTATTCGCCGCCGAGCGCGAGACCCTGAAGAATGCGGAACCCGATCACGATGACCGGCGCCGCGATGCCGATGCTCGCCGCGCTGGGGATCATCCCGACGCCCGCGGTGGCGACGCCCATCAGGGTCACAGTGACGAGGAAGGTGTACTTGCGCCCCAGCCGGTCACCCAGAAAGCCGAACAGGATCGCACCCAGCGGCCGGAACCCGAAGCCGACCGCGAATCCGGCCCAGACGAGCAGAATCTGCAGCGTCTCGTTCCCGCTCGGGAAGAACGCCGCGCCGATCAGCCCGGCGAGCGTGCCGTAGATGAAGAAATCGTACCACTCGAAGATCGTGCCGGCGGAAGACGCCGCGATCACGAGCCGGATTTCCTTGTCGGTCGGTTCGCGTTGCGCCGCCGCTGCCTTCTCAACCATCCGGCTTCCCCATCTCCCAGGTGCGGGACGACTTAGCCAGACTGCGTTTCCTTGGAAAGCGCCGCGCGCGCGGCTCTCCACGGCAGCAGGATCGCGCCGTGCCGGCCCGGGCGGGATTGCGCCGCGGCGATCGCCTCGATCCCGGGCCAGTCGGGCAGCGAACCGCCGCCAAGCCAGTCGGAAACCTCGCACTCGGCCCGCTCGATTTCGGCGGATGACTTGCCCGGCGCGCCGCGCGCGAAAATCGCCGCAGCCGCCTGGCCGACGGCGCAGGCCGACACCCGCAAACCAACCGTGTCGATCGCCCCGCCGGACGACAGTGCGAGATCGAGCGCGATCGTGCTGCCGCACGTGCGCGAAACCGCCTCGCCGCTCGTCGTCGGGCGATTGAGCGGCGGATAGTCCGCCAGCACGACCGCCAAGGCGAGCATTTCGGCGGTGTAGAGCGGCGATGCCTCGCGTTCGGCCACTATTCGCCTTCGGCCGCGCTCTCTTCGCGGAGCGCGGCGCGGCGCGCGTGTATCATCTCGACCAGCGCGTCGCTGCTGGCGTTGACCACCGGATAGGTCCGCGCGGTGGTGATCCACGCGGGGCGCCCGGCCACGCCCCAGATCGTGTCGTAGCCTAGCACCAGCAGCGAGAACGCCAGCACCACGATGATCGCCCCCTTGATCGCGCCGAAGCCGAACCCGAGCACGCGGTCGATCGGCCCGAGCATCGAGACGCGAGACGCCTGCCCCATCCGGCCCGCGATCAGCTTCATCGCGGCATAGGGGATCAGCAGCAGGAGAGTGAACGCGAAGACCGCCGCCCCGGTCGGGCTGCCGAGGTAGGGTTCAATCGCGGCAGTGAGCGGCGTGTGCAGCGCGCGGATCGCGAACAACGCCAGGATCCACGCGGCGAGCGACAGCACTTCCTGCACGAAACCGCGCATGAAGCCGCCGACCGATGCCACGCCGACGATGATGAGAACGATAAGATCGAACGCCATATGCCGCGCAGAATTAGGAGCCGCCCATTACCCGGTCAACGAGATTGGCGAGCTGCTTGACGGCGCGGTAGTTAAAGCCGCCTGAATGGCCATTCCCGCCGTTGTCGTCCTCGGGGCCGAAGCCGCTGTCGAACCCGAGCTTGGCGGATTCGCGCAGACGCAGCGAGGAATGCGCCACCGGGCGGACTTCGCCGGCGAGCGAGACTTCGCCGAACCACACGCTCTTGCCCGGCAGCGGCCGGTCGGCGAGCGCCGAGACCAGCGCGGCGGCGACCGCAAGATCGGCCGCCGGATCGGTCAGCCGATAGCCGCCCGCGACGTTGAGATAGACCTCGGCCGAACTGAAATTGAGCCCGCAGCGCGCCTCGAGCACCGCGAGCAGCATCGCCATGCGCCCGTTGTCCCACCCCACCACCGCGCGCCGCGGGGTCGCGCCGCTCTGCAACCGCACGATCAGCGCCTGAACCTCGACCAGCACCGGGCGCGTACCCTCGAGCGCGGGGAACACCGCGCTGCCCGCGAGCGGCTCGTCGCGCCCCGACAGGAACAGCATCGAGGGGTTGGCTACTTCCTCCAGCCCCTGCCCCGCCATCGCGAACACGCCGATCTCGTCGACCGGCCCGAAGCGGTTCTTGAGGCTGCGCAGGATGCGGTACTGGTGGCTGCGTTCGCCCTCGAAGCTCATCACCACGTCGACCATGTGTTCGAGCACGCGCGGGCCGGCGATCGAGCCGTCCTTGGTGACATGGCCGACCAGGACCAGCGCCACGCCGTTCTCCTTGGCGTAGCGGATCAGCTCGAACGCGCAGCCGCGCACCTGGCTGACGGTGCCGGGTGCGCCCTCGATCGTGTCCGAATGCATCGTCTGGATCGAATCGATCACCAGCAGCGCGGGCGGCGCCATGCCGCCGAGCGTGGTCAGGATGTCCCGCACCGAGGTCGCCGCGGCGAGCCGGATCGGCGCATCGGCCAGCCCGAGCCGCGACGCGCGCAGGCGCACCTGCCCCGCCGCTTCCTCGCCGCTGACGTAGACCGCATCGCCGCCGGCCTTCGCGACTTTCGCCGCGGCCTGAAGCAGCAAAGTGGACTTGCCGATGCCCGGATCGCCGCCCATCAGGATCGCCGAACCGGGCACCAGCCCGCCGCCCAGCGCGCGGTCGAACTCGGCCAAGCCAGTGGTGCGCCGTTCCAGCGCCTCGCCCGGCGTGTCGAGTGGTTCGAACACGACCTGCCGCCCGCCGCTCGAAAGGTCGTGCTTCTGCGAGAACACCGTCGCCGGAGCGTCTTCGGCGAGCGTGTTCCACTCCGCGCAGTCGGGGCATTGCCCCTGCCAACGGTGCGAAACGGACCCGCATGCCTGACAGACGTAGCGCTTCTTGGACTTGGCCATCCCCCGCCGATAAACGGAACATTTATGGAACGCAATTGCCAAGGCGGCGATAGCTCGGCACAAGGCGCGCGATGCGGCAGAAGGAACTGAGGATCGCGCTCGTCTGCTATGGCGGGGTCAGCCTGGCCGTATACATGCACGGCGTGACCAAGGAGATCTGGAAGCTCGCCAGCGCCAGCCGCGCGTTTCACGCAGGCGATCCCCCGGCCGACGGGGTGCAGGGCGTCTATCGCGAGCTGCTCGAGACGATCCAGGCGCAGCACGCGCTCCGGCTGCGGGTGTTGCCCGACATTCTCAGCGGGGCGAGCGCGGGCGGAATCAACGCGGTATTTCTTGCGCAGGCGATCCATTCGGGCCAGTCGCTCGAGCCGCTGACGGAGCTGTGGCTGACCACAGCAGACGTCGAGCGGTTGACCGACCCCGAGGCCGAACCCGTCTGGCGCTTCGCCAAGTATTGGGCGCAGCCGATCGCCTGGTGGCTGCTCAAACGCCCGGGCAATGCGGTGTCCGAAAGCGTCGCGCCCGAAACGCAGGCCGAGGTGCGGCGCAAGGTTTCGGCGTTCATTCGCGGCCGCTGGTTCGAGCCGCCCTTCTCCGGCATCGGCTTCTCGCGCCTGCTTTACGACGCGCTGGCGGCGATGGCGGATGCGCCCTGCGGCAAACCGCTGCTGCCGCCCGGGCACCCGATCGACCTGATGGTGACGGCGACCGACTTTCGCGGACACATGGAACTGCTTCGGCTCAACAGCCCGCCGGTGGTGGAGGAGAGCGAGCACCGCCTGCCGGTCGGCTTCCGCGCGCGCACGCCTGCGTTGCAGGGCGATGGCCTGGCCGATCCGCTCGAACTCACTTTCGCCGCGCGCGCCACTGCGAGCTTTCCCGGCGCATTCCCCCCGCTGCGGCTCGACGAGATCGATCTGCTCGCGCGCGAACGCAAAGCGGCGTGGGCCACGCGGCAGACCTTCCTCGACCGCGTGATGCCGGTGAACATGCGGCAGGGTACGGCCGAGGCGATTTCGCTGATCGACGGCTCGGTGCTGGTCAACAAGCCGTTCGAAGGCGCGATGAAGGCGCTGCGCGGGCGCCCCGCCCAGCGCGAGGTGGATCGGCGCTTCGTCTACATCGATCCCCGGCCGGACCGAAGCGGATCGATCCGCGAGCAGGCCGGCGAGCCGGTCGGGTTCTTCGGCGCAATCTTTGGTTCGCTCTCGACGATCCCGCGCGAGCAGCCCATTCGGGACAATCTCGAAGTGCTCGAGCGGCAGTCGCACGAAGCGGAGCGGCTCAGCCGGATGATCGCCGCGCTACGCCCCGACGTCGAGGCGGCGGTCGAAAAGCTGTTCGGGATGACTTTCTTCCTCGACAGCCCGACGCCGCGGCGGCTCCATGCCTGGCGCGCCAAGGCGCAGCAGGCGGCGGCCGAGCGCGCCGGATACGCATTCCAATCCTACGCGCAGGCCAAATTCACGGGGATCGTCGAGAGCCTCGCCGAGCTGGTTTTCGACGCCGCGCCGGAACTCAAGCTGCCCGATGCGCGCCCCGTTGCGGCGCGGCTGCGTGCGGCCCTGGGCGAGCGCGGGCTGGATAGCCTCTCGGCCCCGTCGGGCGGCGCGAAGGAGGAGGCGATCGCTTTCTTCCGCGCGCACGATGTGAGCTTTCGGGTGCGCCGCTTGCGGCTTCTGGCGCGCCGTCTGTCGCGCGAATGGGACGCCGATCCCGAAATCCCCGACGCCGCGGTCGAGAGTGCGCGCGAAGCGATCTACGAGATCCTCGCGCTCTATTTCACGCGCGAGGCCGGCGAACAACTGGGCGACGATTTTGCGGCGCTCGCAGCGAAAGCGCTCGAAGACCCGGCCGCGGTCCTGGACGCCCTTGCGGCGCGGCGGCTGCTGCCCGAAGTCGACGAGTTGGCCGAACAGATGCTCGCCGAGGCGCTCGAGCGGATGCCGAAGAACCTGCGGCGGCTCATGTTGCTGACCTACCTCGGCTTCCCGTTTTACGACGTCGCCACGCTGCCTCTGATGCGCGACGAAGCACTGACCGAGTTCGACCCGATCAAGGTGGACCGCATCAGCCCCGACGACGCGCGCTCGATCCGCGAAGGCGGTACGCGCGCCACGCTGCGCGGAATCGAATTCTACAACTTCGGCGCTTTCTTCAGCCGCGCTTACCGCGAGAACGACTATCTGTGGGGCCGCCTGCACGGCGCCGAGCGGATGATCGACCTCGTGTGCTCGACGATCGAGGGGGCGCCGGCATTCGATCCGGCCGAGTTCAAGCGGCGCATCTTCCTCGCGGTGCTGGATGAGGAGGAAAGCCGCCTGCGCGCCGATCCGGCGATGCTGGAGCGGATACGCAGCGAGATTCTGCGCACCGAATAACGAAACGCCCTTAGCGCGAGAGTTCGGCCACCAGTGCGCGGGCCGCGGTCGTCACGTCGTCCCAGGTATATTCGAACAGCTCCTCCCCGCCGTGATACGGATCGCTGACGCTTGCGCCCTCGCGACCCGGAACGAGGTCGAGCAAGAGCGACATTCTGGCCGGCGCGCCCGCCGGCGCCATCGCGCGCAGGTTGGCGAGGTTCTGATCGTCCATCGCGAAGATATGGGTGAAGCGCGTGAAATCCTCGGTCACGACCTGCCGCGCGCGCAAGCTCGCGATCTCCACACCGGCGGTGCGCGCGACTTCCTGCGCGCGGGGATCGGGGGGACGGCCCACATGCCAGTCACCGGTGCCCGCCGAATCAATCTCGACCCTCAGCCCGGCGCGTTCCGCTTCCGCTCGAAAAGCCGCTTCGGCCAGCGGCGAACGGCAGATGTTGCCGAGGCAGACGAACAGGACCGCGGGCGGCCGTTCGCTCACCCGCCGAACGCGTCCTTCAGCTTTTCGAAGAAGCCGCGGCTCTCCGGGCATTCGTCGCCGGTTTCGGTCTCGCGGAACTGTTCGAGGATGGCTTTCTGCTCCTTGGACAGCTTCGTCGGCGTTTCGACCGCGATCTCGACCACCAGGTCGCCGCGTCCACGCCCCTGCAGCACGGGCATCCCTGCGCCTCGCACGCGTAGCTGCTTGCCCGACTGGATACCGGAGGGAATGTCGACCGTGTTGGCATCTCCGCCAAGGTCCGGAATCTCGACCTTGCCGCCGAGGGCCGCGGTGGTGAAGCTCACCGGGACGCGGCTGAGCAGCGTGGTGCCCTCGCGCTGGAACACCGGGTGCGGGCGGACGTGGACGAAGATGTAGAGGTCGCCCGGCGGCGCACCGCGCGGCCCCGCCTCGCCCTTGCCCGAAAGGCGGATGCGCGTGCCGGTATCGACGCCCGGCGGAATCTCGACGTCGATCGTCTGCGGGCGATCCACTCGCCCTTCGCCGCCGCAATCGCGGCACGGGCTGACCAGCACCTCGCCCCGCCCGTGGCAATTGGGGCACGGGCGCTCGACCACGAAGAAGCCCTGCTTCGCGCGCACCTTGCCGTAGCCATTGCACAGGTTGCAGCCGCGCGTGCTCGTGCCCGGGGTCGCGCCCGAGCCGTGGCAGGTCTCGCAATTCTGCGAGACTTCGATCTCGATCTGGCTGGTCTTGCCGTGGAACGCCTCTTCGAGCCCGATCTCCATGTCGTAGCGCAAGTCGGCCCCGCGGCGCGGCTGCTGCCGTCCGCCTCCACCGAAGGCGCTACCGAAGATGGTCTCGAAAATGTCGCCGATGTCGGCGAAATCCGCGCCGGGATGCCCGCCGCCGCCCATGCCCTGCTGGAACGCGGCATGGCCGTAGCGGTCGTAAGCGGCGCGCTTCTGCGGATCCTTGAGACAGTCGTAGGCGACGCTGATCGCCTTGAACCTGGCCTCGTTCTCCTTGCAGCCTTGATTGCGGTCGGGGTGATACTTCATCGCCAACTTGCGGTAGGCGGACTTGATCGTCGCCCCATCCGCATCGCGGGCGACCCCGAGCAGCTCGTAGAAATCGGTTTCCATGGCAGACACTTGACTTACCCCCTCCCCTTTTCGTCACCCCCGCGAAGGCGGGGGTCCAGCTTGCTCGCCGCCGGGCAGAGGCAGCTGGATTCCCGCTTTCGCGGGAATGACGAAGGAGATTTCGACACTCGGGGGCTCAGCCCTTGTTGCTGTCTTCGTCGACTTCGGAGAACTCGGCGTCGACCACGTCCTCCTCGGCATCGCTCTTGTCGCCAGCAGCGTCCCCGTCGGCCGGAGCGTCCGAAGCGGCGCTCGCCTGTTCCTGGCTGTAGATTTCCTGGCCCATCTTCATGGCCACGTCGGTCAGCGCCTGCGCCTTCGCGTTGATCGCGTCGACGTCGTCGCCTTCGAGCGCGGTCCTGGCTTCGGCCAATGCGGTCTCGACCTGGCCCTTGAGATCGGCGCTGATCTTCTCGCCGTGCTCGTCGAGCTGCTTCTGCGTCGCGTGGACCAGGCTGTCGGCCTGGTTGCGCGCCTCGGCACCCTGGCGTCGCTTCTTGTCCTCTTCGGCGAACTTCTCGGCGTCCTGCACCATCGATTCGATATCCGAGTCCGACAGACCGCCGCTGGCCTGGATGCGGATCTGCTGCTCCTTGCCCGTGCCCTTGTCCTTGGCCGAGACGTTGACGATGCCGTTGGCGTCGATGTCGAACGTCACCTCGATCTGCGGCACGCCGCGCGGCGCGGCGGGGATTCCGACAAGATCGAACTGGCCGAGCATCTTGTTGTCGGCCGCCATCTCGCGCTCGCCCTGAAAGACGCGGATCGTCACCGCGTTCTGGTTGTCCTCGGCGGTCGAGTAGGTTTGGGTCTTCTTGGTCGGGATCGTGGTGTTGCGGTCGATCATGCGGGTGAACACGCCGCCGAGCGTCTCGATGCCGAGCGAGAGCGGGGTCACGTCGAGCAACAGCACGTCCTTGACGTCGCCCTGCAGCACGCCTGCCTGGATCGCCGCACCCATCGCAACGACCTCATCGGGGTTCACGCCGGTGTGCGGCTTCTTGCCGAAGAATTCCTCCACGACTTCGCGCACTTTGGGCATGCGGGTCATGCCGCCGACTAGGATCACCTCGTCCACGCCGCCCTTCTCGACGCCCGCGTCGGCGAGCGCCTTCTTACACGGTTCGAGCGTGCGCTTGATGAGGTCGCCGACGAGCTGCTCCAGCTTGCTGCGGGTGATCGTCTCGACGAGGTGCAGCGGGGTGCTCGAGCCACCTTCCATGCGCGCGGTGATGAACGGCAGATTCACCTCAGTCTGCGCGGCGCTGGAGAGTTCGATCTTGGCCTTTTCGGCCGCTTCCTTTAGGCGCTGAAGCGCGAGCTTGTCGCTCTTCAGGTCCATGTTTTCCTTCTTCTTGAAGGCGTCGGCCAAATATTCGACGATCGCGCTGTCGAAGTCCTCACCGCCGAGGAAGGTGTCGCCGTTGGTCGACTTCACCTCGAACACGCCGTCGCCGATCTCGAGGATCGAGACGTCGAAGGTGCCGCCGCCAAGATCATAGACCGCGATGGTCTTCCCATCGTCCTTGTCCATGCCATAGGCGAGCGCGGCCGCGGTCGGCTCGTTGATGATGCGCAGCACTTCGAGGCCCGCGATCTGGCCGGCGTCCTTGGTCGCCTGGCGCTGCGCATCGTTGAAGTACGCGGGAACGGTTATGACCGCCTGCGTCACGGTCTCGCCGAGATAGCTCTCGGCGGTTTCCTTCATCTTCTGGAGGATGAAGGCGGAAACCTGACTGGGCGAATAATCCTCGCCGCCGGCCTCGACCCAGGCGTCGCCGTTCTTGCCCTTGACGATGTCGTAGGGGACCAGCTCCATGTCCTTCTTGGTCATGGGATCGTCGAACCGGCGGCCGATCAGGCGCTTGATCGCGAACAGTGTGTTGTCGGGGTTGGTCACCGCCTGGCGCTTGGCCGGCTGGCCGATCAGGCGCTCGCCGTCCTTGGTGAACGCGACGATCGAAGGCGTGGTGCGCGCACCTTCCGAATTCTCGATGACCTTGGGCTTGCCCCCGTCCATCACGGCAACGCACGAGTTGGTGGTGCCGAGGTCGATACCGATTACTTTCGCCATGGTTTCCCTATTCCACTTGCTGGTTGGACGCCGCGCACTCTGCTTCCCGATAACCGGCAAAGCAGCTCGGCGGCTCGATTACGAGCGCGATATAGGTGCGGTTTTGGTTGGCACAAGGGAACCGCACCGCTAGCGTCACGACCGTTCAGAGGGGAGAAACTACCGTGAAATCATCCGTTCTTGCCGCCGCCTTCCTGTCCGTCGCGACGCTGAGCCTCGCCGGATGCGGCGACGGCGCGAGCGAAGTGCCCGCCGAGGCGCCCGAAGGCGTGCCCGGCCTGACGGTCACCAACGCGCGCATGGTGCTCGCCCCGGTCGAGGGCAATCCGGCGGCGGTCTATTTCGATCTCGCCTACGATGGGGATCGCAACGTGGCGCTCAACCGTGCGCACGTGGAAGGCGCGGAAAGCGCGACGCTGCACGAATATGCAGAATGGAACCGCCAGATGCAGATGGCGGACATGCTGCCGCTGGTGCTCAAGAAAGGCGACAAGGTCGCGTTCGAGCCGGGCGGCAAGCATGTGATGGCGATGGGCGTATCGCCCGAGCTTCAGCCGGGCGGGACGACCGAAGTCACGCTGACCGTTTCGGGCGGCGACAAGACCACCTTCGAGGCCGAGATCCGCGGCCCCGGGGAAGAGCGTTGAGCCAAGCGGCCGCTCGCGCCGCGCCGGCATGTCCGGTCGGCGGCGAGCGGCCACTGACGCCGGGCGAGGTCGCCCTCGCCCGCAGCGTGTTCGGCGACGCGATCGACTACGCGCAGGTGACGATCCGCCGGCGCAAGTTCTTCCCCTTCCAGCCGCGCAAGGTGACCATGGCGCCGCGCGGCCACCTGCATTTCCACCCGCATGGCGAGGCCTATTGCGACGACTTCGCGCAAGTCCCGATCATCCGGCAGGGCCTCTTCATCCACGAGATGGTGCATGTCTGGCAGAGCCAGACCAGGGGGAGCTGGTGGCTCGTCACTCACCGCATGCCCTGGGCGCGCTACGACTACAGCCTCAAGCCTGGCTGGCCGCTCGAACGCTACGGCATCGAGCAGCAGGCCGAGATCGTGAAGCACGCCTTCTGGCTGCGCAACGGCGTGCGGCTCGCGGGCGCGCCGGATGCAAGCGCGTACGATATGCTGGTGGACTTCCCCGGCGCTATCGGTTGATCGCTTCGTGTCCCCGGCTTGAGCGGGGAAGTATCATTTGATACCAACCGGCCAGTGTTCCGGGCGGCCCAACCCGCGCCCGGCCATGAGTCACCCTATGGAGCTTCAAGACTATGGGATGTCGCGCGAGCGCGGCTTCCTTTCGCATTACGAGATCGATTCGATCACTCTTCCTGCCCAGTTCGACGCCATCGTCGAAGCCGCGGGCAACCTTTCAGGCCTGCTGACCACCGGCCGCGTGCGCCACTGGCTCGACGCGCTGCCCGACCCCGGGATCGAGGATTGGGCGAAGAACGCCCCCGAGGAGGAAGTGCGCACCGCCATGGTGCACTATTCGTTCCTCGTGCAGGCCTACGTCTGGGGCGAGGCCGAGCCGCCGGCGCACCTGCCCGCGAACCTCGCGCGCCCGATGGTGGCGATTTCCGACCGGCTTGGGCAGGCGCCGCTGTTGCCCTACTCCGGCTACGTGCTCGACAACTGGTACCGGCTCGACAAGGCGGGCCCGGTGGCGCTCGACAACATCGTGATGCACCAGAACTTTCTCGGCGGCGACGACGAGAACTGGTTCGTGCTGGTCCACGTCGCGATCGAGGCCGAGGCGGGCGTGCTGCTCGACAACGCGGCGAAGCTGGTGACGGTGGCGAAGCAGCGCGACGAGACCCAGGCCGAGCGGCTGCTGATCGAAATGAACACCGCTTGGGAGCGGATTTACGAGCATTTCGCGCGCATGCCCGAGCGTTGCGATCCCTACATCTATTTCAACCGCGTGCGCCCCTACATCCACGGGTGGGCCAACAACCCCGCGCTGGACGGCGGGCTGGTCTACGAGGGAATCGAGAAGTTCGGCAGCACGCCGCAGGCGTTCCGCGGGCAGACCGGCTCGCAGTCGAGCATCGTGCCCTCGATGGACGCGCTGTTTCAGGTCGGCCATTCGGACGATCCGCTCAAGAGCTTCCTCGACGAGCTGCACCACTACCGCCCGGTGCCGCACCGCCGCTTCATCGAGGATCTCGCCGCCCAATCGACGCTGCGCGATTTCGTCACCGCGTCGGGCAACCAGCCGCTCAAGGATGCGTTCAACGCTTGCCTGGAGCAGTCCGCGCGGTTCCGCACCCGGCATCTCGAATACGCAGCGAGCTACATCAACAAGCAGATGAGCGCGAACGCCGGCAACGATCCCGACGTCGGCACCGGCGGCACGCCGTTCATGAAGTACCTCAAGAAGCATCGCGACGAGAATCGCGCGCAGACGGTCTGAGGATAGAGCACGGTCCGATACGAAAAGGGCCGCCCGGGCGGGGCGGCCCTTGTTCGTTCGATCGGGACTGGATCAGAAGTAGTCGCGATAACGGTCGTCGTCGCGGCAGTCGTCGTCGAGATAGCGGCCGTCGCGATCGTAGTAGCCGTCGCAGTCGCCGTCCTTGTCCTTGAAATAACCGGCAAGGCCGCCGATCGCGGCGCCGGCAATCGCATAGGTCTCGAGATTTTCGCCGGTGATCGCGGCGGCGGCGGCGCCTGCCGCGGCGCCAAGGCCCGCACCCTCGACCGCATAGTTCTCCGCACAGGCCGAGAGGCCGAGCGACGAGGCGAGCAGAGCCGGCGCGAGCAACATTCTGGTTTTCATTGTATCTCTCCGTGAAGCAACCGTGTGGAGAATGATACGGATGAAGGCCGGGTGGCGTTCCCGGAGTCTCAGAGCGTTGCGAGGTCGGGCAATGCGTTCTTGTCGAGCACGCGCGAGGCATCGTCGAGCGGATACTTGAGGCCCGTGGCGCAATTGAACAGCACCGTCTCGTCCCCGTCCGCAACCCACCCGGCAGCGAGTGCCGCGCGATAGGCGGCAAGCGTCGCCGCGCCCTCGGGACACAGGAGGAGACCGTCGCGACGCGCGCAATCGTCGAGAGCGCGGACGATTTCGCCATCCTCGACCGCGATCGCGCGGCCGCCGCTCGCGCGCACGGCGCGCAGGATCAGGAAGTCGCCGACCGCCTTGGGCACGCGAATTCCCGCCGCGACCGTATGGGCGTTCTCCCACCGTTCGGCATGCTCCTCGCCTGCCTCGAACGCGCGTACGATCGGCGCGCAGCCGCTCGCCTGGACGGCGAACATCTTCGGCCGTTCGGGCCCGATCCAGCCGAGCGCCTCGAGTTCGTCGAAGGCCTTCCACATCCCGATCAGCCCTGTGCCGCCGCCGGTCGGGTAGAAGATCGCCTTGGGCAGCCGCCAGCCGAGCTGCGCGGCGAGCTCCAGCCCCATCGTCTTCTTGCCCTCGATCCGGTAGGGCTCCTTGAGCGTCGAGAAGTCGAACCACAGTCCTTCCGCCGCACCCCGCGCGACGATCGCGCCGCATTCGTCGATCAGCCCGTTCACGCGATAGACGCGCGCGCCCTGCGCGGCGATCTCGCGGACGTTGATCTCGGGCGTGTCCGACGGGCACAGCACCACCGTCTCGATCCCGGCGCGGGTGGCGTAGGCCGCGAGCGCCGCCCCCGCGTTGCCGTTGGTCGGCATCGCGATGCGCGTCACGCCGAGCTCCTGGGCCATGGCCACCGCCATCACCAGCCCGCGCGCCTTGAAGCTGCCGGTCGGCAGGCGTCCCTCGTCCTTGACCAGCACGCGCGCACCTGCCGAGTGCGGGATCGGGATCAGCGGCGTCTCGATCTCCCCCAGGCTGACCACGCTGGCAGTGCGCCGCACGGGCAGCAGCTCGCGCCAGCGCCACAAGTCGGTCGGGCGCGCCTCGAGCGCATCGCGCGACAACGCCTCGCCCATCGCAGCGAGATCGTAGCGCACCAGCAGCGGCCGCCCCGCGTCGGACAGGCCGTGCAGCCGGTCGGCTTCGTAGCGCGCTCCGGTGAGCGAGCATTCGAGATGCGTCACGAACGTCGCGCGCTCGCCGTCGAGATTGGCGGTCGGCTCCATCAATCGTACTCCACGTCCGGCAGCCCCTGCCCGCCGTCGGCGATGAACGCATCGATCCGTCGTTCGAGCACCGGCAGGGGCACCGAGCCGAGCGAAAGCACCACATCGTGGAACTTGCGAATGTCGAAACGCTCGCCCAGCGCCTCCTCCGCCTTTGCCCGCACCCGCCGGATGGTCATCTCGCCCAGCTTGTAGGCGAGCGCCTGGCCGGGCCAGCTGATATAGCGGTCGACCTCGGTCCCGACCTCGTGCCGGGACAAGGCGGTGTGGCTGGCGAGGTAATCGATCGCCTGCTCGCGCGTCCAGCCGTAGTGGTGAATGCCGGTGTCGATCACCAGCCGCGCGGCACGCCACATCTCGTAGCTTAGCTTGCCGAACCGCTCGTAGGGCGTGCGGTAGATGCCCATCTCACCGCCCAGGTGTTCGACATAGAGTCCCCAGCCCTCGCCAAACCCGGAGAAATAGGTCTGCCGGCGGAAGCGCGACGCTTCCTCCTGTTCGAGCGCCACGCCCGCCTGGAAGCTGTGACCGGGAATGCACTCGTGCAGCGTCAGCGCGGGGATGTTGTAGAGCGGGCGCGAGGGCAGATCGTAGGTGTTCATCATGCACGCCTCGAGCCCGCCGCGCCCGGCGGTGTAGAACGGCGCGATCGCGTCGGGCACCGGGCGGATGGTGAAGCGGTGGCGCGGGAGGAAGCCGAAATAATCGGCGATTACCCCGTCGACCCGCTTGGCGGCATAGGCCGAAACCCCCATCAATTCGTCGGGCGCGTCGGCGACGAACTGCGGATCGGTGCGCAGGAAGACGATGAACTCGGCCAGCGTTCCCTCGAACCCGGCTTCGGCCTTCACCTTCTCCATCTCGGCGGTGATCCGCGCAACTTCGTCGAGGCCTATCCGGTGAATCTGCTCGGCAGTCAGGTCGAGCGTCGTGTATTGCTCGATCTGCTGCTGGTAATAGGCCGCGCCCTCGGGCATCTTCTCGGCCGCGAGCGTCGTGCGCGTCTGCGGCAGGTACTCGTCGCGAAAGAACGTAAGGAGTTCGGCGTAAGCGGGCGTCACGGCTTCGGAAATCGCCACGCGCCCTTCGGCCTTGAGCCGCTCGGCCTCGGCCGCGGGAATGCGCTCGGGCATTTCGGCGAAGGCGGTCCAGAACGGGCTCCGCTCGGGATCGTCGACCACACTCGAAGCGATCGAGGCGTCGCGCCCCTCGAGGGTCACCCGCGGTACGCTGAAGCCGCGCTCGAGCCCGGCGCGCGCGTTGGCGATATGCTCGTCGAAATAGCGCGGAATGTCGCGCATCCGCGCGATGTAGCGCTCGTATTCCTCGACCGTGGTGTAGCCGGTGCGCGGCGCGAGATAGCTCCAGAAATTGCTGTCGCTGTCGAACGGCATTTCCCATTCGCGGAATCGCGCATCGCCGATCTCGTGCTCGAGCAGGGTGCGGAACACCGCCGCATCGACTTTCGCCGAAGCGTCGAACGAGGCCTGGTCGAGCGCATCCAGCCGCTCGAGAAGGGCCTCGGCCTTCGCCGCGCGGGCGAGGTTCGCTTCGGGGGTCACCGAAGGCAGGCGATCGCCGGGAGCGGTGCTGCCGTTGCCTTCCTCGATCTGATGGTACTGGTCGAGCTGATAGTCGTAGTATTCGTCGGTCAGCGCCGACAGGCTTGCTTCGGCCTCGGTCTCCCCCGCAGCCTCCTGCGCCTGCTCATCCTGCGCCTGCAACGGCGCAACGGTGATACAGGCGGCGACTGCCGCCGAAAGCGCAAACCTCATGTCGACCCTCTCCCAATTCCTCGGTATTACTTCGCGACGCTCACCATCGCCGGGCGCAGCAGGCGGTCCTTGATCATGTAGCCCGACTGGAGCTCCTGCACGATTGTACCCGGCTCCTGACCGTCACTCGCGGGCACTTCCATCATCGCCTGGTGGATGTTGGGGTCGAGCGGCATGCCGGTGGCGGCGATGCGGGTGATGCCGTGCTGGGCGAAGACCTTCTCGATCTCGCGCATGGTCGCCTCGATCCCGTCGACGAACCGCTTGGCCTGCTCGTCCTCGCGCAGCGCGGCGGGCACGTGATCGAGCGCGCGGGCGAGGTTGTCGGCGACCGACAGAATGTCGCGCGCGAAGCCGGTGGCAGCGTAGCTGCGCGCGTCCTGCACGTCCTTCTCCAGCCGGCGACGCACGTTCTGCGTTTCGGCGCGGGCATAGAGCACATCCTGCTTCGCGGCATCGAGGTCGGCGCGCAGCGCGGCAAGCGCATCCTCGACCCCGCCTTCGTCATCGCCACTGTCCTCGAGAAATTCCTCGGGCACGCCTTCGAGTTCCTTTTCAACGGCCTCGTCGTGCGGCCGCTTGTCGTTGTCGCTCATGATTTTTCGTATCTATCCGATGAGTTTACCCAGGGATCGGGCGGTGAAGTCCACCATGGGGACGACCCGCGCGTAATTCAACCGAGTGGGACCGATCACCCCCAGCACGCCGACCACGCGCCCCTCGCGGTCGCGATAGGGCGAGGCGATGACCGAGGATCCCGAGAGCGCGAACAGCCGGTTCTCGCTCCCGATGAAGATCCGCGTCGCCTCCGCCTCGCGCGCGCTTTCGAGCAGTTCGGCCACCGATTGCTTGTTCTCGAGGTCGTCGAGCAGCGAGCGAACGCGCTCGAGGTCGGACAGCGCGCTGTCGTCGAGCAGCCGCGCCTGTCCGCGCACGATCAGCACCGGACGCCGCGCCGCGTCTTCGCTCCACACCGCCAGTCCGCGCTCGACCAGGCTCCGGCTCGCCTCGTCGAGCTGCGAGCGGCCCGAGGCGATCTCGGCGCGCATCGCGGCCGAAGCCTCGGGCAGCGTGCGCCCCGCGAGCCGCGCGGTGATGTAGTTGCTCGCCTGCTCGAGCATTTGCGGCGAGGCTCCTTCGCCGAGCTCGATCACGCGGTTCTCCACCGCACCGTCCTCGCCAACGAGCACCGCCAGCACCCGGCCCTGCCCCAGATTGACGAGACTCAGCTGCGCGAGCCGCGGTTCGAGTCGAGGGACCATGACCATGCCCGCCGCACCAGAGATGTCCGACAGGATCGCGCTGGTCTGCTCCAGCGCCTGCTCGATCGGCCCCGGTTCGGCGAGGCGGCGCTCGATCGCCTTGCGCTCGGCATGGGTCGGCTCGGCCACCTGCATCATCCCGTCGACGAACAGGCGCAGCCCGCTCTCGGTCGGCATGCGCCCGGCGCTGGTGTGCGGCGCGGCAAGCAGCCCGAGCGATTCGAGATCGGCGAGCACCGACCGGATCGAGGCGGGCGAGAGGTTCAGCCCCGAACCGCTTTCCGTTCTGGCGCCCGCGAGCGTCTTCGAACCGACCGGCTGGCCGCTGTCGAGATAGCCCTCGACCACGAGGCGAAAGATCGCCCTGGCGCGGTCGGTCATTTCGGTGACGGGCGGTGTCGGCATCGTCTCAATCTAGCGCGCGCCCTTGCGGGCTCAAGCCGCAAGCGCCTAACGCGGCGCAAACGACTCGACAAAGGAAATCCCATGCGACCTTCCGGCCGCGCGCCCGACGAGATGCGCGCCCTCACCTTCGAAACCGGCTTTACCAGGCATGCGGAAGGTTCGTGCCTCGTCAGTTTCGGCGACACCCGGGTGCTGTGCACCGCCAGCGTCGAGAAGGGCGTGCCGCCGTGGCTGCGCGGCAAGGGCGAAGGCTGGGTCACCGGCGAATACTCGATGCTTCCGCGGGCGACCCACACGCGCGGCCAGCGCGAGGCGGCGCGCGGCAAGCAGAGCGGTAGAACGCAGGAAATTCAGCGACTTATTGGTCGTAGCTTGCGCGCGGTCGTGGATCTCAAGAAGCTCGGTGAACGCCAGATCACGCTCGACTGCGACGTGATCCAGGCCGACGGCGGAACGCGCACCGCGGCGATCTCGGGCGCGTGGGCGGCGCTGCGGCTCGCCGTCGATGGCCTGATCGAGGGCGGCTTGCTGGTCGAAGATCCGATCACGGCGCAGGTCGCTGCGGTGAGTTGCGGCATCCATCAGGGCACCCCGGTGCTCGATCTCGATTACGACGAGGACAGCGCGGCGGACGCCGATGCGAACTTCGTCCTCATCTCGGGCGGCCAGATCGCCGAAGTGCAGGCCACGGCCGAAGGCGCGACCTACGACGAGGAAGGCCTGCTGCGCCTGCTCCGTCTCGCCAGGATCGGCTGCGAGCGCATCTTCGCCGCGCAGCTGGAGGCGGTGAAGAAATGACCCGGCGGCTCGGTTCCGGGTCGCTCGTCATCGCCACGCACAATGCGGGCAAGCTGAAGGAGATCGGCGCGCTGCTCGAGCCTTACGGGATCAAGTGCATCAGCGCCGGCTCGCTCGGCCTGCCCGAGCCGGCCGAGACCGGGCGCACCTTCGTCGAGAACGCGCTGATTAAGGCGCGGGCGGCGGCCGAGGCGGCGGGGATCGTCGCGCTCGCCGACGACAGCGGGCTGTCGGTCGCTGCGCTCGACGGGCGGCCGGGCGTCTATACCGCCGACTGGGCCGAGCGGCAGTGGTTCGAGGGCGAGCCGGGCCGCGACTGGTACATGGCGATGGGCAAGGTCGAAGGCATGCTCGCGGCGAAAGGCCCCGGCGCACCGCGCGACGCGGCGTTTCATTGCGTGCTCGCGATCGCGTGGCCCGATGGCGAGCACGCAGTCTACGAAGGAACTGCGCCCGGCACGCTGACCTGGCCGCCGCGCGGCACGCTCGGCTTCGGCTACGATCCGGTGTTCATGCCGCAGGGTCACGATCGGACGTTCGCCGAGATCGACCCGGAAGAAAAACACCGCATCAGCCACCGCGCCGACGCTTTCGCCAAGCTGGTCGCCGAGCAATTCGGCTGATCCGACGATGAGTCCCCGCGAAGGCGGGGACCTCAGGCCGCTGTCGCTCCACGAATTGGCCTGAGACCCCCGCCTTCGCGGGGGAACAGGAGCATGCTACGGAAGCTGCAAATGGCTCGCGCGCTCTACATCCACTGGCCCTTCTGCCTGAAGAAGTGTCCCTATTGCGACTTCAACAGCCACGTGCGCGACCGGGTGGACCACGCGGCGTGGCGGCGCGCGCTGATCGCCGACATGCGCTACGAAGCCGCGCTGGCGGGCGGCGAGCCGGTCGAATCGATCTTCTTCGGTGGCGGCACGCCTTCGCTGATGCCGCCTGCGCTGGTCGCCGATCTGCTGGCGGAAGCCGAGCGGCTGTGGAGCTTCGCGCCGGATATCGAGATTACCCTCGAAGCCAATCCCTCCTCGGTCGAAGCGGCGGCTTTCGGGGCGCTCGCGAGCGCAGGGATCAACCGCGTTTCGCTGGGGTTGCAGGCGCTCGACGACGCGGCGCTGCGCTTCCTCGGACGACTGCATGACGTCAACGAGGGGCTGGCCGCGCTCGACGTGGCGCAGCGCCATTTCGCGCGGGTCAGCTTCGATCTGATCTATGCCCGCCCCGGCCAGACCGCCGCCGAATGGGAGGCCGAGCTGACCCGCGCCCTCGGCTTCGGCACGGGGCACCTCTCGCTCTACCAGCTCACGATCGAGCCCAACACGCGCTTTGCCACCGACGTGCGGCGGGGCGTATTCGCGCCGCTCGACGACGACCCCTCGGCCGAACTGTTCGAGCTGACCCGTGCGCTTACCGCCGCCGCCGGTCTACCCGCCTACGAGGTCAGCAACCACGCGCCGACCGGTCAGGAAAGCCGCCACAACCTCGCCTACTGGCGCTACCGCGATTACTGCGGGATCGGCCCCGGTGCGCACGGGCGGCGCGGCGGCCTGGCGACGTTGCGCCACAAGAAGCCCGAGAACTGGCTCGTCGCAGTGGCCGAGCGCGAAAACGGCATTCGCGAGGAAACCGAACTCTCACCCGCGACGCGTGCCTCCGAAGCGCTGCTGATGGGGCTGCGGCTGGCCGAGGGCGTCTCGTTGCCCGAAATCGCCGCGCGCTTCGCGCTCGATGCCGGAACGCTGATCGATCCTCGCGCCCGCGACATGCTCGCGCGCCTCGGCTTCGTCGAACAGCGGGGAGAGTGCCTCGCCGTCACGGCGCGCGGTATGCCGGTGCTCGACGCGGTGCTCGGCGAGCTCGTCCACCCGGCGCTGGTCGCGGCATGAGCGCGGCCGATCTGCTCGCCGAGTGGGGCGACCATCTTTCGAAGAACCGTCGCCGCTCGCCGCATACCGTGCGCGCCTATCTCGCGGCGGCGCAGCGATTGCTCGCGGCGACCGGTATCGACGACTGGCCGGCCCTCGCCCGGATCGACACCGCGGAGCTGCGCGCGCAGCTCGCGCGCCGCCGTGCCGAGGGGCTCGGCAACGCCTCGGCCGCGCGCGAGCTTTCGGCGCTCAAGGCCTTCGTCGCCCACGCGCGCGAACGGACCGGCCAAGCCGACGCCGGGCCGCCGCGGCTGCGCGGGCCGCGAATCAAGAAGGGCCTGCCCCGCCCCGTGACCCCCGACGACGCGGGCAATCTCGCCGAGCGCGTCGCGAGCGATGCCGAGGAGCCGTGGATCGGCGCGCGCGACCGCGCGGTGCTGATGCTGCTCTACGGGGCGGGACTGCGCATCGCTGAGGCGCTGTCGCTCCAGGGTCGCGATCTCCCACTGGGCGAGACGCTCTCGGTCACCGGCAAGGGCGGCAAGCAGCGCGTCGTGCCGATCCTGCCGATCGTGCGCGCTGCGGTGGGCGAATATGCGCGGCTGTGCCCTTGGCCGCTCGGGCGCGACGAGCCGCTGTTCCGCGGTGCGAAGGGCGGCGCGCTCAACCAGGGCATGGTGCAGAAGGCGATGGCGCGCGCGCGGATCGCGCTCGGCCTGCCACCGACCGCGACCCCGCACGCGCTGCGCCACTCGTTCGCGACGCATCTGCTCGGGGCGGGCGCGGACCTCCGCAGCTTGCAGGAACTGCTCGGCCACGCGAGCCTCGGCTCGACCCAGATCTACACCAAGGTCGACGCCGCGACGCTGCTCGACACCTACCGCGCCGCCCACCCGCGCGAAAAGGCTTAGAGGCTCAGGCTAGCCGTCGTCCTGCCCGGCGCGCGGCGTCCAGGTGAACACCCTCCACACGTACGCGACCGCCGCCAGCCCGACGATGCCGAGGATGACCCAACCGAAAGCGTGCTCGTAATCCTCGAGGTACCGCGCCAGCGCCGCCCCGCCAAGGATCAGCAGCGCGTTCCACGCCGCGGTGCCAACGAAGGTGAAGGCGAGGAAGCGCCAGACGTTCATGTGCGCGAGGCCCGCCGGGAGCGAGATCATCGTGCGGAAAAACGGGGTGCAGCGCAGCGTCAGCACGACCCACTGGCCGTGGCGGCGGAAGAAGCGCGTAGCGCTCTCGATATGTTCCCAGTCGAGCGTCAGCCAGCGGCCCCAGCGGTCGATGAACGGCCGCATCCGGCG
>CAMPIX010000014.1 GCA_946886565.1 uncultured Altererythrobacter sp.
AGCCTGGGGCGGGTGGGAAGAGAAGACCGCCTACTGGCCGCGCTGGACCGCATTGCCGCGCGCCGGGTCGGGCCTTTGGCTGCTCGCTTTCGCGCTCTGGCTCATCCTCACCTGGTCGCATGTGCCCGCCGCGGGTATTCCGGCGGGCGCGTGGCGCTGGTTCTAGCCGGGCCTGTCAACGCCCGGTGAAGCGCGGCGGGCGCTTTTCGAGCAGCGCGGCGACGCCCTCCGCGTGGTCATCGGTGTGGTGCATGTGCGCTTGGGTGGTCGCGGCGAGCTCGAGCGCGGTATCGTAGGTCACCGAGCGGCCCTGGCGCAGCAGCGTCTTGGTCGCACGCAGCGCCTGCGGGGGCATCGCGGCGATCTTCGCCGCGAGCGCGCGCGCCTCGTCCATCAGTGCCTCGGGCGCGACTACACGGCTGACCAGGCCCCATTCGCAGGCGCGCTCGGCATCGATCACCTCGCCGGTGTAGAACAGCTCGGCGGCGCGCGGATGGCCGATAACGCGCGGCAGTATCCACGTGCCCCCGTCGCCCGGCACCAGCCCGAGCTTGAGGAAGGTCACCCCGAACTTCGCGCTGCTCGAAGCGAGGCGGATGTCGGCGAGGCACGCGAGGTCGCAGCCGAGCCCGATCGCCGGGCCGTTGACCGCGGCGATCAGCGGCACCTTGAGCCCGTCGAGCGCGCGCAGGGCGCGGTGGATATTGGTGCGGTAACCCTCGGCGATCTCGGCCGGATTGCCGCCGAAATTGCCCGAGCGGTCGCGCATCGCCTTGATGTCGCCGCCCGCCGAGAACGCCCGGCCCGCGCCGGTCAGGATCGCGCAGCGGATCGCCGGATCGGCGTCGATCGTATCGCAGGCCGCCTCGACTTCTGCCCCGTCGCCGGCAGCGCCGAGCGGGTTCATCGCCTCGGGCCGGTTGAAGGTCAGCGTGGCGACGCCCGCTTCGGTGGTCAGTTCGATCAGGCTCACAAATCTTCTCCTTGGGGCACGACGCGCTCGATAAACGCCAGCGCGTGCCGTTCGGCTTCGGGCAGCCACGCGAGTTCGTGCCCCGCGCCGCGCACGATGACAAGCTCGGTGCCCGGCCGCGTCTCGGCGAGCCGTCGCGCGTGGGCGGCGGGGATCAGGCTGTCGGCGTCGCCGTGGAGGATCAGCACCGGGCTCTCGACCGCGGGCAGCGCGGCGGCGTTGTCGTAGCGGTCGCGCAGCAGCAGCCCGGTCGGCAGCCACCAGGCCTTCTCCCGCGCGAGCCGGGTCAGGCTCGAGAACGGCGAGATCAGGATCAGCGCCGCGGGCTGCGTCTCACGCGCGACCCGCGTGGCGACGCCCGCGCCGATCGAGTTGCCGATCACCACCGTGCGCGCCGGCGGCACGCCTTGGCCGGCGAGCCACGCCACCGCCGCGCGTCCGTCGCGGTAGAGCCCCGCCTCGCTTGGCCGCCCCGGGTTGCCGCGATAGCCGCGATATTCGGCGGCGAGCACGCCGTACCCTTCGGGCACCAGGCGGTCGGTCGCGATCACGCTCGATTGCCAGTCGGCGCCGTTGCCGTGGAAGTAGAGGATCGTCGGGTATCCGGCGCGCGCGGCGCGGTAGCCCGCGGCCAGCTTGAGCCCGTTCGAGGTTTCGTAGGTTACGCGCTCAAAGCCGGCGGGCGCGCTGCCCGGCCCGGTGGGTGCAGGATAGATGATGCGCCCCTGCGTGAGCGTCAGCACCGCGGCGAGCGCGAGGTAGACCGCCAGGATCGAGACGAGGACGAACAGCACGCGCCGCTTCGCCCCGCCGCCGAAACCCCGGCCCGCGGTCAGGCCCGCGCCTCTTCCACGCCCGCGCTGTTGTGGCGCAGCGCCTTGAGCACGGTCTCGACGATGTGCGGCGCGTTGAGCCCGGCCTCGTCGTACTGCTTCTCGGGCGCGTCCTGATCCTGGAAGCGGTCGGGCAGGCGCATCGTGCGGATCTTGAGACCCGCATCGGTGAGTCCCTCGTCGCTGGCATAGGTCAGGACATGCGCGCCGAGGCCGCCGATCGCGGCCTCCTCTATCGTCACCACGACCTCGTGGCTGCGCACCAGCCGGGCGATCAGGTCAGTGTCGAGCGGCTTGGCGAAGCGCATGTCGGCGACCGTGGTCGAAAGTCCCTTGGCCTCGAGCTGGTCGGCCGCCTTGAGCGCCTCGTGCAACCGCGTGCCGAGCGAGAGGATCGCGACCTTGCCCCCCTCGCCGTCTTTGGTGCGCACCACGCGTCCCTTGCCGATCGCGAGCTTCTCCGGAACTTCGGGCAGCGCGACGCCCACGCCCGCACCCCTCGGATAGCGGAACGCGATCGGCCCGTCGTCGTACTCGGCGGCGGTGTAGGTCATATGGACCAGCTCGGCCTCGTCCGCCGCCGCCATGACCACGAAATTGGGCAGCGTCGCCAGATAAGTCACGTCGAACGATCCGGCATGCGTGGCACCGTCGGCCCCGACGAGCCCTGCGCGGTCGATCGCGAAGCGCACCGGCAGGTTCTGGATCGCGACGTCGTGCACGACCTGGTCGTAGGCGCGCTGGAGGAAGGTCGAATAGATCGCCGCGAAGGGCCGCATGCCCTGCGCCGCAAGCCCGGCCGCGAATGTCACGCCGTGCTGTTCGGCGATGCCCACGTCGAAGGCGCGCTCGGGGTGCGCCTTGGCGAACTTGTCGACGCCCGTCCCGCTCGGCATCGCCGCGGTGATCGCGCAGATGCGCGTGTCGGTCTCGGCGAGCCTGGCCAGCGTCTCGCCGAACACGTTCTGGTAGCTCGGCGGTCCGCCGCTCGATTTCTTCTGCTCGCCAGTGATGACGTCGAACTTGGCGACGCCATGATACTTGTCGGCGCTGTTTTCCGCCGGAGCATAGCCCTTGCCCTTGGTGGTCACGACATGGACCAGGATCGGCCCCTGCTCGCTGTCGCGGACATTCTCGAGCACCGGGATCAGGTGATCGAGATTGTGCCCATCGATCGGCCCGACATAGTAGAAGCCCAGCTCCTCGAACAGCGTACCGCCGGTCGCCATGCCTCGGGCGTATTCCTCGGCCTTTTCCAGCCCGTGATGGACCTTGCGGCTCAGCTTCTTCGTCAGCCGCGAGGCGAGGCTGCGCAGGCCGAGATATTCGCTGCTCGACACCATCCGTGCGAGATAGGCCGAGAGCCCGCCCACGGGCGGCGCGATCGACATGTCGTTGTCGTTGAGGATGACGACCAGACGGTTGCCCGCGGCCTCGGCATTGTTCATCGCCTCGTAGGCCATGCCGGCGCTCATCGCGCCGTCGCCGATCACCGCGATCGCCTTGCCCGGCCGGTCGTTGAGCTTGTTGGCGATCGCGAAACCGAGCCCGGCCGAGATCGAGGTCGAGCTGTGCGCCGCGCCGAACGGATCGTATTCGCTCTCGGAGCGCTTGGTGAAGCCGCTGAGGCCACCACCCTGACGCAACGTGCGGATGCGGGCGCGCCGGCCGGTGAGGATCTTGTGCGGGTAGGCCTGATGGCCGACGTCCCAGATGAGCTTGTCTTCGGGCGTGTCGAACACATAGTGGATCGCCACGGTCAGTTCGACCACCCCGAGCCCCGAGCCGAGATGCCCACCGGTGCTGCCTACCGCGGAGATCATTTCTTCGCGCAATTCGTCGGAGAGCTGGCGCAACCGGCTCTTGTCGAGCTTGCGGAGATCGTGCGGGGTATCGACCGTGTCGAGCAGCGGCGTATCGGGGCTGTGGCTCATGCCTTCGGCTCTACACCGGCGAATTGCGCCTGTCGATGAACCGTGCGTGAGATCGGGCTGAGCAATTCGTGACTCTCAGCTTGCGCAATCTCCGCACAATCCGCGCACCTCGATAATCGGACGGCGCGTTGCGAACCCGCTTGCCTTTGCCACGCCGCGCACTCCGAGAGAAACGCTGTCGTCGTCGACGTGGATCGCCTCGCCGCATTCGTCGCAGACCAGGAAGATGCAGTCGTGCTCACAACCCGGATGGGTATTGGCGAGGTAGGCGTTGGCGCTCTCTACCCGCATCGCGAGATTGTTCGTCACGAACAGGTCGAGGATGCGGTAGACGCTGTTGGGCGCCACACGCTTGTTGCGCGCGCGGGAGAGGTTGTCCGCGATATCGTAGGCCGAGGCGGGACGCTCGTGCTTCGCGAGTTCCTCGAACACCGATTCGCGCATACCGGTCCACTGTTCGCCCGCCCCGGTAAGCGCCTCGCGCGCTGCCGAAACGAGGTCGGTGCCACTGTGTTCGTGATGCGAATGGTTGTGCTGCGTCGCCATAGCGCCCGATATAGCGACTGCGGCAGCGCTATGCCACTAATCGCGCTGGAAGCTCGCGCTGTAGACGCCCGGATAGATTCGCTTGAGCGCGGCGACCTTGGGCGCGTCCCAGCGCACGATATAGCCGTTGCGCGGGTTCTTCGCGGCGAAATCCTGGTGGTATTCCTCGGCTTCGTAGAATTTCCGGTAACTCTCGATCTCGGTCACGATCGGGCGCTTCCATTTGCCCGAGGCTTCCATCTGCTTCAGATAAGCCGCAGCGACCGCGCGCTGTTCCTTGTTCAGCGGCACCAGCGCGGCGCGATACTGACTGCCGACATCGGGCCCCTGCCGGTTGCGCAAGGTCGGGTCGGCGCCGACGGAAAAGAAGATGCGCAGCAACTGATCGTATCGCACCACCTCGGGATCGTAGACCACGCGCACCGCTTCGGCATGACCGGTAACGCCGCTATTGACCCGCTCGTAACTGGCGGTCGCGGCATTGCCGCCGTGATAGCCTGCGACTGCGCTCTTCACGCCTTCGACGTGGCTGAAGATCGCCTCGATGCCCCAGAAACAACCGCCTGCGAAGATTGCGGTCTCCAGGCCCTCGCCCTCGCGCGCGATCCGCTCGGCAGCGGGTGCCTGAACAAAGTTCTCGGAAGCGGCAGCGGGCTGCTGGCATGCGCTCAGCATCAGGCAGGCGGCGACCAGGAAGGCCGGAGCGCGGTTCACCGCAGCGGGGCGGCCTCGGCCGCGGGGATCACGGCGCCGATGACGTCGGGCGACGCCTGAAGCGCGACAAGCACCGCGCCGGCGGCGAAGCCGATCGCGAAGTTGCGGAAGAGGTCGGTCTTGAACAGGCGCATGATGCTATCTTTCGTTTCGATCGGAAATGTGAGTAGCCGATCGCCGCTTGCAACCATCTTAATGCGAACGATGTGCAAGGTTCATACTGGCTGGTCGAACGGAGACGAGCGGTCGACGAACGACGCGCTAGTGCCGGAAGTGACGCATTCCCGTGAACACCATGGCGAGCCCCGCTTCGTTCGCGGCGGCGATCACCTCGTCGTCGCGAATCGAGCCGCCCGGCTGGATCACTGCCGTCGCGCCGGCTTCGGCAGCGGCAAGCAGACCGTCGGCGAACGGGAAGAAGGCGTCGGAGGCAACCGCGCTGCCCTGCGTGCGCGGGGCGGCCCAACCGTGTTTTTCAGCCGCCTCGGCAGCCTTCATCGCGGCAATCCGGCTCGAATCGCGGCGGTTCATCTGTCCCGCGCCGATCCCGGCGGTGGCGCCGTCCTTCGCATAGACGATCGCGTTCGACTTGACGTGGCGCGCGACGGTCCACGCGAAGAGGCAATCCTCGAGCTCGCGCTCGGTCGGCGCGCGCTCGGTCACGACCTCGAGATCGCCGGCCGAGATCGCGGCACTGTCGCGGTCCTGCACCAGCAGGCCGCCGGCGATCACCGCCATAGTCTGGCCCGGCCGGCGCGGATCGGGCAAGTCGTCGATCAACAGCAGCCGCAGGTTCTTCTTCTTCGCGAAAGCGGCGCGCGCGGCCTCGTCTGCGCCGGGTGCAACCACGACTTCGGTGAAAATACCGCAGATCGCCTCGGCGGTCGGTCCGTCGAGCGGCGCGTTGGTCGCGACGATCCCGCCGAACGCCGAAACGTCGTCGCACGCCAGCGCCGCCTCCCACGCCGCCAACAGGCTGTCCGCCTGCGCCACGCCGCACGGATTGGCATGTTTGACGATCACCACCGCGGGCCGCTGGCCGCGGAATTCGGCGGCGAGCTCGAGCGCGGCGGCGGCGTCGTTGTAGTTGTTGTAGCTCAGCTCCTTGCCCTGGACCTGCTCGGCCTGCGGCAGGCCCTGCGCGTGCGGCCCGGCGGGGAGGTAGAGCGCAGCCTCCTGATGCGGGTTCTCGCCGTAGCGCAGCGTGCCCGCGAGCTTGCGCGTCATGCTGACCACCGGCGGGAACTTCTGCTGCTGGTCGGCGAAGGCGAACCACTGGCCGATCATCGAATCATAGGCCGCGGTCGCGGCGAAAGCCTTGGCAGCCATCGCCTTTCGGAAATCGAGCGTCGTTGCGCCGTCGTGGCCGGCGAGTTCTTCCATCAGGTCGTCATAGTCCGCCGGATCGGTAACGATCGTGACATACCGGTGATTTTTCGCAGCAGAACGAACCATACTCGGCCCGCCGATGTCGATGTTTTCGATTACCTCGTCGCGACTCGCGCCCCGCGCCACGGTTTCCTCGAACGGATAGAGGTTAACCACCACGAGGTCGATCGCACCGATGTCGTGCGCTTCCATCGCCGCGGCATGCTCGGGATTGTCGCGCACTGCGAGCAGCCCGCCGTGGACCATCGGATGGAGCGTTTTGACCCGTCCGTCCATCATCTCGGGAAAGCCGGTCAGATCGGACACGTCGCGCACCGTCAGCCCCGCTTCGCGCAGCGCGCGCGCGGTGCCGCCGGTGGAGACGAGCTCGACCCCGCCCTTCGCCAGCCGCGCGCCCAAGTCCAGCAAACCGTCCTTGTCGGACACCGAAAGCAGTGCCCGCCTGATCGTCACGTCGCTCACAATCGAATCTATCCCATTTTCTTGAACAGCCAGGAGAAGCTCCCTCCGCTGCGCGATGTCATCCCCTGGATGACCAGTTGTTCAATCGGCTGGGGTCTGCCCTGTCCGTCGACCCACAGGCTTTCCTCGATCGACAGTTCGCCCCCCTTGTCGCCTTGGGGAATACGAAACTGCCAGAAACTGCCGTCCGCCAGTGCGAGGCCCGCGCCCAGCCCGTCGTCAGACAGCCGCGCCTCGACGCCCGGGCCGAGGTGGAAGCGAATCGCGAAGCCAATCTTGCCGCGCTTGCCAGTCTTGGCCGCCGGCAGCAACACGTCCTCGCCCCGCAGTTCCTGCCCGTTGTCGCGCAGGATCAGGATTCGCCGATGGGTGAGTCCGTGGCGCGCCGCGTAGCCATCGTGGCTCGACTCGATCCGCGTGGCGCTGCCGCCGTTCAATTGCAGCGTGCGGCGGTCGATCTCGACTTCGTTCACGCCCTTGCCGAGCTTGCCGTGGAGCAGCACCGCGGTCGAGTTCGCCTCGTCGAGCGTGAGCGTCGAGTGCGCCGCGCTCGCGCGCAGCCCCTGTTCGATCCGCACCGGCACCTGCCCTCCGGCGAAGGCGGCGCCGCCGCAATTGACCACGATCCGCTGCCCCTCGGCGGAGAACTCGAACGCCAGCGTCGAGGCGCAGCCCGCGCGCGCGTGGCGCGGCAGCGGCGGCGGCGCGGCGTCGATCACCAGCACCGCCTTGCGCGCCGCGACCCGCTGATAGCCCCACTGGCGCGCATCCTTGAGCGGCCGCGCGCGCACCCGGCTCGCCTCGACCAGCGCCGCCACGCGGTCGGCGCGCACCGCGCCCGCGCCCTGCCAGCAACCGAGTCCGCCATCGCCATGGAGCACCGACAGCAGTGGCGGCACCAGCAGGTGCAGCATCGTGCCGACGAACGCCGGCGGCTCGCGCGAGACCGCCTCATAGCAGGCGCGCAGGTCGATCAGCGCGGCGATCGCGTCCATCTGCGCGAGCGGGCTGCGCGAGAGCACGCCGCCGTCCTCGGCGACGAGTTCGCCCAGCGCGCGCGCCAGCCCGGCCTCGGCGAACAGCCGGCGGGGCTTGCCGTCGGGCAGCAGCAGCCCGGCGGCGACGAGCGCCGCCCAGCCCATCGCCACGCCCAGCCCGTCCTCGGCGCCGCCCACCTTGCGGTCGAGCCAGCGCGCGGTGTCTGCGATGGCGGCGAGCGCCCTGCCGCGCAACTGCGCCCCCTCGCTCGAGAGAATCAGCGGCGCGAACACGAGCCAGGCGCGCAGCCGACGGCCGACGTTTTCGACGTTCCATGCAGGGCCCTTGCCCGGCCCCGGGTTCGCGTCGAGCCAGGAGCGCAGCACGCGCTCGGCGGTTGCCACGCACTGTTCGCGCGGCGCGCTCGCGGCGAGATCGCGCAGCCAGCCGAAGCCGTGCACCGTCCGCTCGAACGGCGGGGTCAGCCGCACGCTCGACCCGAACTCCATCTGCGCGATCGGCGCCTTGACCCCGTAGATCAGGAAATGCCCGGCGCGCAGCGCGACGCCAGCCGCACGGTCGCCCGCGAGAGGGCTCTCGACCGTGCCGAGCAGGCGCGGCTTGGCGGCCTTGGCGAAGGGCGCGGTCAGCGTCGCCCCCGAGACGCCCATGCGATAGGCGAAGCGGATCAGCGCCTCGCCCGCACCGAGCCGCGGCGCGGCAAGATCGGCGAGCACCAGCGAACGGCCCGGTTCGAGCACCTGCTCGCGTCCGCCACCGTGATCGGGTTCGCGTACGAGCGTCTCGACCGCGCCGGCGCGGAGCGGCAGGGCAGGCGCCTCGGGAAACTCTTCGGCGCGGCGGCCCCGCGCTTCGGCGAGCGGCGCCGCGTCGGCCATCAGCCCTCTCCCCGCAGCGCGGCGATGTTCGCCGCGTAGCGCTCCGGTCCGCCCTTGAACGTCGCCGAGCCCGCGACGAGCACGTCCGCCCCGGCGTCGACGCACAGGCGTGCGGTCTCCATGTTGACCCCGCCATCGACCTCGAGGTGGATTTCGCGCCCGGTGGCATCGATCATCCGGCGGATCGCCGCCACCTTGCGCAGCTGGCTGTCGATGAAGCTTTGCCCGCCGAACCCAGGATTGACGCTCATCACGAGCACCAGATCGGCAAGATCGAGCAGATACTCGAGCGCTTCGACCGGCGTGCCCGGGTTGAGCACCACACCCGCCTTCTTGCCCAGCGCGCGGATCGCCTGGAGCGTGCGGTGAATGTGCGGTCCGGCCTCGGGATGGACCGTGATTATGTCGGCCCCGGCCTCCGCGAACGCCTCCAGATAGGCGTCGACGGGCGAGATCATCAGATGCACGTCGAACGGCTTTCCGGTGTGCGGGCGCAGTGCCTTCACCACCGCCGGGCCGATGGTGATGTTGGGCACGTAATGCCCGTCCATCACGTCGATATGGATCCAGTCCGCGCCGGCGGCGTCGATTGCGCGCACTTCCTCGCCCAGCCGGGCGAAATCGGCGGAGAGGATCGAAGGGGAAATGAGCGGTGCGGCCATGGTCGATCGCGAAACTGCGGCAGGTGTCCCCGCCTAGAGGGGCTATGGAATCGCGACAAGCGCGCGGTGCGCCTTTTCCACACTGCGCCGCCGAGTCGGCGCAAGGCCGGGTTCAGCGGCAATTCAGGGCACCCCGGCCATTGGATTTCGTGAACCCACGGGACGCGTCGCGGCGGCATGCTACACGACACGAAGCGAATCGCAGTCCCATTCCCCTTCGCAACGATGGATTGTTCGAGATCATGAGCTTGAAAACGACGCTACGACTGGCGGCCGGGGCCGCGCTCGCGACGGGTCTCGTCGCGGGTATGCCGGCGAACGCCTATCGCCAGGAGATTTCCAACGACCTTTCGCGTTGCAGCGCGGGCAAGGGCCCGGCGGTCAAGGTGACCGTGCGCGGCGTCAAGAATTCGAGCGGCACGATGCGGGTGCAGACCTATCGCGGGACCGACAGCGACTGGCTCGAGACCGGCCGCTGGCTCCACCGCGTCGAAACGCCCGCGCGCCGCGGCACGATGACGTTCTGCCTCCCGGTGCCCGAAGCGGGGGTCTATGCGGTCGCGGTCCGCCATGACGTCAACGGCAACGGCGACACCGACCTGACCGAGGACGGCGGCGGCATGTCGCGCGACCCGAGCATCAACATCTTCAACCTCGGCAAGCCGAGCTACAAGAAGACCCGCTTCTCGATCGGCAACTCGCCCGAGGCGATTACCATCAACATGAAATACTGGGGCTAGGACCTGAGCCGCTCAGCGCGCTCTTCTGGAGCGCCAGACGCGGAACAGCACGCCCGGCGCGGCGAGCACCGGGTGGCGCTCGCGCCATGGCGTCACCGCCACCGGCACGCCGGTGTGGCGCTCGACCTTCCACGCGGCGTAGCGCGCCGCGCCGTCGAAGGTGGTGCTCGCCTTGAGCAGCCGCGCGAGGTTGAGCGGCTTGCCCAGCCGCCGCCGCTGCGCCCACCAGCGCAGCACGCGCCGCCGCTCGCGTGCCGCCAGCCGCGGTGCGAGCCGCTCGCCGTCGCGCGCGAAGGCGATTCCCTCCGCTTCCCACGCGAGCGGCAGCAGGCCGGCGAAATGCGCCGCATTGACTGCGAGGATCGAATCCTCGCGCCCCGGCTTCTCGACCCGGAACTCGGCGCGATAGGTCGCGCGGAACAGCGCGCGCCAGTAGTCTTCCGCCGTGCCGCTCTCCGGCCCGAGCGCCGCCGCGAGCCGCGCCGCGGTTTGCGCAGCCTGCGCGATCGCCGCAACCGTGCGCGCGCGCCATTCCTCGCCGCCTACCCACACCAGCGCGCTCGGCTGGACGAAGCGCGCCCAGATCGTCGTGTCGCGGCTCTCCCCGCGCGCGGCGCGCTCGAACGTATCGAACGCCATGCGCGCGACCTTGGCGCGCAATGTGCGGCCGTCACGTTCCCATTCGTGATAGCTGACCCGCGGCCAGATCCGCTCGGCCTGATCGCCGGGCAGCAGGAGGTAGAAATCGAGCACCCCCTCGAGCTCGCCGGTGCGCAGGTTCGAGCCGTAGAACAGCGCCGCCACCGCCCCCGCCTCCTCCGCCAGCCGCTGCGCGAAGGCCGCGACCGCGGGATGGATTTCGGCGTCGAGCCCCGCCGCGATTCGCCGTTCGAGCGCGCCGCTCACGGGATGACGAAGCGCAGCTCGGGGCCGCTCGTCAGGCGATAGCGGCCTGCGGGAAACGCCTCGCCGTCAAGGATGATCTCGTCCGCGACATCGATCTCGACCGGCTCGGCGGCGATCTGGTGGAAACCCCAGTCCCGCAGCCAGCCGGGCGTGTAGCCGTGCAGGATCGCGGGGAACAGCAGCAGCAGGCGACGCTTGGGATGGTCCATCACGCCGAGCTTGAGCCCTTCGCGGTGGTTGCCGAACGGCTTGATCCCGGCGGGAAAGCGCTCGAGCGTCGAGGCAAGGACGAAATGGCGCCGCGCCGGATCGCCGAGCGGGCCGTGCTCGAGCAGGCGGCCCTCGGAGCCGACGGCTATGCGCATCGGAACCCCGCGCCGCCACTGGTTGCGGTCGCTCCCGCACAGCGCCTGGAGCACGCCCCACGCCGCCGTGACGCCGACCGCGAGGCTGTCGATCGCGCCAAGCCGGTGCGCGTCCTGCCCCGCACGGATGCCGAGCGTGTAGGCGCCCGCGCCGAAGATGAAGCCGAGCATCGAGCGCCGCTCGCCGTCCACCGCCTCGACCCGTATTGGGCGGCGGACCACGCGCCGGCCGGTGCCGTAGGCGGCGATCGCCGCGCCGATCGTCCACCCCTGCGGCGCGCCCAGATCGACGTTGAGCGCATTGGTCTTGCCCTTGGGCAGCACCGCGAGGTCGGGCCAGGCATCGCCGAACACGTCCTGCCCGGCGGTGAGCACCTCGCGCACCGTGCCGTCGCCGCCGTTGATCACGAGATAGTCGATCCCGCGCGCGGCGAAGCGCGCCAGCGCTTCCTTCAATCGGGCGGTGTCCTCGGGCTGCGCGACGAAAATGTTCGCCTGGACGCGCAGGTTGAGGTCCTGCCCCTGGTTGCGGTGGCTGCGCGGGTTGTAGATCACCCCGACCGACGGCACGACGGCCGGGCCATCGCTCGGCGCGGGCGCGGCAGGTCTGGCGTCGGCGGACATCATGATCCAAGCCCCTAGCCGCTCCGGGCGCGCGGCGCACCCGGACATTTTCGCTTCGTGCCGCCCGCCCGCACCTGTATCCTCGGGCCATGCTCCATCCCGACCTGCTCGAATCCGCCCGCGGCCTCGCCGATCGCATCGTCACCCTGCGCCGCGCGATCCACGCCGAGCCCGAGCTTGGGCTGCACACGCCGAAGACGATGGCCAAAGTCCGCGCCGCGCTCGCGCACCTGCCGCTCGAATGGCGCGAGGGGACCTCGACCACCGGGCAGGTCGCGGTGCTCAAGGGGGCTCGTCCGGGTCGCCGCGTGCTGCTGCGCGGCGACATGGACGCGCTGCCGATGGCGGAGGAGACCGGGCTCGCGTTCGCCTCGACCATCGAGGGCCGGATGCACGCCTGCGGACACGACACGCACACCGCGATGCTCGCGGGCGCGGCCGAACTGCTCGCCGCACAGCGCGAGGAGATTGCCGGCGAAGTGCTGTTCATGTTCCAGCCGGGCGAGGAAGGCTTCCACGGCGCGCGCTTCATGCTCGAGGATGGCTTGCTGGACCCGCTGCCCGAGGCGGCATTCGCGCTCCATATCATGCCCAACGCCCCGCACGGCGTGCTGGCGGGCAAGCCGGGCCCGCTGATGGCGGCGGCCGACGCATTCGATATCGTGGTTACCGGCAAGGGCGGCCACGCCTCGATGCCGCACGATGCGCGCGATCCGGTGCCCGCCGCGTGCGAGATCGTGTCGGCGCTCCAGGCGATGGTCACCCGCCGCTTCAACGCCGCCGACGCGGTGGTCGTCACCGTGACCCAACTCGAGGCGGGCACCGCGCACAATATCATCCCCGACCGCGCGACGCTGCGCGGTACGATCCGCACGCTCTCTCCCCATCACCGCGCCGCGGTGCGCGCGGCGATGGACGAAGTCGTGCGCGGGATCGCAGCCGCGCACGGGGTCGAGGCCGAGGTGACGGTGACCGAAGGCTTCCCCGTCACGATCTGCGACGAGCGCGCGGTCGCGCTCGGCCGCGAGGTCGCCACCGCCGCGTTCGGCGAAGCCGCCTGGCGCGAGTTGCCCGCGCCGATCATGGGCGCGGAGGACTTCGCCTACGTGATCGAGAAAGTGCCCGGCGCGATGTTCTTCCTCGGCGTCGCGCGCGAAGGCGACGACTGGCGTCAGTGCTGCGGCATCCACAGTGCGCGCATGATGGTCGATGAGAGCGCGCTGCCGCACGGCACCGCGATGCTCGCCGGGTGCGCGCTGCGCTTCCTCGAGCGCGGCTTTACGTAGCGATACGAAACCGACATGCTCGCCCGCGGAGCAGGCGCCGGCGCGATTCGGCCCGCCCGTGGAGAGGACGTCGATGACCGATAGCGAACGCTACTTCCCAACTTATGGCGAGGCGCTCGCCGCGCACGCCGCCGAACGGCCCGAGCAGATCGCGCTCCGCCACGGCGAGCGCACCACCGACTACCGCACCTACGACCGCCACGCGACACAGGTCGCGCACGGGCTCGCGGCGATGGGGCTCACCAAGGGCGACCGCGTCGGCTACCTCGGCAAGAACAGCGACTTCGCGGTCGAGCTCGCACTCGGCTGCGCGCGGGCGGGCATGGTCTTCGTGCCGATCATCTGGCGCCTCGCCCCGGCCGAGGTCGCCTTCATCCTCGACGACGCGGGGGCGAAGGTCCTGTTCGTCGAGGACGAATTCGCCGGCGCTCCCTTCGCGGGGCAGCGCGTGTCGATGGAGGGCGAGTTCGCCGAGTGGCGCGACACACAGCCAACCGATCCGGTCGCGACCGAAGTCGGCCCGCACGACGCGCTGCTCCAGCTCTACACCTCGGGCACCACCGGGCTGCCCAAGGGTGTCGTGCTCAGCCACCACAACGGCACCCATATGCGCCCCAAGCTCAAGGCGGCGGGCATCTACTGGTACAGCGCCGAGCCGGGCGACAGCATGATCCTCGCCATGCCCTACGGCCATATCGCCGGGGTCGGCACTGCGATGGGCGCGGTGCTCGGCGGGCAGGATCTGATTGTCCACCGCGAGTTCGACCCCGCGCTGCTGATCGCGGACGTCCAGCGGCATCGGGTCAAGTGGATGTTCCTCGTCCCCGCCGCGATCAACCTGCTGCTCGCGCATCCGGACGCGGCGAAGGCCGATTTCTCCTCGGTCCGCGGGCTGACCTACGGCGCGAGCCCGATCCCGCTCGATCTGCTCAAGCAGGGCGTCGCGCGGCTGCGGTGCGATTTCGCGCAGCTCTACGGCATGACCGAGACCTTCGGCACCGTGGTCAGCCTGCCGCCCGAGGACCACGCGCCCGGGCGCGAGCACGTGATGACGTCGGCCGGCAAGCCGCTCCCCGGCAACGAGGTGCGCATTCTCGACGCCGATCTGAACCCGCTCCCGCCCGGCGCGACCGGCGAGGTCGCGATCCGCTCCGAAAGCACGATGCTCGGCTACTGGAACCGGCCCGAGGAGAACGCCAAGGTCATGCTCGAGGGCGGCTGGTTCCGCACCGGCGACGCCGGCATGCTCGACGCGGAGGGCTATCTCTACATCCAGGACCGGATCAAGGACATGATCATCACCGGGGGCGAGAACGTCTATCCGGCGGAGGTGGAAAGCGCGATCTTCGGCCACCCGGCGATCGCCGACGTCGCTGTGATCGGCGTGCCCGACGAGACCTGGGGCGAAGCGGTCAAGGCGGTCGTGGTCGCCAAACCCGGCACCGAGCTCGACGAGGCGGGCGTGATCGCCTTCGCGCGCGAGCGCATCGCCGGGTTCAAGTGCCCCAAGAGCGTCGACTTCATCGCGGCGCTTCCCCGCAACCCCTCGGGCAAGATCCTGCGCCGCGAACTGCGCGCCCCGTTTTGGGAAGGGCGCGAGCGGCAGGTGAACTGAGCTTTATTCGCCGCATCCGCCGGCGCGGCGATTTCAGCCCTGTGACCGTCGACGCGGGCTTCGTTGATCTGGGCCGCTTTCGCGCGATTGCTGCCGCCACATGGCTGCATACACGCCTCCGGCTGCGAGAAGTTCGGCATGGCGGCCGCGCTCCGCTATCCTGCCCGCGACCAGCACGACGATCTCATCCGCATCGACGACCGTCGAAAGGCGATGGGCGATCACGAGCGTGGTCCGCGCGACAGCCAGCCGATCCAGACTGGCCAGGATTTCGCGCTCGGTCCGCGTGTCGAGCGCGCTGGTGGCCTCGTCGAAAATCAGGACCGGCGGCGATTTCGCTATTACACGCGCTATCGCGATCCGCTGCTTCTCCCCGCCCGAAAGCTTGAGCCCGCGCTCTCCGACGACGCTGGCATAGCCGTCCGGAAGCCTTTCGATCGCGTCGTGAACGTGCGCGGCGCGCGCAACCCCCTCCACCATTGCCGCGGTCATCTCCGGCGTCCCATAGGCGATGTTGTAGGCAGCCGTTTCGTTGAACAACACCGTGTCTTGCGGAACGACGCCGATCGCCCGCCGCAGGCTGTCCTGAGTCACTTCCCGCACGTCCTGCCCGTCGATCGCGACGCTACCGTAATCGACGTCGTAGAACCGGAACAGCAGCCGGGCGACGGTCGATTTCCGCTGCCGCTTGCGCCGACGATCGCCACGCGGTGGCCGGCCGGAATGTCGAACGAGACGTCACGAAGGATCGGCCGTTTGGGATCGTAACCGAACGAGACGTTCTTGAACGAAATATGGCCAGCGGTGATGGCAAGCTCGCGCGCATCCGGCGCATCGCGCACTTCGGGCGGCAAGGCCAGCAGATCGAGCATCGCTTCGGCATCCGTGTATGCCTGTCGAACCCCGCCGTAGACGTTGGCCAGCGCCTCCAGAGGCGCATAGAGCTGCAGCAGGAAGGCGTTGATCAGAACGAAGTCGCCCACAGACATGCCCCCGTCCGCGACCCCCCGCGCGGCAAGTACCAACACCGCGATCGCGCCCACGGCAAGAGTTGTCGCCTGGCCGATTCCGACCAGCGTTTCGGCGAGCTTGGCCCGTACCGCCGACTGCTCGTAAGCGCGGCGGGACCGGTCATAGCGCTCCATTTCGATATCGTCGGCCGCGAAGTATTTGACCGTTTCGTAGTTGAGCAGACTGTCCATCGACGCGATGCTGGCCTGGACGTCGAGCGCATTGGTTTCGCGCCGGAGCCGCACCTGGACGCCCGCGCCTATGGCGGTGAGCGCCAGATAGACCGCAAGGGTCGTCAGGATGATCAGCGCATATTCGAGGCTGTATCCGGCCGCGAGAATCGCGAGCACCGCGAGCAGCTCGAGCGCAGTGGGGATGAGCGTGAACAGCACGAGTTCCGCCAGGAATTCGATCGACAGCGTGCCGCGCCCGACGATCTGAACAATCGCATTGTCCGTCTTACGGAGTATGATTTTGAATCGATTGAGCAAGCATCCGAGCGTCTCAACAAGGGCGACCTGTCAATGTCGCAGCATGAACGCACTGCAGCTGCAATTGTGAATGGCAGACTGAATTTGCTTAACCACGATGACTTCCGTCGTCCGCTAATCGAAATGGGCCGAAGCTGGGCCCATGCGACAATCGAGGTGATCTTCGACCATTGGGAGCGTGAGATGACCCTGCGAGCCGATCATCCGCGATGCCCTACCGGTGACCAGCGCATTCTCCGCAAAAACCACCCATGACGGACAAACCTCAAACGGATGATGGCTGGTGTTGGGCCGCTAGCTGACAGTCTGCTTTTGGCGATCGAAGCTGGAGAAGCCGCTATTCCGCTCACGACCCCAGAGTTGCCACTAAGGGGCGCTCTCGCTGAATGGCTGAAATGGGGCTGGGAGAAGACAGGTTGCGAAATGACAGCGGCGAAGGCCGGCCGGTTGGCAGATTTTGGCAGTGACACCTGTTTCTTTCAGGCTCATGCGTCTTTCAGATAGAGTCCCGGGCCCAAGGTGGGGAGAGCCGTGCCCAGCACCTGTCCGCGGACGCGGATGATTGCGTCCAGGAAAGGAAACTCAAGGCTAAGAAAGCGCCTCGCGGTCAGCCCCAGGAAGCGGTCGCAGTCGCGCAGGAAATGGGATGAATCCGTGTACGCCTCATCAATGTCCCGATAGCTCCCACCTCCTGCTGTCCTGATGGCGATAAGGGATCGCAGGAAACGCGTGCGGGCAATGAGCAAGCTCGGAGCAAACCCGAACCTCTTCAGCGACAACCTTCTCAAGGTGTGCCGCGCCAAGCCGAGTTCGCGTGCGAGGTCGGCCGCGGATCGGATGGCATCGTCCAGAAGCAGCTTGTGCAGGGCGACGATCAGTTCTTCGTCTTCGGTCGGGGCGGGCATTTCTCGAAGAAAAAACTCGTCGAGAATGGCCTTTACAGCGGGCCCTTGGTCCGAAGATCGTAGCAGGGAAACGATTTCGGCCGATCGTTCGCCGATTAGCTCATCCAGCGATACCATGCGGTCCCGGAATTTCGAGACATCCAGATTGAGCAAGCGGGCCACACCGGCAGGCGTGAGATTGACCCCAATCGTTACGCCGCCATTAGACGTGTGATGTAGGACGCGGCTGGCGCTACCATAGAAGCCGGCCTCGGGCAGAGGAGACCAGCAGATACCCGGAGCATCGATCGACATCGGCTCCCTAGCCAACGCGAACCGTATGATGGGCCAGGAGGGCAGCATTGGCGAGCGCGCGCCCAACACCTCGGGCCCCTCTGAGTCGAAGACGAAATAATCGCCGATCAGCCACGCCAGCGACGGATGGGGCGCTTCCCATCGCATCGCGGTGTTAGCCGGTAACGAGAAGCTAACACGGTCGCCCCCGGCCGAGTGAGACCCACTTTCAATCATGCCTTTCTCAGTCTCCGTGCCGAGCTCTATTCTGAGCAGGCAGAATTCTATCAATTTCAAAGCTGAGCGCGTCAGGCATTGTAGGCGTTGACGCGCTCTAGCGGCGGAGATCCTTCGCTGTCCTTCACTCCCAGTCAATCGAGTGGACAAATCCAGCCCTCGATGCGAGGCGCCCGAGCGTATTTTCTAGCTCCAATGCGGATCATCTCGATCGGATTTCGCAATCAGCGGCACGCGTGCCGGGATACTTGTTCCTCGATTGCCCTGATGAACATGTCTCCGTATTGCTCAGTAGAGCTGAAATTTTGCTCATATTCACCAATATTATGACCTGAGCCAAATGCGCTCTTCAGGCGTGCAAGAATCTCCGGACGCTCATCTGCCAGAAAACGTATCAAGGTCTGCAAAATCCGGGCGTGGGCCAATACCCTGCGTTCTAGATCGGTGTCTTCGGCATCCATTCGTATTCTCCTGTGAACCTGTCTAGCGCGTTTACTGTGTCGGCTTTGCTCTGAAGTTCGATTTCGGCCGCGGCGAGACGATCCCATGATTCCGCCGAATCCAAGTGCTTGCGGCGAACGTTTTCAAGCCTGGTGCTGGCCGCAAAAGCTCGATCCGCGGCGGCAAGAGCGACGTAGTTCGTGCGAAAGTCACCCATGGAGGGGCCTTTCCTGGGGCATTCGCCCCTTCTGGCGCTCATATTCTGCCATCGCCAGCGACAGGTCATGGTAGACATATGGCCCCACTTGATATTCTCTGACGATCCTTGTCGTGATTTCAGGAGGGGGTGGTACCAATGGCGGGTAAATAGCGCCGCCCTCGCTTTCCCATGATTCCAACGTTGCATTGGGAACAGCGGGCGCCGTTTCACCCGCGTAAGATCCGTATATGATCGTTTCCGGAGTTTCTTCAGCCGAAGGTGACGCGCCTGGAGTTCGAATTTGGCGCAATTCGCGAATGCGTCGGGCGTAAATGGCAATCTTCTCGAAATGGCCTTGACGGGTTTGCCCGTCAGGAGAAGCGCTGGCCTTCATCACTTCTAGCTGGTGCGCGTGAAGCAGTTCATTGAGATCCATGGCTCCGCTCCTCTCGGGAGTAGGGACGATCGGTGGCCGGACCGGGTGCGGTGTGCGGCTTCAACCGGTCGAACTCAGGTTAGCTCTGCTGCCTTCCGGCGTGCTCGCGTTCGCCCGGTTGCTGCTGGAGATTGAACGCTTGCGGTTTGCCGCCTGCGTCCTGTCTTGTGTGGTTGCCGTAGCGCTGATCTGCCAGCGGAACCTGCGCGCCCTGCTGGAGATCGGCCTTCACAAATGCGAGGGAATCGCCACCCTTTTCCGGGCTGATCATGCAGCTGCCCTAGTTGCTATCGTAGCTCTTGATCTTGCCAAATCGCGTCATGACGAGTTCCTTCATATTCGCGCAGGCGTTCATCAGCGACCGCTTATACGCGGGCTAGGAGGCGAAAAAGAAAGAAGGGAGGACCGTTGGGAGTCCTCGGGACCGTCGATCGCGACTGGTAGCTGCCCCTTAGATACAGCAAACGTTGCGCGGCAACAAGATAATTCAGGAATTAAATTTCCTGAAATAAAAGTACCATTTTCATTGATTTCTCAGAGGTTTCGATGCCCTCGGGCGCTTTCGCCATATGTCTCGATCCATTCGTGCTTGCGCCCCATGCCGGCCGCAAAAGCAAACCGCAGGATTGCCGCAAAATTGCGCACCCCTAATTTCACCATCACGTTGGCGCGATAGACCTCGACCGTACGCGCACTGATGCCAAGATCGTAGGCAATAGCCTTGTTCGGAAACCCACACGACAGGCCATCAAGTATTTGCCGCTCTCGCGGCGTAAGGGCATTCAGAGCTATGATCGCCTCTCTCTCGTAATGTTGCCAAGAGGCGACCCCGTGACACAAGTGCAATGCCCTATCCACCGCGAGGTTCAGATCGAGTTGATCGAGAGGAAATTCGATGAAATCCGCGGCTCCCGCTCGCATCGCACTCATGGCAGTCCCGACCCGACCTTTCTCGGCGGTCACAATCGTAGGCAACCTGACCCCCGCCATGTTCAGGAGGATCAGATGGACTAGGCCCTCCGTGCCGCCACTTGACCAGTGAAGTAGGATGCATGCGGGAGTCGTGCGCTCCGCGTCCGTGAGGAATGCACCGGAATCGAACCATAACTTGACCCGTCGCCCGCTACTCTTGAGCAGCATCGCGAGCAATCGACGAACGTCGCTGTCGCTGGCGATGACATGAATAGTATCGATATCAGCCATTAGTTGCGCGCCTCACATGCTACATAAATTGGCGTAATCAGATCTCGGAAGCGAAGCGTTCATTTGGAATCAGACAACGCTATTCGAAATGCTTTCGCAGAACTTGAAACTTCGAGTTTTCGCATCACGTTCCAGCGTAAGGTCGCAAGCCCTTGAAGGCTGATACGCAAATCAGCAGCGATGGCATCGCGCGACAAGCCTGAGGTCATTCCGGCGAGCACTTCACGCTCCAGGAAATCGAGTTTGGCCAGACGGCCCGCCTCCTCTCGTCTCGATTTTTGTTCAATGTCGCTATGCTGATCGTCTCTCCAGGCGTCGGTGATGGCGTCGAGAAGCACCTGCCGGTCGACTGGTTTTACCAAGACGTCCATGACGCCATCGCGTACTGCGCGCGACACCGCTTGATCGTCACCTTCGTCCGCCACAATGATGATCGGCGCATCGAGCTGATCCATGAGTTCCTTTTGTGCATCTCCGTCAGCTGGACGTGCGATCCAATCACCTAGGAGAATGCAGCAGCACTGAGCATCCGCGGAGCGATTCAGAAAATCTGTGATAGAGGTCCAGGCCTCGACGTCATAATCGCCATTACGCAGTAGAAAGCATAGCGAGCGGCGAACAGCGTCGTCCCGATCTATCACGTGAATGAGTGGACGCATCGCCACCCGCCTTTCCTGCTGTAGGCTAGCGGCAATGTGAAAGAAATTGCTCGTCAGCTGTCCATATCATAGCACAGTAACAACTGAATGGGTAACTGATTTGCTTTTTTATATATGGCTGGACGGCCCTGGAGATGCGGCATAATGTATTGGACAATATCGGGTCTACAGCTTGCGTCGCGGGGTGCATTCGGATGGGGGCGCACGGCTTAGCGATATGTTATCGGGGGCGGCGGGGCTGGGCAGGAGTACGCCAAATGACGAAGCCTGGAGCGCCTTCCGAACGCCTGACGCGGAAACGACGAGAGAGCACGAGCGACGAGCGGGAAGTTTTGGCTTTGGAGATGATAGCCGACCAGCTCTCCCTGATTCGTGCCGACATCAGCTCTATCGAGAGATTGCTCCGGGACAAGCCTCCTGCCGGAGAGTAGGTTTGGTTCGAGCCCATCGAATGCTCGAAACAAAGCTTTCCCGACAGTTTGGACAAAATTGACCGGTCCGCTTGTTTCGACGTGAAGCTTCCCCATCTCAGGGGAAGCTACCTGTCGCAATCGACGGTCTTAGGCTTCCAGTTTCGAGGAGCCACCTCCTTCAGTTCCGCCTCTTAGTCGCAGCCGGTCCAATTCTGGCGCGCTGCACACATACTGAAGGACATGACATGACCCATTTCGGCAAGATCAAGAGCTACGACAGCGACAAGGGCACCGGCATGATCAGCCCGGACAAGGGCGGCGATGCCCTGCCGTTCGGACGCAAGGATCTCCAGCAGGAGGCCCAGGAGCCCAGTGTCGACCAACGCTACGGCTACGAAACCAGCGAGGTCAACGGTGGTAACAAGCGCGCCGTCAACTTGCAGCCGCAGCAGGGCGAAGGCGTCAGCGCGCGGGAAAATCAGGCGCGCGCCCAACAGGGGTAACGGTCAACGCGGCCGGGGTCACTAGACCCCGGCCGCTCTTCCCTGCGAGATGCGAGAGGAACGTGTCATGACGCTCGATCAACTGATCTTCAATTACGAACTGGCCAAGACCAACTCGGCGCGGTCTAGTTCCATGGAAGCGCGGGCGACCTACTTCGATCTCGTCGGTTACTACCGAAAGCGCATCAGAGCCGTTCGTACCGAGGCCGCCCCTTTCTGGACCGGATTGGACCGGGACCGGCTCTCGTCAGAAAGATTCCAATAGCATGGGACAGGATCCCGCGATGCCGAGCAACAAGGGTGAGGCGACAGGCGAGTGGGAAAACGAGGGGGGCGCGGTCAAACAGACCTCATTGCAGGCGTTGCCTGAAGGGATGGTTGCGATCACCGTCACGCAGTGCCGGGTCGGCCCGTATAATTACACCAACCTTGACGACGCACTGGCGGAGCACATGCGTCAGTCCAAATCTGGACGATGAGTTTGGTCAGATTCGAGCCAACGTCTCCTCCCAAATGCAATTTCATATCACCTTCAATTAGCCTATTGTAATTTTTTTGCACTGTGCTATATAGATCTTGCCTAACGTCGTTTGCGACGGATTATGTATGTCCTGATAGGCGCACAAGCGCGAAATAGGACGCCATTTCCATTTCATCCAGCTTGGCCCCGCCCCGGAACTCGTCCGGGCGGGTGATTTTTCATACGCATAGCTGATGGATTGGCGAAGGAAGAGCTCATTACGATGGACGGGGCGATCGATGAGATCCTGCCCGATGGTCGCTTCGGCGTCACCCTCGATAATAATGAGTATCGCATCATCTGCTACACCGCAGGTGAGATGCGTCGCTATCGAATCCGATCGGTCGTCGGCGACCGCGTACACGTCGAAATGACGCCTTACGATCTGAGCAAAGCCCGGATCGTCTTCCGCGAGCGTACCCCAGGGCGAGCACCCGTTGGGAAGCGCAATCGCGGAAACATGCGCTGAGACTTTAAGAAGGCGGCGGGAAGAACCTGCCGGACAATACGAAATGAACGTAATGAACCTGCGCGAAAACCCGCGCCCCAAACTTTCGCTGCGCTACGGCGCGATCCGCACTCCCATTTTGGCAGACAAATTGCCAGCTTCCGCAACAATGCCGGCCGCCGAGCTGCGCCGTTTCGTCGCAACGATGATCGATTGAGTGACTCGATTTACGCGCGGCTGTGCATGAGCATTTCCGCCATAGCCGGAGAACCGACATGGACCTGAACTATCAATACGCGGAACACCAGCGGGCACTCATGGGTGCCGACCGCGCCGCAAACAACGATGACCGCGTCGCCAAACTGGCGACGGCTTCAGATATCGCTGGTCGGATAAGTGACTTTCAGCACGGACTCGGCGCAGCCGCTGCCTGCGCCTGGAGCAAGGGGCAGTTTGCCGATCTAGTTCTGTCGAAGCGCGCTTTTCTGAACGCTCAATAGCGTGGATAACTACTAATAATCTGGCGTTGATTTTGGATCGGTCTCGACAATCGGCGAGTCGCTTAAGTAATTCCGGCTTGTGTACGTCAACGCTGACGAGCTCCTTTCAATCGACGACTTGGCGCATGACCTGAGTTTGCAATCTCGCGGACCGGGTGCCAACCTTTCTTGAAAGGAAGCAATCACGACAATCGGCAACATAAGATTCTTAATAGCGGCAATGGCTATGGCTTCATCCAGCCTGACGACGGCTCAGCCGACAGCTTCGTCCACATCTCCGCCTTCCAGGCTGCGAGCATGGACGCCTGGTTCGGGGGCAAAGTTCCGGGCCATTCGCAAGTCGCTGTGTGTCACAGCTCGAATTCGCAATACATCCTCCGATTGAAATGCTAAGACCTCTTTCATCGCAGGGATTTGCCTGAGCATCTGCGACTGAGAGACAGGTTGTGCTCCCGCTTACCTCGAGGAGCGACGCATGACTTTTTATTCGGAACATCAACGCACTTCGGCAACTTTGCGGGCGTGACCTACGCGCGCCACGCTGCACCGCGACTCACGCCCGCAGCCATGCGGCGTCAAGGCGAAACGACCAGAACGGCGATGATGGTTCTGGGGCGCGAAGCGGCAATCGAGTTTATGAACGCGCATAGCGAATTGCTCGGAGGACGTCCGATCGATCTTGCCATCGCCAGCGACCAGGGACGGGCGTGTGTCGAGGACGCTTTGTTGAACGAGATAAATCGAACGACCGCGCCCAAATAGACCATTTTGACCAAGAAAAGAATGCAGCCCGCCTGCAACGAGGCGACCCGAAGGGAGGATCTGCAACGTGTGCAGCTCCGACCTCTCCTAGAGGCCTCCACCCGATCAAAAGGGCGGAGGCCTCCTTTATCGGAATAACGCAGATCCTTCGACCAAATTCTGGCCATCAGATCTCAGTGCGCTCCGCGAGCAATAGCGCGTCTTCGATGTCGACTCCGAGATACCTGACGGTGTTCTCAATCTTTGAATGTCCGAGCAAGATTTGCACTGCCCGAAGATTGCCGGTCGCCTTGTAGATCATCGACGCCTTGGTCCGGCGCATGGAATGCGTGCCGTAGTCTTCGCGGCGGAGCCCGATGGCGGTGACCCACTCGTCAACGAGCCGAGCATATTGCCTCGTACTCACGTGACGTGTGCAATCGACGCGGCTCGGGAAGGCGTAGTCGTCGATCGAACCGCCCCGACGTTCTAACCAGGCGAAGAGACTGGCGCGAACGTCGCACGTCAGCTCGAACTGGACCGGCCTGCCCGTTTTCTGCTGCGTGACCGTGGCGCGGTTACGCATCTCGGATCCAGCGACCAGGTCGCCGATTTTGATCCTCACGAGATCGCATCCGCGTAACTTGCTGTCGATCGCGAGGTCGAACAACGCCCGGTCCCTTAGCCGTCCTTCTCGATCCAGATAGAACCTAATGGCCCAGATCTGCTTCTGCGTCAGCGGTCGCTTGGTCCCGACTTTCTTTCCAGCGTTCCACGGCACCCGTTCCTGAGTGGCTGGATCGTATTGAGAGTAACCCATGACACTTCTCCTCGGCCTGAATTGGCCGAGGAGAGAACGATCGGATGCGATCCTGCGGCGCATCCGAGGTCCGCTAACAGGAGCCTCGGTGAAAGCGCCGAACGTCCGGGATTGGGGCGCAAAGCTGTCGCAGTCGTCCCGTCATATCCAAGTGGCTTCTCAGCGTTGCATTATCATCCGAGCCTGCCTGCCTAATAAATTGGCGACCAAATCAAAAAGTCCTTGGGAAAACTGAATCTGCATCCTTTAAGCTCAAAGATGCAGAGCCAAATTTTCTCGTACCACAGCAGGCCGCGGAACAGTGCCGGACTAGAGCGGAGCCATAGAGGCCTAAGCGCGGTCTCACTTGGAGGCCAATTACGCGGGGCCTACGCGATGTCCGCGACTGATGAAACACATCCTGACGATTTCGAAAACGCGCGGCAGCGGCTCGCATCGCTCGAACAGCTGCGGTCGAGGATCACCAAAAAGTTCGTCGAAGGACGCGGGCTTCGCCTGCGGCCCGATGAGGTCATGGGAATCGTGGAACTCGGCACCTTGAATAAGTTGGATGAGGAGATCGCAGCCGAAAGGAAAAGAGAATGCGAAAGAAGAAGATTTACGAACGCGGCGACTACTATCTCGCATTCGACACGAATCGAAAAGGAGCGGCTCGCTCCAAAAATCGGGGCCTATATACCTATGTGACCCATTGACACGGGTCACATAAACACCTATAAGAGGGCATCGAAAGCGGAGATGCCCGGTGCTCAAGACCTTCAACAGCCTGATCGAAATGATGGAGAAGATCCCCGACGAACAAGCGGCGATCGATCACATCACGGCTATCCGCTGGAAGAACGGCGCGTTTTGCCCGCACTGCAAGTCGACCCGCGTCTATCACTTCTCGGACGGTCGCAATCACAAGTGCGGCGAGTGCCGCAAGCGCTTCTCCATCCGCGTCGGCACCATTTTCGAAGACAGCAAGTTGCCGCTCCGCAAGTGGCTTCTCGCGATCTGGCTCATCACTTCGCACAAGAAGGGCATCGCGAGCACGCAGCTGGCGAAGGACATTGGCATCACCCAGAAGAGCGCGTGGTTTGTGACGCAGCGCCTTCGTGAAGCGGCCCGCACGCAGTCTTTCAACCGTCCGCTGGCTGACGATGTTGAGTCCGACGAGACCTTCATCGGCGGCAAGGAGAAGAACAAGCACGCTTGGCAGCGCACCGGCGGCAAGCAAGGCGGCAAAGGCAAGGTCGCGGTCCTCGGCATCCTCGAGCGCGGCGGCGAACTCCGCACGATGGTGACGCCGAACCTTCGGAAGGGCGCTGTGCAGGGCGCTATTCATGCCAACGTCGCCAAGGGTGCGGGTCTCTATACCGACGAGCACCCGGCTTTCGACGGGCTCCGCAGCGACTACATCCACCTGAGGGTGAACCACAGCGCTGGCGAGTATGTCCGCAACTACCTGATCCACACCAACGGAATCGAGGGTGTGTGGTCGTTGTTCAAGCGCCAGATCGTCGGCACTCACCACTATCTCTCGCCCAAGCACATCGCACGCTACTTGGGCGAAATGACATGGCGCTTCAATGCCCGCGCCATGGAGGAAGGCGAGCGGGTCAACGCTCTAATCGCCCAGACCACCGGGCGGCTCACCTACAAGGAACTGATCGCATGACGGGGAAGAGGGAGAAGCCGCTCCATCTGGATATGGACCCGGACGAGGCCTTGGAGAGATTCCTCCAGACCGACCCCGCAGAACTGAAAAGACGACTTGACCAGAAAAAGCCCCCGCCGAAGCGGGGGCAGGCGGGGCCGAAGCCCAAGAAGAAGGGCGACTAACTGCTACCGCCTACGCGGGAACAGAGCGCCAGTGCGCCCGGACGTATTCAACACGCCCGAAGCGGATGCGAAAGTAGGCCGAAATCCACTGCATCGCATATGCCCTTGCGTTGGGGCGGTAGAAATGCGATTCACGTCTTTCCACAGAGCGCTTCTCGCCGGCGGCTACCGCCCGAGGGGCCGAGGCCCGGCCGCCAGGTCGGGCCTTTTTCTTGCTTCTGGTCCTCGTGCCAGTCCCGTCACCCTATCTCATAGGCATACACCTCCCGACTGCCGGTCCCGTTGCGGGACTAGGCACGGACGCAGCATTAACGATCCTGATCGGGCAGTGCAACCCCCACCTCTTGATTTTTCCGCGCTTAGCGTTTAGCAAACGCTCACAAACGCGAGGAGGCAAGCCATGGCACGAATGCGCAGTCCGAACTACCCGTCAATCCCATTGCCATATGCTGTTGAATTAGTGGATAAAATATTCAAGGCAGATCGCACTAATGTGATCGACAAGGAGGTAGCCGCTGAACACATGGGCTATACGAGCCTAAACGGGCGAACTTTGAAATTGCTCGGCGCTCTTAGCCAATACGGGCTTCTGGACAAGGTTGGGAAAGGCAAGGTCCGCGTGTCTCCAACCGCTGTTTCGATCCTGCATGGGATAGACGAGAACGAGAAGGTGCGCGCAATTTCAGCGGCAGCGTCGTCACCAGCACTCTTCAAGCGCATCCGGGACAATTTCGACAGCCCCTCCGACGCGACCATCACATCCTTCCTCATGCGCGAGGGCTTCACCGATGCGGCAGTCGAGCCGGTGCTGAAGAGCTACAAGGAGACAAGCGCATATTTAGCCGCGCGCGGAGTTTCCGAAAGTCATGGGAATGCCGACGATGACGGCGCAGAATCCTCTTCTGACAATGATCAGGATGAAGAGGATATCGATGTGAACGCAGATGCACTCGTGGATCGCGGCAACGGCACGAAGGTGCAGCCGCCCCGACCGCCCCGCCTAGACGACAGGGAACTGCCACTCAATTCCACAAGGCCGCTGTTCGATTTCGAGACCGTGCGGATTGAGACAGTGATCGACAACCCCGACGATTTGGAAAAGTTGATCGAGCGCCTACAACAGATCAAGGGGATGCTGCCCTCTGAGACGGAGCACTAACCAGATCGCCCGGCCATCGCGCCGGGCTTTCTATTTCTTGTCGCGAGGCTTTCCAGCGTCAGAACGCTTCTCGCGTATGCGACCATTAGACTTGTTGCGGGAGCGATCCTGGCCCTTGGTCGGTCCCGTTTTCACCTTTGGCCACGGCATAGCGAATCTCCTTCGCCAGCCATCTTACGCCAAAGCGCGACAACTTCCTAATGGGTCAAACAGGTATATAGGCCCCCAAAAATCTCTACATCTTCTACTACGATCGCGAAGGAGGAAGGGGTCGCAGCCATTCAACGGGCACGTCGGACCTCGAACTCGCGAAGGAAGAACTAGATCGTTTCTACGATGAGCGAGAAAGAGGGCTGAAGTTCTGCCCCACGTGTGGCCAGGCCTTCAGCGGCGAACCATTGCCGCTGGTCGCAACGGCAATTGCCGAATATCTCGAAACGACAGATTACGCAGCTGCTGATGCGCGTCTCGGCCACGTACTGTCCTACATCGAGGACCACGCTTTAGAGGATGCTCGGTGCGACGAACTCGGCGACGCATGGATCGACAAATTCAGGAAATGGGCAGCCAAGGTCCCCATCGTCTCGCCAACGGGTATAGAAAGAAAGCGATCTCCGGGGACCATCGAGGCAAGCGTTTCGATGCTGCGTACAGCAATCAACAGCGCCTTCATCGCGAGAAAGCTGCCTCATCGCGCTACCTTCAGGGTGAAGGCAGCCGAGGACGTAAGTAACACACCGTGGTTTCGAGCGTCCGAAGAACAGCTCGTTGAAATGTTCCGATATGCGCTCGTCATCAATCCACCGGAAGCGAGCGAAAAGCAGATCCAAAAATGGAAGCGCGAGCGGCGTAATCTGCTTCAATATCTGCGCTTGGGTGTTGCGACCTGGGCGCGACCGGATGCGCTCATGGATTTTTCAACCGATCCGAATTTGGGCCAATGGAATCCGGCGGCAGCTTACATAAATTTAAACCCTGCGGGTCGGGCGCAAACGAATAAGTACCGGCCGCTCGTCAGGGCACCCAGACAGATGGTCGCGCTTCTCGACGCGAACGAAGGAAAATTCGTAAAAGCGGCATCTATCAGGACCGCATTTCGTCAGATGGCCTCAACGCTCAACTTCCCCGTCTCTGGTGACGGGCAAAGCGGAGAGAAACTGATCCGTCGCAGCGTCGCGAGCATCATTAGGCCCTTGCTCGAAGCCGAAAAAAGTTGGCAAACTCAAGGTCGGCTCATGCTGGGTCACATCAGACCGAACGTGTCTGACAAGTATGCCACACCTTATCATGAGGCTTATCTCGTCGATGCCCTTCGCCTCATCGAGGAGTTAATCGACCGCATCGAAGCCGCCGCACCCGGCGCGTTCTCGTTAAGTTAGCCGGAGTTTCGCCGGAGCTAGCAAGGCGAATAACATGAAAAACGGCAGAAAAGCTGGCGCACCCGACAGGATTCGAACCTGTGACCTCTGCCTTCGGAGGGCAGCGCTCTATCCAGCTGAGCTACGGGTGCCGGCGGTGGGCCCGCTGCGCGGGCGAGGCGGCGCTTAGCAAAGGGGCTTGCGGGGCGCCAGTCGAATTTGCCTCCCGGGCACCGCAGACATTAGCGATTTGGCAAGCCGGGGCCGCTATGGCCGGGGCATGAATGCGCCGCTTCCTCCCGAACAGCATCGTCCGTCCGCGCGCGGCGAACTGTCGCTCAGCACGCATTGGTCGGCAATGCGCGATGCGGGCGCGGCGGTCGCGCTGCTCGCCGGGGTCGACGCGGGCAAACCGGGCGCGGCCGAGCGCAACTTCGCCGCCGCGATCGCGGACGCGGGCGGATGGCGGCTCGAACTCGCCCGCGAGCGCCTGGCCGACATGGGCGCGCTGCTCCAGCCGGGGCTTGCCGCGCTGCTCGCGGTCAAGGCGCGCGGACGCGACGCCGCCGCGCCGGCGCGGGCGCTGTGGAGCGAGTACCGCGTGGCGCGCGACGCACTGCTAGCGCTCGCCCCCGAGGCCGGCGCGATGGGGCCGCGGCGCAGCGCCTGATCCTGTCCGCGACGACTTGACCGGGTTCGCCGTTTGTTCCAGTCAGGCGCCATGACAGCCGCCGAGATTTCCGAATCGCCAGCCCTTTTGCCCCCCGTCGCGACCGACGTGGCGCGCGGAATCTGCCGGCTGTTCGCGCGCAACGACATCTGGTGCCTGCCCGAAATGCCGCTGCGCAACGGTCGCCGCGCCGACCTGATGGGGATCGACCCCAAGGGCCGGATCGTGATCGTCGAGATCAAGATCAGCCGCGCCGACCTGCTCGGCGACGGCAAGTGGCCCGACTATCTCGACTTCTGCGACCGGTTCTATTGGGGGCTGCCGCTCGCGCTGGACCGCGCACCGCTCGAGCTGGCCGACTTTCGCCCCGAGTGCTGCGGGGTGATCGTCGCCGATGGCTATGACGCCGAGATCGTGCGCCCGGCACCCTCGCAGCCGCTCGCCGCGGCGCGGCGCAAGATCGAGGTCCAGCGGCTCGCGCGTGCGGCGCTGCGGCGTTCGCTGGTCGGGGCCGATCCGGCGTGCGCGCCGTGGGGCGAGGCTCGATAGGCCTGTCGCCTGCCGCGGCGCTCGGGCATAAGGGGGCCGCCATGGCGACCGCAATCCTCCTCTCCGCGCTGGCGATGACCGCGATCGTTGCGGTGCGCTATCTCGCCGCGAGCGGGCTGTTCGCATGGGCGACCGAGCGCGTGCGGCCGGGGCTCTACGCGCGCCTCGGCCCGCAGATCCGGCGCGAGATCGGCTGGTCGCTCGCCTCGGCGGCGATCTACGGCATTCCGGCGGGTGTAGTCGCGTGGGGCTGGCAGGAGCGCGGCTGGACGCGGATCTATACCGAATGGAGCGCCTGGCCGCTATGGTATCTGCCGGTCTCGCTGTTTCTCTATCTCTTTGCGCACGATACCTGGTTCTACTGGACGCATCGCTGGATGCACCGGCCACGGTTGTTCCGCGCGGCACATGCGATCCACCATGCAAGCCGGCCGCCGACCGCATGGGCGGCGATGAGCTTCCACCCGATCGAGGCGCTGACCGGCGCGATCGTCATCCCTGCGCTGGTGTTCCTGATTCCGATCCACGTCGCCATGCTCGGCCTGGTGCTGCTGATCATGACCGTGATGGGGGTGATCAACCACATGGGGTGGGAGATGTTTCCGCGCGCGCTTGTTCATTCCAAAGTCGGCGGCTGGCTGATAACCGCGAGCCACCACCAGCGCCATCACGAGCAATACGCATGCAATTACGGCTTATACTTTCGCTTCTGGGATCGCCTGTGCGGCACCGATCGCGGGCTGTCCGATCGCTTCGCGGCACCTTCCGCGCCCTGACTCTCGCGCTCGCGGCGCCGTTCGTTCTCGGTGCCGGCATGCCCGAGACGGCCCCCGACGCGGTCGACGTGACGGTCAGGATCACCGGTTTGCGATCGAGCGAAGGCGTGGTTCGCGCGTGCATGACGACCGATCCGGAGCGCTTCCCCAAATGCCGCGGCGCGCCCCGCGCGCACCGCGCCACGGTGGCCGCGGACGAGGCGCTCACGCTCACTTTCCACGGCGTCGAGCCGGGCCGCTACGCGATCGCGCTGCTCCACGACGAGAACGGCAACGGCGAGGCCGACCGCGCACTCGGCCTGATGCCGAAGGAGGGCTTCGGCTTCTCGCGCGACGCCAAGGTGCGCATGGGCCCGCCCAGCTTCGAAGACGCCGCGTTCGAGGTGAACGGGCGCGCCAGCACCCAGGCGATCCGCATGCGTTACATGTTTTGACGTCACGCCGTCGGGCGCATCCGCCGCGCAGGGACTTAACGGTAACTTTACCACGTCGCGCCATTACGAGTCCGCAGAACACCGCATCGGGGGCTCGACAAGGCAATGGACACACTGCGCGGCAACTTCGATTCGTCGCCTTACGACGACGACGATCGCGACGACTTCTTTGCCGACGATGAGGCATCGCGCGAGCCGCCGCCCGCCGCGATCGGCAGCGACGAGCGCCGGATGCAGGTGCGCGCCTACAACCACTGGGCGAGTCTGCTCGACGAGCGCAACTTTCCCTCGATCGAGGATCTCGACCCCTCGGCGCTGCCCGATTTCGGCCCGTACAGCGTGCTGCTGGACTTCACTTCGGGGATCGAGAATCCCGCAGTACCGTTCCTCGGCGCCGAGCTCGGAGTCGAATGCGGGGCCGACGGCGAGATCGAATCGCTCGCCGACGTGCCGGCGCGCTCGCTGCTGAGCCGCATCACCGACCACTATCTGCAGATTCTCGCCAATCAGGCGCCGATCGGGTTCGAGGCCGAGTTCGTGAACCAGCGCGGCGCGACGATCCTCTATCGGGGGATTCTGCTGCCTTTCTCGAGCGACGACGACACGATCGACTTCATCTATGGCGTGATCAACTGGAAGGAGCTGGCCGACCAGCTCACCACCGACGAACTCATGCTCGAGATCGATCAGGTGCTCGAGCCTGGCGAAGCCGAGGAAGACCCTCCGTACGAACCGACGCGCGAACCCGATCCGGTGACCGACTGGGCCGACGGCCCGGCAGGCGAGTCGGGCGATGTCGTGGCGCTGCCTGCGGCGGGCAACGACGACGAGGATGCGCTCGGCTACCCCGAACCTTCGTTCGGCGACGCGTCCGACGACGAATACGACGCCGAAGACGCTTTCGTCCACGACGATGGATTGGGCGACGAGCCGCGCGGTGGCTGGGGCATGGCCGAGATGATCGCGCGCCATTCGACCCCGAAGAAGCCCTACGCGATTCCGCTCGAGCCCGAAGACCTTGCCCCGGTGCCCGCCAGCTTCGATTCCGGCGAGGAGCTGGGCCTGCACGACTGCCTCGCCGCGGCGCGCGAGTGCGCGCTCGCCGCGAGCAGTTGCGAGGACCGCAGCCGCACCGCACTCTACGACGCTGTCGGCCGCGCCTACGATTTCAGCTGCGCGGCACAGGATTCGCCGGATGAGTTCGCCGAGCTCGTCGCCGAGAACGGGCTCACCGTGCAGGACCGCGCGCCGATGACTCCGGTGGTCAAGCTGGTGTTCGGCGCCGGTTACGACAAGACTCGTCTCACCGAATATGCCGCCGTGCTCGGCCACGCGCATCGTATGGGAATCGAACGCGGCGCGCTGCCCGGTTATCTCTCGCAGGCGGAGGGCGGCCTCAAGGGCGTGGTCAAGGCCGAGCGCCAACTGCGCCGCGAGGAAAGCGGCAAGACCGAAGCCGAAACCCCGCGCGAGGCGCTGGAGCGCAAGCTGCGCGCGATCGCGCCGCTCGGGTTCGAGGAGCTCGAGCCGCAAGGCGAAGAGTTCGGCCTGGTGGTCATCCGCCGGCTCGAAACGGGCGAAGTGGTCGCGCTCGGCGAGGTGTCCGACGACGCAGCGCTGGTCGAGCGGGCCGCGCGCAAGCTCGTTGCTTAGGGTTTGGGCCTGACCGATTGTCCACACGGGGTATACCCGGTCAGTCCAGATCGTTAGCTTGCCGCGGATGGCGCTCTTCCCCGGCCAGCCGGTACGTATCCAGCCCTATTTCGGGCACCGCAGCCACAGCCGGCTGGTGGTCGCAGCCCGCGCCTTGCGATCGGGCAAGCCGGGTTACGAGAACGGCGGACGGCTTCAGGCTATGCGCACGATGCTCGCGCAGTTCGCCTCGCGCGAGGTCGAGGGACTCGCAGTCACGCTCGAACTCAAGTCGCCCGAGGGCTGCCGTACGAAATACCCCGGCACCACCGACCGCGAGGGCTTCGTCCGCTTCGAGATCGAGCTGGGCGAGGACTGGCCGCTCCCGGCCTACCCCGCGTGGGAGATCGTCTGCCTCCACTGGCTGAACCGCGACGGTCCGCAGTGCATCCACGGCCACGTCCTCGTGCCCGGCGCGCGGACCACGCTCGCGGTCGTGTCCGACATAGACGACACGATCGTCGAGACCGGCATAACGGGCGGCTTCCGGCAACTGATGCGCAACTGGCGCCGCGTGCTTGCCGAGCTGCCCGACGAGCGCATCGCGGCGCCCGGCGCCGACGCCTTCTACGGCGCCCTGGGCGGCGGCGCGGTGCTCCCGGGCCGGGGAGGTGCGGGCGACGCGGTGTCCGCCACCCATCGGCCATTCTTCTACGTGTCTTCGAGCCCGTGGAACCTGTTTTCCTACCTCGTGGCGTTCCTGCGAAGCCGCAAGCTGCCCCTCGGCCCGTTGTTGCTGCGCGACTGGGGCTTCGACCGCGCCACGCTCGGCGCAGCGAGTCACGGCGAGCACAAGCGCGCGGCGATCGACGCGTTGCTCGCGATGTATCCGCATATCCGCTTCGCGCTGATCGGCGACGACACCCAGGGCGACCTGCCCGCTTATGCGGAGGTGGTCACGCACAACCTCGGCCAGGTCGCCGCGGTCTTCATCCGCACCGCGAGCGGCGCGCCGCTCTCGCCCGAGGAACTCGGCGGCAAGGCCGCGATCGAGGCCGCGGGCGTTCCCTTGTGGCTCGGCGCGAGCTACGAGACCGGACAGGACTTTCTGCGCGTCGCGGGCCTGAGGGCGCACGGCGACGCGGCGAAGATCGTTGAAACGGTCGAAGCCGCGCACGATACCGCGGCTGCCTGACGGGGGAAACACATGGCGCGAGCACGACGGAGACCGGGGTTCGTGGGCTGGACACTGATCCTCGCCGCCTTGCTCGTCGCGGCATTGGCCGCGATCTGGTTGTGGGCGACGAACAACGACGCGGTGGCGTTGCTCGACCGGATCGACCGCGCCTTCACCGCAGGCGATGCGGAGCTTGCCATCGGGCCGGCGGCCTATGGCGAGCATCCCCAGCAGCGCCTGCTCGCCTATCGCCCCGCGACATCGGACGCGAGCGGATCGTTGCCGGTGCTGGTGTTCTTTCACGGCGGCGGATGGCACTCGGGGCGGCCCGAGGATTACGCCTTCGTCGCCCGCAATTTCGCGCCGGAGGGGTTCGTGGTGGTGACCGCGGGCTATCGCCTCAACGAAGCCGGGCGCTATCCCGCGATGCTCGAGGACGGCGCCGCCGCGGTCCGTTGGGTACGCGACAATGCCCCGGATCTGGGCGGCGACCCTTCCCGAATCTACCTGATGGGGCACTCGGCGGGGGCCTATAACGCGATCATGCTGGCGCTCGACCCGCAATGGCTGGCGAACGAGGGGCTGTCGCCCGATGCGATCGAGGGTGCGATCGGGCTTGCCGGACCGTACGATTTCTACCCGTTCGACAAGGATTCGAGCCGCAACGCCTTCGGCCATGTCGCCACGCCCGAGATCACGCAGCCGATCGCTTTCGCGCGCGCCGATGCGCCCGCGCTGCTGCTCGCAACCGGAGACGAGGATACGATAGTGCGGCCGCGCAATTCGTTCGCCTTGGCGCGCGCGCTCACCCGGGCGGGGCGTCCGAGCGAACCGGTGGTGTTCGAGGGCATGGACCACAAGGAGATCGTGATGGCGCTCGCGCGCCCGTTCGACCGCGACGCCCGGGTCAAGCGCGCAGTGCTCGATTTCCTCGCCGCGCCCGAGACGGAACGCGCGCCAGTGCAGCCGGCAGCGCGCTGATCTTCATTGGCGGTTCAGCCCGACAAGGGCTAGCATGGCGCACATGCAGTTCGTCGCCCGCTTCCTCGCGCTGATCGCGGCCCTTTCGCTGATCGTGCAGCCGGTCGCCGCGCAATCGATCCTGCGCGACGCCGAGACCGAGGCGCTGCTCGACGACATGGCCGCGCCGCTGGTCGAGGCCGCCGGTCTCGAGCCGGGCAACGTCGACATCGTGCTGATCGACGATCCTTCGATCAACGCCTTCGTGGCCGGGGGGCAGGCGGTCTACATCCACACCGGACTGATCGACGCCGCCGACACCGCGAACGAGGTCCAGGGCGTGATCGCGCACGAACTCGGCCATATCACCGGCGGCCACGTGATCCGCCATTCCGAAGGCGCGGGCGCGGCGGCCAACATCTCGATCCTCTCGCTCCTGCTCGGGGTGGGCGCGGCGCTCGCGGGCGCGGGCGACGCGGCGATGGGCATGATCATGGCCGGGCAGCGCGCGGCGATGGGCAAGTACCTCGCGTTCAGCAGGGTGCAGGAATCCTCCGCCGACGCCGCCGGGGTGGAGTACCTGTCCGAAGCCGGCATCTCGGGCCGCGGCTCGCTGGCGTTCTTCGGCAAGCTCCAGAACCAGGAGTTCCGCTACGGCTACAGCCAGGACGACGATGCCGCGTTCACGCGCACCCACCCGCTCTCGGGCGAGCGCATCGCGCGCCTGCGTCGGGACTATCAGAGCGATCCCGCGTGGGATGCGCCCGACGACCCCGAGCTCCAGGCGCGGTTCGAGCGGGTGAAGGCCAAGCTGTTCGGTTATCAGCAAAAGCCCGAGCGCACGCTGCAGGCTTTCCCCGAGACGATGACCGGAATACCCGCGCGCTACGCCCGCGCCTACGCCTGGCACAAGGATGCGCAGATCGAGAAGGCGCTCGCCGAGACCGAAGCGTTGCTCGAGGCGAAGCCCAACGATCCCTATTTCCTCGAACTGAAAGGCCAGGTGCTGCTCGAATCGGGCCAGCCCGAGGCTGCGCTCGCACCGCTGCGGCGCGCGACCGAGCTCACCGGCAATCGGCCGCTTATCGCCTCGATGTTCGGCCACGCGCTGATCGCGACCGAGAACGAGGAGCACTATGCCGAGGCCGAGCGCGTGCTGCGCGCGGCGGTTTCGCGCGACCGGCTCAATCCTTTCGCCTGGTACCAGCTCGGCATGGTCCATGCAGCGCAGGGCGACATGCCCCGCGCGCGGCTCGCGAGCGCCGAGCAGCAGGTGATGAACCGCCAGTACGCGCTGGCGCTCCGCAGCGCGCAGGCGGCCGAGGCGGGCCTGCCCGAAGGCACCCCCGACTGGATCCGCGCGCAGGATATCGCATTGCAGGCGCGCGCGGCGCTTGAACGCGAGCAGGAGCGCCGGTAGCGCTCCCGCCCATGAGCCGCAAAAGCTATCTCGCCGTCGCGCTGCTGGCGCTGGTTTTCGGCTTCGCCGGCGCGGCGCTGTGGTCGCTGAGCGGGCTCGGCGACCGGCAGACTCGCGGCTACCTGCTCGAGAATCCGGAGCTGCTCGCCGAAATGGCGGACCGCTATCAGGCTCAGCAGGCCGGCGAACGGCTGGCGGCGGTCGCCGACGAGGTCGCGACCCCCTTCCCCGGCGCGGTGCTCGGCAATCCCGACGGCGCGGTCACGCTGGTCGAGTTCACCGACTATGGCTGCACTTATTGCCGGATGAGCAAGCCCGACGTCGAGCGGCTGGTCGCGGAGAACCCCGACTTGCGCGTAGTGATCCGCGAATGGCCGATCTTCCGCGGCAGCGAGCCCGCCGCGCGCATGGCGCTTGCCGCTGCCAAGCAGGGCAAGTTCGCCGCGTTCCACAGCGCGATGTTCGAGCTCGGCCCACCCGATCCGGCGAGCATCGAGAAGGCCGCGCGCGCCGCCGGGCTCGATATGGCCGCCGCGCGGACCTTCGCCGCATCGGACGAAGCCTCGTTCGAGATCGCCAAGACGATGGGCCTTGCCGAGAAGCTCGGCTTCACCGGCACTCCGAGCTGGGTCGTGGGCGGCGAGGTGATCGAGGGCGCGGTGGGCTACGAGGCGCTCGATGCGGCGGTCGACGACGCGCGCGGATCGTGATCCGCGCCGCGGCCGCGCTTGCGCTGCTGCCGGCTCTATCGTTCGGGCCGTCTGCCACGGCGCTGGCGCAATCCTCCGATCAGACAACCGCACTCGCCGCGCTCCAGCGCGACGATGCGCGGCTGGTCGCGATCGGCTGGCGACTGGCGACCGGCAACGCGCGCTTCTGCGCCGATGCTCAGCCCGCGGTCGGTTTGCTGCTGCAGGACATGGCCGGATACACCCAGCCGGCGGCGGTGCGCGCCGCGGCGGGGATCGAAGGGCCGATCGCGGTCCAGGCGGTCGCGCCCGGCTCGCCCGCCGCCACCGCCGGGCTGCGCGCCAACCTCCCCGTCGCGGCGATCGACGGGGTGATGCTCGCGGGATTGCCCTCGGGAGAGCGCTCGGACTGGCGCCGGCTGGCCGCGATCCACGCGATGATCGAGCGATCGCTGGCCGCGGATGGCCAAGTGGTGCTGACCCTCGGCGAAGGAAAACAGGTCGCGCTCGCCGGCGTCCCCGCCTGCCCGAGCCGGTTCGAGCTCGTTGCGGGCGACGAAGCCGCCGCCGACGGTGCGCGCGTGGTGATCGGGCGCGAATTCCCCGGGCTCGGCTACGCGGAGGACGAGTTCGCCGCCGCGCTCGCGCACGAACTCGCGCACAACCTGCTCGGGCACCCGGCCTGGCTCGATGCGCGCGGGCGCGAGCGCCGCGATGTGCGCGCGACCGAGCGCGAGGCCGACCGCCTGATGCCGTGGCTGCTCGCCAACGCCGGCTACGAACCCGCTGCGAGCTTGCGCTTCATGCGCCGGTGGGGACCGGAGCACGGTGGCGGGCTGTTCCGCAAGCGCACGCACGCGGGCTGGGACGAACGCGCCGAAACGATCGAAGCCGAGCTGACCCGCGTCGAAGCCGCGCGCGCACCCGATGGCAGCGCCGACTGGCGGCGCCTGTTCGCGCGCGAGATCGAGCCCTAAGCGCTACTCGGCCGCTTCGGCCTGCTCTTCCAGCTGGTAAAGACTCGCGAGCGGCTTCGCCATCACCCGGCGCACCATCGGCTCGAAGAATTCGAGCGGTTCGCTCTCGTAATCCGGATCGAACGCCGCCTGGTCGTACTTCTCGCAGAACTCGGCGCAGGCCTCGAAGTGCTTGTGCCCGCGAAACGCTTCGCGCGCGTCCTTGTCCATCCCGAGGTAGTGGAAATAATAGTAGCCCTGGAAATGGCCGTGGTGCTGGCAAATCCAGTGCAGCTCCTCGCTGACGAACGGCTTGATGATCGAAGCGCCGACCTCCGGATGATTGAAGCTGCCGAGCGTGTCGCCGATGTCGTGCAGCAGCGCCATGACAACATATTGCTCATTGCGCCCGTCGCGGTGCGCGCGAGTGGCGGTCTGCAGCGAATGCTCGAGCCGGCAGACCGGAAAGCCGCCGAAATCGCCGTCGAGCAGCTTCAAGTGCTCGAGCACGCGATCGGGCAGGCCCTTGGCGAACTGGCGGTATTCGCCGCCGATGATCGCCCAGTCCTCGGCAGTGCCTTGCTTCATCTCGCGAAATTTCGCGCGCTCGGCGGCGCCGTGGAGCGTCTGTTCGGTAACATCCATTTGCATCTCTCCTTGCAACCGATCCTAACTTGAAACGCTGCGCAGACCAAAACAATCTGACCTGGACCCCCGAATTCGTCTAAGGCGTTGGGATGGCCATGCTGCCTTTTCGCCCCACGCCGTTCTTCGCCAACAAGAACCGCGCGTTCTGGAACCTGCAGTTCGCCGGGTGGGGCGGGGCGATGCTGCTGCGCGCGATTTCCTCGCTCGCCAACGGCCAGCCGTTCGATCTGATCGTGCCGATCATGATCGAGATCGTCACCGGGTTCTCGATCAGCCTCGTGCTCTCGGTGATCTATCGCAAGCTGATCAACCGCAAGCCGCTGGTCACCTGGGGGGTGACGGCGCTGGTGCTGGCGGTCGCGGTGAGCGCCTACGCCTTCATAAACGGCTGGGTATTCACGCTCTACAGTCCGCAAAGCGATATCGGCTTTGCGAGGCTCCTCCTCGGCATCTCGATCCTGCCGATGGCGCTGCTCGGCGCGTGGTCGGCGCTCTACTACGCGATCAACTACTTTCTCCAGGTCGAGGAACAGGCTGACCGGCTCGAGCGGCTCGAGGCGCAGGCGACGAGCGCGCAGCTCGCCATGCTGCGCTACCAGCTCAACCCGCACTTCCTGTTCAACACCCTCAATTCGATCAGCACGCTGGTGCTGCTGAAGCAGACCGAGCCCGCCAATGCGATGCTCACCCGCCTGTCATCGTTCCTGCGCCACACGCTGGTGAGTCAGCCCGGCGGCAAGGTGACGCTGGCCGAAGAGGTCGAGACGCTCCAGCTCTACCTCGGGATCGAGCGCATGCGGTTCGAGGAGCGGCTGCGCACCGACTTCGAGATCGAGCCCGCCGCCGCACACGCCAGCCTGCCCTCGATGCTGCTCCAGCCGCTGGTCGAGAACGCGATCAAGTACGCGGTCTCGGCGCAGGAGGAGGGCGCGCGGATCAGCGTTTCGGCTCGACTCGTCGGAAACCGTCTGCGCGTCACCGTTTCCGACACCGGGCCGGGCTTGCAACGCGGGCCGGCGCGCTCCAGCCTTGCCCCCGCAATCATGGGCGACGGACAGGCGGTTTCGACCGGAGTCGGCCTCGCCAATATCAGGAACCGGCTTGCGCAGGCCTATGGCGACGACCATCTGTTCGACATCCGCACCCCGCCCGAGGGCGGGTTCACCGTGATCATCGAGCTCCCGCACGAACGCACCGCAGCCGAGGAACCGGCGGCCCTTCCCCCGCGTATCACCGAAAATCCAGCGACACCCTCTCCCGCCGCACCTTCAATGCGGCGACCGATCGGAACCGAAACATGACCATCCGCACCATCATCGTCGACGACGAGAAGCTCGCCATCCAGGGCCTCGAGGTCCGGCTCGAGCCGTTCGAGGACGTCGAGGTGATCGACACCTGCGCCAACGGGCGCGAGGCGATCCGCAAGATCAAGACCGAAAAGCCCGACCTGGTGTTCCTCGACATCCAGATGCCCGGCTTCGACGGCTTCTCGGTGGTCAAGGGCGTGATGGAGATCGAACCGCCGCTGTTCGTCTTCGTCACCGCCTTTCAGGAGCACGCGATCCGCGCGTTCGAGGCCAACGCGGTCAACTACCTGATGAAGCCGGTCGACCCCGACAAGCTCGCCGACACGATCGAGCGCGTGCGCCAGCGGCTCGCCGAGAAGCGCTCTGCCGACGACGCCGAGAAGCTGCTCAACGTGCTGAGCGAGGTCGCGCCCGACGCGGCGGAGGAATTCGCCGAGGCCGAGAGCGAATCGAGCGACCGCTTCGAGAAGCTGATCAATATCAAGGATCGCGGGCAGATCTTCCGCGTCGAGGTCGGCTCGATCGAGCACATCGAGGCGGCGGGCGACTACATGTGCATCTACACCGGCGACAACTCGCTGATCCTGCGCGAGACGATGAAGGACCTCGAGCGCCGGCTCGACCCGCGCAAGTTCCAGCGCGTCCACCGCTCGACCATCGTCAACCTCGACCAGGTCCGCCAGGTCCGCCCGCACACCAACGGCGAATGCTTCCTGGTGCTGGACAGCGGCGCGGAGGTGAAGGTGAGCCGGAGTTACAGGGACGTGGTGGCGCGGTTCGTGCATTGATTCGGACGCTTTGCGTCCCGGCCGTGCGGTGATAGAGGCGTGGCATGACCGACGAACCCGACAACATCGTGTTGCGATACTTGCGCAAGCTGGACGAGAAGCTCGACCGGCTCGACGGCAGGCAGCAGGAGACCGTTGCGGAGCTGCGGTCGATCAAAACGCATATGTCGGCATTCATGCAGTCTGAGCTTTCGCACGACAGTTCGATTGCATCGATCATCGCGCGCTTGGAAAAAATCGAACGCCGTCTCGACCTGAACAGTTGAGCGCTTTTACCCTCCCCGGCTTCGACCTCGATCGCTTCGTGCGCGAGACGCTCGCCGAGGATCTCGGCGAGGGGCTGCCCGGGGGTGGGCACGACGTTACCAGCGAGAGCGTGATCCCGGCCGAGGCGCGCTTTGCGGGTGCGATGGACAGCCGCGATGCGATCGTGGTCGCCGGGCTGCCGGTCGCGGCGGCCTTTTTCCGCGCGCTCGATCCGGCGATCGAGATCGAGATTCTCACCGAGGAGGGCGCACAGGTGCCCGCCGGGACCGACCTGATGCGGCTGTCGGGCAATGCGCGCGCGATGCTCACCGCCGAGCGCAGCGCGCTGAACACCGTCCAGCACCTTTCGGGCATCGCCACGCTCACGCGCGCCTACGTCGAAGCGATGGGCGATGCGAAATGCACCCTGCTCGACACGCGCAAGACGCTGCCCGGCCTGCGCATGCTCGAGAAGTACGCCACGCGTATGGGCGGCGCGGCGAACCATCGCATGGGGCTGTGGGACGCGGCGATGATCAAGGACAACCACGTCGCCGTCGCGGGCAGCGTGGGCGAGGCGGTGCGCCGCGCGGTCGCCGCGGGGGTCGAGGAGATCATCTGCGAGGTCGACCGGCTCGAACAGATCGAGCCCGCGCTCGCGGCCGGGGCGACCCGCCTGCTGCTCGACAATATGGAACCCGATACCCTGCGCGAGGGGGTCTCCGTGGTCGCCCGGATCTCGGCGGGCCGCGTGCCGACCGAGGCGAGCGGCGGGATCACGCTCGACACGATCGCCGCCAAGGCCGCCACCGGGGTCGACTACGTCTCGGTCGGCCGCCTGACCCAGAGCGCCCCGGCGGCCGATATCGGTCTCGACTTTACCCCGCTATAGGATTGCTGCATCGTGTCAGCTCCAAACAGGAGGGGAGACCGGTATGCGACCTGATTCCATTCGCAAATTCGATATGCTCTGGCTCGGGGCGCTGGCCCTTGGGATCGTGGCGTTCCTGCTCAGCTACGGCACGCTCAAGGCGCAGGTCGATGCACAACTGGCGGCTTCCGGCATGACATCGGGCGCCGGTGGAGCCGCGTTGATCGGCGGATTTGTGTTCGGCATCGTGATCAGCCTCGCACTGTGGTTCCTCGTCTCGCGCCTGCGGCTCGAGTTCGTGAAGTGGATTCTGATCCTGCTGCTGATCTGGGGTCTGGTCAATCTGCCGGCGATTTTCGCCGATGGGTTCACGCTGATCGACGTGCTTTCACTGATCGGAACTGCGATGCAGGCCGCCGCGATCTACTTCCTGTTCCGGCCCGATGCCAAGGCCTGGTTCGCCGCCAAGGAGAAGGCAGGCGATCCGCAATAGCGCGGGTTTGCGCGCGGCGGCGATCGTCGCGCTGATCGCCGCCGCTTCGCCGGCTGCCGCGCAATCCTATCAGTGCCGCGCGCCGCGCAGCGTCGCGGTGCCGGAGGTCGAGCGCGACGGGCCGGTACGGACCGTGCCGGTGGCCGGCTACACGCTCGCGCTCTCGTGGTCGCCCGAGTTCTGCAAGGGGCGCGACGGGCAGGCGCGGCACCGCACGCAGTGCTCGGGGCGCAACGGGCGCTTCGGCTTCGTCGTCCACGGCCTCTGGCCCGAGGGGCGGAACATATGGCCGCAATGGTGCCCGACTGCGCGGCGCGTCGCTCCGGCCGAGGCGCGGCGCAACCTGTGCGTCTCGCCCTCGGCCGCGTTGCTCGCGCGGCAATGGGCCAAGCACGGCAGCTGCATGGTGCGGAAGCCCGAGACGTACTTCCGCGTCACCCGCATCCTGTGGGACAGCCTGGACTTCCCCGACATGGACCGCCTCTCGCGCCGCGAGGAACTGACCGCGGGCCTGATTCGCAAACGCTTCCTCCTCGCCAACCCCGGCTGGCCGAAGGAGGCGGTGGGCGTGCATCTGAACGAACGCGGCTGGCTGGAGGAACTGCAGCTCTGCTACGCCAAGGACTTCCGTCCCACAAAGTGCGACAGGCGGCGCTACGGCGCGAAAGACGAAGCGTCGGTCAAGGTATGGCGCGGGCTTTGATTCGCACAGAGACGCGGAGTTTTTGTTTCACGCAGAGATCGCAGAGGTAGCAGAGTTCGCAGAGGTGTCGGTCTTGCGGCGAAGCCGCACTTCAATTGAATGCTTTGAAAGATCGAATGAAGGCCGCCTTCGCCGGCAAACCTCCTCTGCGTCCTCTGCTACCTCTGCGCTCTCTGCGCGAACCAAACCCTTATCGCCGCTCGCGGAAGAACCCACGCAGCAGTTCCGCCGCTTCCACCTCGCCGATGCCCGAATAGACCTCAGGCCGGTGCAGGCATTGCGGGTGGTCGAACACCCGCGCGCCGTGCGCGACCGCGCCGCCCTTGGGGTCGGGCGCAGCGTAGTACACTCGGGCGATCCGCGCGTGGACGATCGCGCCGGCGCACATCGCGCAGGGCTCCAGCGTGACGTAGAGATCGCAGCCGGTCAGCCGTTCATCTCCGAGCGCCGCGGCGGCGGCACGAATCGCGGCGATCTCGGCGTGCGCGGTCGGATCGTGCGTTGCGCGCGGGGCGTTTCGCCCCTCGCCGATCACCGCGCCGTCGCGCACCACGACCGCGCCGATCGGCACCTCGCCCGCCGCGGCGGCCTCTTGCGCCAGCGCCAGTGCACGTTGCATGGGGTCGGGGATCGGCCAGCGGGTCATCGGCGCTGCGCTAGCCGCCCCGCACCGAGCCCGCAACGCGCTTGACGATTCGCGCTTGTACGGTTAAGCGCGCCGCTTTCCGGGACGGGCACGCCCTCGTCCCATCAAATCACGAACGAGAGATTTCCCATGTCGCGCATTTGCGAACTGACCGGCAAGGGCCGCCAGGTCGGCCACAACGTGAGCCACGCCAACAACAAGACCAAGCGTGTCTTCCTGCCGAACCTGCAGCCCGTCACGCTGATGAGCGAGAAGCTGGACCGCAGCTTCAAGTTCCGCGTCTCGACCCACGGCCTGCGCTCGGTCGAGCACAACGGCGGGCTCGACAACTGGCTGATGAAGACCAGCGACGAGAAGCTCTCCAGCGGCGCGCTCAAGGTGAAGCGCGAGCTCAAGAAGGCGCTCGCCGCCGCCTGAGCCTGCCTGCAGGGTGAAACGAAAAGGGCGTGCGGAGCGATCCGCGCGCCTTTTCGTTTGTGCGTTACGAAGACTTCCAGCGCAGCTCGTACAACAACGTACCCTGGAACGCCGAATTGTTGTCGTCGCTGATCAGCCAGATCGTCACCGATCCGTCGGCGCGCGGGACGGCAGCGATGCCCTCGAAGTTGTCGGCCGGCAGCGGGTCCGCGAGCGTCCCGATGGCGCGGCCGCGCCAGACCTCGCCAGCGCGGATTTCACGTGGATCGGCGACAACGATCGCGGTCTCGAACGAATAAGGCAGACCGAGCACGATCTGCCGGTTGAGGATCAGTACACGCCCATCGGGCAGCGGCGTGGCGTCGACCGCGTGCAGGCCTGCGGGCGGGGCATAGCGGAACGCGATCGGCTCGTTCCCCTCGACCGGGTCGCCTGGAAACAGCAGCGCGCGATAGGCGTGCCCGTCGAAACCGGGCTGCCCCTCCTCGATCACCAGGAAGCGCCCGTCGGCAAGGCGCGCGAGCGTCTCGGGCCCGCTGTTGCTCGACCAGCCGCGCATTGCCGGAGGTTCGACCGACACGCCTTCCGCCAGCGCGGGGCCGTAGCGGGCGATCGAATTGCTGCCTTCGTAGGCCGCCCACACGCGGTCGCGCGCGCGATCGCCCGCCAGCGCCTCGACATCGACCATGTATTTAGTCAGCTCGATCTCGCCCCCGATCGCGCCGAATCGCGGTGGTTGCGACGGCCGACCGGGCGGGGCGAAGCGCAGGAACCGCCCGCGGTCGCTCCCCGCGAGCAATCGCCCGTCGCGCAGCGCGAGCAGCGCCGAATAGCCGCCGAAGTGGAGATTGGGGCTCTCGAGCCGCCACACCCCCTCGATCGCCAGCTCACCCGCGCGCGCCGCGCCGGGATCGAGCGGGGTCGCGTGCAGGATCGGGCGGGCATCCTGGGGCAGCGCCGTGCGCAGCCAGGTTCCCGGCGCCGCGAGCAACGCGACCAGCAGGATCGCGAGAAGACGGGTTCGCGCGGGACGCATCGCCGGATACCGGCCTCAGGCCGTCATGGCATGGGCCCGAGAAACAGCAGCGGATCGAGCCGCGCATCGCGCCACTTGAGGCTCCAGTGCAGGTGCGGCCCGGTCGCGCGGCCGCTCGCACCGATAGTCCCGATATACTGGCCGCGGCGCACCACGTCGCCCTCCTGCACGGCGAAATTCGACAGGTGGAGGAAAGCGCTGTTGAGCCCTTGCCCGTGATCGATGATCAGCAGGTTGCCTTCGAGGCTGAACGGTTCTTCGGTCGCGAGCACGACCACCCCGTCCGCAGGCGCAACGAACGGCGTGCCGCTCTCCCCGGTCGCGATGTCGAGGCCCGAGTGATAGCTGCCCGGCTCGCCGCGATAGACGCGCTGCGAGCCGAACCGGCCTGAAATGCGGCCCGTCACCGGCCAGACGAAGTCCTGCCGCCAGCCGTCGATATCCGATTCGATCGCGCGCGCGGCGTAGATCGCCTCGAGCTCGGGGCGGCGAATGCGCATGAACGCCTCGCTAGGCCCGCCCGGGTTGCGCGCGATGTCGACGTGCTCGATATCCCAGTCGCGCGGCGAGACCGTGATGGGGCTGGCGATCGTGCGCCCGCCGGCGAGTGTCGCGGTGAGCGTCGCGCGCGGTCCTGCATCGCGGTCGAAAGCGGCAAAGAAGCGACCCTCGCTATCGAGGGCGAGCGCCTGCTCGCCGAGCCGCGCCGAAACCGTCCCCGCCGGGGCCTGCCCACGAATCCAGCCGCCCTGCGTGGCCTCCCCTTCGAACACGAAGGTCGTCGGGCCGGGCGGAGGCGTGGGCGTGGGTGTCGGGCTGGGCATCGGGCTCGGAACCGGCGCAGGGATCGGCTGCACCACCGCGTCGGGCACTTGCGTGGACGGGATGCAGCTCGCCAGCGCGGCCGCGGCCCCGGCGCCCGTCAGCGCGCGAACGGCAATGACTGCGCCCCTCATTCGCCGGGCGCGAGCTGCCGGGTGGCGATCTCGGCGCTGGCGTAGGGCTCCTGCCGCTCGACGCTCCAGTAGCGCAGTTCCTCGAGAGGGATCGCCTCGCCGGTCACCGCGCAGAACACGTGGGGGCCTGTGCGCAGGACACGAAAGCCGTTGGGGCCATAGGCGAGCTTCGCCTCGCCGCTGCTACCGGAATTCATCAACATGTCCGTGCCCTAGCAAGCCTTGTCTATTCGAACAAATCGTCCTGCCGCGGAGCCGATCCCGCAGGACGTTTGGCCACCTTGCGCGTCGCCGCTTTACCCTGCGCTGAACCGGCCGGGACGACCGGCAACAGCCCGTCGGCGAACTCGATCTCGAGCGAGGTGCTGGCGAGCGCCGCCGCGCGCGACCGCACCAGTTGCCCGCCCGTATCCTTCACCAGCACGAACCCGCGCGCGAGCGGGGCCTTCGGGTCGAGCGAGGCGTAGAGCCGCTCGAGCGCCGCGAACCGCTCGCGCTCGCGCTGGAGGCGCACGGTGGCGAGCAGCGGGGTGAGCCGCTGGCCCTCCAGCCGCCGCGTGGCATCGCGCAGGCCGCGCTCGAGCACCGCAGGCGAAAGCCGCAGCTCTGACAGGCGCTCGCGCCCCCGGCTCGCCCGGTCGGACAGCCCGCGCCGCAGCCGCTCGGCCAATTCGTCGAGCTTCTGCGCCTGCGGCTGGAGCAGCGCCTCGGGCCGCGGCAGGCGCTGCGCGCGCGCTTCGAGCCGTTCGCGCCCGATGGCGACCGGGCGCAGAATCGCGCGGCGCTTGCGCGCGGCGAAATCGGCGACGCCCGCGACCAGCTCGCCGCGCACCGGCACCGCGATCTCGGCCGCGGCGGTGGGCGTGGGCGCGCGCACGTCGGCGGCGTGATCGGCGAGCGTGGTGTCGGTCTCGTGCCCGACCGCCGAAATCACCGGAATCGGGCTCTCGGCGATCGCGCGGACCACGATCTCCTCGTTGAAGCTCCACAAGTCCTCGATCGAGCCGCCCCCGCGCGCGACGATCAGCAGGTCGGGCCTCGGAACGGACCCGCCATCGCCGATCGCCCCGAACCCGCGCACCGCCGCCGCGACCTGCTCCGCCGCGCCCTGCCCCTGCACCAGCACCGGCCAGACCACGACGTGGCTCGGAAACCGGTCCGCCAGCCGGTGGAGGATATCGCGGATCACCGCGCCCGTCGGGCTCGTCACCACCCCGATGCAGCGCGGCAGGAACGGCAGCGCCCGCTTGCGCTCGGGCGCGAACAGCCCCTCGGCGGCGAGTCGCGCGCGGGTCTTCTCGAGCAGCGCGAGCAGCGCCCCCTCGCCCGCGATCTCGAGGCTCTCGATCACGATCTGGTACTTCGAGCGCCCCGGATAAGTCGTCAGCTTGCCGCTCGCGACGACCTCGATCCCGTCCTCGGGCGCGAAGCTCAGCCGCTGCGCGGTGGTGCGCCACATCACCCCGTCGAGCACCGCGCCCTCGTCCTTCAGGCACAGATAGACGTGGCCCGAGGCGGCGCGCTTGACCCCCGAAAGCTCGCCGCGCAGCCGCACGAAGCCGAAGCGGTCCTCCACGGTGCGCTTCAGCAGGTTCGAAACCTCGGTGATCGAGAGCGGCTCGGCGTTGTCCCCCCGCCGCTCGCGCGCTACCAGCCCGCCACTGCCTTCATTACCATCGTCGAAATCTGGAGCGGCCATGAACATCCTTCTGCTGGGCTCGGGCGGGCGCGAACATGCGCTGGCGTGGAAGCTGGCGCAATCCCGCCTGCTCGCACGCGCCGAGGATAAGTTCTACGCCGCGCCGGGCAACCCCGGGATCGTCGAGCACGCCCAATGCGTCGCGCTCGACGCGGCCGACCACGCCGCGGTGATCGCATTCTGCGAGGAGCAGCGGATCGGTCTCGTGGTGATCGGGCCCGAGGCGCCGCTGGTCGACGGCCTCGCCGATTCGCTGCGCGCCGTGGGCGTCTCGGTGTTCGGTCCCTCGAAGGCCGCCGCGCAGCTCGAGGGGAGCAAGGGCTTCACCAAGGACTTGTGCGAACGCGCCGGGATTCCCACCGCCGGCTATGTCCGCGCCGCTTCGCTGGACAAGGCCACCGCCGCGCTCGACCGCTTCGAGCCGCCCTTCGTGCTCAAGGCCGACGGGCTCGCCGCGGGCAAGGGCGTGGTCATCGCGCAGGATCGCGCCGAAGCCGAAGCCGCGCTCGCCGAAATGTTCGGCGGCCAGTTTGGCGAAGCCGGGGCCGAGGTCGTGATCGAGGAATTCATGGAGGGCGAGGAGGCGAGCTTCTTCGCGCTCACCGACGGCGCGACGATCCTCTCGTTCGGCACCGCGCAGGATCACAAGCGCGTCGGCGACGGCGACACCGGCCCCAACACCGGCGGCATGGGCGCCTACAGCCCCGCGAAAGTGCTCACTCCCACGCTCCACGGCGAGGTGATCGAGAAGATCATCGCCCCGACGGTGCGCACGCTGGCGGACGAGGGCATGCCCTATTCGGGCGTGCTCTTCGCCGGGCTGATGCTGACCGAGGAGGGGCCCAGGCTGATCGAATACAACGCCCGCTTCGGCGACCCCGAATGCCAGGTGCTGATGATGCGGCTCGAAAGCGACCTCGGCGAACTGATGCTCGCCTGCGCCGACAACCGCCTCGGCGCGCAACCCCCGGTGCGCCGCTCGGACCAGACCGCGCTGACCGTGGTGATGGCCGCCAACGGCTACCCCGGCACGCCCGAAAAGGGCGGCAAGGTTGAGTTGGGGGATGCGGAGGCCGAGGGCGCCAAGGTCTTCCACGCCGGCACAAAACTGGAAGGCGAGACGCTGGTGGCCAACGGCGGCCGCGTGCTGAACGTCACCGCGATGGGCGCCAACGTCACCGAAGCCCAGGCCACCGCCTACAAAGCGGTTGATGCAATCACCTTCCCCACCGGCTTCTGCCGTCGGGATATCGGCTGGCGCGAGGTGAAGCGGGAGGGGCGCGGATAATTGCTCTAACCCCTAGCTAAGCTCGCGGATTACCGATATCGTTCTCGTTTCGTTCAAATCGATTCGGGAAGTCGCATGACAGACTTTGAGCCGGTTCACCTGCACGAGGACATCGAAACCGGAGATCGTTTTCTGATCTACGGCGACGGCACCGGTCTTCACGTCGAAGTCAACTACACCGGTGATCAACTTTGGATGACGCAGGCGCAAATCGCCTCACTCTATGGTCGCGATGTCTCGACGATATCGCGGCATATCACAAACATACTCGAGGAGGGCGAGCTCGAAGAAGAGACTTCTTTGCAAAAAGCGCAAACATCTCTTGGTCGCCCGGCAACGCTCTACAGCTTGGATATGGTCATCTCGGTCGGATACCGGGTGGCATCGAAGCAAGCCACGCTGTTCCGCAAATGGGCGACCGACAAGCTCGTGCAGTTCGCCACCAAGGGCTTCGTGATCGACGCGCCGCGACTGAAGAACCCCGAGTATCGCGACAGGATCGCCGAACTCAAGGAGATCATCCGCGACATTCGGTCCGACGAGGCGAACGTCTACCGTGAACTCCGGTCGATCTGCACTCTTTGCCAGGATTACGATGGCAAGTCTCAAGTCTGGCAGGAATTCTACCGTCAGACCCAGGCCAAGCTCGTCTATGCAGTCTGTTCCCAGACACCCGCACAGGTCATCAGGAGCCGAGCCGATGACGGAAGCGAGAACATGGGCCTGCGAACATGGCCGAACGAAAACATTCGCAAAAGCGATGTGCTCGTATCGAAGAACTACCTCGCCGAGCGGGAAATCCGCGAACTCAATCGTCTTACAACGATCCTGCTCGATATCTTCGAGGATCAAGCGGATCTTGGCCGGTTGACCATGATGAGCGAAGCCGTCGTTCTGCTCGACCAGCAACTCTCGAGTTTGGGCCGCGTCGTGCTTTCACACGGTGGAGACGTGAAAATGAGCGATGCGAAACGGCATGCGGAGCGTGTCTATGCTCGTTTCAAGGAGGGCCAGAGAAAGGTGCGGCACCAAGACGCTGACGAGGCAATCTCGGACATCAAATCGGAACAAAAGAAACTTCCGCGCGGCCGGAGTGGCGCAGCGAACTGACTCCTTCGTGATTCAAGCTGGCCATTAACCCTCACCCAAAACCCGCGCCTCGCGCACAAAACCGAACTCGCCCTCGCCCGACCAGGCGCGGCCGTCGGGGTAGCGCAGTTCGATACCCGCGAGATCGGCCTGGTCGGCCAGCCGGGTGTTGACGCCCATCATGGTGTTGCCGAAGCGCGCTATGGCGCTTTCGGTCAGGACGAAATGCGTGGTGACGCCACACTTGGGACAGAAATGGATTTCGGCGCCCGGATCGGCCTTGTCGGTGCGGCGATAGCCGCAAGTCTCACCCTCGACCGAAACCTCGGCCGGGTCGAGATAGGCCCAGCGCGCGCCGGTCTTGGCGCACAGCGTGCAGTTGCATTCGTTGACGAAATCGGGCCGCCGGGCGACCTCGAGGCGGACTTCGCCGCAGTGGCAGGAAAGCGCGATCATGCGAGAGGCGTTACTGGCGATCTCCCAGGCGAGAAACCATTTTCCTACAGGCCCCTTCGCGCGCTAACCTGCCGTCCGCTCTTTGAACTCACGTGAATCAGCAACCCGCAAGCCCCGCCACCGCGCGGGGCTTTGGCGTTTTGGGCGCGCGCCTTTGGCAAACTATGGCTGCGCGCCGCGCATGTGTTTCATCAACTAACGCCGCCAAATTGCCCTCGCCGTCATTCCCGCGAAGGCGGGAATCCAGCTGACCTTGTGGCAGGCGGAAACGTTAGCTGGACCCCCGCCTTCGCGGGGGTGACGAAGGAAGAAAGGATGCGCATTCCAAACCCGCTCGCCTTGAGCCTATCGAAGGGCGCACGCGCAGCGCCAGCGTGCTTCGACAAGCCCAGCACGAGCGGGTTGAGGTCAACATGCTTCCACCGAGCGAATTTACGCCAGCTTTTCCTCCATCACCCGCCGCAAGTCCGCCTCGGGCCGGGCGCCGTAGTGCGAGATGATCTCGCATGCCGCGATCGCGCCGCGGCGCAGGCAGGTCTCGAGCGGTTCGTCGCGGACGTAGCCGTAGAGGAAGCCCGCGGCGAACAGGTCGCCCGCCCCGGTGGTGTCGACCACCTTGTCGATCGGCTCGGCGGGGACTTCGACGCGCTGGCCCTCGTGCACCGCGACTGCACCCTCGGCGCTGCGGGTCACGACCAGCGTGGGCACTTTGCCGGCGAGCGCGGCGATCCCGGCTTCGTAGTCGTCGGCCCCGGTCAGCGCCTCGAGCTCGTGGTGGTTGGCAAAGAGGATGTCGATCAGGCCATCCTCGATCAGCGCGCGGAAATCGTCGCCGTGGCGGTCGATCACGAACACCTCGGAGAGCGTGAAGGCGACCTTGCGGCCCGCGGCGCGCGCGGCCTCGATCGCCCGGCGCATCGCCGCGCGCGGCTCCTCCGGATCCCACAGGTAGCCTTCGAGGTAGAGGATCTTCGCCGCCGCGACCGCCTCGGCGTCGAGCGTTTCGGGCGGGAGATACTGGCTCGCGCCGAGGAAGGTGTTCATCGTGCGCTGCGCATCGGGCGTCACGAAAATCAGGCAGCGCGCCGTCGGCGGATCGTCAGCCCGCGCGGGCGTATCGAAATCGATCCCGACCGCGCGGATATCGTGGGCGAAGACGGCGCCGAGCTGGTCGTCCGCGACCTGGCCGATGAAGGCGCACTGCGCGCCCAATGCCGAGAGGCCCGCGAGTGTGTTCGCCGCCGAGCCGCCTGAAATCTCGCGCGCCGGCCCCATCGCCTGGTAGAGCTCCTCGGCGCGCTGCGTATCGACCAGCGTCATCCCGCCCTTGTTCAGCCCGAGCTCGTCGATCAGCTCCTCGCTGCACGGTGCCATGACATCGACGATGGCGTTGCCGATGGCGATCACGTCGTAACGGGGTTCGGAAGGGGTCTGGGTCACGGCTTGTCCTGGGAATGGGGAGAATAGGTTGCGCGGCGCCTAGCCGCTGGCGCGCCACGCGCCAAGGGTTAGCGCCAAGGGATTGTATTGACTTGAGCCTGCGCGCCGCCCCATTCCTGCACGCGATGCTCTCGCTCCCCTCCGCCCTCAGCCGCGCCGCAGGCCAGCTGGCCGATCCGGCAGTGCTGCGCGTGCTGGCGAAGTCGATCGCGGTGACGCTGGCGGTGTTCGTCGCGCTCGGCCTCGGCGCGGGGTTCGCGATCGACGCGCTGCTTGGCCGGTGGGAGGTCGCGGGCGGAGAAGGGATCGGGGCGCTGCTCGGCTTCGTGCTCATGCTCGTCGGCGGCTGGCTCCTGTTCCGCATCGTCGCGCTGGCGGTGCTGCAGTTCTTCGCCGACGAGGTCGTCCGCGCGGTCGAGGCGCGACACTACCCGCAGGCGCTCGCGAGCGCGCGCGAGGTTCCGCTGCGCGAGGAACTGGCGACGAGCGCGCGCTCGACCTTGCGTGCGGTGCTGGTCAACCTCGTCGCGCTGGTGCTTGCGATCCCGCTGCTCTTCACCGCCATCGGCCCGGCACTGCTGTTCTGGGCGGTCAACGCCTGGCTGCTCGGGCGCGAATTGCAGGAACTCGCCTGGGCGCGCCATCGCCATATCCACGGTGACCGCGCACCGCTCTCGGGCCTGGAGCGCTTCCTGCTCGGCGGCACGATCGCGGGGCTGCTCGCGGTGCCGTTCGTCAATCTGCTCGCGCCGGTGCTCGGCGCGGCCGCCGCCGTCCATCTCGTCCACCGACGCAAGGAAACACCTGTTGCCCCGTAAACTGCTCGTCCTCGCATTGCTCCCCCTGCTCGGCGCCTGCGCCTCGGCCATTCCGCAATCGAGCCGACCCGCGAGCGGCAGTGCGACCGCTTCGCGCCCCGTCACCGCCCCGCCGCCGACGCGCCCCGTGCCACCGCCCGCGACCGGCGGCTTTCGCGCGCCGCAAGTGATGAACATGCCGGGGCTCGAAGGGGTGATAGGGGCCGATGCGGAGAGCCTGCAGCGCATGTTCGGCACCGCGCGGCTGAACGTGTGGGAAGGCGACGCGCGCAAGCTCCAGTTCACGGGCGAGGCCTGCGTGCTCGACGTCTATCTCTACCCGCTACGCCCCGGCGCCAAACCGACCGCGACCTACGTCGACGCCCGCCGAGCCTCCGACGGGCTCGACGTCGACCGCGCCGCCTGCGTTGCGGCACTGCGGGACTGACGGACGGCGAACCGAGAGCGAAGGTAACTCGCTCTTAAGCATTCGAGGCGGAAAATCGGTTATCACCTCACGAAAGGGGCGACGCCGATGAACATCCAGTTCGCCGACCTCGCGCGCTCCGCGGCGGCATGCGGGGAGATTTCCCCACCGGAACTGCTCGCGCTGCGCCAGCTCGGCTGGTCCGGCGGGCGGATCACGCGCCACGAGGCCGAGACGCTGCTCGCGCTCAACCGCGCGCTTGCTCAACCGAACGGCGCCCATGCGAGCGGGGAATGGGCCGATTTCTTCGTCGACGCCCTGTGCGAATTCGTGCTCGGCGATGCCGAACCGCTCGAGGCCTGCGACGAGTGCGAGGCGCGCTGGCTGATCGGCGCGATCGACGGCGGCGGACAGCCGGTGACGATGGCCGAGATCGAACTGCTCGTGCGGCTGATCGAGCGCGCCCGAGCGGTGCCCGACAGCTTGCGGCACTACGCCTTGCAGCAGGTCGAGGCCGCGGTGCTCGCCGGAGACGGTCCGACACGGGTCGGCGGGGGCGAGGCACGGTGCCACATCACCGGCGCCGAATGCCGGCTCGTGCGCCGCATCCTGTTCGCGACCGGCGGCGATCGCGCGCCCGCACCGTCACGGCCCACGATGGAGACACTGCTGGGAATCGAACGCGCGACGCGGCCGAGCAACAACTCGCCCGAATGGCGGCTGGTGCTGTTCGACGCGACCGAAAGCCACCTCGGCCGCGGGCTCGCCGAAGGCGAAACCGCCGAGCGGGTGCTGAGCGAAGCGCTCGCCGGGTCTTAGTCGAACTCGAGCGGCGCTTCGGCACCGCCCTGCTTCGGCGAGGGGCCTTTCGGCAGCGCCGCAGGGACGGCAATCCCGGCCTCCGGCGGTTTGCGGCGATTGCGGGCATTCGCCCGCAACCACAGATACTTCGTCAGCCGCGCCATCGGCGAAAGTTTCGCTTTGCGAAACGGGAGGGGATCGTGCTTCGGCATGCGCCCTCCTATACGATGAAGCTCTCGCCGCAGCCGCACGCGCCCTTGGCGTTGGGGTTCTCGAACACGAAGCCGGCGGTGAAATCGTCCTCGCGCCAGTCCATGATGCTGCCGACGAGGTAGAGCACGCTCGCGCCGTCGATGTAGAAAATGCCGCCGGGGGTCTCGATCTTCTCGTCGAACTTCGCTTCTTCGGTGACGTAGTCGACCGAATAGGCGAGCCCCGAACAGCCGCGGCGCGGGGTCGAGAGCTTGACGCCGATCGCGCCCTCGGGCGCCTGCGCCATCAGGTCGGCCACGCGCTGCTCGGCCGCTGCGGTCAACGCGACGGCGGCCTTCGGGGCGGGGCGGGTTTTTGCGATGCTATTCATCGACTATCGTCCATTCCGATGAGCCGGAAAAAATGGCCTCGATCAGTTGGGTTACCGCCTCAGGTTCGCCATTCGCGAAATCCTTCGCAATATCCTTGATCTGAAAATTGTCGCGTTCCGACAAAAGACCCTTCTGGTTCAATGTTTTGATCAGAGCCGCGGTGAGATAGAAGCTCGCGGTTGTCGCAGTCACAAATCCTTCTTGTGTCCCATTCATCACAACATCCCCAGTTCGAGGCGCGCCTCGTCGGTCATCTTGTCGGGGCCCCACGGCGGGTCCCACACGAGATTGACTTCGGCGTCGCGCACGCCGGGCACGCTCGCGGCGCGCAGCTCGACTTCGCCGGGCATCGTCTCGGCGACCGGGCAGTGCGGGGTGGTGAGCGTCATCGTGACGATCACGCCGCCCTCGTCGTCGACCTCGACCCCGTAGATCAACCCGAGATCGTAGATGTTCACCGGGATTTCGGGATCGTAGATTTCCTTGAGCGCATCGACGACCGCCTCATAGAGCGCGCCGCCGGGCGAACCCGCCGGCACGTTCTCGGGCTTCTTCTGGAGGAAGCCCTCGAGGTAGTCGCGCTTGCGCGTCATCGTCTCGCGCGGAGTCTCGTCCGCGTCTTCCACCCGCGCACGCGGCGGCTTAGCGACCGCCTCGTAGGGCGTCGGCGCGGCGACATATTCCTTCTTCTTCATCTCGCTCGCTTCGGTCATCCGAAGATCCTCCTGGTGCGGTCGATCCCGCGCAGCAGCGCCGCGACGTCGCTTTCGTCCGAATAGAGGCCGAAACTCGCGCGCGCGGTGGCGGGGACGCCGAGATGCGCCATCAGCGGTTGCGCGCAGTGGTGCCCGGCGCGGATCGCCACGTGTTCCTCGTCCAATATGGTGCCGAGATCGTGCGGGTGAACCCCGCGAAGCGCGAAACTGACGATTCCCGCGCTGTCGGCCGGGCCGAACAGCGTCACGTCGTTCATCCCGTAGAGCGCCTCGCGCAAGTGCCCGACGAGCGCGCATTCGTGCTCGTGGATGCGCTCGATTCCGGCGCGCTCGACGTATTCGCAGGCGGCGGCGAAGCCGATCGCCTCGACGATCGCGGGGGTGCCCGCCTCGAACCGCTGCGGCGGCGGGGCGTAGGTGGTGTTCTCGAACGTCACCTTCTCGATCATCGAGCCGCCACCCTGCCACGGCGGCATCGCCTCGAGCAGCTCGGCCCGGCCCCAGAGCGCGCCGATCCCGGTCGGGCCATAGAGCTTGTGCGCGCTGAAGGCGTAGAAGTCGCAGTCGATCTCGGCGACATCGACCCGCAGCCGCGGCACCGCCTGGCATCCGTCGAGCAGCAGCTTCGCTCCGACAGCGTGAGCGAGCTCGGCCGCGCGCTTCGCGTCGAGCACCGAGCCGAGCACGTTCGAGACATGCGCGAAGGCGACCATCGTGTGCTCGCGCGTCAGCATCGCTTCGGCCGCGTCGAGGTCGATCTTGCCGTCCTCGGTCAGCGGGCAGACATCGACCTGCCACCCGGCGAGCTGCCAGGGCACGATGTTAGAATGGTGCTCCAGCGTCGAGAGCAGCACGCGACCCTTGTTCGGATAGCTGTAGGCGACGAGATTGATCGCCTCGGTCGCGCCGCGGGTGAAGACCAGCTCCTCCTCGCGCCCGCCGACGAACTTGGCGACGCGGCGGCGCGCGGCCTCGTAACCGAGCGTCATCTCGGCCGAGCGCGTGTAAACGCCGCGATGGACGGTCGCGTAGTCGGCGCCGATCGCGCGCGACACGGCGTCGATCACCGCTTGCGGCTTCTGCGCGGTCGCGGCGGTGTCGAGATAGTGCCAGAGCTTGCCCTCGGCGGTGACGAGGCCGGGGAAGTCCGCCTTGCGGGTCAGGGTTTCGGTCGCACTCACAAGTGCTTGTCCAGCTTGCCGAGCGCGATGCCCATCAGCCGCTCGCGCGCCGCCTCGTCGTCGAGCGCGACGAAGGCGTCGCCGATGAAGGCCTGGACCAGCAGCCGGCGCGACAATTCGGGCGAGAGGCCGCGCGCGGCCATGTAGAAACGCGCCGCTTCGTCCATCTGGCCGACGCTCGCGCCGTGCGCGCACTTCACGTCGTCGGCGAAGATCTCGAGCTGGGGCACCGCGTTCACGCTCGCGCCCTTTTCGATCAGCAGGCCCTTGAAGCTCTGCGCCGCGTCGGTCTTCTGCGCATCGCGCACCACGTCGATATTACCGAGGAAGTTGCCGGTACCCTGCCCCCAGTGGACCGCCCGAACGACCTGATTGCTGGTCGCCTCGGGTTCGGCATGGACCACGCGGGTGACGAATTCGCGTACGGTGTCCCGCCCCCCGAGCGTAACCCCGCCGAGCTCGAAATGGCTGCCGCGAGCGCAGGTCACCTCGACCTCGATCCGCCCGAAACGTCCCGCCGCGATCACCCCGAACAGTTCGCAGCGCGCGCCCTGGCCGAGCGTAACGCGCAGGCGGCGCAGCACGGTGGCGCCTTCGGCCTCGGGTCCATCCTCGATCGTCACGCACTCGCGAAACGTCTCGCCCGCGGGCACCTCGATCTCGCGCCATGCGTCGAGATCGACGCCCTCGAGCGCCTCGACCGCCGAGTAGCGCCAGGCCTCGTCCTTGCGGGTGGGGAGCGTCGCGGTGGTCACGAGCGCGCCCTCTCGGCGGCGAGGCGCGCGACCGCGGCGTCCTCGTACTTCTCCATGCACGGCTTGGCCGAGACCAGCAGCCGGTCGAACGCGCGCCGTTTGGCGCCTTGCGGAATCTCGGAGGCGAGCAATTCGTCGATCTGCCCTTCGAGCGGGCGCACGCAGGTGAGCATCGCGCCGCAGCGGATCGCGTCGAGCTTGCGGTCGCCGGTGCCTTCGCGCGTGCGGCAGACGAGCCGGCCGTCGGCCTTGGCGACGCTGCCCTTCCACGTCTTGAGCTTCTCGCCGATGACGACGATCTGCTGGTCGACCGTCGGCGGCGCTTCAGGCGCTGGCTGCGCCTGCGCCGCGCCCGCCGCGAGCATGAGGAGGAGCGCGAGCCGCTTCATGCCGCGACCGCCTCGTAGCCCTCGGCCTCGAGCCGCTGCGCGAGCTCGGGCCCGCCGGTCTTCACGATCCGCCCGCGCGCGAGGATGTGCACGCTGTCGGGCTTCACGTAGTCGAGCAGACGCTGGTAGTGGGTGATCAGCAGCACGCCCTTGTCGGGCGCGCGCATGATCGCGTTGATGCCCTCGCCCACCACGCGCAGCGCGTCGATGTCGAGGCCGGAATCGGTCTCGTCGAGCACCGCGAACTTGGGATCGAGGATGCCCATCTGGACCATCTCGGCGCGCTTCTTCTCGCCGCCCGAGAAGCCGACGTTCACGTGCCGCTTGAGCATATCCATGTCGAGCTTGAGCAAGCCGGCCCGGTCTTTCGCGAGCTTGAGGAACTCGCCGCCCGAAAGCGGTTCTTCGCCGCGCGCCTTGCGCTGCGAATTGAGCGCTTCGCGCAGGAACTGGACGTTCGACACGCCGGGAATCTCGACCGGATACTGGAAGCCGAGGAACAGCCCCGCGGCGGCGCGTTCGTGCGGTTCGAGCTCCAACAGGTCTTGCCCCATGAACTCGACCGAACCCTCGGTCACCTCGTATCCCGGGCGCCCCCCAAGCACGTAGGCGAGCGTCGACTTGCCCGCGCCGTTGGGCCCCATGATCGCGTGGACCTCGCCCGCGTTCACTTCGAGCGTGAGACCGTTGAGGATCGGCTTGCCGTCGATTTCGGCGTGGAGGTTGTCGATTTTCAGCATTCAAAGTGTCTCGTCAGAAAATTGATCGTCACCCCGGTTCGAGCGTGGGTGAGGGAAAGGGGCGGCGGCTCACCGATCACGCGTCTCATCGCGCTTCGACCGCGAATAGTGCTGATTGGGATTGGCGGCGGCGTGGGCGCGGGCCTTTTCCTTCCTGTCGCCGATCCGCATCCGCATTCCGGCGGTGATGCGCGCGAGCACCTCGTCCATGTTCTCGAGGATATCGGCCGCCTTGATGCGCATGACGCGGATGCCGACCGATTCGAGGCTCTTGTCGCGGCGCTTGGCCAAGGCGTCGTCCTGATCGGGTTCGTCGATCGCGATGGCCATGCCGAGGTTGTGGCAGTTGAAATCGACGATCGCGCTACCGACCACCGCGTGGCGGGTGAACTTGTAGCGCCCGAGATCGGCCTTGGCGAAACGCGCCGCGAGCGCCTTGTGCGCCGGGGACGAATGCCGCCGCATCTCGCGCGCCTGCTCGTGCAGCACGTCGAGGCGCTTCTCCGAAATCTCCCACCCGCGCCCCTTCTTCTTGAGCGCGGGGGCTTCGGCGGCATCCGCCGGATCGCGGAGCTGGAGGGTTTTGCGGTCAGTCATCGAGTAACCTCGGGCGCGGCACATTTCACCAAATATATCGGCGCACTTTCGTCATCGATGTGGCCTGGACCCCCGGAGTCAAACCAGATCTCTAGTATCTGTTTTGATTCCTCAGCACCGTAGTGCGCCAATATTTGGCTATCTCGAATCCCTCCATCGCTTCCCATGACAAACCGAGCTTCGAGCGCCCCGGTATAGCCCTCACGTGATGCAACAGGTGTGAGAAACTGTAGTATGCCCGAGCCAAGATTATCGCGCATCCAGTTAGGTCCGAACTCAAGGCGAGTGAGACTGCCCATTTCGCGGCAGTCCATCTCGGATAAGTCCCAAGCCCCCCACAGCGGTTCGGGCAGATGATCCGGAACCATCGCCTGATCGTACGAAAGTTGGGCTAGTATTAGCAGCGCGCTTATCACCCCACGCTCCCCTCGAGTGAAATCGCCAGCAGCTTCTGCGCCTCGACCGCGAATTCCATCGGCAGCTCCTTCAGCACCTCGCGCGCGAAGCCGTTGACGATCAGCGCGACCGCTTCCTCCTCGCCCAGCCCGCGCTGCATCGCGTAGAACAGCTGGTCGTCGGAAATCTTGCTGGTGGTCGCCTCGTGCTCGATCTGAGCCGAGGGGTTCTTCACCTCGATATAGGGCACGGTGTGGGCGCCGCACTGGTCGCCCAGCAGCAGGCTGTCGCACTGGGTGAAGTTGCGTACCCCTTCCGCATTCGGCCCGACGCGAACGAGGCCGCGGTAGGTGTTGCTGCTCTTACCCGCGCTGATGCCCTTGGAGATGATCGTCGAGCGCGTGCCCGGCGCGTTGTGGATCATCTTGGTGCCGGTGTCGGCCTGCTGGTAATTGTTGGTCACCGCGACCGAGTAGAACTCGCCCACGCTGTCCTCGCCGTTCAGGACGCAGCTCGGATACTTCCACGTCACCGCGCTGCCGGTCTCGACCTGGGTCCATGAAATCTTCGAGCGCGCGCCCTGGCACAGCCCGCGCTTGGTGACGAAGTTGTAGATCCCGCCCTTGCCCTCGGCGTTGCCGGGATACCAGTTCTGCACGGTCGAGTACTTGATCTCGGCATCGTCGAGCGCGACCAGCTCGACCACCGCGGCGTGGAGCTGGTTCTCGTCGCGCATCGGCGCGGTGCAGCCTTCGAGATAGCTGACGTAGGTGCCCTTTTCGGCGATGATCAGGGTGCGCTCGAACTGGCCGGTGTTCTCCGCATTGATCCGGAAATAGGTGCTGAGCTCCATCGGGCAGCGCACGCCCTCGGGCACATAGACGAACGTCCCGTCGGAAAAGACCGCGCTGTTGAGCGTCGCGAAGTAGTTGTCGCGCTGCGGCACGACTTTGCCGAGCCACTTCTTCACCAGCTCCGGATATTCGCGGATCGCCTCGCTGATCGAGAGGAAGATCACGCCCGCCTTCTTGAGTTCCTCGCGGAAGGTGGTGGCGACGCTGACACTGTCGAACACCGCATCGACCGCGACCTTGCGCGCGCCCTCGACCCCGGCGAGCACTTCCTGCTCGGCGATCGGGATGCCGAGCTTGTCGTAGACCGCCTTGATCTCGGGATCGAGCTCGTCGAGCGATTCGAGCTTCGGCTTGGCCTTGGGCTCGGCGTAGTAATAGGCGTCCTGATAGTCGATCGGCGGATAGCCGACCTTAGCCCAGTCGGGCTCGGCCATGTCCTGCCACAGGCGGAAGGCCTTCAACCGCCAGTCGAGCATCCATTCGGGCTCGCGCTTCTTGGCGCTGATATAACGGACGGTATCCTCGTTCAGTCCCTTGGGCGCGAACTCGGTGTCGATGTCCGAATGCCAGCCGAACTCGTACTCGGCCGCCTTCGCCGCAGCCTCGCGCGCTTCGCGGTCCTGGATTTGAAGGTCTTCACTCATGAACGGCACTCGTTGTGGCCCGTGGGCGAAAAGGGGTTCGCGCAGAGGGCGCAGAGAAAGCGGAGTTCGCAGAGATGTCCCGCCGCCGGAGGCGGCACTCATCAGAACTCACGAAACGCTTGAAGCCGACGCGCGGCTGCGCCGCGAGTGCAACACCTCCGCGGCCTCTGCTTTCTCGGCGACCTCTGCGCGAACCAAAAGTCATACCCGCGCCTCCGCCGAGAGCTGGGTCAGCGGAATGCCGGCCAATGCACCGCGAAGGGCCTGGTTCACCATCGGCCAGTGCGGTTTGACCGAGCAGGCCCCCTCGTAACAGCAGTCGTGCGTATCGACGCACTGGGTCAGCGCGATCGGGCCTTCGACCGCCTCGACGATGTCGGCCAGCGTGATCGCCGCCGCCGGGCGCGCGAGCTGCAACCCGCCGCCCGCGCCGCGCACCGAGCGTAGCAGGCCGGCAGCCGACAGCTTGCTGACCAGCTTCGCCACCGTCGGTCCCGGCAGCCCCGTTTCCGCCGCCAGCTCGGCCGCGCTGGTGCGCGCGCCGCCGCAATGGCGCGCGGCGGCGCTCATCGTTACGACGGCATAATCGGCAAGGTTTGACAGGCGCATCTTAAATCGGACCTATTCGTTCCGATTTGCACCTATGCGCCGCTCTGGCGGTTTTCAATGGAAAACCGCCAGTTGCGAGTCGTTAGCATTCCTTGCCCACGGGCAAGGTTACGTGGCCTTCTCCGCCGCGATCCATGCCTCGACGTTCTCTTCCATGATCGAGAGCGGCACCGGTCCGCTCTTGAGGATCGCGGTGTGGAATTCGCGTATGTCGAAGCCCGCGCCCAGCTCGGCACGCGCTCTCTCGCGCAGTTCCATGATCTTGAGCTTGCCGATCATGTAGGCGGTCGCCTGGCCCGGATAGACGACGTAGCGCTCGATCGCCTTGCGGATATCGCCCTCGGGATTGGGAGTGTTCTCGGTCAGATAGGCGATCGCCTCCTCGCGGCTCCAGCGCTTGTGGTGGATGCCGGTGTCCACAACCAGTCGGCACGCCCTCCACAGCTCCATCCCAAGCCGGCCGAAGTCCGAATAGGGATCGGTGTAGAAACCCATGTCCTTGCCCAGCTCCTCGGCATAGAGGCCCCAGCCCTCGGTGTACGCGGTCACGCCCCCGAAGCGGCGGAACGCGGGCAGATCGCCGAGCTCGGTCTGGAGCGCGCGTTGCAGATGGTGACCGGGAAGCCCCTCGTGATAGAACAGGGCCTCGAGCTCGTTCTTGCTCATGTCCTTCAGGTTGTAGAGATTGACGTAATAAGTGCCCGGCCGCGAACCGTCCGGCGCGGGGCTGTTGTAGAACGCTTTGCCGGCGCTTTGTTCGCGGAACGCCTCCACCGGTTTCACCCGCAGCGGCGCCCTGGGCAGCTTGGCGAAATACTGCGGCAGCGCCGCCTCCATCGCCACCCGGTGCTTTTCGACCTCGGCCAGATATTCCTCACGCGTATCGTAGAAGAAGCGCGGATCGGTGCGGACGTGGGCGAAGAATTCCTGCAGCGTTCCGTCGAAGCCGACCTTGGCCATGATCGCGCGCATCTCGCCGTGGATGCGCGCGACGTTGTCGAGGCCGATCTGGTGGATCTGCTCGGCGGTGAGATCGGTCGTGGTGTAATTCTTGAGCAGCGCGGCGTAATAGTCCGCGCCCTCGGGAAAGCGCCAGATGCCGTCCTGCGTCGGCGCGTTTGTCTGCTGTCGCTTCATCTCGGCGAGGAGCCGCTGGTAGGCGGGCGCCGCGGAATTTTCCCACGCGAGTTGCGCCGAGGAGATCAACGCCGCTTCCTCCGCTGCGCCGAGCTCGAGCGCCTTGGCCTTGCCCGCGAAGTCGACCAGAATCGCGTTCTCGAGACCCGCCTCGAGCAGGTTCTCGATATCCGAAATGACGTAGGGATAGACCCAGTCAGGCGGCATCACGCCCGCGACGGCGCGTTCGCGCGATTCGGCGATCAGGGTGTCGAGCACCGGCCCGAGCCCCTCGATCCGGCTGACATAGGCGCGCGCCTGTTCCTCGTCGGCGACCGAGTGGATGTTGATCAGGAACGCAGGCAGGTCGCTTTGCGCGCCGTTCATCTGGTCGAAGACGTAGCCGTATTCGCGATAGGGAAAGAGCGATGCGCTGCGATCGGCCATCGCGTCGAACAGACGGTAGCTGAGCGCCTCCTGCTCCGAAAGCTCGGCGGGATCGAAGTTCGCGCGCATCGTAGCCGCGGTCTTCTGGAGGAGTTGTTCCTCGCGCACCGCAGCCGCGTCCGTGAATTCGCCCCATTCGTCGTAGTCCGAGTCGCGAATCCCACGGTAGGCCTTGCTCAGCGGCGACATGGCGAGCTGCGCCTCGTCGTAAGTCTTGAACAGCGTTCCGATGTCCGAGGCCGGATTGAGCGCGACCGTTTCCGAGCCCGGAGCCTGCGTCGTGCGCGGCTCCTCCTGGCCCGCAGCGCAACCCGCAAGCGCCACTGCCAACACCGAAGCCCCCAGAATTCCACGTATTTTCGCCATCTGCGACCTCCTCTCTGATCGATATCCGAGGGCTTTTGGCTCGAATCGCACGGCTTGGCCAGCGATGAGCAAAAAAAGGGCGGCATTCCAAAAGGAACGCCGCCCCTGAAAGGCAAGAACTCATCGCATCGCTGCTTTGAGCCCTTCGGGTCGCACCACCCACTTAGGCCGATTCCACCACGAACGATTGTATGGATGCGACAAGTCGCACCGAAACTTCATTACAAAATTTGTTGGTTTTGCGGTGCTTCTGGGCCGTCGACAGCCAGCGCCGCGCTTGCCATAGGCGGATGCGATGCTGTTCAAACTGGCCCGCCCCGCTCTCTTCGGGCTCGATCCCGAAACCGCCCATCGCACCACCATCGCCGCGCTCAAGTTCGCTCCCCGCGGACGCCCTTCGCGCTCCGGTCCGCTCGCGACCGAAGTCGCAGGGCTGCACTGTCCCAACCCGGTCGGCATGGCAGCGGGGTTCGACAAGGACGGGGAGGTGCCGGATGCGGTGCTCGGGCTGGGCTTCGGCTTCGTCGAGATCGGCTCGGTCACCCCGCTGCCGCAAGCGGGCAATCCGAAACCGCGGCTGTTCCGGCTGACCGCGGACGGCGCGGTGATCAACCGCATGGGCTTCAACAATGGCGGGGCCGACGCTGTGGAAGCCCGTTTGCGCCGACGGGCCGGCCGGCCAGGAATTGTCGGGGTGAACATCGGCGCAAACAAGAATTCGACCGATCGGGTAGCCGATTATGCATCGTTGACGCGCCGCTTCGCCCCACTGGCGAGCTACCTCACGGTCAATATCTCGAGCCCCAATACCCCCGGCCTGCGCGCGCTGCAGGACGAGGGCGCGCTGACCGCGCTGCTCGACGCGGTGCTCGATGTCCGCCCGGCGGGCGGGCCGCCGATATTCCTCAAGGTCGCCCCGGATCTCGAGTCCGCGGATATCGACGCGATCGCGCGGATCGCGCTCGACAAGCGGCTCGGCGCGCTGATCG
>CAMPIX010000015.1 GCA_946886565.1 uncultured Altererythrobacter sp.
GCTACCGCACGCTCGTCACCACGCTGACCAAGCGCATGGCCGAGGACCTGACCGAATTCATGCACGAACAGGGCGTGCGCGTGCGCTACATGCACTCCGACGTCGAGACATTGGAGCGTATCGAGCTGATCCGCGACCTGCGTCTCGGGGTCTACGACGTGCTGATCGGCATCAACCTGCTGCGCGAAGGGCTCGACATTCCCGAATGCGGGCTGGTGGCGATCCTCGATGCGGACAAGGAAGGCTTCCTCCGCTCCGAAACCTCGCTGATCCAGACCATCGGCCGGGCCGCACGCAACGTCGACGGCAAGGTCATCCTCTACGCCGACCGGATCACCGGCAGCATGGAGCGAGCGATGGCGGAGACCGAGCGCCGGCGCGAGAAGCAGCGCGAATACAACGCCGAGCACGGCATCACCCCGACCACGATCAAGCGCCAGATCGCCGACATCGTCGCCCACACCGCGAGCAAGGACGGCGTCACCGTCGACACCGGCGACGACGAACGCAACAACCTGGTCGGCCACAACTTGCGCGCCTACATCGAGGACCTCGAAAAACGCATGCGCGCGGCGGCGGCGGACCTCGAGTTCGAGGAAGCCGGGAGATTACGCGACGAGATTCGCCGGCTCGAGAACGACGAACTTGGTCTGGGCGAAAGCGAGAAGAAAGCCCCGATCGTCGGCCGCGCGACCGAAGGCAGGCCGGGCACGCGGAAGATGCGTTACGGCAAAACACAGCGGAAGTGGGGGAAATAGCGGTCCGCATTCGCAAAAAGCCTGTCAGCCGTTGGTCCCAACGCATTGCATTTTGTCGACCGACTGACCTAACAGACCGCCCATGACTTTCCGCACACTGCTGGCCGCGACGGCCGTTCTCGCCCTTGCCTCACCTGCATCCGCCCAAACCGAGGAGGTCGAACCCGCCGCCGAGGCAGTGCCCGCCTCGTATGATGCGAACTCCGCATCGGAAACGTTCACCGGTAACTTCGGCGGACGGTCGGTGCGCTATACCGCGACGGTCGAGGAGCAGGTGCTCAAGAGCGAGGACGGCACGCCCAAGGCGGCGATCGTCACCACCAGCTACATCGCGGAGCCGCGCGATCCCTCGCGACCGGTGACGTTCCTGTTCAACGGCGGGCCCGGCTCGGGCTCGGTCTGGCTGCAGATGGGCGCGTTCGGGCCGAAGCGGGTGGCGATCCCCTCGGACGCGCGCGACGATGGGGCCCCGCCCTACCCCATTCTCGACAATCCCGATTCGATCCTCGACGTCACCGATCTCGTGTTCATCGATCCGGTCGGCACCGGCTTCAGCCACACGATCGGCGAGACCAAGGGCGAGGAATATTGGGGCGTCACCAAGGATGCGAAATCGGTCGCCGAGGTGATCCGCATTTGGCTGTCGGAAAATGGCCGCTGGAACAGCCCCAAGTTTCTCGGCGGCGAAAGCTACGGCACCACACGCTCGGCCGCGGTCGTGAACGAGCTCGAGGGCGGCTACAACGACGTCGCGCTCAACGGGGTGATCCTCATCTCGGCCGTCCTCGATTTCGCTGCCGGAGCGGAGACCCAAGGCGCGGAGCTTGGCTATATCACCACTCTGCCGAGCATGGCTGCAACCGCGCTGTATCACGGGAAGGCGAGCGCGCCCTCGGTCGAGCAGTTCGTCGAGGAAGCGCGCCAGTTCGCGATCGGCCCTTACGCCAGTTTCCTGCTCAAGGGGCAGAATGCGAGCGCCGAGGAACGCGCCGCGGTGCGCACCGAGCTCGCGCGCTTCACCGGGCTTTCGGAGCAATATCTCGAACAGGCCGACCTGCGGGTCACTTCGGGCCGGTTCTACAAGGAACTGCTGCGCGACCGCGGGCTCACCGTCGGCCGGCTCGACAGCCGCTACACCGGGGTCGACTACGACAATGCCGGCGAGACGCCCGACAACGACCCGAGCTTCTACGGCATCGATGGCGGCTACACCGCCGCGGTCAACCACTTCATGCGCGAAACCCTCGGATACGAGACCGAGCGCGACTACGTCACGATCGGCTATGTCGGCCCGTGGGATTGGCGGCTCGAGGGCGGGCGCGACACCAACGCCTATCTCAACGTCGCCCCTTATCTGGGCAAGGCGCTGCGCGAGAATTCGGACATGCGGATCTTCGTCGGTCAGGGCTGGTACGATTTCGCGACGCCGTTCTTCGCGGCCGAATATGCGCTGACCCGCACCGGCTTCCCGCAAGACCGGATCGAGTGGCATTACTACGACGCCGGTCACATGATGTACGTGCGCGACGAGGACCGGCACAAGCTGTCGGAAGACGTGCGCGCCTTCATCCGCGCCCGCTGAGGCGATGCGCCGTAAGTTAGCGATCGGCGCCGCACTGGCTGTGCTCGCAGGGTGCAAGCCGCCCGCGACCGAGGATTACGTGGCGCGCGTGGCGCTCGACACGGCGGAGCGCCACGCGAGCGAGCCGCTCCCCTCCCCCGACACCGAAGGTGCTCTGTGGGCGCCCGGCGAGGGCGAGGCGCGCATTCTCTACGGCAAGCCGGGGGAAGCCCCGCTGATGGCGCTCGCTTGCGAAGACGGCGGCGACGGGAGGCGCATCCACGTCACCCGTTTCGCTGCAGCCGATCCGCGCGCCAAGGCCATTCTCGCGCTGATCGGCAACGGCCATGTCGTGCGGCTCAACGTCGATGCGACGTGGAACGGCCGCGCGTGGCTGTGGGAAGGCTACGCCGCCGCGGACGATCCGCAGCTCGAGGTTCTCACAGGCCCGCGCCGGGTCGAGGCGACCATCGCCGGGGCAGGCTCCTTGATACTCAATCCCAGCCAGCAGCCGCGTCAGTTGATCGAAGCGTGTCTCGCTGCGTCGTCTCCGGAGGAGCCGGAACCGATCGCGCCAGATTGACCAGCGTATCGGGCCCAAGCACTTGCGGCAGCTGGCGCGCGTCGTCGCCGGGCGCATACCACAGGTAGAGCGGGACCCCGGCCACGCCCTGATCGGCGAGGAACCGGGTGATCGCGGGATCGCGCCGCGTCCAGTCTCCGCGCATCGCCACCACCCCTGCTTCGGCAAACGCCTCGCGCGTGGCCTCACGCTCGATCGCGACGCTTTCGTTGACCTTGCAGGTCACGCACCAGTCGGCGGTGAACCAGACGAACACGGGCTTCCCGCTTGCGCGCGCCTCGGCCAGCGCGGCTTCGCTGAACGGCGTCGGCTCGAGAATGCTTTCGGCCACCACGACCTCGTCGTTCGCGAGCCGGGGGAGAAAGGCGATCGCCGCGGCCGTCACGGCCAATGCGCCCGCGGCGGCCGCGCGCTGCGCCGTACCGGACGTCCGGCCGACGGTCAGCAGCATAGCGACAAGCACTGCAAGCATCCCCACCGCGGTCCACCCCAGTGCGTCGCCGCCGAGCCGGAAGCAGAGCCACAGCAGCGCGAGCGCGGTCAGCCCCATCGGCACCGCCATGATCCGGCGGAAAGTCGCCATCCAGGGGCCCGGCCGCGGCAGCATCCGGCGCAATGCCGGAATGAATCCGATCGCGAGGAAAGGCAGCGCCAGTCCCAACCCCATCGCGCCGAACAGCAGCATCGCTTCGAACGGGGGCAGCACCAGCGCGGCGCCGAGCGCGGCGGCCATGAACGGCCCGGTGCAGGGTGTGGCGACGAAGGCCGCGAGCAATCCGGTGGCAAACGCGCCCGCAGGCTCGCCGCTGCGCGTCAGCGAGATCGACGGAAGCTCGAACAATCCGGCGAAATTGGCGGTGATCGCCGCCGCAAGCGCGAGCAGCCCGACGACCACCGCCGGTTCCTGCAACTGGAACGCCCACCCGACACTTTCGCCAGCCGAGCGAAGGCTGAGCAGCACCGCACCGAGCGCGAGGCAGGCGAGCACCACTCCGGCGGTGTAGGCCAGGCCTTCGCGCCGCGCCTGGGCCGAGCTTTCGCCCGCCCGCGCCAGACTTAGCGCCTTGAGGCTGAGGATCGGGAAAACACACGGCATGACATTGAGCAGCAGCCCCCCCGCCAGTGCGCCGAGCGCAAGCAGCCACAGCGGCGGTAGTTCGGGCTGGGCGATCGGCTTGCCTGCTTCGGGGATCTCGCCCGGTTCGGCGACGAAACGGACGCCCACATCGCGCGAGAACGCGAGAATGCCCTCGATCCGCGTCGGCTCCGGCTCGCGCACCAGATCGGAGGGAAGGTTCAACTGGTTGAGCGGCACATCGACCACCAGCAGGTCGCCATCCCGGTAGAACGACTGTTCCCCGGCGTAGGCCGGGCGCTTGCCCTTGCCGAGTTCACGCTCGGCCACGAACAGGTGCGGATCGGGCAGATCGACTTCGGCCGGCAGCGGCACTGCTACGCGGAGCGACTCGCCCTCGATCGCGAAGCTCGCGCGGCTCTCGATCAGGGGAGCGATCTGCGCGCGCCATTTCACGAAGCGCGGGTCGGGCTCGGCATCGTCCATTGCCGCGGGATCGAGATCGAGCATCGCCTGTTGCGGAACACAGATCTTGTCGGTGCAGGCGAGATAGTCCGCGGTCACTTCGATCGATTCGATGCTCTCGATCTGTGCGCCCCGCGGGATACGGATGGGCACCAGCACCGTGTAGCGCCCCTCGTAGACGTGATTCATCAGCCCGCCGAGCACGAGCTTGTGCGGCACCGGATAGAGCGGCTCGCCCGCCGACCAGCCGGGCGGCAAGGTCCAGTCGAGCTCCATTCCCAGACCGGCGTCGCCGGGATTGGACCAGTAGCCGTGCCATTCCTCCGATCGCGGGGTGAAATGGAGCGCGAGCATCCACTCGCTGCCCGGCTCGGGCGCCGCTTCGGCGATCAGTTCGGCCGAGATGTTTTCGTCGCCGATTCGCGACACGTCGTCCTGCGCGCGAGCCTGACGGACGCCGAGCAGGGCCAGCGCAACGACGAGCGCCAGCGCGGCAAATGCGAGCCAAGCGCGCGCCGCGCCCATTGTCCTTGCCTCGGTCACGCCCGTGGCTCTAGGGCGATGCGAAGATTCCCGCAACGAGAAGGCGATGGACGACAAGCGCGACCTGCTGATCCTGGGCGGCGGACTGGTGGGCATGACGCTCGCGCTGGCCGCCGCGCGCAAGGGGCTGTCGAGCCACGTGGTCGACCGCGCGGACCCTGCGGAGCTGACCGCCGAGGGGTTCGACGGGCGCGCCAGCGCGATCTCGACCGCGAGCTGGAACCTGTTCTGCAATATCGGCGTGGCCGGCGCGCTCGAGCCGTACGGTTGCCCGATCGAGACCATCGCGGTCGCCGACCAGCTCAAGCCGGGACGGATCAACTTCCGTCCCGCGCCGCACGAGGGAACGCTCGGGCGCATGTTCGCCAACCGGACGCTGCGGCTCGCGTTGTTCGAGGCCGCCGCCGCCGAGCCACTCATTGGATGGCACGCCAAATCGGAGGTTGTGGGCCGCGAACGCGGCGAACACGCGGCCGTCGCCACCCTCGCCGACGGGCGCAGGCTTTCGGCGGCGCTGATGGTCGGCGCCGAGGGCCGCATGTCGCCCACCCGCGAAGGCGCGGGCATCAAGGTCGCCAAGTGGCAGTACGGCCACCGCGCGATCGTCGCCGGGCTCGAACACGAAAAGCCGCACGACGGCGTGGCGTGGGAAATCTTCTATCCCGCCGGCCCCTTCGCGCTGCTGCCGATGCGCGAGGGTGCGGACGGCGCGCACCGCAGCGCGCTGGTGTGGACGGTCGACGAGAAGGCGGCGGCAGGTACGCTCAAGCTGTCGGACCGCGCCTTCCTCGCCGAAGTCGAGAAGCGCATGGGCGATCTGTTCGGTGCGGTTCGCGGCGTCGGACCGCGGTCGTCTTTCCCACTCGGTTTCCACCATACCGTGCGGGTCACCAACGGACGGCTCGTGCTCGTCGGCGATGCGGCGCACGGCATCCATCCGATCGCCGGACAGGGGCTCAATCTGGGCCTGCGCGACGTCGGCGCGCTGGTCGAGGTGCTGAGCGAGGGAATGCGGCTGGGACTCGAGCCCGGCGATGCACAGCTGCTCGCGCGCTACGAGCGCTGGCGCGGGCTCGATTCGTTCATGGTCGCGCTCGCCACCGACGGTTTGACGCGGCTGTTCGGCATGCCTGGCCGCACGGCATCGGCGGTGCGGCGCGTCGGAATGGCCGGAGTACAGCGCCTGCCCGCGCTGAAGCACTGGTTCATGGACGAGGCGCGGGGCATGTCGGGCGACGTGCCCGAGCTGATGCGCGCTTAGGCTGAGCCCCCTCTACGCTATTCGGGCGTGGGCCGCGCCGCCGGACTGGGTTGTTCGATCGGGTTACCCGAACCGTCGCGCAGCAGCCGCGGCTCGAGCACTGCCGAAGTCTCGATCAGGTCGAGCGCGCGGCGCGCGGCCACATAGCGCTCGGCATCGGCGATCCAGCGGCGAGCCTGCTCGGCGCCCGGCAGGAGCCGGACTTCCTCGATCGCCATATTCACCCGCCCGCTCTGGAGATAGAACCGCGCACGCTCTATCCGTCGCGAAGGCTGCGGTGACGGCGTGCTTTCCTTGCGGATCACGAACAACTGGCTCAGCTCGTTGCGAATCCGCTCGAACAAGGGATCGTCGGTCGCCTCGGTAAGCTGCGGCGCGAGCCCCTCGAGCCGCGCGGCGAGCACGTCGAGCGTGATCGGGTTGCTCGAAAACTCGATGATCGTCGCGACCGAATTGGGCTTGGCGTCGCCGAAGCGGAGCCGCAACTGCTCGGCCAGATAGCCCAATTCCGCCCCGCGATCGAGCGCGCGGCGCGCGGCGAAAGCGATCAGCAGGCCCTCGGCGCGCGCGGCATTGCCCGCCGCCGCCTGCGCCTGAAGGTCTAACCGTGCGAGCCGCTGCTCGGCCGCGGCGAGGCGCTGGTCGAGCCCGCCCTGCTGCTCGACGACCTGCTCTACCCGCTCGCTCGCGGCGGCCGAGGCGGTCGCGGAAGGGGTCGGGGATGGAGAGACCAAGGGCTGCGGCTCGCGCGCTGCAGGCGTTGCCTGCTCGACCGGGGCCGCCTCGTCTCCCATCCCGAACTCGAAGCCTGCGCTCCACGCCAGATAACCGACCGCCAGCGCCCCGAGCAGGAACGCCGCCGCGGCCACGGCGAGGATCGGCTTGAGAGAACCGCCTGTGGTGGCGGTCTGGCTAGAGTATCTGTCCATCGAATTCCGTTCTGCGACCCGCACGCGTCGTTGGCGGGCGCCATCCCGCGGCGCTCAATGGCACATGTCGCGAACCATTGCCAGAAGTGCGCTGTCGGTCGGCCGCGGGGCAACGGCCACCCGCCGCCAGCCCGTTCCGGCCGCTTGAGCAACGCGCGGCGCGAGCGCGGCGAGAGAAACGCGATCGCGCGCTATGCCCAGACGATCGCATTCGTCTGCGAAGTGTCGTGCCGCCTCGCCGGAGTGCACCAGTACGATCCCACCCTCTTCGAGCTCGGCTGCCAAGGGCGGTGCAACCCGGTGGTAGGCGACGCGATAGACCACACGGGTATCGATCGCGACCCCGTTTGGCGACACCAAGGCGGCATGTTTCGCGCCCGCCAGTCGTAGCAAGCGCAGCCCCTCCGGGCCGGCCGACGCGTCGACCACCTGTTGCAATCCGCCCTGACCGACCAGGCCGATCGCGAGCCCGGTCTCCCGCGCCGCTGCGGCAGTCGCTTCGCCGACCACATGCGCAACCCGGCCACGCCAGCGTGCCAAGGCCGGGCCGGCATGCCGCACCGCGTTCGCGCTTCCCAGCAGCAGCGCGTCGAAGGCTTTATCCGGAGGTGCATTCCACGCCACGGAATGAATCTCGGCCAGCGCGCGCTCCTCGATGTCCAGGCCGAGCGCTCGACCGGCTTCCACCGTCGTGGAAAGCCCCGGCTGGGGGCGGATCGCGAAGACCCGCGCGTTCACGCGGGCCCGTCGAAATGCGCAGCGATGCCCGGCGTAGCGCGTGCGAGCAGGTCGGCCGCGAGCGCGGCAAACGCCTCGAGCTCGCCAAATGCGAATGCGCACTCGCTTTCGACCCGCTCGGCACCGTCCGGGCTGAACAGGGCGGCGCGCAGCAGGATGCGATCGCCGGTGAGCGTCGAACAGGCCGCGACCGGGCTGTGGCAGGTCCCCCCCAGCCCGGCGAGCAAGGCCCGCTCGGCCAGAACCGTCGCACGAGATGGCGCATGGTCGATCGCCGCCAGCAGGTTGCGGGCTTCCTCGTCGGCCGCACGGCACTCGATGCCGATCGCGCCCTGCGCCGGCGCCGGAAGCCATTCGCTCGCTTCGAGCGGCGTCCCGACACCCGTTTCCCCGAGCCGCGCAAGACCGGCCGCAGCGAGCAGCGTGACATCGGCCTCGCCCGCCGCAAGCTTCGCCAGCCGCGTGGCAACATTGCCGCGGAAGGTCACCACCTCGCAGTCGGGCCGGAAATGCAGCATCTGCGCGGCGCGGCGCGGCGCGCTGGTGCCGACGCGGGCACCGCGCGGTATCGCCGCCACGCTCGCCGCGCCGACGAGCACGTCGCGCACGTCGGCGCGCGGAAGGACGGCGGCAATGGCGAGACTGCCGGGCCGGATCGTCTCGACATCCTTCATCGAATGGACCGCGCCATCGATCCGCCCTTCGGCGAGCCATTCGTCGAGTTCCTTGGTCCACAGCGCCTTGCCCCCGATCTCGGCGAGCGGCCGGTCCTGCACCTTGTCGCCGCTCGCGCGCACCGGCACCAGCTCGACCGCGCTTTCGGGCCAGTCATGCGCCGCGCACAATCGCGCGCGTGCCTCGCGCGCCTGGGCCTTCGCGAGCGGCGACTGACGGGTTCCGAGGCGGAGCTTGGGCTGGTCGGTCATGAGCGGCGCTTGCCCTAGCGAGGCAATTTGTTCAGGGGAAGCGGCATGGGCATCGTGCTTGGGATCGAATCGAGCTGCGACGAGACCGCGGCGGCCCTCGTCACCACCGACCGGCGGATCGTCGCGCAGCGCATCGCTTCGCAGGACGCCGAGCACGCGCCCTACGGCGGCGTGGTGCCCGAGATCGCCGCGCGCGCGCATGCCGAGCGGCTCGCGCCGATGATCGCCGCGGTGATGGACGAGGCGGGGCTCGAACCGGCAGACCTCGACGCGATCGCGGCCACCGCCGGCCCCGGTCTGATCGGCGGGGTTATGGTCGGGCTGGTCAGCGCGAAGGCGCTGGCGATGGCGGGCGACGTGCCGCTGATCGCGATCAACCACCTGGAAGGCCACGCGCTTTCGCCGCGCCTCGCCGATTCCGAGCTCGATTTTCCCTATGCGCTCCTGCTCGTTTCGGGCGGGCATTGCCAGATCCTGCGGGTCGAGGGCGTCGGGCGCTACCGCCGGCTCGCAACCACGATCGACGACGCGCTGGGCGAGGCGTTCGACAAGACCGCCAAGATACTCGGGCTCGGCTTTCCCGGCGGCCCCGCGGTCGAGCGGCTGGCGCGCGAGGGCGATCCGCGCGCGGTGCCCCTCCCCCGCCCACTCGCCGGCGGCCGGGAGCCGCATTTCAGCTTCGCCGGGCTCAAGAGCGCGGTGCTGCGCGCCAAGGAGAGCGGCAAGCACGCGGATGCCGATATCGCCGCGAGCTTCCAGCAAGCCGCGCTCGACTGCGTGCTCGACCGGCTGAGCGTGTCGCTCGATGCGACGGAGCCCGTCCCGGCGCTGGTCGTCGCGGGCGGTGTCGCGGCGAACCGCACGATCCGCGCCGCGCTCGAGGACATGGCGGCAGCACGGGGAATGCGCTTCGTCGCTCCGCCCCCTGCGCTGTGCACCGACAACGCCGCGATGATCGCCTGGGCGGGCTGCGAGCGGCTCGGCCAGTCGGACCCGCTCGACATTGCCGCCCGGCCGCGCTGGCCGCTCGACCCCGGAGCCGAGCCGGTCCGCGGCGCGGGGTATAAGGCATGACGGTCGGCGTGATCGGAGCAGGCGCCTGGGGCACCGCGCTCGCGCAGATGCTCGCCTCCGACGGGCGCGAGGTGCTGCTCTGGGCGATCGAGCCGGAGCTGGTCCGGGAAATCAACGCCGCGCACCGAAACTCGCTCTACCTGCCTTCGGCCCAGCTTGCGCCGACGATCCGCGCCACAGGCGCACTGGACGATCTGGCCGGTTGCAACACGATCCTCGCGGTCACCCCCGCGCAGCACCTCGGCAAAGTGCTCGAGAGCCTGCCCGACCATCCGCGCGATTTGGTGCTGTGCAGCAAGGGGATCGAAGCGGGAACCGGGCGGCTGATGAACCACGTCGCCGCCGCGGCCGCGCCCGAAAGCGCGATCGCGATCCTCTCCGGTCCGACGTTCGCGCACGAAGTCGCCGCCGGGTTGCCGACCGCGGTCACGCTTGCGTGCAGCGGGGGCGAGGAGCAGTGGGACCGGATCGCTCCGGTCATCGCGCGCCCCTCGTTCCGCCCCTATTATTCGGACGACGTGACCGGCGCCGAGATCGGCGGCGCGGTGAAGAACGTGCTCGCGATCGCCTGCGGGGTCGTCGACGGCCTGCGGCTCGGCCAGAACGCCCGCGCTGCGCTGATCGCGCGCGGCTACGCCGAGATGCTGCGCTTCGGCGAGGCGCTCGGCGCCCGGCCCGAAACCCTCGCGGGTCTGTGCGGCCTTGGCGACCTCGTGCTCACCTGCTCCTCCACCTCGAGCCGCAATTTCTCGCTCGGCAAGGCGCTCGGCGAAGGCCAGTCGGCCGAGACGCTGATGGCCGACCGGCGCACGGTGGCCGAAGGCGCACACACCGCGCCCGTGCTGACCGAACTCGCCGCGCGGCACGGTGTGGCCATGCCGATCGTCGCGGCGGTCTATCGACTCCTTGGCGGTGCACCCGCGCGTGAGATCGTGAGCGAGCTGCTGTCGCGCCCGCTGCGTTCCGAGCACGACGGACTGGCGGAACAGGAAAGCCTTGCGTGACCGATACGGGGCAGCAAGGCGCGGGGCAGCAGGGCGATATCGCCGCGCTGGCGAAGGGCGGGCGGACCAATTTCGTCGGCTTCCTGCTGCGCCTCGCCGCGCGCCTGCCGTTTCTGTTCATCGCCGGCCGGCTCTACGGCGCGGCCGAGCTCGGCCGCTTCGCCTCGGCGCTGGTCGTGGTCGAACTGCTCGCGATGATCTGCTCGATGGGGGAGAAGCGCGGGCTCGCCCAGCGGCTCTCCGATGGCGAGGGCATCCGTCCGGCCAATCTCGTCTTCGACGGACTGTTGCTGGCAACGCTGCTCTCGTGCGCGGCCGCTACGTTCCTGTGGTTCGTCCCCGCCCCGATGTTCCCCGCGGGCCAGTATTCGGTCTACGACAAGCTGCTCGTCACCGCGATCCCGGCCTACGCGCTGACCGAGATCCTGCTCGCCGCCCAAGCCTATCGCTACGACATCGCGACCACGGTTCGCGCGCGCGCCATCGTCGAGCCATGGACGATCTCGATCATGGCGGGCGTGCTCTTCTACGTGATCCCGAAATCGGGCCTCTCGCTCGCCTATATCGCCTCGATCTACGCCGGACTGATCACGGCTGCCTGGCCCTTCCTCAAGACCTACGGGCTGCCGCGCCAGTGGCGGCCGAGCCCGAGCGGCATGTGGCGCATGTCGACCCGCGCCTTCCCGCTGGCGACCGCGGATGCGATCGAGTGGGGCACGCGCCGGCTCGACATCTTCATTCTCGGCCTGTTCGCCGCGCCCGCAGCGGTGGGCATCTACTACATCGCGCAACAGGTCGCGAGCCTGCCGCAGAAGCTCAAGACCAGCTTCGAGCCGATCCTCGGCCCGGTCATTACCCGCAACCTCAAGGAAAAGAACTACCCCGCCATCGCGCGGCAGGTGTGCCAGGTGGGCTTCTGGATCGTTGCCGCGCAGGCGGGGATCGCGCTCGCGCTCGGCGTGCCGGGCGAAGCGGTGATGGGCCTCGTCGGCCCCAACTTCGTCGGCGGCACCGGCGCGCTCGCCTTCCTGCTCGCCGCCGAAGTCGTGGCGGCAACCGCCGTGGTCTCCGAAGCTGCGCTCGTCTACGTCGCGCGCAAGCGCAATCTCGCGATCTCGGTCGGTACGATCGCGCTTCAGGGTGCCCTCACGGTCGCTGCGATCATGACCGCCGAGCGAATAGGCCTGGGCGAACCGTACAAGGCCGCGGCGGCGGCGGTTTCGCTCATGGCCGCACTCGCCGTCGCGTCGCTGGCCAAGGCCTGGCTGCTGTCCCGCATCCTCGGCGAGCGGGTCAACAACTGGCGCTGGGCACTCGTGTGGGCGGCGGCGCCGGCCATCGCAGTGGGCTATCTCGCGACCCAGATGCCCGAATGGGTCGAACTGATTTTCGGCATTCCGCTGATCCTGCTAACCTACGGCTGGATCATCTGGCGCAAGGGCTTCGGGCCCGAGGATCGCGTGCTCTTCCGCAAAAACCTCGGCGGGGAAGAGGGCACGACCGCCGCCCGGGGCGGCCCGGCCGATCTCTAGAGGCGATCCGGCCGTTGCCAGCCTTTGGCGCGGACCCTAAGGCACCCCCCATGCCGATCCGTCCGACCATCGCGATCTCCGCCGGTGCCCTTGCGACCGCCGCGCTGGCCGTGATCGGAGCGAACATGTCGGCGCACGAAATCCAGTCCAAGCTCGAGGAACGGGCTGCGCAAACGGTTGCCGAAGTCGGCGCGCAGGGCGTAACCGCACGCTTCGCATCACCGTCAGGCTGGCCATCGCGCCACGCGCTGCTGGTCGGCGGCGGCCAGCTCGACGAGGGCACACGCGCCGAAGTCGCGCGCGCGATCGCCGCGATTCCCGGCGTCGGCGGCGTGCGCTGGGCCGATGGCTCTATCCGCGCGCAGGCCGAGGAAATGGAATACACCCCGATGCATTGTCAGGAGGATGTCGACGCCCTGTTGCGCGCGCGGACGATCCGGTTCGAGGAATCCAGCAGCACGATCGACAGGCCGAGCCGCGAATTGCTCGACGAGGTTGCGGCGGCGCTTCGCCCCTGTCTCGGCAGCATCATCGCGATCACCGGGCATACCGACACCTCCGGCCCCGAACCCGGAAATCTCGCGCTGTCGAACGAACGCGCCGAGGCCGTGCGGCAAGCGCTGATGGCGCGCGGAATTCCAAGCGACGGCCTGCGCGCCCGCGGAGTGGGATCGAGCGAGCCGGTCGACGGCCTCGCACCTACCGATCCTGCCAATCGCCGCATCGAGTTCTCGGTGATCGCGACCGAGCCGCTCGAAATCACGCCGATCGACGTGCCGGGGGCGCGTTGACATGGCGATGTGGTTCGAATTGATGGTGATGCTGCTCGCGACCTACTTCGCTGGTCTTGGCATAGGTTGGCTGGTCTGGGGCCGAGCCCCTAACGAGATGGGAGAAGAGTAAATCATGATGCAAATGGTCGAAGCGTGGTGGCCGCTCTTCATCGTCGCGCTGGCGCTGGGCATCGCGATCGCCTGGTGGCTGTTCGGATCGAGCCGCAGTACCCGCGTAACCGATCGCAGCGCGGGCGATGTACTCGATGACGGCGCGGCTCCGGCAGCGCGCAATCAGGCGTTGATCGACGCAGCGACGGTGCCTCCGCCGCCGGTGGTGCCGCCCGGGGTCGCAGGAGCGGGTACCGCAGTCGCCGCGGCGGTCGAAGCGCAGCAGCACAAGGCCGCAGAGGAGGCAGCGGAAGCTACCGACACGGCGCCTGCGCGCTCCGCCTCACCCTCGCCCGCCACGAAAACAGGCGGGTCTGGCGGCGACGATCTCACCCGCATCAAGGGCGTCGGCGCCAAGCTCGACGAGCTGCTGGCCTCGCTCGGTGTCACGAGCTTCGCGCAAATCGCTGCGTGGAGCGACGCCGACATAGACCGGATCGACGCCCAGCTCGGCCGCTTCCAGGGCCGCATCCGCCGCGATAGCTGGGTCGAGCAGGCAAAGCTGCTCGCCGAGGGCGACACTCGGGGATACGAGGGTAAATTCGGCAAACTTTAGACCTGAGGCACGGGAACAATCGACGCCTAACCCGGTTAATTCGATCAAATGCAATCGAACCCCTTAGGTAAGTATGATGAAGCACCCCCGAATTCTGGTCGCCGAAGACGAGTTTATCGTCGCGTTCGACCTGTGCGACACCGTTGAGGAGGCGGGCTTCGAGGTCGAAGGTCCGCACTCCGAGATTTCAACCGCTATGCTTGCGGTCCAAAAGACCCGGCCCGATCTGGCGATCCTCGACGTCGAGCTCGAAGATGGCGAGGCATTTCCGCTTGCGGAGAGGCTGATGGCCGAGAACGTACCGGTTATCTTCCACTCGGGGCAGTTCAGCCCTGATGAAGTCCGCGCGCGTTATCCCAGTGCGATCGCCTGCTCCAAGCCGTGCCCTCCCAACGTCATGCTCGAAAAGGTGCAGCAAGCGCTTTCGAGCCACTGATCGCCGACCGATAATCGAAGATGCCGCAGACGCGGCTGGAACGGGCGCAGAGGTTGCGCCCGTTTCCATATGCCGATTCCGGGGCGGCGTGCCTCTTCGCGCGGGCTTGTCGCGCGCACGCAAGCCTGCGAAGGGAGCGACGACAGTTACAGGAGAAACCATGGCCGGAATGGCGCCGTTCAACTGGGAAGACCCGTTCGATCTCGACGGGCAGTTGACCGAAGACGAACGCATGATCCGCGACGCCGCACGCGCCTTCGCGCAGGCCGAATTGCAACCGCGGGTCATCGACGCGTTTGCGGAAGAGAAGGACGCGCCCGAGCTGTTCCCGCTGATGGGCCGCGCCGGCCTGCTCGGCGCCACGATCCCGGAGGAATACGGCGGCGCGGGCGCGGGCTATGTCGCCTATGGCCTGATCGCGCGCGAGATCGAACGGGTGGATTCGGGTTACCGCTCGATGGCCTCGGTCCAGTCGAGCCTCGTGATGTATCCGATCCATGCCTATGGCTCGGAGGAACAGCGCAAGAAATATCTTCCCGGCCTCGCCAGCGGCGAGCTGATCGGCTGCTTCGGCCTGACCGAGCCCGACGCCGGCTCCGACCCCGGCTCGATGCGGACTTACGCCAAGAAAGACGGCGACGGCTACTCACTCTCGGGTAGCAAGACCTGGATCTCGAACTCGCCGTTCGCCGACGTGTTCGTCGTCTGGGCCAAGAGCGAAGCGCATGGCGGCGCGATCCGCGGGTTCGTGCTCGACAAGGGCATGGAAGGGCTCTCGGCGCCCAAGATCGAGAACAAGCTTTCGCTGCGCGCCTCGACCACCGGGATGATCCTGATGGACGAGGTCAAGCTGCCCGCCGAGGCGCTGCTGCCCGAGGTCCAGGGGCTCAAGGGCCCGTTCGGCTGCCTCAACCGCGCCCGCTACGGCATCTCGTGGGGTGCGATGGGCGCGGCGGAATTCTGCTTCCACGCGGCGCGTCAGTACGGCCTCGATCGCGAACAATTCGGCCCGCTCGCCGGCAAGCAGCTCTATCAGCTCAAGCTCGCCGACATGATGAGCGAGATCGCGCTAGGCCTCCAGTCCTCGCTGCGCGTCGGGCGGCTGATGGACGAAGGCCGGTTCGCACCCGAGATGATCTCGATCGTCAAGCGCAACAATGTCGGGAAAGCACTTGATATTGCCAGAAAATCTCGCGACATGCACGGCGGCAACGGCATCTCGGGCGAATATCAGGTGATCCGCCACATGGTGAACCTCGAAACGGTGAACACCTACGAGGGTACGCACGATGTCCACGCGCTGATCCTCGGCCGCGCGATCACCGGGATCCCGGCGTTCTGATGCGACTGTTCGGGTACTACCGCAGCTCCACGAGCTATCGCCTTAGAATCGCGCTGAATCTCAAGCGGATCGATTACGAGTATGTGCCGGTCAATCTGGTGACCTCGGAACAGAAGGGCGACGCCTACACCACGCGCAACCCGTTCGGCAGCGTCCCGCTGCTCGAAGCCGACGGGCGCGACCGGGCGCAATCGATGGCGCAGCTCGAATGGCTCGACGAAGCCTATCCCGAGCACCCGCTGCTGCCCACCAGCATCGAGCAGCGATTCACCGTACGCGAACTCGCCTACGCCATCGCCACCGAAACGCACGCGCCGAACAACCTCCAGGTGCTCAAGTATCTCAAGGAGAACCTGGGCGCCTCGCAGGACCAGATCGATGAGTGGTACCGGCACTGGCTCGCGCGGACGTTCAACCCGATCGAGGCGCGGCTGGCGCAGCTCGACGCGGGCGATTTCCTGCTCGACCGGCCGGGGCTGTTCGAGGTCTTGCTCCTGCCGCAAGCCTACAACGCGCGCCGCTTCGCGCTCGACCTCGGCGCCATGCCGCATATCGAACGGATCGAGGCCGCCTGTCTGACGCTGCCCGAATTCCAGCGCGCGCACCCTGACAATCAACCGGACAACCCGGAGAACCGAACGCAATGAAACTCGCTACCCTCAACGACGGAACGCGCGACGGCAAGCTGGTCGTCGTCTCGAAGGACATCACCCGCTACTGCGCGGCCGACAACATCGCTCCGACGATGCAATACGCGCTCGACAATTGGCAGGAGATCGCGCCCAGGCTCGAGGTGCTCTACCGCGATGTCGAGCACGAAGCCGTGCCGTGCGAGCGCTTCCACGAGCGCGAGGCGCATTCGCCGCTCCCGCGCGCCTACCAGTGGGCGGACGGCAGCGCCTACATCAACCACGTCGAACTGGTGCGCAAGGCGCGCGGCGCCGAGGTGCCCGAGAGCTTCTACCACGACCCCCTGATGTATCAGGGCGGCTCGGACGATTTCCTGCCTCCGCGGGCGGACATCCCGCTCAAGGACACCGCCTGGGGCTGCGACATGGAAGGCGAGATCGCCTGCGTGGTCGACGACGTACCGATGGGCGTGACGCCCGAACAGGCCGCCGGGCACATCAAGCTGCTGATGCTGGTCAACGACGTGTCGCTGCGGGGGCTGATCCCCGGCGAGCTGGCCAAGGGCTTCGGCTTCTTCCAGTCCAAGCCCGCGACCGCGTTCAGCCCGGTCGCGGTGACGCCCGACGAGCTCGGCGAGGCGTGGAAGGGTAACGTGATTCATCGCCCGTTGATGGTCGATTACAACGGCGAGCCGTTCGGTCGCGCCAACGTGGGGCAGGATGCGACCTTCAGCCTCGCCGACCTCGTCGCGCACGCCGCAAAGACACGCAATCTCGGCGCGGGGGCGATCATCGGCTCGGGCACGATCTCGAACCAGGGCCCCGATGGCGATCCGGGCAAGGCGGTTGCCGAAGGCGGCGCGGGCTATTCGTGCATCGCCGAGATCCGCATGATCGAGACGATCGCGAGCGGCGAGGCGAAGACACGCTTCATGGCTCCCGGTGACCGGGTCGCGATCTGGATGGAGGATGAAAGCGGCCATTCGATCTTCGGCAAGATCGAGCAGCAGGTGGTCGAAGCCTGAGCTACACGGGTTCTAAGCAGACTTGAGCCGGCCGTACTCTTCGCCGGCATCGGCCGAGCGATACTTCCATCCGAGCGGACCACTGGCGACGTGAACCCGATTGCGCCCCGCGGCCTTGGCTGAATAGAGCGGCGCGTCGGCCGTTTGCAGCGCCAGCGAGACGCTGCATGGTTCGCGCAGATGCGCCACCCCGACCGAGGCCGAGATTCCGAACGAATTGCCGTCGGCATCGCGTATCTGATGCTCGTGAATCTGCTCGCGCAGTCGTTCGCATACATCCACCGTCAAGCCCACCGCGGCGTGGCGCGCGACAAGCCCGAATTCCTCGCCGCCCAAGCGGGCGAAATAACAGTTCTCGCTCGAGAGACGCCGCATGATCCGGGCAACGTGCTTGAGAACGAGATCGCCGACATCGTGTCCGTAACGATCGTTGATCGACTTGAAGTGATCGAGATCGATGATAGCGAGCGAGAATGGACGCTCGGCGGCACCGGCCAGCGCCGGCTCCAGTTCCTTCAGGAACGCGCGCCGATTGGGCAGCCCGGTGAGCGGATCGGTCGATGCGTCGCGCGCAGCCTGCAACTCGTCCTCCTTGCGCGCAGTCACGTCGCGCACGGTGACGACGAACCCGTCGATCGCGTCGCGGCTTTCGCCGACCGCGCGAATCTTCGCCTCGAACCAGGCGATTTCATCCTCCCGCGTCACCGGCCGCTCGAGCACTTTGGTAGCACCTGGCTCTGCTGCGGCCCTCGCTAGCAACTCGTCGATGAGTTCCTCGTCGAGCGGCTCGAAGAAGGCGGTCAGCGATCTGTCCGCGAGGTCGTCGAGACCGCTCAGGCGATAACTCGCGGGGGATGCGAAGCGGATCTTGCCGTTCGCACCGAGGCTCAGCATCGCATCGTCCGAATGGTCCGAGATCATGCGATAGAGCGCCTCGCGCCGAGTGATCGTGCCCTGCACGATCTCGCGATGCTTGAGCGCGGCCGAAAGCGGCATCGAAGCAAGCAGCATGACCGCCAGATAGAACTGAAGAAACGTCGCCTGTTTGCCGAGTGGCAGATCGAGCGAGGCGAATATCCCGACGTCGAGAGCCAACGACGCCGACGCCATGACCGCGATAACCAGTATCGAGACCGCGCCGCCGATTCGCCCGAGCCGGAAGCTCGCGAGGATGGCCGGCAATATCGGCAGGAAGATGAGCGGAAAGGCGGCCTGGTAGAATGCGATCGCTGCAACCGCGATGTTGGCCAGCGTGAGCAATGCGAGTTCCCACCAGCCCTGCCGCGTTGCGACTTTCACCAGACCCGCCACGCTTCCACGCGCGAACAGGATTGCCAGCGGGGAGGCCAGGAGCGTTCCGAGCCCATGCCCGGCGAACCATTCTGCCGCATGGCTCCACCACGCCCCGCCACCGACGACTTGCGCGACCAGGAGGCCGCCGGGGATCGACGCCACGCCGGGACCGACGACACCGGCGACGGCCACGAGCTTCACGAAGCCCGACCAGCTTTCGAGATAATCGCGCGCGGGCCTTAGCTGGACGAGCAGGCCGGCGATAAGAGCCGCTTCGAAGACGTTCACGATCGCCAGCGGCGCCGCGATCGCCGGACCGAAGCCGAACACGGCGGTCGCGCACATGCTCAGACAGGCGAAATAGATCAGCGTGCGCGGCCACGCACGCGGAGGGAGGCTGATCAACAGCGCCGAAAGAATCGCGGTCCCGAACCACACGAGCGCCAAGCCGCCGCTGAACCGCGTCGAGTAGATCGTGAACGACGTCACCACGACGAACGCGACCGCGAACGCGAACGTCCGCCATCCCGATTCCATGGTAGCTCGCTGGGTTTCGGCCATGCGACCCGGATGAACGAATTGGGTTAAGATTTGGCGAGGATTGCCGCCGAAACCCAGGTTGGCGGTCGGGAGACGGCCGGCTGGATTGCCAACGATTTCTGAGGACTTCAGCCGAAGGCGATCAGCACGAGCGAGATGTTGTCGCCGCCGTCGCGCTGGAGCGCATTCGTGAGAAGCCGGTCGGCCTGTGAGTCGAGCGGTTCGGGGTGGGCCACGTCGCGGTCGCATAGCGAGCGCGACAGGCCGTCGGTGCACAGCAGCAGCCGGTCGCCCGGCGCGAGCCGGTGCGAGGTGCGATCGATGATCACCGCCTCGCCCACGCCCAATGCGCTGGTGATGACATTCGCTCGCGGATGATGCGCCGCCTGCTCGGGCGTGAGAGCCCCGGCGTCGACGAGCTGTTGCACGACACTGTGGTCGCGGGTCAGCAGCCGCAACGTGCCGCCGCGGATCAGGTAGGCGCGGCTGTCCCCTGCCCAGCAAAGCTGCGCCCGATCGCCATCTATGTGCAGAACCACCGCCGTAGTGCCGCTATCTCCCCCGCCGGCGCCCAGAATCGCCGCATTGGCACGAGCCAGCGCCTGCGCGATCGCCTCCTGCGAAACCGGCGTGGGAATTTGCGACAGGTGGCTGATGAGGCTTTCCGCCGCCTCGCCGCCGCCGCTATGCCCGCCCATTCCGTCGGCCACCGCCCAGAGCCGCACGTCGAACCGATCGAGCACGCGATCCTCGTTGATCTCGCGCACGCGCCCGACATGGGAGCGGCTGGTCGATGCGACATTCGGTTCGTCGGCGCCGTGACGGCGCGCAGCGAACCGCCGCAGGATCGCGTTCACGCCGGATCGCCCCGGTTGAGCGCCGCTTCGGTTCGATCGTAGGCGGCCACGAACGCCTGATCGAGCGCGCCAGGAATGCCGCCGTCGATCTCGGCAAAGAGATGGGCATGGCGGCGACCGGTCTCTTCCGCGAGCAGTGCGCCACGGCTTTTGAGCAGCGTTGGCCGCGCCGTCACCGCGGCATCGATCGCCTCCGGATCGAAGCGACCCACGGCATAGCGCAGGCTCCCCTGCATCCCGGCGAACGTCGCCACCAGATGGCGTTTCACGTCGCGAAACGAGGACTGGACCGCCGCGGGACCCGAAAGGAACCCGGACGATCCCGCGAGCAGAAGATCGACCGCCAGACGCTGTGACGGCGCCCACTTGAACGGGTTGTTGCCCTCGCCGGAGATCGTCGTGCGGTTGAGCTGATAGCGCGCGCGGGCGCGGTTGCGCTCGGTCATCAGGTCGCCGATGCCGAGCACCATCTGGCGATAGAGCGCGCCCGCCCGGCGCATGATCTCGGCCGGGTCCTCGCTCGACAGCAGCGATGAATCGAGGCCGGCCCCGTCACAGAACGCTTCCAGCAACGAACCATCGGCGACGGTTGGCACCGGGGCGGGATCTTTCCATTCGCTCGGGACCTCGATCGAATCGCCGAGTGGTGGGCTCAGAACCATCGTGCGGTCGCCTCCGACATCGGCGATGGCGGCATGGGGAGCCCGCGTGGCGACGATGCGGAATCGCCCGAGCCGCAGTGCGCCGGGGAGTGACACGGGCGTGTCCTCCCCGTCGGGGAAGCGCGTGCCCGCGATATCGTCGAACACGCCGTTCGTGCCGGTCACGCGGAGCGCGAGGCCCTCGCGATCGACGCGCAATTCGCAATGGTTGCGCGAGATCGCGCAATCGGGGTCGGCGATCGGCCAACCCGCCGCGGGATCGCGCCCGATCGTGAGTACGCCGGTCTGCAGCAGCCGTGCGTCGATCGGCTGGATCGCGTCGTCGGCGTCGAACAGCTGGAGCATGTACATCCCGGCGCTCCTCAGGCCGCGATCCGGGTGGCGAGCATAGCGGCCTCGGCTTCCCTGCCGGAAGCGGAGGCGCGCGTCTCGGCGGTCGCCGCCGCGCGATTGAACGCGTCGAACGCATCGCCGAATTCGTCGCGACGATTGTGCGAAATGCGAAACGCGAAATCGCCGTTCGCCGCGTCGTCGAGCGCGCGGCGAAGCCGGCGCAGCGGCCGGGCGACCATCGCACCGCTCAGGTAGCCGACCAGCAGGACGACCGCGATGACGATCAGCGAAAGCGCGGCGAGGAGCGATTTCGAGGTCGCGATCGCGGCATCCAGAGCATCGCGCGAGAGCACCAGATCGACCGTGCCGAAGCGCGCGCCCGCGTAGTTTATCGGGTGAACGAAACGCAGACCGGCGCCCGCGCCCAGACCGGGCGCACTGGTGACGCGGCGGTCTCCCTCTTCCATGATCGCGGTTTCGCCGGCTTTTGCCCGATATCTCTGGCCGATCAGGCTCTTGTCGGTTGCCGCACGCACGATTCCGTCGACATCGGCGACGACGATGTTTCGCACACCTTGGTCCTGCGCCGCCGCGGTAACGAAGGCCTGGAGGGCAGTCCAATCCTGCTCGGCGGGCGGCAATCCGGCGTTGTCGGCCGCGGCGACCGCCGCATTCCCCGTGACGAACGCCGCAATGCTGTTGCCGGAGATCGCGGCCATTTGCTCGAGCGCGCGCTGCTCGCGCTCGAGAATCGTGTAAACGCAGGCGGCGAGCGCGAGCGCGGTCACCGCGAACAGCGCGAGAGGAAGCTTGAACCGCAGCGACAGCCCGCGCCGCGACGGCGCAGTCTCGCGCTCGGCCAGCAGCTCGCGGTCGATCGCCGCGAGCAGCGCGGCCCCGTCGGAGAAGCGCTGCTCGGGCTTCTTCGCGAGCAACTTGTCGATGATGAAGCGGAAGCCTGGCGGGCAATCGCCGGCGGCATCGCCGATCGGCGCGACTTTCTCCTGCGCGATCTGGATCGCGAGCACGGCCAGGCCGGTGCCGGGAAAGGCCGGCTTGCCGGTCAGCATCTCGTAGAGCACGACGCCGAGCGAGAACAGGTCCGACCGCGCATCGACCGGCAGGTTCAGCGCCTGCTCGGGGCTCATATAGCGCGGCGTGCCGACGAACTGGCCGACCTGCGTCCTGGCCAGTCCGGCCTGGTCGACCTCACCCACCCGCGCGACGCCGAAATCGAGCAGCTTGGCGGTCGACCCGTCCGCGGAGATGAGAATGTTCGACGGCTTGACGTCGCGATGGACGACCCCGGCGCGGTGCGCGAAGGCGAGCGCGTCGGCGAGCTGGCGCGCGAGGCGCAGAACGCGCTCGTAAGGCATGCGCCCGTGCGCGTGGAGCCACTCGTCGAGCGGCTGGCCGTCGACCAGCTCCATCGCGATATAGGCCACCCCCTCCACTTCGCCGACGTCGTAGATCGTGGCGATATTGGCGTGGCTCAGCGCCCCGGCCGCGCGCGCCTCCCGCACGAAGCGCGCGCCGAGTTCGGGATCGCTCGCGAACTGCGGCTTGAGGACTTTGATCGCGACGGTGCGGCCGATATCCGGATCGTGCGCGCGATAGACGTCGGCCATCGCGCCCTCTCCCAGGCGTCCTTCGATCCGATAGCGACCAAGTGTCGTGGCCATTCAGTGCGTCCCTTGCAAACCCGTTTGTCCGAGACGTTTATCCTCAATGCCTTAGCAACCAATTACCGTCGCGATCGCACCGTTCTGGCGATCCGCTCGGCCCGCGCCAGGTCTGCTGCAATCGCGGCGTTGCCAGGATCGAGTGCGGCCGCGCGGCGCAGAAGGGTGAGCGCCTGCGATATCTTGCCCTGATTGAGCGCGGTCAGACCGGCCGAGCGAGCGCGCTGTGCCGCGGCGGGATCGCCGGACTTTCGTGCGGGCGGCTCGGGCGCCGGCGCTTCGGCGGCGGAGGGCCGCTCACGCGGAGTCGAGGCGGGCGGCGAACTGCTGCGTGCAGGCTCGCTGCGCCGCGCGGGTTCGGCACGATGCGGCTGACCGGGGATGCGCAATTCGGTGCCGGGCGCGAGGTCTGCCGGAGTGTCGATCCCGTTATACTGCGCGAGCTGGTACGATTTCAGGCGGTTGCCGAGGAAACGCTCGGCGAGAGCCGACATCGTATCGCCGGGCTGCACCGTATAGGGATAGCTGGCGGGTCCGAGGGCTTCTCTCGCATCGATCTCGATACCCTGGAGCAGCACGAGCAACGAGGGATTCATCGGATCGCGCTCGAGCGCGTGCTTGATCCGCCGCTTGGCCGCGCCCGGCTCGCCGCGATCGAGCAGCGCGGCGATATCTTCGATCTCGTCGGGGGCGGTCGGCGCCGTGGAAGAGGTTGCAGCGATATCCTTGGGACCGCTCGAGCAGGCGCCCAGCGCCAGCACGGCCGCAAGCATCGGAACAACAAGATAGGGACGCGGAAGCGCGGTCATGCACGAAGGCTTTCGGATGGGCGACTATCGCCTGGCCGCAACAATCGGCCGAGCGAGTGGGTATCGCGAACGAAGTCGAAGAACGCGGCGCTGCCCAGCGGGCGCGAGAAATAATAGCCCTGAAACAGTTCGCATCCGTGCGTTCGCAGCCACGCATATTCGGCGGCGGTTTCCACGCCCTCGGCGAGCACCTTGATCCCCAGGCCGCGACCCAGCGCGAGAATGCTCGCGCAGATTGCCTGACTGGCGCGCCGCCGCTGGACATCGGTGACGAACGCGCGGTCGATCTTGATCTTGTCGAAACCCACCGCGACCAGCGAGGCGAAACTCGAATATCCGGTGCCGAAATCGTCGATCGCGATGCGGATGCCGTTCGCGCGGAGCGCTTCGAACAGGCGCTGCGCGCGATCGCCTTCGGCCAGCGCCACGCTCTCGGTCAGTTCGATTTCGAGCGCGTCGCCTCCCAGCCCGTGCCGCGCCAGCGTGCGACCGATCAGCACCGGCAGATCGTCGGTCTCCAGCTGCCGGCCAGAGACGTTGACCGCGACGCGCAGGTCGGCAAGGCCCTCGTCGCGCCAGTGCCGCGCCTCACGCGCGGCGTGGTTGAGCGCCCACAGGCCGATCTCGTGCGAAAGGCCGGCGGCCTCCATGATCGGGATGAAACGCGCCGGCGGCACCTCGCCGCGTTGGGCATGCTGCCACCGGATCAACGCCTCGGCGCCGCAGACGCGGCCCCGCCCGGCATCGACCAGCGGCTGAAACTGCATCCGCAGCTCGTCGCGGTCGACCGCCTGGCGCAAGTCCTGCTCGACCTGGTAGCGTTCGCGCGCCTGAACCCCCGGATCGATGCTCGCGATGGCTCCTCGAACGTCACCGATCAGCGGCACCGAGAACGACGAAAGCGTCTGCGACAACAGCGCTTGCGCCGAACTCTCGGAGGGGTCGAAACGTCCGGTGCGCACCGCGATCTCGGGCAGGATCTCGCGGTCGCCGTCGGTCCAGCGATCGCCGAGCGCATAGGCGAGCGCGGCGATCTCGGCTTCGGCCTGCGCAGGCTCGACCTCGTGCCCGATCCAGATCGCGAGGTGCGTGCGGTCGGTCTGGGCGAGCAGGCGCGTGGGCGGCAGCATTGCGCCCAGCCGATCGACGATTGCCAGCAACAGCCGCTCAGCGAGCGCCGGATCGAAGGCGCAAAGCCGATCGTAGTCGCGAAGGGCGAGCAACGCGAGCGTGCCGCCACCGTCGCTCGTCATGCGTGCGATCAGCGGTTCGCGCGTCGGCAAACCGGAAACGGCGTGCATATGGAGCAGGCGATGCTCGGGAATTGCGGGCTGGTCGGCCAACGCTCCGAGAGCTGCGGCGGCCCGCCCGGCGAGCGATCCCCGCGTGCCCTGCCCCAGAACCTGCTCCGCCCGCGCGACAGGTGCGCGAAGACGCAGCCATTGATGAGCCAGCGCTATCCCAAGCGCCAGGCTGACGACACAAAGAAGCAGGATGACCGTCAGCATCGCGCCCTCGCGCGGAGCCCAATCGCATTCCGGTTTCTCGCCCCGCTCATGCGCAGAACTGTAAAATTCAAAGATTTAAAAAGGCTTAGTCGGGCATTCAAGTTCCAGCGAGGACTTCACTGACGTCGGACCTCGAAGTCGATCTGTGGCCGCGAGGTCGAACCGGACCAGCCCGGGCGACGCCCCTGCTCTTACCAGTTCAGATGATCGACGCCGTGGACCAGCGCGCCGCCGAACCAGCCCTGCACGAGAATCGCTGCGGTCAGGATCGAGAGCGCCACGATCATACCGGATCCGCGAATCCGCGCCGGACGGGTCAGCGCAAGCAAGCCCGTTGCGAACGCGCCGATACCGATACCGGTGCCGAGCCAGCGGTGGCTCAGCATCACCCAGTCGTCGAGGCTGGTATCGAAACCACCGCCGAGCCAGCCCGAGAGCATCGCGAACGGTGCGGTTATCCCTGCAGTGACGACGAGAAACCGCACCGGCTGGGCGAATCCGGGCCTTCTGCGGCCGACGATGGCGGTGAACAGAGCCGCCGGAATGAACGCGATCGGGAAATGCACCAGCATGGGATGAAACCGGCCCAGCCAGTCGAGCAATCGGGCGGCAAAAGTCTGCTGTTCGTTGGCTTCGCGCGTCCCGGCCATGCTATTGGGATCGGCGGCCATGGCCGCGTGGCCGCTGGGCAAGCCGGTTGCGGGGGAACCGTGGGCGCCGGTCCGCGGCGCTTCGACCTGCGCCGCCTCCTGCTTCGCCCTGTGATCCTTGTGCGCCGTGGCCGGGCCGGCAAACACCGATATCATCGCGAGGCAGGCAATGATCGACAGCGCTCGCAGCTGGGCAAGCCAACGCCGATGACCGAATGCGATGATCATCGTTCTTCCCTTCAGAACCACATGCGAATGCCGGCAAGGAAGCTCCAGCCGCCGGCTGCCTCGCCTTCGTCACGCCGAAAGTCGCGGGTTTCGCCGAATGCCCGCTCGTACTGGACGCCGAGATAAGGGGCGAACTCCCGGGCGATGTCGTAACGCAGGCGAACGCCGGCTTCGACATCGGTCAGGCCTGCACCGACGCCGATGTCGCGGCTACCCTGCGCGGCAAAGTTGAGTTCGGCGCGTGGCTGCAGGATCAGCTTCTGGGTAATCCGCTGATCGTAATACCCCTCGAGCCGGCCCATCAGCTCGCCTTTGTCGGACAGGAACAGCGCGCCTTCGACATCGAAGAACCCGGGGGCCAGCCCTTCGAAGCCGACAGCCGCGTAAACGCGCGAAGGGTTGGGCTGGAAATCGTAGCGAACGCCGGCCTGGAGATCGAAATAGGGCCCGATGGCGTGGCTATAGAGCGCCTGAACCTCGGCCGACTCCACGCCTCCACCGAACTCTCCTTCACCCTCCGACTTGACGACCAGTCGGCTGATGTCGCCGCCATACCAGGCTTCGCCCCCCCATTCGTAACCATCTCGCCCGTTGCGGATCTTCGCTTCCGCGATGTCGAGGATCGTCATGAAGAATTTCTGACCGCCGTGATGCTGGAACAGGTGGTGGCGGCCCATCGCCATTGCGGCGGGTCCGTAGATGGCGTCCGCGGCGTATTCTGTGGGTACGGGCGGTGCGGGGCTCGTACCGGCTGGCAGGTCGGTTCCGAGCGTGCTTTCCGCATGCGAGCCGTCGCTGCCATGGCTCGCATGCGGGTCGGCCGTCTTGACCTCCTCAGCCTGCATGTCGTGCCCCGCGTGGGGATCCTGCGGCTCCGCAGCGCGGTGCATTGCATGATCTTCGTGTGGATCGGACGATTCCCGAGAGACCGAAGGCATCGTGTGTCCGGCATGCGGATCGGCCTCCGGCGCAGTGGCCGGTTCGGCCGGCATCGAATGACCGGCGTGAGAGCCAACGTGCTGGGCCTGCGCGCTTTGCGCAATCATGAGCGCAGACGCTGCGCCGGCGATCAGCAACTGCCTGTGAATGCGGGTCATCGGCTGTCTCCCGCGAGAGGACGGACGGTGACGACGCGCATCATCCCGGCAGTCATGTGGTAGAGATTGTGACAATGGAAGGCCCAGTCCCCCTGAGCGTCGGCGGTGACGTCGAAGGTCACGGTGCCGCCCGGCTGGACGTTCACCGTGTGCTTGCGCGGGGAATAGGCGCCATGTCCGGTCACCAGCTCGAAGAAGTGGCCGTGCAGGTGGATCGGATGCTGCATCATCGTGTCGTTGACGAGCGTCACCCGCACGCGTTCGTTATGGCGAAAGGGGATCGGTTCGGCCGGCTCGCTCATTTTCACCCCGTCGAACGACCACATGTATCGTTCCATGTTGCCTGTGAGATGAATGTCGAGCTGGCGGCTCGGCGCGCGCACATCGGGATTCCGCTCGAGCGCCATGAGATCGCGGTATGTAAGAACGCGGTGCCCTACGTCCTCCAGACCGGTGCCGGGATCGCCGGTGCGGTCGACCGGCATGGGCGATATGGTCTGTACCCCGGGGTTCCTGTCGACCTCGGGAGCGTGGGCGAAATTGCGCATGTCCATCGAGCCGTGTTCCATCGCAGCGGCGGGTCGGCCGGCGGTCGCCGGGACCGAATGGCCCATTGCGGCATGGTCCGTGGAGGCAGCGGACGCCGCCGTGGCAGACGTGGCCACCGCGCCGTGCCCCATCGCTGCGTGATCCACGCCCCCCGTGCCTTTCGCGGCCGTTTCCGCCGACCCGGCTGCGGCCTCTGTCCAGCCAGTCAGCTTCCATAGTTCGCCTGACGCGTTCTGCTGCGCGGTGGGATCGACGCCACGCACCCTTGCGGGGTGGTCCGAGCCGTCGGCCATCGCTGCGTGGCCCATCCCGGAATGGTCCATCCCGCCCATTCCCATGTCTTTCATGGTGAGCAAGGGACGTGGGCGCAGTGGTGGAACCGGAGCGCTCATGCCTTCGCGAGGGGCGAGCGTCGCGCGGCCGAGACCCGAGCGGTCGCTCGCCTCGCTCACGAAGCTGTACGCCCGGTCCTGGGGAGTGACGACCACGTCGTAGGTCTCGGCGGTGCCGATCTGGAACTCGTCCACCGTCACGGGCCGCACGTTAACCCCATCGGCCTGCACGACCGTCATCGGCAGGCCCGGCAAGCGGATGTTGAAGGTCGTCTGCGCCGATGCATTGATGATACGCAGGCGCACGCGTTCGCCCGGCGTGAACAGCCCGGTCCAGTTATCGTATGGTCCGAACCCGTTTACGGTGAAGGTGTAGGTGGAACCGGTGACGTCCGCGATGTCGGCGGCGTCCATCCGCATCTGCGCCCATTCCCACCGCTCCTCCGCAGTCAGGTCCGTACCTGCCAGCAAACCCGACAGCGTCATGCGCTGACGGTTGAAGTACGGACCGCCCGCCTGCTTCAGCTTGCGATAGATGGTCGCACCTGCGAGTCGGCTGTGGTCGGACAGCACGAGCACATGCTCGCGATCGTAGGCGACCGGATCGGGCTCTGCCGGATCGATCACGATCGGACCGTAGATCCCGTCTTCCTCCTGATAGGCGCTGTGGCTGTGATACCAGTAGGTTCCGGCATGGGAGAGCTCGAACTCGTAATCGAAGGTCGATCGCGGCATGATGCCGGGAAAGCTCACGCCCGGAACCCCGTCCATTTGGAACGGAACGAGCAGGCCGTGCCAGTGGATCGAGCTGTCTTCGTCGAGCGTGTTCTGAACGCGCAGCCGAACCCGCTGCCCTTCCCGGAGTCGGATCAGCGGGCCGGGCACGGTGCCGTTGATGCCGACCGCCCGGCTGACCTCGCCATCGACCTCCACGCTGACTTCGCCGATGGTCAGCGAAATGTCGTTGCCGGCGACGGTCGGCAGCGGCCGGACCAGTCCTTTCGAAAGCGGCTGTGCCCAGGCAGGCAGTGCATGGGCCAGACCCAGGCCCGCGCCGGATGCGGCGGCGGCGCGCAACAGGGCACGTCGTCCGAGGACGAGTTCATTCATCGGGGATTCCTTGATTCATCGGTGCGGCAATGAAATCCTGCCGGCGGACGCGATGCCGCCGGCAGGTTCAGCCGTGCTCAGTGATGCGCGTGACCATCGGAAGGGGCTGCATCAGGCGTCATGTCATGGCCTGCATGCGGATCGTCCGACGATGGTGCGGCGGCGCCGTCGGCGGTATCGCCCGCCATATCCTCGCAGCACTCGCACTTGTCCTTCATTTTCTCGCAGCATTCCATCTTCGGCGGCTCTGTGGGAGCGGCCTGGGCATGCGCGACACCGGGAATAGCGATCGACAAGGCGACCGCAGCCATAAGCTTCTTCATGTTCCTGAACTCCGTAAAATCGAAAACGTCGACGATTTCACGCAGTGCGCGGAGGAGGTGTCGGGAGCTCTGCCAGAAACGCGCGATGCGCTGTCGAGCGCACCCCGAACAGCAGCGGCGCGCGATAGGCGATCGTTTCGATCGAAGCCACGCCTAGCGGTGCCACTGCCGAACACATCGCGACGCAGCACTGTGTCATGCCGCCGGACTTGTCCTCCTGCTCGGAATCGGCATCGCCGCAATGGCCGGCCTTGGCCGTTTCGTGATGATCCATCGGCATCGCCGCTATGGCCATACCGGACTGCATCGCAATGGGCGCGACTATCACGGCCAGAGCAGCCAGGATCAGATGGAGTCGACGAAGCATCGCCCGAATTCCCTAGGCCCGGCGGGCATAGGGGTCAATTTTCTTGTGTCTCTCGGCAGAAGCCGGGGCGCGCTATAGCTCCATCGGCTAGCGGAGCGTCAACTCCAATCGCAATTGCCTTCCGGCTCAGGCGCGGGCCGGCACATTCTCGACCGCATCCATTGCGAGCGCGATGGCGCCAAGAGGTCCGGCCAATGTGCCAAGGTGCGGCGCGGTGACGTAGACGCCGTCGTCCGGGAATTGCATGTAGCCCGCGAGACTTTCCTCCAGCTTGGCGTTGATGCGCGGGAGGAGCTGCGGCTGGCCCGCCAGCACGCCGCCGCCCATGGCGATCCGCATCGGCGCCGCGGTGCAGGCGAGTGCATGGAGCATCGCGGCGAGGCAGTGTACGATCGGCTCCCAAACGGGATCGTCGGGCGAAATGCTCGAGATCGCGCGCCCGCCGAGCCGCGCCTTGACCGCGGTGCCCGAAGCCAGCCCTTCGACGCAATCGTCGTGGAAGCTGCATACGCTGGGCTGATCGTCTCCGGGCAGGCGCGGCACGCGGATGTGGCCGATCTCGCTGTGGCTGAACCCGCGGGTCGGGCGCCCATGCACGATAAGCCCCGCGCCGACTCCGGTGCCGACGGTCACATAGGCGAAATCGTCGAAACCGCGCCCGCTGCCCCAGCGGATTTCCGCCAGCGCGGCGCCGTTGACGTCGGTGTCGAACCCGATGGGAACGGCGAACGCCGACCGCAGCGGACCCAACACGTCGGCGCCTTCCCAGTGCAGCTTGTTCGTCGCGCGCACCCGGCCATAGCCGGCGTCGTTGGGATCGAGCTGCAGCGGACCGAAAGCCGCGACGCCGAGACCGTCGAACCCTTGTTCTTGGGCCCAGCCTTCGAGCACGGCTTTGATCGCCGGCAGGGTTTCATCGGGAGCGGTCGTCGGGATCGTGCGCTGGTCGCGGATATCGTCAGGTCCGGAAGCGAGCGTGCAAATGCATTTGGTGCCGCCGAGTTCGACCCCGGCAAACAGCCGCGCACCGTCGCAGCGGGTCGCGGAACCGCTCATCGCGCGCGCCCTCCCTGCCCTGTTGCCGGAAGGCTGGTCGCGTATGGCAATTGGCTGGTGAGTGGTATCACGAGAATTCCGTTCTTGTCTTTTCGTATAATATCAACGACTTGTCCTGCCGCAATCACACAAGGGTCATTCCGAAGGAAGGCGGGCGGTCCTGCTTCGCGGTGCCGAACTGCGAAGGTTCGGATCCCATTTGGAACACGAGTTCGCCGCCGCCGATCAGGTCGGAATGCGCGATCCAGTTTCGGGTCCAGGGTTGGCCGTTCCAGCGCACTCCCTGGACATAGGGGCGATCGGGCGCATTACCTTCGGCGCGGACGATCAGCGTCTTGCCCGCCCCCACCTTGACCTCGGCCACGTCGAACAACGGCGAACCGAAGACGTAGACGGCGCTCACCGGATCGACCGGGTAGAAGCCGAGCGCCGAGAGGATGAACCATGCGCTCATCTGGCCGCAGTCGTCGTTGCCAATCACCCCGTCGGGGTCGTTCTTGTACATCTCGGTCAGCAGGCGGCGGACCATCGCCTGCGACTTATGCGGCGCGCCGCAATAGGCGTAGAGATAGGCGACGTGGTGGTTCGGCTCGTTGCCGTGCGCGTACTGGCCGACCAGCCCGGAGATGTCGGGCGGAGCATTGTCGGGCAGCGTGGACGGCGCGTTGAACAACGCGTCAAGCTGCTCCTCGAACGCCGCGTCGCCGCCGAAATGGTCGATCAGGCCATAGACGTCGTGCTGGTTGAGGAAGGTCGCCTGCCAGCCGTTCGCCTCGGTGTAGTCGCGCCAGCGATCGACATCGTGGCCGATCTGAATCGGATCGTAGTCTTCCCACCAAGTGCCATCCGAGAACCGGGGCTTGGCGAAGCGGGTTTCGGCGTCGATCACGCCGCGCCAGTTACGCGAGCGTTCGCGCAGTGCGGCAGCATCCTCGGTCTCGCCGAGCGCTTCGGCGAGATGCGCCATCGCCCAGTCGTCGTAGGCATATTCCTGCGTGCGGCTGACCGATTCCCACACCTCGTCGGCGGGGATGTAGCCGAGATCGTAGTAGAACCCGCGGCCGAGCGTGCTGTCGATATCCTTGAAATCGCGATCGAATGCGCGGCGGCGGATGTTCGGCCAGGCGGCGGCATAGTCGGCCGCGATCCCCTTGGCATGGGCCTCGGCGAGCACCGAGACGCCGTGCCAGCCGATCATGCACGCGGTCTCGACTCCCTGTAGCGGCCAGACGAGCGGGCCGGCGGGGCTCTGCGCCGTCTGGCGGCAGATGTCGCGGGTGAGCAGCGCGGCCCGGGGCGGATCGATCAGCGTCAGCAGCGGATGCAGCGCGCGATAGGTGTCCCAAAGCGAGTAAGTGCTATACGCCTCCTCGCCCTTGGGCGCGTGGTGCACCTCGCGGTCGAGCCCGACGTAGCGCCCGTCGCGATCGGTGAAGAGCGTGGGCGCGAGTTGCGCGTGGTAGAGCGCGCTTGCCATGATCGTGCGCTGGTCCTCGGTCCCGCCCGAAACGCGAATACCGCCGAGCGCCTGCGACCATGTCCGGCGCGCCGAGTTGGCCGCGCGGTCGAATTCCCAGCCGGGCACTTCCTGCGCCAACGCATCGCGGGCGCCCTTCACGTCGACCGCCGAGAGGCCGGTCTTGACCAGGATCGGCTCGCCGCCCGCATCGTCGAAGAACAGCGCGGCGCGCAGGCGGTTGCCTTCGATCGACGTGGCGCCGTCGGCGGCGGGGGTGCCGTCGTCGCCGAAGAACTGCACCCGATCGGGCTGGCGCGAGAGCTGCATCGCGAAATGGATGCGGCGGCCCTTGGCCCAGCGGTTGACCTGTCGGCCACCGGTCAGCGTGCCGTCGTCGTCGAGGTTCAGCGAGGCGTCCTCGACCACGATGCCCTTGTCCCAGTCGTCCTCGATCGCGTGCGCGAAATCGATCAGGATGTGCGCCGGGCCGTCGCCGAAGCGATAGCGGTGGAGGCCACAGCGCTCGGTCACCGTGAGTTCGGCCATGACGCCCGATTCGAGCGCCACGCGGTAGTATCCCGGCTCGGCGTGCTCGTCCGAATAGCGCTGGCGATAGCCCGCGTCGGGGTCCTCGACCGTACCCGGATCGAGCGTCAGCTTCTGCCGCGTCGGCACCACCAGCACGTCGAGCATGTCGCCGATCCCGGTGCCCGAAAGGTGCGTGTGGCTGAACCCCATGATCGAGCCATCCTTCTGGTGATAGCCGGAGCAGGCGTCCCACCCGTGGGTGTTCGTATCGGGGCTCAGCTGCGCCATGCCGAAGGGCAGCGAGGCGCCGGGATAGGTATGACCGTGCCCGCCCGTGCCGATGAACAGGTTGGGCTTGCCCGCCGCGAGCCCCTCGCCCGCAGCCGCGGCGAACTTGGTGCAGCCCGCGGGCAGCAGCCCGCCGAACGCGACGAGGCCGGTCCCGGCGAGCAGTTGGCGGCGGCTGGTGGCGAACATCACAGCACCCGCGCCAGCAGCGCCGGGCGCTTGTCCGCGACTTCGACCACGAGCTGCCCGAACAGCGCATTGGCCCAGGCGAACCAGCTGCGGGTGAAGTCGGTCGGATCGTCCTTGTGGAAGCTCTCGTGCATGAAGCCGGTGCCGCCGTGCGTGCCCTTGAGCCAGCGCAGGCACTGGAGGATCGTCGCATCGTCGTCGGCGTTCATCGCGCGGGTGATGATCGACATCGGCCAGATCATGTCGAGCCCGATGTGCGGCCCGCCAATCCCTTCGGCTGCGGCGCCTTTGAAGAAATAGGGATTGCGCTCGCTCCACGCGAGGTCCGCGGTGCGGCGGAACAGCGGATCGTTGCGGTCGACTACGTCGATCAGCGCCAGGCCCGAGAGGCTCGGCACGTTGGCGTCGTCCATGAAAACCCAGTTGCCGAAGCCGTCGATCTCGTAGGCCCAGACCTGCCCGCCCTTGCCGTCGGGGATCAGCGCGTGCTGTCTCAGCACCGCCTCCACCCCGCTCGCGAGCGTTTCGGCATCGCGCGCCGCAGCATCGTCGCCGCGCGCTTCGCGGTGGACTTGCGCGACCTTGCGCAGCACCGAGACCGCGAACAGGTTCGAGGGGATCAGGAACGGATAGAGACAGGCATCGTCCGACGGGCGGAACATCGAGTGGATCAGCCCGATCTTCTTCGTCGGCCGCCCGTAACCGCCGAGCATCAGGCTATCGGACGGCTGCAACGCGGGGCGCTGGAACTTGTACGGCCCCGGCCCGTCGAGACGCTGCTGCTCGCGGAAGGTCTGCACCGCCAGCTTCATCGCGCGCGACCACGTATCGTCGAACGGTGCCTTGTCCTTGGTCCGCCGCCAGTATTCGTGGCTCAGGCGCATCGGATAGCACAGCGAATCGATTTCCCACTTCCGCTCGGCGACGCCCGGCTTCATCTCGGTCGCGTCGGTTTCCGACCATTCGAGCTTTGATGGCGCGGTCGGGTCCTTGTCGAAGGCGTTGGCGTAGGGATCGATCAGGATGCAGCGCGCCTGACGCTGGATCAGGCCCTGGAACAGCCGCTGGAGCTTCTGGTCTTGTGTGACGAGGTGGATATAAGGCTGCACCTGCGCCGAGCTGTCGCGCAGCCACATCGCCTCGATGTCGCCGGTGATCACGAACGTGTCGGGCTGGCCGTCGATGGCGCCGGTCTGCACCGTGGTGTCGAGCGTGTTGGGATAGCAGTTCTCGAACATCCACGCGAGTTCGGCGTCGGCGATCTTTGCCTTCACCCGCGCGATCTCTGCCTCGATCGCGGGGCTGGTGAAATTGCGCTGTGCAGGCGCCGGGCGCTTGCTGGCGAACTGTGCGGCGCGCGCGACGCCGGGCAGTGCCGAAGCGAACGCAAGCGCACCCGCGCCGGCCATGAGTTCGCGTCTCGTGGGGGTCATCGTGGCTCTCCGGATCACTTGCGGGGGGTCATCGAGAACGGCGCGTCGGCCTTGTCGCTGCCCCAATCCTTGTTGGGCTGCGGCCCCATGACGAAGGTGAGCGTGCCGCCCGCCTGCAGCGCCTCGCGGGTCAGGAACGTCTTGTCGTGCGGCTTGCCGTTGAAAGTGACCGACTGGATGTAGACGTTCGCGTCGCTGTTGTTCTTCGCTTCGATCGTCAGCGTCTTGCCGTTCGGCATCGTCAGGTCGACGCGGTCGAACAGCGGGCTGCCGATCGCGTATTCGCCGACCGCCGGCGTGACGGGGTAGAACCCCAGCGCGGAGAACACGTACCAAGCCGAAGTCTGGCCGTTGTCCTCGTCGCCCGGATAGCCGTCAGGGTCGGGGGAGTAGAGCTTCTCCATCACTTCGCGCACATGATACTGCGTCTTCCACGGCTGGCCCGCCCAGTCGTAGAGGTAGGTCATGTGCTGGATCGGCTGGTTGCCGTGCGCGTATTGGCCCATGTCGACGATCTGCATCTCGCGGATCTCGTGGATCACCTGGCCATAGTAGCTCTCGTCGTAGAGCGGCGGGGTGCTGAAGATCGAATCGAGCCGCTCGACGAACTTTTCGTCGCCGCCCATCAGGTCGATCAGCCCCTGAACGTCCTGCATCACCGACCAGCTGTAGTGCAACGAATTGCCTTCGGTGAAGGCGTCGCCCCACTTGAGCGGATTGAACGGGGTCGCCCAGCTGCCATCCTGGTTGCGGCCGCGCATCCATCCGCTCTCTTCGTCGTAGAGCTTGCGGTAGTTCTGCGCCTGCGCGGCGTATTTCTTCGCATCCTCGGTCTTGCCGAGCGCTGCGGCGAGGCGCGACAGCGCGAAGTCCGCGGTCGCGTATTCGAGCGTGCGCGCGGCATTCTCGTTGATGCCGACGTCATAGGGCACGTAGCCGAGGCGGTTGTAGTATTCGACGCCCTCGCGCCCGACCGCATTGATCACCCGGCCCCGGTCGTCGCGCGGGCGCCCTTCGGAGGTGGTCGCATTCTTGACCATCGCTTCGTAGAGCGTCTCGATGTCGTAACCGCGCACGCCGTTGAGATAGGTGTCGGCGATGATGATGGCGGAGTTCGATCCGATCATCACGTTGCGGTGGCCGGGGCTCGCCCATTCGGGCAGCCAGCCCGATTCCTCGTAAGTGTTGACCAGCCCCTGCATCACCTTGGCGTCGAATTCGGGATACATCAGCGCGAAGAAGGGGAAGACCGCGCGCCAGGTGTCCCAGAACCCGTTGTCGGTGTAGAGATAGCCGGCTTCGACCTTGCCGTTGTACGGGCTGTAGTGGACGATATCGCCGTCCTCGGTCACTTCGTGCAGCGGCCGGGGGAACAGCAGCATGCGATAGAGCGCGGAATAGAACGTGCGCTTGTCGCGCTGGTCGGGATCGGTCACGCGGATGCGCGACAGTTCCTTCTCCCATTCCGCGCGCGCCTTGGCTTCGGTCTGCTCGAAGCTGTCGCCGCCGACCTCGCGCTCGAGGTTGAGCAGCGCCTGTTCGAGGCTGATGAACGAGGAGGCGACCTTGACGCCGATCTGATCGCCCTTCTTCGTCTGGAAGCTGACCACCGCGCCGACATGCGCGCCTTCGCTCTTGCGGTCGGCGCTCAGCTGCCAGTTCTCGTCCCAGGTCCGCGAGACGGTGAAGTCGCGGTCAAACTGAAGCACGAAGTAGTTGTGGAAGTTCTCCGGCACGCCGCCCGAATTGTTGCGCACATAGCCGGTGATGCGGCGCCGCTCGGGGTCGATGGTGACCATCGAGCCTTCGTTGTAGGCGTCGAGCAGGATGTGCGCATCGTCGCTTTCACCGAAGGTGAAGCGGAACTGCGCTGCGCGGCTGGTGGGCACGACTTCGGCGGTGACATTGTGGTCGGCGAGGTAGACCTGATACTTGTAGGGCTTGCTCACCTCGGCCTTATGGCTGAACCACGAGGCGCGCTCTTCCTGCTTGAGCCGCACCGGGCCGGTCATCGCCATCAGCTCGAACGCGGCGTAGTCGTTCATCCACGGGCTGGGCTGGTGGGTCTGCTTGATCCCGCTGATCTTGTAGGCGTCGTAGGTATAGCCCCAGCCGCTGCCCATCTCGCCCGTCACCGGGGTCCAGAAGTTCATCCCCCACGGCACCGCAACCGCCGGGTAGGTGTTGCCGTAGGACAGCGCGAATTCGGAATCGGTCCCCATCAGCGGGTTGACCAGATCGACCAGCGCGGGCTCCGCAGCGGGCGCGCTCTGGGCGAGCGCCGCTGCAGGAAGGCCTCCGCTGGTCAGCACGAGCGCGCTGGCAGCGGCTCCGAGCGCGATGCGCCTGATGGTGTTCAAATCGTCTCTCCCTCTAGGCCGTCATTGCGGCAGCGGGCGCGGTTCCACGCCCTCGTTGGTCATTTTCACCGGCGCGATCGTGCCGTCTTCGTTGAAGTGCATGCGGTCGATCGCGATCTGGCGATGCTCGCCCTTGTCGTCGCCGAGCGGGCGGCGGTGATAGGCGATGTACCAGTCGTCGGTGCCCGGCACGTTGACCACCGAATGGTGGCCCGCGCCGCGCGCGATGCTGAAATCCTGCTCGAGGATCACGCCCTTGGGCTCGAACGGCCCGGTCGGGCTCGGCCCCATGGCATAGGCGACGCGGTAGTCGGGCCCCGTCCAGCCGCCTTCGGACCACATCAGGTAATAGACGCCATCCCGCTCGACCATGAACGATCCCTCGACATAGCCCGGCGGGGTGATTTCCTTGAACATCGTGCCGTCCTCGAACGGCACGATCGAGGTGAGGTCCTCGCCCAGGCGCACGACATTGCAGTGCTTCCAGCCGCCGTAATAGAGGTAGTGCTGGCCATCCTTGTCGCGGAACACGAACTGGTCGATCGGCTGCGCGCCGTTGTGGAACGCGTCGATCAGCGGCTTGCCGATCGCGTCCTTGAACGGCCCTGCGGGGCTGTCGGAGACCGCGACGCCGATCCCGCCGAGCTGGTCGTTCGACTGGATGTCGTTCGCACCGAAGAACAGGTAGTACTTGCCGTCCTTCTCGATCGCCGAGGGCGCCCATACCGCATAGGCGGCCCAGTCGACGTTCTCGACGTCGAGCACGTGCGGATGCTTGGTCCAGTTGACCAGATCCGGCGAGGAGAAGGCGTTGAAGAACGTCTGGATGTAGTACGACGGGCGCAGCGCCTTCTGCTCGCGCAGCTTCGCCTGCCGTTCGTTGAAGCGTTCGGAAACGTCGGGCACCCCGGCGTGGTCCGAATAGGTGGGATAGATCCAGTATTGCCCATCGAACACCCGGATCTCCGGGTCGGCATACCAGCCGGGCACGATCGGGTTTTCGGCGTGCGCCGCGCCGCCGGCGAACAGCGCTGCAACGATCGCCGCCGATTTGAACCAGTCCCGTTTCATCGCGCGTGCCCCCCGGTGTGCCTTTTACATGTCTCGGCCCTTCCCCGGAGAAAAAGATGGGTGGCTCCTTGCGGAGCCACCCTGAGGGGAGGTTGAGTAGCCTTGGCCGGCATCAGAAGTTGTAGGACAGGCCTACGTAGGCGCGCCGGCCGAAGTAGTTGGCGCGCACGAACCGGGCGTCGGTGTCGTTGCCGAGGTGCTGGCTTTCCTGGGACTTGGTCAGGTTGATGACCGAAGCGGTCAGCATCAGCCCGTCGAACAGTTCGTAGGACGCGTTGATGTCCACCTGTTCGTAGGGATCGGTGTAGACGTTGAGGCCCGAGGCGAGCCCGCCGACAACTTCGCCGCGGCGGTTGTACGAGGCGCGCAGCAGCAGCCGGTCGTTTTCGTAGAAGACCGAGGCGTTCATCTGGGTCTTCGAGCTGCCCACCAGCGCGGACTTGCCAACCGTTTCTCCGTCGAGCGTGACATCGGCGACCGAGGTGTCGTTGTAGGTGAAGTTCACCTGCGCACCGAGACCGAAGGGCAGCGTGTGCTGGGCGTAGAGCTCGACGCCCTGCGACACCGCGTTCGAGCCGTTGGCCACGGTCGAATAGGGCTGGATCAGCACCACTTCGCCGGCAACCTCGCGCTCGACGTCGAGCACCAGCGGCACGACGAAGTCCGACACGTCCTTGCGGAACAAGGTCGCACCGACCACCGAACCGGGCTGGAAGTACCACTCGATGCCGAGATCGTACTGCCAGGCGGAGAAGGGCTTGAGGTCGGCATTGCCGCCGCCGCCGGACCAGCCCGCGAACTCGCCGAACTGAGCACGGTCGAAGGCATAGGCGTCCGAACGGAAGGTCAGCGAACGCTGCCCGCCCAGATCGGAGAAGGATGGGCGCGCAATGACCTTCGCGACTGCCCCGCGAACCAGGAGCTCGGGGTTAATCTCGTACACCGCGTTCGCGCTGGGCAGGAAATCGGTATAGGTCTTGCTCTGGTCGATCGGCGTGTTGACGATGTCCTCGCGCTGATCGAGCGGAAGCACCTGACAGTTGCCGTCGGGTCCGATCGGCCGATCGGGATCGAACGGACCGCCCGGCCCATCGACGCAATAGTCGTTCAGATATTGCAGCCGGTCGGAGGTGATGCCCGACTGCTTGGTGTTGGCGACGCGCAGACCGATATTGCCACGGAAGCGATCGGCCTCGAAATTGGCCTGGACGTAGCCGGACCAAATCCGCTCGCTCAAATCATAGGTGTTGTTCGGTTCCGGCACGCGCACCGCCGGACCGTAGCGATCGTTGATGATCTGAAGGTACCGTTCGAAGTCGATGCCGGGGACGACGTTGGCGCTGAAGCCGCCGGGAATGTTGGTGATCGGATCATCGTAGAAATAGTCCGGTTGCGCGACCGCACCTTCCGGAGTGTCCTGGTAGCGCACTTGGTTCGCCGGATCGGCATACCATTCGTTGCGACCCGTCTCGCGGTGGATGCTCAGGTCACGCCACTTGGCGCCCGCCTGGATCGAATCGAGGAAGCTGTCGAAATAATAGGTCAGGTCGAGTTCGGCATAGCGTTGCGACAATTCGCTATTGACGAAGCCCGAACCGGTCGAGCCGATATCGATCTGGGCGATACCGTTCTTGATGTTCTCCTGGATTTCGGGCGAGAACTCCATGTTTACACCGTCGTCGGTGAACGCCCAGCCACTGAAGAAGTTGCCGTTCTGCTCTTGCCCCGTCACGGTCAAACGCGGCTTGGCTGCGACCCCGAAGCGCATCGAAGGACCGCCGTTAGCGCTGGTCTTGCCGAACTTGGCAACCGCGTCGAACCGGTCGGTCTCCCACGCCACCTCGGTCTCGAAGGTGTTCGAAACCTGGTCCTCGCGGCTGTAGGTACCGGCGAGCTGCGGGGTTTCCATAGTACACGGCGGGGTGTCGGCGAGGCATTCAGTCCCGGCGGCCGGCACCTCGAAGTTCGCCGACTGGAAGATCGTTCCGCTGGAATCGAAGGTCGGGCCGGTGAAGAAATTGCCGTAGCCCCATTCGGGAATCTTCAGCACGTTCGAGATGAAATCGCTGCTGTACTCGAAGCGGAAATAATTGCTGGTGACGGTGACGTTGTCGAAGGGCTTCACCTGCATCGTCGCCTGGATGCCGAAACGCTCGCGCTCCTGACTGAACACCTCGGTGTTGACCGACTGCGGAGCCCAGTAGCCCGAATAGTGCGTCCCGTCGCGGCTCGTGACTCCTTCGCCCGGCCAGTAGGAGATCGCGTCGTCGTTCTCGAACGCGTTGCCGTTCACGTCGGTCGCGGGGGTGACGATGTTGCCGTCGGCGTCGCGATCGCTCCACCAGCGCCAGGTTTCGGTGTAGCTGCGCAGCTCGCGATTGGAGCGCTTCTGATACACACCGCCGACGAGGAATCCGAGGTTCTCGGCGTCGCTCTTCCACGAAATCTGCCCGGCGAGCTGCGGCTCGAGCTTCTCGGTCGTGTCGGAATAGACACCTTCGATCGAGGCAAAGCCCGACCACGCGTCCAGATCGAGCGGGCGACGGGTGTTGAGGATGATCGTGCCGCCGACGCCGCCTTCCTCGATGCTGGCTTCCGGCGACTTGTAGACCTCGGTACTGGCGATGAAGTTCGACGGGAGCAGCACGTAATTGAACGAGCGCTGCGGATCACCGGAGTCAGCGCCGGCAAGGAAGTTGCCGTTTAGGAGCGTCAGAGTCAGTCCCGGCTGAAGACCGCGAATGCTGACCCGGCTCCCTTCGCCGCCATCGCGCGTGATGACCACGCCGGGCACACGCTGCAACGCGTCGGCCACGTTCTTGTCGGGGAACTTGCCGATATCTTCGGCGGTAATAACGTCGACGAAGGCCTCGGCCTCGCGCTTCTGTTCGAGCGCCTGTTCGATCGAGGCGCGATAGCCGGAGACGACGATCACGTTTTCGTCTTCGCCGCTGGCCTCGCCGGCCTGCGCCTCCTCGGCCTGAACATCGTCGCTTGTCTGCGCATAGGCCGGCGCAGCGCACAATCCTGCGACGGCACTGGCGGTCAGCATCAGATCGCGCACCAGCCGCTCGCGGCCGGGCACGCTCGACGAATGGATTCCTCCTGTCCTCATCTTGACCCTCTCCATGGTCGAGGGGCTGTTTGCCCCTGCTTGTTATCCAATGCCCACCGGCACTGGCTCCCGGACCTCTCAGGCCCCGATCGCACCCAATTCAGATTATAAAAAACAATTTGTCAAATAAATCTTTAGCGGTTTGCGAGCGACCGAGGCCGAATTGCGATAACCGTCGAAAATCCGGCGCTTTTCGCGGTATTCAGGCGCAAGAATCGACTCGTGCGAACGTCGGCCTGGCGCAGAGCGCCGGGTGAGTTTCAAGCGTCGGCGAATCAGTCGTCGGCGTTTTCGTCCCATCGCCGCGCGGCGAGGCTCCGTGAGCGCTTCGGGCGGCGCCTTCGGCGCGGCCCGATCGTGGGTCGGCAACCCGTTGGTCTCGTCGTCGATATCGCTTGCCTGAGCATAGACTGCGGCGGTCAGCCCGGCTTCATTGGCCTACCGATCACGCCTCCCAACTTGCACAGGAAACGGACGAGATATTCGTCCTCGCCGCGGGAATGTGATGGAGCCCAGGACCCTGCGGGGAGGGGGTGGCGGGTCCTGGGCTCCTGCTCCCGCGCAAAGGTGCGGGGGCGTGCTAGTCGCCGGTCAGCGGGCCGGCGACATCGATGGGGGCGCGGCTTCGGGCGCCGCACCCCATTGTCGGTTGGGTTCGGGCCCCATCGTGAAGACGAAGGTCGCCCCGTCCTTCACGTCGTCGTGGCTGAACCACGGCTTGTTCCACGGGTCGCCGTCGAGCGTGGCCGACTGGATATAGACGTTCTCGGGCGAGTTGTTCCGCGCCACGATCCGCAGCGTCTTGCCGTTGCCCATGTCGAGCGCGACGTCGTCGAACACCGGGCTGCCGATCACGTAGGTCTGGCTCGAAGGATCGACCGGATAGAACCCCATCGCGCTCAATGCGTACCACGAGGACGTGGCGCCCTGGTCGTCCATCCCCGGATAGCCGTAACCCGCAGCATCGGTGCCGTAGGTCCGCTCGAGGATCTCGCGCACCAGCGCCTGGGTCTTCCACGGCTGGCCGCTCCAGGCGTAGTAATAGGGCGCCTGCTGGTCGGGCTGGTTGCCGTGGACGTACTGCCCGATCACGCCGGTGCAATCGCGGCAGATGCCTTCGGGATCGTAGGGCTTGCTGAAGAACTCGTCGAGCTTGGCGTTGAACGCGTCGCGCCCGCCGAGCAGGTCGATCAGCCCCTGGACGTCGTGCGGCGCGAGCCACAGCGTCGACCAGCCCGAGGCCTCCTTCATCATGAAGTTGTAATACGGCTCCTCGGGATCGAAGGGTGCGATCCATTCGCCGTCGGCGGTCCGCCCGCGGACGAACCCGATCGATTCGTCGAACACGTTGGCGTAGTTGCCCGCGCGCTCGAGGAACATCTCGTAATCGGCGGTCTTGCCGAGCTTCTTCGCATACTGCGCCAGCGCATGATCGTCCCAAGCGTACTCCATCGTCTTGGCGACGCCCGCCTTGCCCCCGGCGTAGGGTGGGCTGGGATTCTCGTCGGGCACCACGTCCGAAATCCAGCCCTGCGCCATATATTCGGCGAGATAGTCGCGCGGCCCCTCGGGGTCGGTCGCGTTCTTGCGCAGATATTCGTAGGCCGCCTCGTAATCGAACTCGATCCCGCGCTCCCACGCGCCGAGATAGAGGAACACCGCGTTGTCGCCGTGGAACGAGGTGTTCATATACCCCTTCTCGCGCGCCATCGCGAGTTCGGACGCCATGATGTCCTGCACCGCCTCGGGCTCCATCAGCTCGAGCAGCACGATCTGGTTGCGCCCGGTATCCCAGAACGGCACCGGCCCGTAGCGGTCGTGGGTCGCGACCTGGACCTTGCCGTTGGTGTCGACGAACTTCTCGCCCTTCTCCGCGATCAAACGCGGCGAGGCGAACGACTGGAACAGCGTCGAATAGAACAGCTTGCGCTGCTTGTCCGTCCCGCCGGTGACGCGGACGCGGTTCAACAGCTGCGCCCATTCGTCGCGCGCGGCGGCGTGGACGGCGTCGAAGTCCCATCCCGGGATTTCCTCGCGCAGTCGCTGCTCGGCCTGCTCATAGCTCGTGCCGTGCGCCATCTTGACCAGCACCTGCTCGCCTTCGGCGGTCGCGAAGGTCACGTAGCTGCCGGCGTAGCTGCCCTCCATCTCGCGCGCACCGGGATCGACGTGGCTGGTGCCGATGCCCCAGCCCACGTTGTCGCCCGGCGACTTGCGGAAAGTGCCGAGCGCGGTGAACGGCTTGGAGAAATGCGCCACGAAATAGGCGCCGTCCGCGCTGCCCTCGTCCTCCGACACGCCGCGCACCGTGCGGTCGCCGACGATCTCGATCGCGCCGCCGTGGCGCGGGAAGTTAATGATCACGTTGGAACGCTCGCTCTCGGGAAAGGTGAAGCGCATCACGCTCGCCCAGCGGGTCGCGGTCAGCTCCGCCTGCGTGTCGAAAGTGTCGAGATAGACCGAATAGTAGCCGGGCGAGGCCTTCTCGCGCGCCTTGTCGTAATACGACTGGCTGTAGGCGGGCGGCGGCGACCAGTCGCCCACCACCGGCATGACGAACGGTTCGGCGTTGCCGCCGTAGGTCGACCCGCCGCCGCCGGTGAAGCCGATCATCGTCGGGTTGGTGTAGTAATAGGGAACCGGAACGCCGTTGGGGTAGAGCAGCTCGATGTTGTTGTTCACCGGCGATGCCGCGACCGAACCGTGGGGGAGTCGGGCGCCGGGCGAGGTCTGCCCCGAATAGACCGGCTCGCCCGGCGGCGGCGCGTTGCCGATCACCGCGGGATCGTCGAGCGGCGCGGTGCCGACCAGCGGATCGGCGAGCTCGACCGGCGCCTGCTGCGCCGCGACCGGGGCGCAGGCGGATACGGCGGGGAACGCGAGCGCGGACGCCAGCAGCAGCCACTTTGCGGGGACGCGTCTCACGGTTGGCTTGTCGTTCATCAGGTCCCTCTTTCCCGAAAAATTGAACTTCGAAATCGCTTCAGTGCGCCGAGACCGGCTGCGCCTCGCGGTCGGCTGCGGGCACGCGCGAAGCGCGCCAGCCGAAGAGTGCGATGACGAGGTAGCAGGCCATCGGCACCAGGAAGGCGAGGAAGCGGCTGCCGCTGATGTCTGCGACCTGCGCGAACGCGAGCGGCACGAAGGCGCCGCCCACGATCGCCATGCACAGCAGCCCCGAGGTCGCCGATTGCGGCGCGGTGGAGCGCGCGATCGTCAGCGAGAAGATCACCGGGAACATGATCGAATTGAACAGCCCGACCGAGATCGCGAGAATGCCCGCCACCGGCCCGGTGATCTGGCTGATCGTAAGGCACAGCACCGCCGCCGCGACCGCCGCTCCGGCGAGCAGCGGGCCCGCGGGCAGCTTGTAGAGCAGGCCCGAACCGATGAACCGGCCGATCATCGCACCCAGCCAGTAGAGGCTGACGAAGCTGCCCGCCTGCGCGGCGGTGACCGCGAGCACGTCGGGCTGCTCGAGGAAGTTGACCATGACGCTGCCGATCGCGACTTCGGCGCCCACGTAGAGGAAGATCGACAGTGCGCCCGCCAGCGCCCATGGCGAGGAGAACGCGCTGGAGACCCTGGTGCCCACTTCGGGCGGCGGTGCAGCGGCGGTTATCTCCTTGCGCACGCGCCAGATCACCAGCGCCAGCACGCCGATAACCAGCGCGATGAAGACATAGGCGACGTCGATCCTGCCGAGCGAATAGGCGATCTTCGCTTCGGTCACCGGCCCTTCGTCGAACAGCCCGCCCTGCAGCAGCGTGCGCGCCGCGAGATAGGGCGCGATCACCGTGCCGAGCGAGTTGAACGCCTGGCTCAGCACCAGCCGGAAGTGCGACCGCTCGGGACGCCCGAGCGAGGCCGACAGCGGGTTCGCGGCCACTTGCAGCAGGGTGATGCCCGAAGCGATCACGAACAGCCCGACCAGCACGATCGGATAGGCGCGCACGATCGTCGCGAACGGCATGATAAGGCACCCCACGATCATCGTCGCGAGCGCGAGGATGATCGAGTTCGCCGCGCCGAGCCGCCCCATGATCGCCGCGGCGGGCAGCGAGACCACGCCATAGGCCATGAAGAACGCGAACTGGGTGAGGAAACTCTCGGTGTCGGTGAGCGAGAAGATCGCCTTCACCGCGGGGATCAGGATGTCGTTGACCGATGTCACCGCCCCCCAGATGAAGAACAGCATCGTAATGTAGGCGAAAGTCCAGCGGGTGCGGGGTTCGGTTTGCTGCGTCATGGAAGGATCCTTTCACCCGGATAGGCCAGCAGGAGGTTCGCCCCCGCATCCGCGTCGAGCCTGACGGCGCCGGTGAGGGTGAGGCATTCGCCGGCGGAGAAGGCGACGCCGTCGGCCTCGCCATTGCCCGCGACGGGGATGAGCCAAGCGGTAACACCCTCGGGAAGCGCCAGTTCGCGCGCTCCGCCGGAAAGCCGCTCGAGCACGAATTTCGACCCCTCCACGAGGACCGTGCGACCGGTATCGAGCTCGCGCGGCGGCGGACACGGCGCGTAGGGCCGCGGATCGGCGACCGCGATCCCGTCGTCGAGATGCAGCTCGCGCGGCCGCCCGTAGTCGTAAAGCCGGTAGGTGGTCTCGGAATTCTGCTGGACCTCGATCAGCGTCAGGCCCGCGCCGATCGCATGCACCGTGCCGGAGGCGGAATAGAGGAAATCGCCCGCCTTGACCGGCTTCCATTCGAGGAGCTCCTCGATGCTGCCGTCGAGCGCAGCCTGTCGCAGCGCTTCGGCCTCGACCGGCGCCTTCGTGCCGATGGCGATGGTGGAATCGGGCGCGGCGTCGAGGATCAGCCAGCATTCGTCCTTGCCGCGCGGGAGGCCACGTGCCTGCGCCTGATCGTCGTCAGGATGGACCTGGACCGACAGCTTCTCGCTGGTGAAGAGGTACTTGATCAGCAGGTCGGGCTCGCTGTCGCCCGGCGTCTGGAACCAGATTTCGCCAACCGGCTCGCCGCCCGGCGCGGGATCGGCGAAGGGGCCCCACAGATTGCGGCGCCCCCAGGGCTTTTCCACGCGATGCGTTGCAAGCAGCGCTGCCGGCACGATCCTCTCCCATTTTCCCGGCCGCCCTTGCGGCTCGTGCATTTTCCGAATTCCGGCGCAACGCGCGGAGCATCCGATTTGCGCGGTGGTGCCTTGCCGAAGGGCGCGCCGTCAAGATAATAATGGAAATTAATTTATTTTGTTCGGCTGCGGCTTTGTGGCATCTTCGGCAGACACGAGGACGGCATCGAAGCGCACCCCGGCGGGAGAGAACGAATGACGGGCACTCACATCAAGGAGGCGTCGGATCGGCCGGGCGGCCATGCCGGAACCGGACGCGCAACGCTCGCCGCGGCGATCGGTACCGCCGCCCTGGCCGGGCTGCTGTTCGGATTCGACACCGCGGTGATCGCGGGCGTCACGGCCGACCTGACGGACCTGTTTACCTTGAGCCCCGAAACGCTCGGCATCACCGTTTCGGCGGCGCTGTGGGGCACGCTGGTCGGCGCGATGTTCGCCGGCAAGCCGGGCGATGCGATCGGCAGCCGCAACGCGCTGCGCGTGCTCGCGGCATTCTATTTCCTCGCCGGGCTCGGCTGCGCGCTCGCGCCCAGCTGGCCGCTGTTCCTGTTCTTCCGCTTCCTGTGCGGGCTCGCAATCGGCGGTTCCTCGGTGCTTGCACCGGTCTATATCGCCGAGATCGCCCCGCCCCGGCACCGCGGCATCCTGGTCGGCCTGTTCCAGCTGATGATCGTGATCGGGATCCTGGTCGCCTATCTCAGCAACGCCGCGATCGCGGGGATGGAGATCGGCGCGAGCGGCTGGCGCTGGAAGCTCGGTGTCACCGCCGCCCCCGCGCTGCTGTTCTTCGTCCTGCTGTTCGCGATCCCCAACAGCCCGCGGTGGCTCGCCGCGAAGGGGCGGCGCGACGAAGCAATGGCCGCACTGGCGCGCATGGGCAGCGCCCCCGCAGCGGCGAGCGCCGAGCTGCAACGCGTCGAGCACGCGCTCGAACGCGATCCGCCGGGCGAGAAGCTCTCGTGGCGCCGCCATCGCCGACCGATGACGCTCGCGATCCTGGTGGCGGTGTTCAACCAGATGGCCGGGATCAACGCCGTGCTCTATTACCTCAACGACATCTTCGCGCGCGCCGGGGTCATCTCGCCCGATCGGCAGGCGGTCATGATCGGCCTCGCCAACCTGGCGTTCACGCTCGTCGGCATGGCGCTGATCGACCGGATCGGGCGCAAGACGCTGCTGCTGGTGGGTGCCGCCGGGATGGCGCTGTGCCTGTCGGTCGCCGCCGGGGTGATGTTCGGCGCGCTCGGGAATGCGGCGATGCTGCCCGCGCTGGTCGGTTTCATCGCCTTCTTCGCGACCAGCCAGGGCGCGGTGATCTGGGTCTATATCTCCGAGGTCTTCCCCACGCCGGTCCGCGCCCGGGGCAGCGCATTGGGGGCGAGCACGCACTGGCTGATGAACGCCATGATCGCGGGGCTGTTTCCGGTGCTGGTGGCATGGTCGCCCGGCGCACCCTTCGCGATCTTCGCGGTGGCGATGGTGGTCCAGTTCATCGTCGTCGCGGCGATCTTCCCCGAAACCCGCGGCGTCGACCTCGACGAGATGGCGGAGCGCCTCGACCGTGCTTGACGCGCCTCAGCGGCCCGCCTGCATCAGGATCGATTCCGACGGCAACACGTGGTCGAGGAAGGGGATGATCGCCGCCCCGATCGCCGAGGCGTCGTCCGCCGCCTCCGCCCGCCGCACCGGCGCGACGACGGGCAGCTTGCGCCCCGCCATCCGGGCGTTGAGCCGCTCGACCAGCGAGTCGACCAGCTTGCCCGGCAGCCGCCCGCCGATCAGGATCGCGGCGGGATTGATCAGGCAGTTGACCGCGATCAGCGGCTGGACGAGCACGTCTGCGGCATCGTCGAGCCACTGCAGAATCACCGCCTGCTTGTCGGGCGGTCCGTCGAGCAGCGCTTCGGGGCGATCGACTTCAAAACCTTCGGCCTCCAGCCGCGCGTAGAGTGCCAGCAGCGAAACGGTGTCCTGCACGTTCGCGCCCTCGCGCTGCGGATCGGGCATGGCCCAGATCTCGCCTGACCGCGAATCCGCCCCGCGCACGTAGCTGCGATCGACCACCAGCCCGCCGCCGAGCCCCGCGCTGATCAGCAGGTAGAAGAAGCTCGGGCTCGCGATCCCGCCACCCAGATGGACTTCGCCCAGCGCTGCCGATGCCGCATCGTTGTCGGCGTAGAGCGGCCAGGGGAGCACCTCTCCGAGCAGCTCCGACGGGTCGATCCCGTCCCAGGCATCGTATTCCTTGGGCCGGTGCGGCAGCGATATCCGCCCGAGGTCGTCGGGCAGTGCGACCCCGACCCCGAGGATCCGCTCCCGGTCGACCCCGCCTTCCTCGAGCAGCGCCGGCAGCACCTCGCGCACATGTTCGACCACGGTCTGCGGCAAGGCGAAGGCGATTTCGCGCGTGTGGCGGCTGCGGATGCGGCCCGCGAGATCGAGCGTCACCAGCGTGATGTGGTCGCGGTCGATGTTGAGCCCGACAGCGAAGGCGCCGTCGGGATCGATCACGATCCGCATCGCGGGCTGGCCGCGCTTGCCTTGCAGGCGGCCCGCCGGCTTGACGAGGCCCATGTCGATCAGCCGCTTGGTGATGTTGACGATCGTCGGCGGGGTGAGCCCGGTCACCCGTGCGAGTTCGCTGCGCGTGGTCTCGTCGGTCAGGCGGATGGCCTGGAGCACGATGCGCTGGTTGTAGTCGCCGGCCCGCTCGAGGTTGGTGCCCGACAGGCTCAGCGTCAGCCGCGCATTGCGCATGTCGGTGCCGCCCTTCGCCGGTTGTCGGCGGTCGAGGCCTGGCAGGTGGGTGGTCATCGCTGGCTGGTCCTCCATGCCGTCCGTACGCCCGACGGCCGTACGACGCCAAACGGACAATACCTCATAAAAATGAGGACTTTAATAATTCGATTTTAGGTAAGCGGAGAGCGGGCGCCATGTCAATCGCAGCTCGCACCCGCGCCGTCAGACGACCCCCGCCTGGAGTTGCTTGACGGCATGGTCCGCCGCGCGCGCCGTCAGCGCCATGAAGGTCACCGACGGATTGACGCACGAGACCGAGGCCATCTGCGAACCGTCGGTGACGAACAGGTTGGCCGCGTCGTGCGCCTGGCTCCACTTGTTGAGCACCGACTGGCGCGGGTCGGCGCCCATGCGCGCGCCGCCCATCTCGTGGATCGCGTCGCCCGGCACGTGCTCGCCGCGATAGGAGCTGACGTTGGTCAGACCCGCGCGCCGCAGCATCGCCTCGCCTTCGCTGCGCGCATCGTCCATCATGCGGATTTCGTTGTCGCGGAAGGTGACGTCGAAGCGCATCAGCGGGATGCCGAAGCGGTCGACTTCGGTCTCGCTCAGCGAGACGCGATTGTCCTCGTAAGGCAGGCATTCGCCGAACGCCATCATGCCGAAGCGCCACGGCGCGTACTTGCGCATGCCGTGCTTCATCGCGGCACCGAAGCCTTCCGGCCCGGCGGCGGGGCGATAGGCGCTGCCCTGGTATCCGTAGCCGCGCTTGAAGCCGATGCCTTCCTCCCCGCCGACGTTGCGGAAGCGCGGGATATAGACCCCGCCGGGTCGGCGGCCGTATTCGATGTAGTCGGTCATCCCCGCGATATCGCCCGAGATGCCGACCCGGAAGATATGGTCCATGACGTAGCGGCCGAGCGTCCCGCTGGCGTCGAAATGGCTCCGGCCCGTGCCCGGGATGCGCGAGTTCATCAGGATCTGCGTCGAAGCCATCGCCGATGCGCAGAGGAAGACGAGCCGCGCGGGGATCACCTCGGCCTGGCTGGTCTGCGTATCGATCACGCGCACGCCGGTCACGCGCTTGGTCTTCGGATCGTATTCGAGATTGCTCACCACCGCGTCGGAGCGCAGCGTCAGCCGCCCGGTCGCGCGCGCGGCAGGCAAGGTGACCGACTGGGTCGAAAAATAGGACCCGAACGAGCAGCCGCGCCCGCATTGCGAGCGGAACTGGCACTTCGAGCGGCCCTGTTCGGGCTTGTCCTCGGTGATGTTGGACATGCGGCTGTTGATCAGCTTGCGCCCGGGCGAGGTCGCCTCGAGCCGTTCCTTCAGCCATTCCTCGGCCACGTTCATCGGGATCGGCGGCATGAATTCGCTGTCGGGGAGCTGCGGCAGGTTCTCGCGCCCGCCCGACACGCCGACGTACTTCTCGACATAGCTGTACCACGGCGCGATGTCGTCGTAGCCGATCGGCCAGGCTCCGCCGACGTTCTCGCGCTCGTTGGCCGCGAAATCCTCGGGGCTCCAGCGGAACGACCAGCGTCCCCAGATCAGCGACTTCCCGCCCACAGCGCCGGGGCGGATCCAGTAGAACTTCTCCCCCTCGTCGTAGGCGTAGGGGTTGAGCCGGTCGTTGTTGTAGTACTTCTGGCTGCTGGGCGAGACGTAGCCGTGGGTGGCGATGAAATAGTCGCTCTCGACCAGCGGTTTGGGCATCCGGTCGCGCGCCGGAATCTCGAACGGCGCCTTGCCGTCGTAGGTATAATCGGCGCCGTGTTCGACCATCGTGCCGCGGTCGAGCATCAGCACGCGCAGCCCCTTTTCGGTCAACTCCTTCGCCGCCCAGCCGCCGCTGACGCCCGAGCCGATGACGATCGCGTCGAATTGGTCCGTCGCTGCCATGATGATTACAGTCCCTGATTGTCGGTGCGCGCGCTCAGCCGGGCGAGCGTGGCGAAGCTGGTGGTGATGTCGGGCAGGTAAGGCGCCGGCGACTGGTCGTTCTCGACATAGAGATGGCGCACGCCCGCCAGGTCGTTGAGCGTAAAGATGTCGGCGAAGTCGATCGTGCCTTTGCCCACGCTGATCATGCCGCCGTCGGCGGTCATGTCCTTGACGTGATAGGCGTAGATCTGCCCCGGCAGGCGGCGGATCAGCGCCTTGGGGTCCTCGCCCGCCTTGACCGCCCAGAACAGGTCGAGCTCGATCCCGACAAGCGCCGGGTCGCGCTCCGCGATCAGTATGTCGAACAGGCTTTGGTCGCCGTCCTTCACGGTGAATTCGAAGTCGTGGTTGTGATAGGCGAAGCCGAGCCCGGCCGTCTTCAGCCGTTCGGCGAGCCGGTTGAACTGGGCCACCGCGCCGCGCCAGGCGGCGGGCTCGCGATATTCCTCCGCCATCCACGGCACGACGATGGTGTCGGCGCCCAGCGCACGCGCCATCGCTACCGCAGCATCGAACTTTCCGGCGAGCGCGTCGTAGCCAACGTGGATCGAAGGTGCGGTGAGGCCGAGCCGGTCCATCGTCTCGCGCAGCGCGGCGTGGTCCATCGCCTCGTAACCGCCGCCGCCGTATTCGACCTCGCGATAGCCGATCGCCGCGACCTGTTCGAGCGTGCCGTGGGGATCGGGCGCGAACAACTCGCGCAGGGTGTAGAGCTGGAGGCCGATCTTCTGCTTCGACCGCGCGCTTTTGGCGGCGAGCGGATCAGTCGCGAGCGCGGTCGCCAGCGCGGCGGTTCCGGCGAGCATGTACCGTCGGTCGAGCATCATGACGAGAACACCTTCTGGTCCGCGGTATAGGGGTAGCGGCCGTCGTAGCGGCCGGGCACGGGCAGGTATTCGCGCTCCTGAGTGATGCCGATCTCGGAGGTGTAGTAGCCGGTGATGACGAGCTGGCGGAACTTGTCGAAGAAGTCCGCCCCGTCGGGCAACGCATCGTCCATCGCCAGCGTCAGCAGCGCATCCTGCTGCCCGGGCGTGGCATCGACCGCCGCGACGCCGTAATCCTCGCGGCTGCGCGCTTCGATCGCGTCGAGCCCGGCGCGGATCGGCGCCTTGTCCTCGGGCATGGCCCAGTCGGCGAGCAGCTTCTCGATGAACTGGGGTACTTCCGCCGCAATCGCCCCGGGTGTGTCGGTGGTGGGGATCACCCGCTCGCTCAGGGCCGACACCAGCGCGCGTTGGGCATCGGTGAACACCGCGGTGCTCGGCGGCCCGGTGTCGATAACCGGGATATTGATCGAAGCGGCGCGGGCGATGGGCGCGAACAGCGCGGCGCCGAACATAGCCGCGATCCCGGCGAGGGCGTCTCTCCGGTCGATCATCGGGCGCCTCCCTTCGCGTCGTAGCTACGCGCCGCTTCGGGCAGGCGGCGGACCCAGATGTTGCGGAACGAGACCGGCGAATCGTGATCCTGCAACTGGATCGGCGCGGCGTCGCCGTGCGGCTCATACTTCGCGAGCTGCCGCCAGACGGTCGATCCGGTATAGGGCTGGCGGTTCTGCACCAGCACGCCGTTGAGCAGCACGGTGACGTAGGCGGGCCGCTCCACCGATCCGTCGGCGGCGAAATGCGGGCGCTCGAACACGATGTCGTAGCTCTGCCATTCGCCCGGCGCGCGCGAAGCGTTCACCAGCGGCGGAGTGGAGCCGTAGATCGCGCCGACGGTGCCGTCCGCGTAGGTCGGGTTGTCGTAACCATCGAGGATCTGGACTTCGTAGCGCTCCATGAACCACACCCCGCTGTTGCCGCGATCCTGCGAGCTCTTCTCAGGCGGGTTGGGCGAGCGGAATTCGAGATGGAGCTGGACGTCGCCGAAGCTCTCCTTGCTCACCAGCGTACTGGCGCCCTCGCCTTCCGCGCGCGACGGGACGGTCATGACGCCGTTCTCGAGCGTCCAAGGCTGGCCGGTCGGGGCCCAGGCGTCCATCGAGCTGCCGTCGAACAGCACCACGGCGTCGGACGGCGGCGCGCCGGGGGTGGCGCCCGGGGTCACGACCTCGGGATGCGGGCGATCCGCATCGTGGACCTTCCACTGGCTGCCGGGCAGCACGGGCGTGTCGCGGAAGCCCGGCTTGTCCTGCGCCATTGCGCCGCTCCCCGTCATGGCCGCGACGGCGGCTGCGGCCGCGATTCCGATTGCTTTCACTCGTCCTCTCCTCATGCCGCGTCGATCGCGCGATAGGCGGCGATCAGCCGCTCCTCGCCCGCGCGGCCTTCGACCGAATTGCCGTGTTCCATGCCGATCACGCCCGCGAACTTCCTCGCGCGCAGCCAGCGGACTATGTTGCGATAGTTGATCTCACCCGTACCGGGTTCATTGCGCCCCGGGTTGTCGCCGAACTGGAGGTAGGCGATCTCGTCCCAGCACGCGTCCATCGTGGCGATCAGGTTCCCGGCCTGAATCTGCTCGTGGTAGAGATCGGCCAGCACTTTCACCGCCGGGCTGTCCACGCCCTTGGCCACCGCGAAGCCCTGCGGCACCGTCTGCAGGAACACGCCGGGATGGTTCACCAGCGTGTTGAGCGGCTCCATCACCATCACCATCCCGTGCGGCTCGACGATCTCGGCCGCGCGGCGCATCGTATCGACTACGCGGCCGGTCTGGATTTCGAGCGGCAGCCTGCGGTCGAGGAAGCCGGGCACGACCGTCATCCACTTCGCGCTGAGCCGTTTCGCGACGGCGATCGAGGCGCGGATGTCGGCGAGGAAGGCTTCGCGGTCGGCATCGTCGTCGCCTCCGAGCTGCGGGCGGAAGTCGCCCCAGCGCGGCATGCTGGCGACGAACACGCCCATCGTCATCCCGCACTGTTGCAACGCCCGCGCCATCGCGGTCTGCTCGGCGACGCTGCGCCCCGCCGCCTCGTTGTCTTCCCACGCGGTGAAGCCCTGGTCGGCGGCGTAGGCGATCTGCTCGAGCCGGTCGCCGCGGCTCGCGAAGGAACCTTCGTGCGGCGCGTAGCCGATGGAGAAGCGCGCCGCGTTGCCGACCGGCTCGTGCGCCATCGCAGGCGCGGCAGCGGCCGCCGCGGCGACCGCGCCGCTCGCCAGCAGGGACCGGCGCGAAAGCTTCATCCCGCTTCGCCCGCCAGCGCCGCGCGCGACTTGCCGCGTTCGCGCAACCAGACGAAGCCGAACACCACCAGCAGGATCAGCGGCAGAATCGCCAGCCGCTCGAACGACAGCGAGGCCGCCGCATCCTCGACCGCGAGCCGCGCCTCGCCGGTCAGCGCGGCGAACGCTTCGGGCCCGCCGGCGAAGTCGATCTTGGCCTGATCGTACATCGCGCCGAGCTGCGGCAGGACGAAGAAGCTCGCCAGCGCGCCCGCCGATCCGACCAGTCCCATCGCCCAGGCGCCGCCGCGCGGATAGCGCTCGCCGACCGAAGCGAGCATCGTCGGCCACATGACGCAGACGCCAAGGCCCCAGACGGTCGAGGCGAGGATCGCGGTGACTGGAGACTGCGCCTGGCTGAGCATGAACAGCCCGATCGCTGCGAGCAGGCTCGAGACCCACAGCAATCCGGGGTTGGAAATGCGGTTGGCGAGCCGCCCCGCGAAGTGGCGGAAGACGAACATCAGCGCGTTGACGTAGACCAGCAGCAGGATGCCGCGCATCCCGACACGGTTCGACAGCGCGACGTCGATCCATTGGCCGGGCGCCAGCTCGGACGCAGCGGTCAGGAACATCGCGCCGAACCAGATGAAGAAACTCGGGCGGCGGAACACCTCGCCGATCATCTCGCCGAAGGTAACCCCGCTTTCCTTGCGCAGCGGCGGGGGGAAGGCGGTGGTCGCGGCGATCAGCACGGTGGCGACGGCGGGGATCATCACCAGCGCCATGATGCCCTGCCACGGCAGCGTCTCCGACAGGAAGAAGCCGGCGAGCCCGCCGACGATGATTCCGCCGGGAAACCATGCGTGGAGCACGTTGAGCCGGTGGGTGGTGTCTTCCGGATAGAGCTGTGCGGTCAGCGGGTTGATCGCGGCTTCGGTGAGGCCCCAGCCGATCCCGCTCAGCAACATGCCGGTCCAGACGATCGAATATATCCCCATCCCCGTGGCGAGGCTGCCCGCGGTGACGATCAGCAGCGGCCCGGCGATGAAGCACAGGCCGGCGCCCATCAGACAGCGCTTCATCCCGATCTGGTCGAGCAGCGCGCTGGCGACGAACAGGGTGATGGCGAAGCTCAAAAACGCGGCGCCCAGCGCGGCGGCGATCAGCTCGCCCGCCTGCAGCGGCGCGACCGGATCGATCCACTCGCTCTTGAGCCCGGCGGCGATCGCGCCGCGGATCGCGAGGCTGGAAGCGGCGGTGAACAGCGCCAGCACCCCGAGCCAGAACAATCGGCCCTTGTTGAAAGTCGTCGTCGTCACCCGTCCAGTCCCCTCGGATTCGTCGTTTTCTTCGTCAGTCCAGCCCCAGCAGCCTGCGGTTGAGCGCCGGGTCGCTGCCGCCCGCGAAATCGTCGAACGCCTTATCCGCCTTGCGGATCATGTGCGCGGCGATGAACGGCGCGCCTTCGCGGGCGCCATCCTCTGGGTGCTTGAGACAGCATTCCCACTCGAGCACCGCCCAGCCGGCGTATCCGTATTGCGTCAGCTTCGAGAAGATTCCGGCGAAATCCACCTGTCCGTCGCCCAGCGAACGGAAGCGGCCCGGCCGGTCGATCCAGTCCTGGAAGCCGCCATAGACGCCCGAGCGCCCGTCAGGATTGAGCTCCGCATCCTTGACGTGGAACATGCGGATCCGCTCGTGATAGATGTCGATAAACTGGAGGTAGTCGAGCGCCTGCAACACGTAGTGGCTTGGATCGTAGAGGATATTCGCGCGCGGGTGGTCGTCCACTTCGGCGAGGAAGCGCTCGAAGGTCACCCCGTCGTGCAGATCCTCGCCCGGATGGATCTCGTAGGCGAGATCGACCCCTGCCTCGTCGAAGGCATCCAGGATCGGGTGCCAGCGCTTGCCGAGTTCGGCGAACGCTTCCTCGACCAGTCCGGCGGGGCGCTGCGGCCACGGGTAGAGATAGGGCCAGGCGAGCGCGCCCGAAAAGGTCGCGTGCGCGTCGAGCCCCAGCCGCCGGCTCGCCTTCGCGGCGAGCTGGAGCTGCTCCACCGCCCAGGCCTGTCGATCGGCGAGCTTGCCGCGCACCGCCTCCGGCGCAAAGCCGTCGAACGCCACGTCGTAGGCCGGATGCACCGCGACCAACTGGCCCTGGAGATGGGTCGAGAGTTCAGTGATCTCGACTCCCGCCTCGCGGCAGGTGCCGGCGAGCTCGTCGCAATAGTCTTGGCTCTCGGCGGCGCGCGCGAGGTCGATGCAGCGGCTGTCCCAGGTCGGCACCTGCACCCCGACATAGCCCGCGTCCGCCATCCACCGCGCGGCCGAAGCCAGCGTGTCGAACGGCGCCGCGTCGCCCATGAACTGGGCGAGGAAGACCGCCGGGCCCTTCATCGTACCGCCTGCATTGCGCCGCGCGGCACTATTCCGTCTCCGCCTTGAGGTAGGCGATGAGCTGCCTGCGCTTGGCCGCATCGGATACGCGAACCACCATCCGCGTGCCGGGCACCATCTTGGTCGGGTTGGCGAGATATTCGTCGAGCGTCGCCGCGCTCCAGGTGATGCCCGATTTCTTGAGCGCGGGGCTGTAGTTCCTGAACTCGTCCACCGCGCCCGCCTTGCGCCCGAACAGGCCATGGAGGTTCGGCCCCATCGTGCTCTTGCCGCCCGCTTCGAGCGTGTGGCACGCACGGCAGGCCGCGAACGCCTGCGCGCCCGGATCTGCCGGAGCGGCACTCGCCTGCGGCGATGGTGCGAGCGCGAACGCAATCAACACTGCCGCTGCCGGCGGCAGGGCGACCAGAAATTTCATTTTCCTCTCCCGTCTGGCAACAGCCGGTCGGACCATGTAACCGGACCGCAGCGAATTATGCAATTAATTTTCGGAAATAGGAGCGAAGCGAGACGATGAGTGCACGGTCGAAAGTCCGCTACGGCATGGTCGGCGGCGGCGAAGGAGCCTTCATCGGCGCAGTCCACCGCATGGCGGCGGCGCTCGACGGCGAGTTCGCGCTGGTGTGCGGCGCGTTCAGCAGCGATGCCGAGCGCAACCGGCGCAGCGCCGCGGCGATCGGGCTCGATCCGACGCGCGCCTACGCGACGCTCGACGCGCTGCTCGAGGCCGAAGCCGCGCTGCCGGCGGACGAGCGCATGGAGGCGCTGGCGATCGTCACCCCGAATCACCTCCACGCGCCGATGGCGATCGCCGCGCTGGAGGCGGGCTTCCACGTGTTCTGCGAAAAGCCGATGGCGCTGAACCTCGCCGAGGCGCGCGCGATCGATGCGGCGGTGGCGCGCAGCGGCAAGCTCTACGGCCTCGCCTTCACCTACAGCGGCTACCCACTGATCGAGGAGGCGCGGCTTCGCGTCGCGCGCGGCGATTTCGGCGCGATCCGGCTGGTGCAGGTCGAATATTCGCAGGGCTGGCTCAGCCGCGCGATCGACAGCGAGGGCAACAAACAGGCCGAATGGCGCACCGATCCCGCGCGCGCGGGGCTCGGCGGCTGCCTCGGCGACATCGGCACGCATGCTTTCCAGCTCGCCGAGCACGTCTCCGGATTGCGGGTGGAGTCGCTCAGCGCCGACCTCGCCACGCACGTGCCGGGCCGTCGCCTCGACGACGACATTTCCGCGCTGCTGCGCTTTGCAGGCGGCGCACGCGGCACGCTCAAGGCCACCCAGATCGCCGCCGGCGACGAAAACGGCCTGCGCCTGCGCATCCACGGCGAGGAGGGCGGCCTCGAATGGTCGCAGATGGAGCCCAACACGCTCTCGCTGCGCTGGCTCGATCGCCCGGCGGAAACGATCCGCGCGGGCGGCCCCGGCCTCGATCCCTCGACGATCGCGATGCTCCGCATCCCGGCGGGACATCCGGAGGGTTACATCGAAGCCTTCGCCAACCTCTACCGCAACTTCGGCCACGCAGTCCGTACCGGGGCGACCGCGCCGGCAGGCGCCGGTGCAACCGCCTGGTTCCCCGGTGCCCACGACGGCCTGCGCACGATGGCCTTCGTCGAAGCAATGATCGAAAACCATGCCGGCGACATGAAATGGACACCTCTTGCGGAAGGCAACCCGGTGACGGTCGAAGCAGGCTAGGCGAAGTTCGTCTCATTGTTTCGCGATCTCAGGGACCCTCGCAATTGCGCATGCCCTGATTGAATTGATCACCTCCGCACATAGAACCAGCCAGTCGGCGGTTCACCGCGGAACCCGATGTCAATCCTCGTCGGCGATCGTCACCCACAAACGGTCCATTTCGGTAGAATCGACTCGGGATCGATGAATTTTTCTGTTCACGCGAATTAAACCGGCAAGCCGAGCCGTTCTCCCATGGAAGCAGCCACACAATACGGGCAGCTATCGACGGAGAAATCGCCATGAAAACCAAGATCGTTGCCGTGCTGGTTACCCTGGCCACGAGCGGCGCCGCAATGGCGGCGCTTCCGGCGCTGCACGAAGAGCAGCTGGCGCGCCTGGAAGAAAGACGCATCCTCGATACGCCGATCGCCGGTATCGAGAACAGCCTGTGGTTCGACTATCGCATCGATGTGACCGAGGCGCAGGAAGAGTTGGCAAGCGACCTGCGCGGCGCCAGCGATGTGGAAGACCGGCGCGACGCATGGGAGGAATATGCCCGTGAGTTGAAGCACGAACGGATCGACTACATCGAGGACATGGCCGAGCGCGGTTATCGCCAGGCCAACGTCTACGTCATCGACTGATCGACCGGAACCGTCCCGCCGCTCCATAGCCCCCGCAAGTCAGAGGCGGCGGGACGACTCGAAGGGCCGGAAGCTGTTTACCGCTTCCGGCCCTTCATTTTTTCAGATGCTTTCGCAGTGCTCGAGCCGGGTCCCACGCCGCTCAGCGCCAGCCTCTTCCACGGGCTTCCGCCTCGGCGTCCGCGTCGAGCGCCGGGCCGTCGGCCATTCGCTGCGCGCGCGCCATCAGATCGGCCTGGGTAGCGCCCGCCATGCGATAATCGCTGGTCTGCGCCTTTCGGCCCTGACCGGTGGTCTCGATTCGCCAACCCCGGTTGTCTCGGCAGGCTATGCCGCTTTCGGCGCTGCCGCGGAACACGCGACAATATTCACCGCCGCGGCTTCGAAAGCTCAGCAGCACGCGCGTCTGGGCGTCCGGCAATTGTTCCGCGACCAGACGATCGTCGAGCACGCTTGTTAGTCGAACCCCGGCATAATCCGGCGCGCCCTCCTCGCCTCGCGGCACGAACAGCGCCAGCGCGAGCGACGCCGCCAGGGCCGGTCCCGCTATCCAGCTCCAGCGCGGCAGACCGCGCTTCGTCGCGCGGCGATCGCGTGCGGCGGTGAAATCGAGGACCGAGCTCGTCCGTGCGCGCGGGCCCGAGACAAGCATGGCGGCCATCGCTTCGGGCACCGGCTCGGCGGCGACCGGATCGAGATGACGCCTGAGCGTGGTCTTGAGCGCGCGGTGGGCCTCGACTTCGCGCGCGATCGCCGGATCGGCGGCAAGTGCAGCGGCGATTTCCGCCTCGCGCGCGGGCGGCAGTTCGCCATCGGCGAAGGCCGCAATGTCCTCGCGCGTGATGGTCATTGCACTTCTCCCAGGCGTTCGAGGAGCGCGTCGCGGCCGCGCACCAGACGCGAATTGAGCGTACCGACAGGACACCCGACGATCTCGGCCGCTTCCTTGTAGGCATAGCCTTCGACCATGACGAGCAGCACGGCCTCGCGCTGCTCGCAAGGCAGCGTCTGCATCGCCCGATCGACCATCGACAGCTCGATCGCGGCCTCCTGACCGCCGCTGAAGCCCACGCCCCAACCGGCGTCGTCGGCAACGAACGTCTCGCGGCGCCGGCTCGTGGCGCGTGCTTCGTCGATCCAGATATTGCGCATGATGCGGTACATCCAACTATCGAGCCGCGTCCCTTCCTGCCACTTCGACCGGTTGGCGAGCGCGCGCTCGAGGCTCATCTGGCAGAGGTCGTCGCCATTGTCGGCATTGCCGCACAGCCCGGCTGCGAACCGTCGCAACCGGGGCAGCAATTGCAGCAAGTCGTGCTCGAACGATGTGCTCAGCTTATCTGCCTTCCAAGGATTAAACGGACGGGACCGCGCGTTTCATCCATGCTTAATCGCGTTTGGGACAATATTTACAGATGCACCTTCGCATAATCCTGATTTCCGCATTCCTGACCCTGCTGGCTGCGCCGCTTGCAGCGCAGATCGCCCTGCCCGGCGTGCAGGTGCCGCGCATCGGCGGTTTGCTCGATCCCGTGGGCAAGACGCTCGATCGCACGATCGACGACACGCGCCGCGCGGCCGATCGTCTCGCGCGCGATCGGGCGGCGATGCTGGATCGGCTGGTCCGGCACAACCGCGAGTGGATCGAGCGCGACGCGCGCGGCGAACCGGCGCGCCGCGGCGAACTGCTGGTGATGGATGCCGATGCGGCGGACCTCGAACGCGCGCGCGCAGCGGGCTTCGCAACGATCGGGACAGCACGGATCGACGATCTCGGCATGTCGGTCGTCCGCATGCGTGCGCCGGAGGACGTCGATCTCGACGACGCGGAGGAAGCGCTGGCGGAGCTGCTTCCCGCGGCCATCGTGAGCGCGGACAATCTCCACTTCCAGGCGGGGCGCACCGGCGCCGCGGTCTTGCCGCTCGCGGCTTCCAGCGCCGCGGGCACGAGCCGTTCGGCAGTCGGCATGATCGACGGGGCGCCGGGGAAAGGCGTCGCGGTGGCCGAGGTGCGGGGCTTCGCAAGCGGGGCGCCGATCCCGAGCAACCACGGCAGCGCGATCGCGTCCCTGCTGGCGTCGGCGGGCGTGGGGACAATCCGTGTCGCCGACGTCTACGGCACCGACAAGGCGGGCGGGAACGCGCTGGCCATCGCGCGCGGGCTGGGCTGGCTCGTCGGCGAAGGCAGCGAGGTGGTCACCATCAGCCTCGTCGGCCCCCGCAACCCGGTCCTCGAACGCGCGATCGATCGTGCACATGCAAAGGGCGTGGTCATCGTCGCTGCGGTCGGTAACGACGGGCCCGCGGCGCCGCCTGCCTATCCGGCGAGCTACGACAACGTCGTCGCGGTCACGGCGGTCGACGGGAAGCGCCGCGCTCTGATCGAGGCGGGCCGTGCGCGTGGTCTCGACTATGCGGCACCCGGGGCCGACATCACCGGACTCAACGCCCGGGGCAAGCGTGTGGAGCTGCGCGGAACCTCGTTCGCGACGCCGCTGGTCGCTGCCCGTATCGCCCGCGCGCTATCTTCGGGCCGCAACTGGCGTCCAGCGCTCGATGCGGAGGCGATCGATCTGGGCGAGGAAGGCCGCGACGAAGTCTACGGGCGCGGTCTGGTGTGCGCCTCCTGCGACGGGCGGTGAGAGATCCCGGGCATCCGGTGGATTACGCCGGTGCTCCCGTCCGTTTTCCTTTCGATGCAGGCGTCACCCCATCCCCGGGGAGCCTGTGCCAGGAAAGGAAAGCCCAATGAAAAAGCTTCTTCTCGCCGCTTCGGCGCTCACCCTCGCAGCCGCCCCGCAGGCCCATGCGCAGCTACTCTCCGGCACCGGTATCGGGCAAGTGACCGGAGGCGTCACCGGCGCTGTCGGACCGATCAGCCGCATGCCGGGCGAAACCCTGCGAACGACCACTCGCGGTTCGCTGCGCGGCGACGCCCGCACGCGCGGCAGCCAGCGGGTCGACCGGCGCTCCGGTTCCGTATCGGCCGAGCGCTCGGCCGATGGCGATTTCGACGCGACCGCGTCGCAGCTCCTCGGCTCGCCGCTGGGTTCGGCCAATGGATCGGCTTCGGGCGGGGGCAGCGCTTCGGGCTCGGGCAGCGCCGAAGCCAACCTGATCGGCACCGATGCCGTGCGCGATGTCGTCGGCCGTGGTGCGCAAGGCGCGCGTAATGCAGCATCCGGCGTTCGCAATCTCGCAACCGGCACTGCCGGTGCAGCGCGCGACCGCGCGAGCGGAATGGCCGGTCAGGTTGGAAACCTCGCGGGTTCGGCCAGTGGCAGCGGATCGGCGGCGGGCAACGGCGCAGCCGCGCTGGGTGATGGCATGTTGGCAGCCGCCGGCAGCGCTGCTGCCTCGGGCGACGGCGCCTTCGCTGTGGCCCCCGGCATGCCGGTCATCGCACCGGACGGCGCTTCGCTCGGCAAGGTTCGTCAGGTCGTCAGCGATTCACGCGGGCGCGTCCGGCAAGTGCTTGTCGAAGCAGGCGACCGCCAGTTCGCGATCCCGGCAGGCAATCTCGCCGCCAGCGGCACTACGCTGATCGTGGCGCAGGGTGCCGCGACGAGTGCAAACGATGCGGGCGAGGAGGCTTCACCCGAATAGTTGGCGGCGGAATCCATGCGTCAGGGCAGCCGGATGATTTTCCGGCTGCCCAGCGCGCGCCTCGTCAATGATCGACGGGCGGACCGGATAGCGAGCGGTGGCGGAGAGGGTGGGATTCGAACCCACGGTACGGTTGCCCGTACACCGCATTTCGAGTGCGGCGCATTCGACCACTCTGCCACCTCTCCGCGAGGATCCAAGCAACGGGCGCGCAGGCCCGACCGAAGCGAGCGCGCCGGTTAGCGGAGCCGCCCCGGCTTGCCAAGCCCCCAAGTTCCACGCCGCGGTGGACGGCGCGGATGCGGTGCTTGTTTCGTTAAGGCGAAATCCTATATCCTGCCGTCCAATGGAACGTTCGCAGTTCTTCTCCAGCCAGGCGGGCCGCTTCATCGAGATGCCGCGCCACGCCCACGCGCGCTTCGGCATCGGCGACGTGGTGCGGCACCGCATGTTCGATTTCCGCGGCGTCGTGTTCGACGTCGACCCCGTCTTCTCGAACAGCGAGGAATGGTACGAGGCGATTCCCGAGGACATCCGTCCGCGGCGCGACCAGCCGTTCTACCACCTGCTCGCCGAGAACGAGGAATCGTCCTATGTCGCCTACGTCAGCCAGCAGAACCTGCTGCCCGACGCCGACGGCGGCCCGGTCGAGCACCCCAACGTGGCCGAACTGTTCGAGGATTTCCGCAACGGCCGCTACAAGATGCGCCGCTCGCTGACGCACTGATTTGAAGGTGCGCTCACGACATCGGTCGTGAGCTTGCGGCTAATCCTTCAGCTTCCAGCCCGACTTGAGCACGCGGTAGCAGGCGTAGGCCAGCACGAGGTTGAACAGGCCGAGCCCGAGTGCGCTCTGGACCAGCGCGGCGTCGGTGTTGCCGATGTCGCTCTGGCCCAGAAAGCCGTAGCGGAAGCCCGAAATCACGTAGAAGAACGGGTTCGCGCGGCTGATCGCCTGGAATGCGGGCGCGAGGTTGTCGATCACGTAGAACGTGCCCGAAAGCAGTGCGAGCGGGGCGACGACGAAGTTGGTAATCGCCGCGTTGTGATCGAACTTCTCGGCCCAGATCGAGGTCAGGAAGCCCATCAGCGAGAGCATGACCGCGCCCATCAGCC
>CAMPIX010000016.1 GCA_946886565.1 uncultured Altererythrobacter sp.
AGATGCCGGTCGGCACGATCTGCCACAACGTCGAGATGAAGCCGGGCAAGGGCGGGCAGATCGCCCGCTCGGCCGGCGCCTACGTCCAGCTCGTCGGTCGCGACCGCGGGATGGTGATGGTGCGTCTCAACAGCGGCGAGCAGCGTTATCTGCGCGCCGACTGCATGGGCACGGTCGGCGCGGTGTCGAACCCCGACAACCAGAACCAGAACCTGGGCAAGGCCGGCCGCCGCCGGTGGATGGGCGTCAAGCCGCTCACCCGCGGCGTCGCCAAGAACCCGGTCGACCACCCGCACGGCGGCGGCGAAGGCCGCACCTCGGGCGGCCGTCACCCGGTCACTCCGTGGGGCAAGCCGACCAAGGGCGCCCGGACCCGCAAGAACAAGGCGACGGACAAGATGATCATCCGTTCGCGCCACGCCAAGAAGAAGAGGTAATCGGACATGGCTCGTTCCGTCTGGAAAGGTCCGTTCGTCGAACTCAGCCTTCTGAAGAAGGCCGAGGACGCACAGGAAGCGGGTGGCCGTGCGCCGATCAAGACCTGGTCGCGTCGCAGCACGATCCTGCCGCAATTCGTCGGCCTGACGTTCAACGTCTACAACGGCCAGAAATTCATCCCGGTCTCGGTCTCCGAAGACATGGTCGGCCACAAGCTCGGCGAGTTCTCGCCCACGCGCAGCTTCCCCGGCCATGCGTCCGACAAGAAGGGTAAGCGCTAATGGGCAAGCAGAAAGCTCCGCGCCGCGTCGGCGAAAACGAGGCGCTGGCCGTCGGCACCACGATCCGTGGTTCGGCGCAGAAGCTGAACCTCGTCGCCGAACTGATCCGCGGCAAGAAGGCCGAGGATGCCCTGAACATCCTCGCCTTCTCGAAGAAGTCGATGGCCAAGGACGCATCGAAGGTGCTCGCTTCGGCGATCGCCAATGCAGAGAACAACCACGACCTGGATGTCGATGCGCTGGTGGTGGCCGAAGCCTCCGTCGGCAAGTCGATCACCATGAAGCGCTTCCACACGCGCGGACGGGGCAAGAGCACCCGCATCCTCAAGCCGTTCAGCCGGCTGCGCATCGTGGTTCGCGAGCAGGAAGAGGCGTAAGATGGGCCACAAGAGCAATCCGATCGGTCTGCGCCTGCAGATCAACCGCACCTGGGACAGCCGCTGGTACGCCGAAGGGCGCAACTATGCGCAGCTGCTCAAGGAAGACATCGCGATCCGCAAGCACATCATCGAGAGCCTGCCGCAGGCGGCGATCTCGAAGGTGGTGATCGAGCGTCCGGCCAAGCTGTGCCGCATCTCGATCTACGCGGCGCGCCCGGGCGTCATCATCGGCAAGAAGGGCGCCGACATCGAGAAGCTGCGCTCCAAGCTGGCGTCGATGACCGAGAGCGACGTCAAGCTGAACATTGTCGAGATCCGCAAGCCCGAAGTCGACGCCAAGCTCGTCGCGCAGGGCATCGCCGACCAGCTCGTGCGCCGCGTGGCGTTCCGCCGCGCGATGAAGCGCGCGATCCAGTCCGCGATGCGTCTCGGCGCCGAAGGCATCAAGATCGTCTGTGGCGGCCGTCTCGGCGGCGCGGAGATCGCCCGTGTCGAGCAGTACCGCGAAGGCCGCGTGCCGCTGCATACGCTGCGCGCCAACATCGACTATGCCGAAGCCGAGGCACTGACCGCCTATGGCATCATCGGCATCAAGGTGTGGGTCTTCAAGGGCGAGATCCTCGGCCACGATCCGACGGCGCAGGACCGCCTGATGATGGAATCGCAGACCTCCGGCGTCCGTCCGGCTCGCTGAGATTAGGTAAGAGCAATGCTGCAACCGAAGAAAACCAAGTTCCGCAAGGCCTTCAAGGGCCGGATCAAGGGCGAGGCCAAGGGTGGCACGAGCCTGAATTTCGGCTCGTACGGCCTCAAGGCAATGGAACCGGAGCGGATCACCGCGCGCCAGATCGAGGCCGCTCGTCGTGCGATCACGCGCCACATCAAGCGCCAGGGGCGCCTGTGGATCCGCGTGTTCCCCGACGTGCCGGTGTCGAAGAAGCCCGCCGAGGTCCGCCAGGGCAAGGGCAAGGGCTCTGTCGAATACTGGGCCGCCCGCGTGAAGCCGGGCCGGATCCTGTTCGAGCTCGACGGCGTCGCCGGCCCGCTCGCGGCCGAGGCGTTCGAGCGCGCGGCGATGAAGCTTCCGATCAAGACCAAGGTCGTTGCCCGTCTCGGCGACACCTCGCACCTGGAGGGCTGATCATGAGCAAGATTGAAGACCTCCGCACGAAGACCGACGACCAGCTCGACGCGCAGCTCACCGAGCTCAAGCGCGAGCAGTTCAACCTCCGTTTCCAGGCGGCGACCAACCAGTTGGAAGCCCCGGCGCGGATTCGCCAGGTTCGCCGCACGATCGCGCAGATCAAGACGCTGCGCACCGAACGCGCCGCCGCGGCCGAAGCCAAGGCTTGAGGAGCTAGACAATGCCGAAGCGTATCCTGATCGGGACCGTCACCTCCGACAAGACCGACAAGACCGTCACCGTGCTGGTCGAGCGTAAGGTGAAGCACCCGCTCTACGGGAAGATCATCCGCCGTTCGAAGAAGTACCACGCGCACGACGAGGCCAACGAATACAAGCTGGGCGACACCGTTCGCATCGAGGAAACCCGGCCGATTTCGAAGACCAAGACCTGGAAGGTGATCGACCAGGTCAAGGCCGGCGGCACCCAGGCGGTCGAGGCGGACCTCGACGTCGAGGCCGCGGGCAACTGATTTAGACGTTTTTTGGAACTGCCGGACGGGTTCCGGCAAGCCAGGTAAGAAGGAACCGCATCGATGATTCAGATGCAATCTAACCTCGACGTCGCGGACAACAGCGGCGCCAAGCGCGTCCAGTGCATCAAGGTGCTGGGCGGGTCGAAGCGCCGCACCGCGAGCGTCGGCGACGTGATCGTCGTGTCCGTGAAGGAGGCGCAGCCGCGCGCCCGCGTCAAGAAGGGCGACGTTCACCGCGCGGTGATCGTGCGCACCAAGAAGGACGTGCGCCGCCCCGACGGCAGCGTGATCCGCTTCGATTCGAACGCCGCGGTCCTCGTCAACAAGAACGAGGAACCGATCGGCACCCGTATCTTCGGCCCGGTGGTGCGCGAGCTGCGTGGCCGCGGGTTCATGAAGATCATCTCGCTCGCTCCGGAGGTGCTGTAATGGCCGCCGCCAAGATCAAGAAGGGCGACAGCGTCGTCGTGCTCTCGGGCAAGGACAAGGGCCGCACCGGCACCGTCCAGAAGGTCATGCCGAAGGAAGGCAAGATCGTCGTCGAGGGCGTGAACGTCGCCGCCCGTCACCGCAAGCCGAGCCAGGCCAACCCGCAGGGTGGCATCGACCGCTTCGAGGCGCCGATGCCGATCTCCAAGGTTGCCGTGGCCGATCCCAAGGACGGCAAGCCGACCCGCGTCCGCTTCGAAGAGAAGGACGGGAAGAAGGTCCGCATTGCCGTCAAGTCCGGGGAGACCATCGATGGCTGACACCTACACTCCGCGCCTCAAGGCCCGCTACGAAGAGCAGATCGCCAAGGCGATGACCGAGAAGTTCGGTTACAAGAACCGGCTCGAGGTTCCGCGGCTCGAGAAGATCACGCTCAACATGGGTGTGGGCGAGGCGAGCCAGGACAAGAAGAAAGTCCAGGTCGCGGCCGAGGAAATGGCCCTGATCGCCGGCCAGAAGCCGGTCATCACCAAGGCCAAGAAGTCGATCGCGCAGTTCAAGCTGCGCGAGGGCATGCCGATCGGCTGCAAGGTCACCCTGCGCCGCGAACGCATGTACGAGTTCCTCGACCGCCTGGTGACCGTGGCCATGCCGCGTATCCGCGACTTCCGCGGGCTGAACCCGAAGAGCTTCGACGGGCGCGGCAACTACGCGATGGGCCTGAAGGAACAGATCATCTTCCCGGAAATCTCGTACGACAAGATCGAGAAGGTCCGGGGAATGGATATCATCGTGACCACGACGGCGAAGACCGACGAGGAAGCCCGCGAACTGCTGCGTCTGTTCGGCTTCCCGTTCCCTGCCGAGCAGGGCGCCGAAGAGAAGGAGGCCGCGTGAGCGGCCGCCTGAACGCAAGGAAAGCAAAGAGAGCTTAAGTCCAATGGCGAAACTGAGTTCCATCAACAAGAACGAGCGTCGCAAGAAGCTCGTGAAGAAGTACGCGGCGAAGTACGCCAAGCTGAAGGCGATCGCGGACGACAAGTCGCTCGACGAGAGCGAGCGTCTGATCGCACGCCTTCAGATGGCCGAGATTCCGCGGAATGCGAATCCGACCCGTGTGCGCAACCGCTGCACCACCACCGGCCGCCCGCGCGGCTATTACCGCAAGTTCGGCCTCAACCGCATCGAACTGCGCGACCTCGGCAACAAGGGCCTGATTCCGGGCCTGACCAAGTCGAGCTGGTGAGGACTGACAGATGGCTATGACCGATCCCCTGGGTGACATGCTCACCCGCATCCGCAACGGCCAGCAGGCGAAGAAGGACAGCGTCCTCTCGCCCGCGAGCAAGCTGCGTGCGAACGTGCTCGAAGTGCTCCAGCGCGAAGGCTACATCCGTGGCTACAGCGAGGACTCATCGGGCAAGCACCCGGCGCTGCGGATCGAACTGAAGTATTTCGAGGGCGAGCCTGCGATCAAGCATGTCGCCCGCGTCTCCAAGCCCGGCCGCCGCGTCTATTCGGGTTCGAAGGAACTCCCGACGATCCGCAACGGCCTCGGCATCACCATCGTCTCGACGCCGCGCGGCGTGCTTTCCGATGCGGAAGCGCGCACGCACAACGTCGGCGGCGAAGTGCTGGCGGAGGTGTTCTGATGAGCCGCATCGGCAAAAAGCCGGTGGCGATCCCGAGCGGGGTCACTGCCGATATCGACAACGGCACGCTCACCGTGAAGGGGCCCAAGGGCACCCTCTCGATGGGTCTCGCCGACGAGGTCGAGTACAAGCTGGAAGACGACGCGATCAGCGTGAAGCCGGCCAACGACACCCGTCGCAGCCGCGACTTCTGGGGCATGCAGCGCACGCTGGTGGCCAATCTCGTCGATGGTGTGACCGAAGGCTACACCAAGGTGCTCGAGATCACGGGCGTCGGCTACCGTGCGCAGGCGCAGGGCAAGAAGCTCAAGCTTCAGCTCGGCTACAGCCACGACGTCGACCTCGACGTGCCCGAGGGCCTCGAGGTGAAAACGCCGGATCAGACCACGGTCGAGATCAGCGGTATCGACAAGCAGGCGGTCGGGCAGTTCGCCGCCGAGGTGCGTCGCTGGCGCAAGCCCGAGCCTTACAAGGGCAAGGGCATCAAGTACCGCGGCGAATATGTCTTCCGCAAGGAAGGGAAGAAGAAGTAAGATGGCCAAGCTTTCCCTGTTCGAACGCCGCCGTCGCCGTGTCCGCACGGCCCTGCGCAGCCGCGCCGGCTCCCGCCCGCGCCTGTCGGTGCACCGCACCGGCAAGCACATCTACGCCCAGATCATCGACGACGCCGAGGGCAAGACCCTCGCCGCCGCCTCGACCCTGGGCGGCAAGAGCTCGGGTGCGAATGTCGATGCCGCCACGCAGGTCGGCAAGGACATCGCCGCCGCCGCCAAGAAGGCCGGCGTGACCACCGTCGTGTTCGATCGCGGCGGCTTCCTGTTCCACGGCCGCGTCAAGGCGCTGGCCGACGCCGCCCGCGAAGGCGGGCTGGAGTTCTGATGATGGCTGAAGAAAACAAGACCGAAAACGCCGAGACCCCGCAGGTCGAGGACACCAAGGTCGAAGAGACCAAGGCGGAAGCGCCCAAGGCCGACGAGCCGAAGGCCGAAGCGACCGAAGCGAAGGCTGAAGAAGCCGCTCCGGCTGCTGCCGAGGAACCCAAGGTCGACAACGCGGGTTCGACCCCGACGCCGACCGTGGCTCCGACCGAAGCAAGCGAAAACCAGTCGGCCGAAGGCGGCGACGCCGCACAGCCGCGTGGCCGTGGCGGCCGCGGTGGTCGCGACGGTGGCGGTGATCGCGGCGGACGCGAAGGCGGCCGCGGCCGCGGCCGCGGTCGCGACGACCGCCGCGGCGGACGCCGCGAGGAAGAAGACGACGGCATCATCGAGAAGCTGGTCCACATCAACCGCGTCTCCAAGACCGTGAAGGGCGGCAAGCGCTTCGGCTTCGCGGCGCTGGTCGTGGTCGGCGACGGTTCGGGCCGCGTGGGCTTCGGCCACGGCAAGGCGCGCGAAGTGCCGGAAGCGATCTCGAAGGCGACCGCTGCGGCGCGCAAGAAGATGATCCGCGTTCCGCTCAAGGAAGGCCGCACGCTGCACCACGACGGCAAGGGCCGTTTCGGTGCGGGCAAGGTCACCGTGCGCAGCGCGCCTCCGGGGACCGGCATCATCGCCGGCGGCCCGATGCGCGCCGTGTTCGAGAGCCTGGGCGTGGCCGACGTGGTGACCAAGTCGGTCGGCACCTCGAACCCCTACAACATGATCCGCGCCACCTTCGACGCGCTGCAGGACCAGACTTCGCCGAAGTCGGTCGCACAGCGTCGCGGCAAGAAGGTCGCCGACCTGCTCGGCCGCGGTGGCGCCAGCGAGGCCGAGGCTGAAGCCGACGCCGCCGCGATTGCGGAGTAAGATCGATGGCTGACAAGAAGAAGACCATCAAGATCAAGCAGATCGGCTCGCCGATCCGCCGGCCCGAGAGCCAGCGCCAGATCCTCATCGGTCTGGGCCTGAACAAGATGCACAAGACCGTCGAGCGCCAGGACACCCCCGAGGTGCGCGGCGCGATCGCCAAGGTCCCGCACCTGGTGACGATCGTCGATTGACTTGGTACCGCCTTCTCATCCTTGGGGAAGACTTTCCCATGGACGAGGATGGCGTACCGGTATTGATGGGCTGGTACACAACCCGGTGGGTCAAGGCAGCGGATCCAGAGAAGGCAAAGACTGTTGCGCTTGAAGCGCTAAGATCCGAGCCGTCGCTGGCTGATGTTCCGACCGATTGCGGTTCGAAGATTAGCTGGGAAGAAATTGAGCTAGCGGAAGAAGGCGACGTGCCCGACCGCCAAGGAGGGTTCACCTTCTTCCGCATGGAAAACTAAGCGCGAACAAAGCGAAAGCGAGTGCAAGATATGAAACTGACGGACATCCGCGACAATCCCGGCGCCCGCAAGGCGCGCCTGCGCGTCGGCCGGGGCATCGGCTCGGGCAAGGGCAAGACCGGCGGCCGCGGCCAGAAGGGCCAGAAGAGCCGTTCGGGCGTCGCCATCAAGGGCTTCGAGGGCGGCCAGATGCCGCTCCACATGCGCCTGCCGAAGCGCGGCTTCAACAATCCCTTCGCCAAGGACTATGCCGAGGTCAATCTGGGCATGGTGCAGAAGTTCATCGACGCCAAGAAGCTCGACGCCGAGAAGGTCGTCGACCACGAGGCGCTGAAGGCCGCGGGCCTCGCGCGCGGCGGCAAGGACGGCGTGCGCCTGCTCGGCAAGGGCGAGCTCAAGGCCAAGGTCCAGTTCAAGGTCGCCGGCGCCAGCAAAGGCGCGATTGAGGCGGTCGAGAAGGCCGGCGGTTCGGTCGAGCTTCCCGCTGAGCAGAAGTCCGAGCACGAGAAGAAGACCGCCCGGCGCGATGCAAACAAGGCCGCCAAGGCGAAGTGATCTGCCGTCGTCCTGACGGACGTCGGGATCGCGCGCAGCACGGCCGGGCCGAGCTGGCAGCGATCCGGGCTTCCGCCGGGATGACGCACTTTCTGCGCGCCGCGGGTTCGACATTTCGCAACCCGCACCCTATGTGAGCAGCCAAGCCGGGAGGGACCGGCGCAAACGCAGGAAATCCGAGCTTCCGATGGCATCACGCGCCGATAATCTCGCGAGCAATCTCAGCCTCGCCAACTTCTCGAAAGCGACCGAGCTCAAGAACCGCATCTGGTTCACGATCGGCGCGCTAATCGTCTTCCGTTTCCTGAGCTTCGTGCCGCTCCCGGGCGTCAACCCGCTGGTGCTCGCCGATCTCTACGACACGGCGCGCGGCGGCATTCTCGACCTGTTCAACACGTTCTCGGGCGGCAGCCTCGAGCGCATGAGCCTCATCGCGCTCGGCGTGATGCCCTACATCACGGCGTCGATCGTGGTGCAGCTCGCCGCGTCGCTCCACCCGGCGCTCGCCGCCCTGAAAAAAGAAGGCGCGACCGGGCGGCAGAAACTCAACCAGTATACCCGCTACGGCACCGTATTTCTGTGCGCGATCCAGGGCTGGTTCCTCGCCTCCGGGCTCGAGGCCTACGCCGCGCAGAGCGGCCTGCAGGCCGTGGTCCAGCCGGGCGTGATGTTCCGCGTCGGCGCGGTCGTCAGCCTCGTCGGCGGCACTATGTTCCTCCTCTGGCTGGGCGAACAGATCACCAGCCGCGGGATCGGCAACGGCGTGTCGCTGATCATCATGGCGGGCATCGTCGCCCAGTTCCCGAGCTTCGCCGCGAACATGTTCGAAGGCGGCCGCAGCGGCTCGATCTCGCCGGTCATCATTATCGGCTTCTTCGCGATGGTCGTGATCCTGATCCTGTTCATCTGCTTCATGGAGCGCGCACAGCGACGGCTGCTGATCCAGTATCCCAAGCGCGCGACCCAGCGCGGGATGATGCAGGCGGACCGCAGCCATCTGCCGCTGAAGCTCAACACTGCGGGCGTGATCCCGCCGATCTTCGCCAGCTCGCTGCTGCTGCTGCCGCTGACGATCAGCCAGTTCGCCGGCAACCAGGTCGACACCGACAGCACCTGGGGCGGCGCGATCGTGTGGCTCAACCAGTACCTTGCGCACGGGCAGCCGATCTACATGGCGCTCTATGCCGCGGGCATCATCTTCTTCTGTTTCTTCTACACCGCGGTGGTCTTCAACCCCGAGGAAACGAGCGAAAACCTGAAGAAGAACGGCGGCTTCATCCCCGGCATCCGCCCGGGCAAGCGCACCGCCGAGTATCTCGATTACGTTCTCACCCGCATCACCGTGATCGGTGCGATCTACCTGACCCTGGTCTGCGTGATCCCCGAATACATGATCGCGCAGACGGGCATTCCGCTGTTTCTCGGCGGCACCAGCCTGCTGATCGTGGTCAACGTCACGGTCGACACGATCAGCCAGATTCAGTCTCACCTGCTGGCCCACCAGTACGGCGACCTGATCAAGAAGGCCAAGCTGAAGGGCCGCATGCGCTGATCGCACCAGCCAACGACAGGGGAATCGGCTTGGACATCATCCTCTTGGGGCCTCCGGGCGCAGGCAAGGGCACGCAGGCGCAACGCCTCGTGCAGCAGCGCGGAATGCGCCAGCTCTCGACCGGCGATATGTTGCGCGCGGCAGTCAAGGCGGGCACGCCGGTCGGGCTCAAGGCCAAGGCGGTGATGGAGCGCGGCGAGCTGGTTTCCGACGAGATCGTCTCCGAACTGATCGACGCGGAGCTTGGCGCGATGGGCGAGGGCGTCGGCGCGATTTTCGACGGCTACCCGCGCACCGCCGCGCAGGCCGCCTCGCTCGACGAAATCCTTGCCAGCCACGGCCGTTCGCTCGACCACGTGATCGAGCTCGAGGTCGATGAGGACGCGCTGGTCGAGCGGATTACCGGACGCTTCACTTGCGCGACCTGCGGTGCGGGCTATCACGACATGTTCAAGCTGCCTAAGACGCCGGGCGTGTGCGACGAATGCGGGAGCACCGAGTTCAAGCGGCGGCCCGACGACAACGAGGAGACGGTGCGCACCCGCATGGCCGAATATCGCGCCAAGACCGCGCCGATCCTGCCGATCTACGAGCAGCGCGGCATCGTCGCCCGCGTCGACGGCATGGCGGGCATCGACGAGGTCGCGCGCGCGATCGACGCTGTCCTCGACTGAGCCGCCTCGGCCACCGGCAACTCTGGGCTATGCTTGCCGCGCGGCCTATGGGATAGCGGCGCGTCAACGGGGAGGATCGCTTATGACCAAGCAGTTCGCGCTCGCCTGCGCTGCAGCGGGGGCCGCGCTCGCGCTGGCTTCGCCGGCTGCCGCCGACGTCGTCGAGCAGGGCGACGATTCATTCGTCACCCGCGAGACCCGAGTGGTCGAGGCGAGCCCGCGCGAGGCGTGGATGGCGCTGATCTCGCCCGGCAAGTGGTGGGGCGACGATCACACCTGGTCCGGCGATGCGGCGAACATGTCGATCACCCCACAGGCGGGCGGGTGTTTCTGCGAACGTATTCCGGAGGTGGAATCGCGCGACACGGTCGGCCTCGCCGGCAGCGTGCAGCACATGGTGGTGGTCTATGCCGCGCCCGACGTGGCGCTGCGTATGCGTGGCGCGCTCGGCCCGCTGCAAAGCGAGGCGGTCACCGGCGTGCTGACGATCGCTCTGGAAACGGTCGCGCAGGGGACATCGATCACCTTCGAATACGTCGTCGACGGTTACATGCGCTACGAGGTGCCGACGATCTCGAAAGCGGTGGACGGCGTGATGACCCAGCAGCTCGACGGGCTGGCGAAGCTGCTCGGGGCGGTCGATGCTCCGGTCGAGGCGCCGCCCGCGCCGGTCGAGGGCGAAGCGCCGGCCGCGGAAGAACCCGGCGAGGAAACGGCGAGCGTCGAAGAAGCGTTCGGCGATCTGACCGACGATTGAAACGGCATGGCGCACCGGATGCGCGGTTGCTAGAAGCCACGACGAAACAAGAGCGCGACTCGCATCAAGCGGGCAATCGCGCCGAACGGGCCGGGTCGCGAGGGAATGGCCGGCCGGGACGATCACCCCCTGTCGACCGCACGCGAGAGAGGGGGCGACCATGAATTCCGTTTACGAACGTCACGTGGACCTGCCGCGCTTCATGGAAGGCGTGAAGAAGCGCAACGCGCACCAGCCGGAGTTCGTCCAGGCGGTGCAGGAAGTGGCCGAGGACATCTTCGAGTTCATCGAGGACAAGGAAGAATACCACGAGGCGCAGATCCTGCGCCGGATCGCCGAGCCCGACCGCGTGGTCAGCTTCCGCGTGTGCTGGGAGGACGACAGCGGCTGCATCCGCGTCCAGCGCGGGTGGCGCGTGCAGAACAACAACGCGATCGGCCCGTACAAGGGCGGCATCCGCTTCCACCCGAGCGTGACCGAAAGCGTGCTCAAATTCCTTGCCTTCGAGCAGACCTTCAAGAACGCGCTCACCGGCCTGCCGATGGGTGGGGGCAAGGGCGGCTCGAACTTCAATCCCAAGGGCAAGAGCGTGCGCGAGATCATGCGCTTCTGCCAGTCGTTCATGACCGAGCTCTATCGCCACATCGGCGCCGATGTGGACGTGCCGGCGGGCGACATCGGCGTGGGTGGGCGCGAGATCGGCTACATGTTCGGCCAGTACAAGCGCATCACCAACGAGTTCACCGGCGTGCTGACTGGCAAGGGCCTCGAATACGGCGGCTCGATGATCCGGCCCGAGGCGACCGGCTATGGCGCGGTCTATTTTCTCGAGAACATGCTCAAGCACAAGGGCGACGGGCTGGAGGGCAAGCGCGCGGTGATCTCGGGCTCGGGCAACGTCGCGACCCACGCGGCGGAGAAGATCGTCCAGCTCGGCGGCACGGTGCTGACGCTGTCGGATTCGGGCGGCTTCATCCACGATCCCGACGGGATCACGATCGAGAAGATCGACTGGGTCAAGATGCACAAGACTCATCGCCGCGGCCGGATCAGCGAATACGTCGACGAGTTCAGGAACGCGACATTCCACGAGGGCAAGACGCCGTGGGGCGTCGAATGCGACGTGGCGCTGCCCTGCGCGACGCAGAATGAACTGCTCGGCGAGGACGCGAGGACGCTGGTGAAGAACGGCTGCATCGCGGTGTCCGAAGGCGCCAACATGCCGACCGATCTCGATGGCGTGCACGCGTTCAAGGCCGCGAGGATCCTTTTCGCGCCGGGCAAGGCCGCGAACGCGGGCGGGGTTGCTGTTTCCGGCCTGGAGATGAGCCAGAACTCCGCCCGCCGCGCGTGGAAGGAAGAGGAGCTCCAGGTCATGCTGCGCGATATCATGGACGGCATCCACGAGCGCTGTCTGACCTACGGCGATCGCGGGGATGGCCATGTCGACTATGTCAAGGGCGCCAATATCGCCGGCTTCAAGAAGGTTGCGGACGCGATGCTGGCATTCGGGGTGGTATGAGCCGCCTGCAGGGGGAGCCGGGCCGGAAGGGTTTTGACGCCGCCCGAAAGCTGGTGTAGTCTGCTTGCATTCCGGCGCATCCCGTCCATATCGGGCGGCGTGGTCGTTCGTGCGTGCATAGCGGTTGACGTGCGCCTCGAATCGACCTAAGCGCGCCCTTCATTCGGCATCGTGGACAGTCTGGGCGGGATAGTTCGGCGGCGGCAGCCTTTCAAAGCGCGCCAACCGGGCTTTTTGCCATCGGGCATCCGCTGCGCCGGTGAGCAGCGATGAGATAGGGGGCGCCATCCGCTTGTGCGGTCCTGGTGAAACCCTGTGGAGCATGGAGAAGTAAGTGGCTCGTATTGCCGGGGTAAACATCCCCACCAACAAGCGCGTGATCATCGCGCTGACCTACATTCACGGTATCGGCCGCACCACGGCCGTGCAGATCGCCGACAAGCTCGGCATCGATCACTCCCGCCGCGTGCAGGACCTGAGCGATGCGGAAATCCTGCAGATCCGCGAGACGATCGATGCGGATCATTCGGTCGAGGGCGACCTGCGCCGCACCACCGCGATGAACATAAAGCGTCTGATGGATCTGCGTTCGTACCGCGGCCTGCGCCACCGCGCCGGGCTGCCCGTCCGTGGCCAGCGCACGCACACCAACGCCCGCACCCGCAAGGGCAAGGCGAAGCCCATCGCGGGCAAGAAGAAGTAAGCGAACGCTTCGCAACCTTCGCTTCCAGCACCTTCTTTAAGAACAGGATACCAAGCCCATGGCACGCGAACCCGGCCGGATCAGGCGGCGCGACAAGAAGAACATCTCGAGCGGCGTCGCGCACATCAACGCCAGCTTCAACAACACGATGATCACCATCACCGACGCGCAAGGCAATGCGATCAGCTGGTCGAGCGCCGGCATGATGGGCTTCAAGGGCAGCCGCAAGTCGACTCCCTATGCCGCTCAGGTCGCCGCCGACGACGCCGGCAAGAAGGCCGCCGAGCATGGCGTGCGCACGCTCGAGGTCGAGGTCAAGGGCCCCGGCTCGGGCCGCGAGAGCGCGCTGCGCGGCCTCGCCGCGGTCGGCTTCACGATCACCTCGATCCGCGACGTGACCCCGATCCCGCACAACGGGGTGAGGCCGTCGAAGCGCCGCCGCGTCTGATCCGTACCTGCCCGGCGGGCCGCGGACGAACCCGCGGCCCAGCCGACCCTGATCGGACCGGACGCGCCCACCAGCGCCGCCGGTCCTTGCCCGTATTAGAACCCTAGGGGAAATCCATGGCCGTCAACACCAAGAACTGGCAGGAACTCAAGAAGCCCAGCAGTCTCGACATAAAGGCCGGCGGCGACAAGGCGCGCAAGGCGACCTTCGTCGCGGAACCGCTCGAGCGCGGTTTCGGCCTGACGCTGGGCAACGCACTGCGCCGCGTGCTCCTCTCCAGCCTCCAGGGCGCGGCGATCACCTCGATCAAGATCGAGAATGTGCTTCATGAGTTTTCGTCGCTCGCCGGCGTGCGCGAGGACGTGACCGACATCGTGCTCAACGTGAAGCAGATCGCGCTCAAGATGGAAGGCGAGGGCCCCAAGCGCCTGCAGCTCAACAAGACCGGCCCGGGTGAAGTCACCGCGGGCGATATCGCGGTTTCGGGCGACATCGAGGTGATGAACAAGGACCTCGTGATCTGCCACCTCGACGAAGGCGCTAACTTCGCGATGGAGCTGACCGCCGATACCGGCAAGGGCTACTCGCCCGCCGTGTCGAACCGCCCGGCCGACGCGCCGATCGGCCTGATCCCGGTCGACTCGCTCTACTCGCCGATCCGCCAGGTCAGCTACAAGGTCGAGGCCGCCCGCGTCGGGCAGGAGCTCGACTTCGACAAGCTGAGCCTGACGGTCGAGACCGACGGCACCGTGACTCCCGAGGACGCCGTGGCCTATGCCGCGCGCATCCTGCAGGACCAGCTCACGCTGTTCGTCCACTTCGAGGAAGGCATCCCGCAGCCGAGCTCGGCGATGATCGGCCACACCGCGCAGCCGGAAGAGAGCGACGCCAACCAGCTCAACCGCTACCTGCTCAAGAAGGTGGACGAGCTCGAGCTGTCGGTGCGTTCGGCCAACTGCCTGAAGAACGACAACATCATCTACATCGGCGACCTGGTCCAGAAGACCGAGGCCGAGATGCTCCGCACGCCGAACTTCGGCCGCAAGAGCCTCAACGAGATCAAGGAAGTCCTGAGCTCGATGGGCCTGCGCCTCGGCATGGACATTCCCGGCTGGCCGCCCGAGAACATCGAGGAAATGGCCAAGAAGCTCGAACAGGAGCTGCTGGGCTAAGCCTCGCGCACAGGGTGTTGGGCGGCGACCCTGACTGCCGCCCGGACCGGGGTACCTGACACGGCCCCCTTACGAACGGAGTGAAAAGACATGCGCCACGGGATTTCTGGCCGCAAGCTGCAGCGCAAGACCGGGCACCGCAAGGCCCTGTTCCGCAACATGGCCGCCGCGCTGATCAAGCACGAGCAGATCATGACCACGGCCGCCAAGGCCAAGGAACTGCGCCCGTACGTCGAGAAGCTGGTCACCCTCGCCAAGCGCGGCGGGCTCAGCAATCGCCGCCTCGCGATGAGCCGACTTGGCGACGAGACCCAGCTCAAGAAGCTGTTCGACGTGCTCGCCGAGCGCTACGCCGACCGCGAGGGTGGCTACACCCGCGTGATCAAGGCCGGCTTCCGCGGCAGCGACGCCGCGGCGATGGCGGTGATCGAATTCGTCGACCGCGACGTCGAGGCCAAAGGCCAGGATTCGGGCCCGGTCATGAACGAAGAGGAAGATTTCGAGGACGCATAAGCGCATCTCGCGAATGAAAAATGAGAGGGCCACGGGGGAAACTCCGCGGCCCTTTGCTTTGCGGGGCGAGGCACATCGTGCAACAACGCGCCATGATCCGCCACCTCCTCGCCACCGCCGCGCTGCTCGCGCCCGTTCCCGCCCTCGCGCAAAGCCAGCAGGATGCGCTCGACGCCCGCTACGACCGCGCGCTCGCTGCGGGCTACAAGGCGCTGTTCCTGTGCAGCGCAATTGCCAACGCCGAACGGGCAGGGACAACGCGCACGCCCGAAAGCGTGATGCAATGGGAGCTGACCGGCATCCAGGCCCCGCTCGACGGTATTGCGGCTGAACTGCCTTACGAAGTCGTACGTATGGGTGAGGGGGGTGGGCAGATCCGCCACGTATCCGTGAGGTGGGTGCAGGACATGGAGCCGCGCTATGCGGCGCACAAGCCGGGCAAGGGATGCTCGCTCCTTCCGGTCGGCGGTGAACCGCGGTCCGACCAAACGGCCGGGCGTCAGGCGTCCTACACATCCGCTCCCGTCGCACATGCCGAGGACGCCGGCCTCGCAGCCGCGCTCGAACGCGGCTTCTCGCCCGACTACGGTGAAGGCGCTCGCACAACAGCCGTGCTGGTCCGGCGCGGATCGAGCACGCTTGGCGAGCGGTACACCGAAGGCTTCGGCCCCGACACGCCCCAGCGCACCTGGTCGGTCGCCAAGAGCCTCGCGGCAACTTTGATCGGCGCCGCGGTACAGCGCGGCGAGGCCGACGTGCAGGCCTCTGTCGGGCTCGGCCTCGCCGACAGCGATCCGCGCCGCGCGATCACCATCGATCACCTCCTGCGCATGGCATCGGGCCGCTATTCGGACACCGCGGGCAACCGCACCGATCCGATCTACTTCGGCGGAGGCACGGTGGGCGAACGCGCCGCCGTCTGGCCGCTGATTCATCCCCCCGGCACCGTTTATCGCTACGCCAACAACGACACGCTGATGGCGGTGAAGGCGATCGACGGCACGTTCGACGACCACCCGCCCGCCGAGTTCTTCGCCAAGCTCGGGATGCACGACACGGTCGCCGAGACCGACTGGCAGGGGAATTACATCCTCTCGAGCCAGGTCTGGTCGACTGCGCGCGATCTCGCCCGGCTGGGTCAGCTCTATCTCGACGACGGGATGCTCGGCGAGGAGCGTGTCCTGCCCGAGGGCTGGGTCGACTATATCTCCAGCCCGAGCGGCCCGCAGCCCGAGGGGCCGTTCGGCTACGGTGCCGGCTTCTGGCTGTTCAACAACACCGACGGCATTCCGCCCGACACCTTCGCTGCGATGGGCAACCGCGGGCAGTACGTGGTGATCGTGCCGAGCCGCGATGTCGTGATTGTCCGCCGCGGCGAGGACCCGGCGGGCAGCCGCTTCGATATCGCCGCCTTCACCCGCGACGTGCTCGCCGCGCTGGAGAACTGACGCTTCGCCGATTGCAAAGCCTGCTCTGGCGGTTACACCTGAAACTCACGTTTCGCTCCCCGGGGGAATTTCTCATGCATATCCGTTCGGCCGCGCTTGCGGCCTCCGCCATCGCGCTCGCCGTGGCCGCCCCGCTCGCCGCTCAAGAGGTTCCCTTGCCCGAATACCCCGAAACCCGCGCCGGCGATGTCGTCGAGACGATCTTCGGCGAGGAGATCGCCGATCCCTACCGCTGGCTCGAGGCCGACGTGCGCAACGACGCCGAAGTCGCCGCCTGGGTCGAGAAGCAGAGCACCTTCACCGACGCCTACCTCAAGGCGCTGCCGGCCAACGACTGGTTCAAGGCCCGCATCGGTGCGCTGCTCGACTACGAGCGCTTCGGCATCCCGCAGAAGGCGGGCGAGTATTACTTCTACACCCGCAACACCGGCCTCCAGAACCAGAGTCCGCTGTATGTCCGCCACGGGCTCGAAGCCGAGCCGCGGCTGCTGATCGATCCGAACGCCTGGGCGCAGGATGGCGCGACCGCGCTCGCCGGGTGGGAGCCTTCGGAGAACGGTAAACTGATGGCCTATGCGGTGCAGGACGGCGGCACCGACTGGCGGATCATCCGCGTGCTCGATGTCGAGACGGGCGAGCCGCTGGAGGACGAGATTCGCTGGGCCAAGTTCACCGGCATCGCGTGGCTCGGCAACGAAGGCTTCTTCTATTCGCGCTTTCCCGAGCCGGCGGAGGGGCAGGACTTCCAGGCGCTGAACTACAATCAGGCGGTCTATTACCACAAGCTCGGCACGCCGCAGTCGGAGGACCGGCTGGTCTTCTCGACCCCCGATCACCCCGACCGCGGCCACGGCCTTGGCGTGTCGGACGACGGGCGCTGGGGCTTCGTCATCAGCTCGCTCGGCACCGATGCGCAATACGAAGTGCATGTAATCGATTTCGAGGACGAGGGCCGCGCGTGGGAGGCGAAGCCGCTCGTCACCGGATTCGAGAACGCGTGGAATCCGATCGACACGATCGGCACCAAGGCGTTCTTCGTCACCAACAAGGATGCGCCGCGTTACCGCATCGTCACCACAGATCTCACCGCGCGGACGCCGACTTGGACCACGATCGTGCCCGAGACCGAGCAGCCGATCGACGGCGCCTCGATCGTCGGCGACAAGCTGATCGTCACCTATCTCAAGGACGCGACGACGCGCGCCGCGGTCTACGATCTGCAGGGCAATCCGCTCGACGATATCGAACTGGGCGAGCTCGGCACCGCGGGCGGCTTCGGCGGCAAGCCGGGCGATCCGGAGACGTTCTACACCTTCACCAGCTTCAACCGGCCCGGCACGATCTACCGGCTGAACGTCGACACCGGCGAAACGAGCACGTTCGCCGAGCCCGAGCTGACTTTCGATCCGGCGCAGTTCGTCACCGAGCAGCAGTTCTACACCTCAAAGGACGGCACGCGCGTGCCGATGTTCATCGTGCGCCGCAAGGACGTGACCGGCCCCGCACCGACGCTGCTCTACGGCTACGGCGGGTTCGACATCTCGCTCACGCCCGGCTTCTCCGCCACGCGCATGGCCTGGCTGCAGGCGGGCGGCGTGTTCGCGCTCGCCAACATTCGCGGCGGCGGCGAGTACGGCAAGGCGTGGCACAACGCCGGGCGTCTGCACAACAAGCAGAACGTGTTCGACGACTTCATCGCCGCGGGCGAGTATCTGAAGGCGAACGACTATACGACGGCGGACGGTCTCGCGATCCAGGGCGGATCGAACGGCGGGCTGCTGGTCGGCGCGGTGGTCAACCAGCGTCCGGACCTGATCGATGCCGCCAACGCGGCGGTGGGCGTGATGGACATGCTGCGCTTCGATCGCTGGACCGCCGGCCGGTACTGGGTCGACGACTACGGCTATCCTTCGAAGGAAGAGGACTTCAAGGTGCTGCGCGCCTACTCGCCCTATCATAATATCGGTTCGGGCGTGGACTATCCGGCGGTGCTGGTGACCACCGCGGACACCGACGACCGCGTGGTGCCGGGGCACAGCTTCAAGTACGCCGCCGCGCTCCAGGCCGCCGACATCGGGGACAAGCCGCATTTGATCCGCATCGAAACCCGCGCCGGGCACGGCAGCGGCAAACCGACCGACAAGGCGATCGAGGAAGGGGCGGACGTGCTTGCCTTCCTCGCTCACTGGACCGGACTGGACGTGCCGCAAGCGGAGGCGGAGCAGACTGCGGCGGAGTAAGGGCGAAACGTGCGACGTTCAGGATAAACGCCTTTTTTCTGAACGGTGGCTGTCGCGCCAATTCAGCGTCGTCTCACGGCGAATCGCCTAGAACAGTCCTCGTAAGCCGGGAGCAGGTTCGCCCCCGGCAAACGAGGAATGAATCATGAAGACCATTACCAAAGCCCTGGTCGGAACCGTCGCGGCAGGCGCGATGGCGATGACTTCAGCCGCCCCCGCCATGGCGAACGACCGCTGGGACGACGATGGCATCGACGTCGGCGACGTGATCGCCGGTGCGGTGGTGATCGGCGGCATCGCGGCGCTTGCGGGCGCCTTCGACGGTGACGACGATTACGATCGCTACGATCGCCGTTATTACAACTATCATCCGCGCAGCGCGATCCAGCGCTGCGTCGCTGCGGTCGAGAACAACGCGCGTCGCTATGGCTACAATGCCAACGTCACGGAAATTCGCGACGTCGACGGCCGCCGCGATAATCTCCGCGTACGAGGCAATCTGGTGGTCGACAGCCGATACGACCGGTACGACCGCTGGGGCTACGACCGCAACCGCGGGTACGATCGCGGCCGCTTCACCTGCCGCGTCGACCGTGGCCGGGTCTACGACATCGATTACAACGGCATCCGTGGCCTTGGCTGACGGATAGCCCGAATTCCGACCGAGCGGTCCGGGATGGCGACGTCTCGGGCCGCTTTTTCGTGCGACGCGGGAAAAGAGCTACGGTGCGGGGGTGAGCCGTTCGAGCTCGGCGCTGTGCCCGCTCGACCGCAGAAAGAGGCGGTCGCCATCCCACTCGAGCGTCGGCGCCGCGACCAGAAGCGCCGATATCGCCTGCTCCTGCTCCCACACCGGCCCCTGGCAGAACATCTTGGTGCCCATCAGCGGGCCGGCGATCAACCGGCCCTGTTCGATCCGCCACTCGCCGCCCATGCCATTGCACCCCACGCTGGCCGAGATGCGCTCGTCGGCAAAAGTCAGCGTCGCCTTTTCGGGTACGGCGGGAGCAGCGCCATCGATCGTCACGAAACGCCACTGGCTCTCGGCGAGACGCTCGGAAGCGGCGGGGCGCGCGACGCATGCGGCGCACAGCAGGGCTAGCGACAGGGCGACCGCGATTCTCATGCGGCGCTTCGTGCCGCGCCACGGCTGAGTGGCTGCTGAATAACGATCAGGATTCGAACGATGCGAGCACTTCGTAAGCCAGCACCGCCGCAGCGACTGCCGCGTTGAGGCTGTCCGCGCGCCCCCGCATCGGCATCGTCACCCGCATGTCGCAGGCGGCTTCGTAGTCTTCGGGCAGGCCGCGCGATTCGTTGCCGACGAGGATGAAGCACGGGCTGGCATAGGGCGCGCCGCGATAGGGCACTGCGTCGCGCAGACTCGCCGCGACGAGTTGGCCGGATCCTTCGCGCAGCCACGGCAGGAATTCCTCCCACCGCCCTTGCGCGATCCGCTGGGTGAAGACCGCCCCCATGCTCGCGCGCACCGCTTCGACGCTGAACGGATCGGCGCAATCGTCGATCAGAATCAAGCCGCCGGCTCCCACCGCGTCGCCGGTACGGAGCATCGTCCCCAGATTGCCCGGATCGCGCAGCGCTTGCGCGACCAGCCAGATCGGCGTGGCGCCGCGGTCGAGCGCAGCGAGCGAGGTGTCGAATTCGTCGAACACCCCGGCGATCGCCTGCGGGTTGGCCTTGCCGGTGATCTTGGCGAGGATTTCGGGCGAGGTTTCGATCACCGTTCCGCCCGCCACAGCGACCGCATGCTCGAGCTCGTCGGTCAGCGGGTGGGGATCGCGGCCTTCGGCCATGACCAGCATCTCGGGCAAGATTCCCGATTCGCGCGCGTCGGTCAGCAAGCGCAGCCCCTCGGCGAGAAACCTGCGTTCGCGTTTCCGGTGCTTCTTGTCGCGCAACGAGCGGAGAAACTTGACGGTCGGGTTGGAAAAGCCGGTGATCTGCCGCCGGACGCCGGAAGACATCAGTCCTCGCCGAAGCCGTCGCCGACCAGACTGCACAACTGGTCGAGCACGCGGGAATCGCCATCACCCTTGACGATCACCTCGATCGTGTCGCCCTTCGCGGCGCCGAGCATCATAAGCCCGAGGATCGAGCCGCCAGCTGCCTCGTTCCCGCCCTTGGCGACGCGCACTTCGACCTCGGGAGGCAACTGGCTGACGACATTGACGAACTTCGCGCTCGCACGTGCGTGCAGCCCCCGGGTGTTGACGATCGTGACTTCGCGGCGCTGCATCAGGAAGCCTTGGCCTGCTGGCCGAGCAACTCGGAGGCGACGGTGATATAAGTCTGCCCCGCGTCGCGCGCCGCGCGCACTGCATCGCTGACCGGGGCGCTCTTGCGCACGCCCGCCAGACGAATCAGCATCGGTAGATTGATCCCGGCGATCACCTCGACCCGGCCGGAGTCGAGCAGGGAGATCGCGAGGTTGGACGGGGTGCCGCCGAACAGATCGGTCAGGATGATCGCGCCCTTGCCGTGATCGACGTGCTTGATCGCCCGCGCGATTTCCTTGCGCCGCTGCTCCATGTCGTCGTTCGGACCGATGCAGACCGTCGCAATCGACTCCTGCGGGCCGACGACGTGCTCCATCGCGTGGACGAACTCCTCGGCCAGGCGACCGTGGGTGACCAGAATCATCCCGATCATGCGAGGGTGCTTCGCCCGTTTTGTCGAAAGGCGGAAATTTGGAAGTAAGGCATGCGAACCGTGGCTGGCGGGCTTAGCGTCATTGCCGGCCTTCGATCTCGTCGGCCGCGCGCGAACCCAGATTGCGATGGATGATCGTGGGCGAAAATCCCGCCTCGCGCAAGGCCGTTGCGAACTTCTGCGCGACGTAGACCGAGCGATGCCTGCCTCCGGTGCAGCCGAAGGCGATGCTGACGTAGCTCTTGCCCTGCGCCTCGTAGCGCGGAAGCAGGCCGAGCACGAGGTCGCGGATCTGTCCGAACGCCGGGCCGAAGCCCGCGTCGCGCTCGATATGTTCGCCCACCGGCGCGTCCAGCCCCGTCTGCTCGCGCAGGTCGGGCACCCAGTGCGGATTGTCGAGGAAGCGCATGTCGAAGACCAGATCGGCCAGCGGAGGCGTGCCGCGCGCGAAGCCGAAGCTGGAGACGATCACCGCCATTTCCCGCGGCGCGCTGTCGACAAACTGCGCGCGCACCGCCTGCTGCAGATCGTTGCTAGAGAACTCGGTGGTGTCCAGAACCACGTCGGCCCAGCGGCGCAGCGGTTCGAGCAACTCGCGCTCCGCGAGGATGCCGGTGCGCACCGGGCGGTCGGCGGCCATCGGATGGCGGCGGCGCGTCTCGTTGTAACGGCGCTCGAGCTCGCCGCTGCCGCAATCGAGGAACAGCGTGGTCACCACCAGATCGTCGCGCCGGGCGAGCTCCTTCACTTTGGCGATGATCTCGTGCGGGACGAAGCCGCGCGTGCGTGAATCGAAGCCGATCGCGAGCGGCGGGCGCGGCCCTTCCTGGTTCGCGCCACCGATGAGCCGGCCGAGCAGACGAATCGGGAAATTGTCGATCGCCTCCCACCCGAGATCCTCGAGCACGCGCAGCGCGGTCGTCTTGCCCGCGCCCGAAAGTCCGGTGACGAGCAGGATGCGCTGGCGATGGTCGGGCGAATCGTCGGCCATGGCGCCCGGGTGTGCGCGCTCGGGCGCGCGATGAAAAGGGGTCAGGAGGAGGGCGTCCCCCGAAGGAGCAGACCGTGCGTGGCGAGTGCGAGCTCCGCCCGAAACGCGGCCGGCGCGATCTGCGGGTCGAAGGCAAGCTCGGGAATCGCGACGCCGTGGATCTCGCCGATTTCGGCGGTCTGGACGAAGCGCGGTGCATCGGGTTTCAGCACGAGACGCAGCGCGACCGGCGCTTCGATGGCGGGGAAGCGCAGCAGGCCAAGGTTGCGCACCTCGATCAGATCGCGCGTGTTCGGCGGGGGCAGGGCCCAGAGCGCATCGCCGCGCCGCTCCAGCGCCACGCCGTCGTCGCCGACCAGCGCCGCCCCGCGGTCGATCAGCGCTAGCGCCAGCCCGCTCTTGCCCGCGCCGGGCGGGCCTTCGATCAGCAGGCCGCGGCCCTGGATGGCGACGCAGGTGGCCTGATGCAGCCGGCCGGCGGTCATCGCCGCGATGCCGAGGCCGGGGGCAGCCCGAGCACGAGACACGCACCCGAGCGCCCGTCCAGCCGCCCGCGCGCCTCGAGCGTGCCGTCGTGCGCCTCGGCGATCGTACGCGCGATTGCGAGGCCGAGACCGCTGTGATCGCCGAACGCCTCGGCGTCGGGCCGGTCCGAATGGAAACGCTGGAACACCTTCTCGCGCGCATCGTCGGGAATGCCCGGCCCTTCGTCGCAGACAGTCAGCGTCACGCGGTCGTCCTCGCGCGCGATTGCGACCGCGATCAGCCCGTCGGGCGGCGAGAACGAGACGGCGTTGTCGAGCAGATTCTCGATCACCCGCTCGAGGCGCAGGGGGACGCCCATGACCCGGACGCCGCCCATCGGGCGCGTCAGCTCGACGCGACGGCCCTCGTTCTCCGAGCGGTCGTCGCGCGCGCTGATGATCGCAGCGGCAAGATCGCCGAGGTCGAAGTTCTCGAACGTGGCGCGGGAAATCTCGGCGTCGACCCGGCTGGCGTCGGAAATCTCGGTAACCAGCCGGTCGATGCGGCGGATGTCGTGCGCGGCGATGTCGGTGAGTTGCGCGCGCAGCTCGGGATCGTCGACTTTTGCGAGCGATTCGATCGCGCTGCGCAGGCTGGCGAGCGGGTTCTTGATCTCGTGCGCGACATCGGCGGCGAAGTGTTCGACCGCGTCGATCCGCTGGCGCAGCGCGTTGGTCATGTCGGAGACCGCACGGGCGAGCGCGCCGATCTCGTCGCGCCGTTGCGGCAGGCGCGGCACCTCGACCTCGCGCTCGCGCCCCAGCCGCACGCGCATCGCCGCGCGAGCCAGCGACTGCAACGGCGAGACGATCGTCCGCGCGAGGTAGAGCGAGAGAAAGATCGACCCGAGCAGCGCGAAGAACACCGCCATCCCCAGCGTCGAGCGGGCCTCGCGCACTTTCTCGGTTATGTCGACCGCGTTGCGGGTGGTCAGCAGCGTCGCGCCGTTCAGTCCCACGGGCGCCGCCGCGTTGATCACCGGAGTGCCGTCGGGCGCGTCGCGCAACTGTATCTGCGACAGGCCCTCCTCGCGTGCGCGGGCAAGCTCGGGCCAGGAATCGGCTATCGGTTCGTCGGGCTCGATATAGTCGGGAATCGGGTCCGCGCCGACGATCGTGTTGACCCAGCGGTCGAGCAGGCGCGCGAATTCGACCGAGAACGGATCGTCGCCGACATCGTCGAACTCGAACGCCGGCTCGTCGAGCGCGAAACTGTCGGCCCATAGCAGGCCTTCGGAATCGAACATGCGCAGCCGCATGTTCTGTTCCTTGCCAATCTGGATCAGCAGAGCCTCCTGCCGCGAGCGCGAGGCCCCGGCGAGCGCCTCGGCGGTAATCTGCGCCTCGATCCGCGCGAGCTTGTAGCGTTCGGAGAGGAGCTGGTTGCGGTAGGTGTCGAGATAGAAGATGCCGCCGCCAAGCAGCGCCAGCGGCAGCAGGTTCACCGCCAGGATGCGAAATGTGAGCGAGACCCGGCGCGACCAGCTCAGCCGGCCGATTCCCGCGTCCAGGCGGTCGCGAAAGGCGCCGGGATGCGCGCTAGCCATCCGAGAAACTGTAGCCGGCGCCGTAAAGCGTTTCGATCGCATTGAATTGCGGGTCGGTCGCGCGGAACTTGCGGCGCATGCGCTTGATATGGCTGTCGACCGTGCGGTCGTCGACGAACACGTCGTCGGGATAGGCCGCATCCATCAGCGAATTGCGAGATTTGATAACGCCGGGCCGGGCGGCAAGCGCTTCGAGCAGGAGAAACTCGGTCACGGTCAGGGAGACGGGCTTGCCGTCCCAGGTCACGTGATGCCGCGCAGGGTCCATCTGCAGGCGGCCGCGCACGAGCGGTTCGCCCGGCTCTTCGTCCTCCGCGGCGGGGCGGGCAGCGCCTTCCTTGCGAAATTCCGTCCGGCGCAGGATCGCGCGGATGCGCGCGAGCAGCAGGCGCAGGCTGAAGGGCTTGGCGATATAGTCGTCGGCGCCGAGCTCCAGTCCGGCTTCCTCGTCCTGCTCGTCGTCCTTGCTGGTCAGGAAGATAACCGGCAGTTCCGAATGGCGGCGCAGCCGGTTGAGCAGCTCCATCCCGTCCATGCGGGGCATCTTGATGTCGAACACCGCGAGATCGGGCGGGCTCTCGAGCAGCGCCTTCAACGCGGTCTCTCCGTCCGAATAGAGCCGCGTCGCATAGCCTTCGGCCTGCAGCGCGATCGAAACGGTGGTGAGGATGTTGCGATCGTCGTCGACCAGCGCGATCACCTGTTCGCCGCCCGCATGTCCGCGTTCCGCCTCAGCCATTTCGCCTCCATTGCCTGCCCTCGCGGCAGTTAGCCGGTTCCTCGGCGCGAGACAACGCAGCGGGCGAGGCGGCGGGCCGGTCGATGTTTGACGCAGCGGCACGGCGCTATTATGCGCGGAAGGGCATTCCGTGCATTCGTATGCGAGCGAATCGTCGGCGACGCCCTCCGCAGGTGCGTCCCCGGCGCGATCAGGAGATATAGAGTGACCACGCTGTCCTACCCGCTTTCGAGCCAGGGTATCGAAACCCGCGCCACCATTCACGCGAACCTTTCGTCGGAGGCGCTGACCGACGCCGCGCTGGCGAACGGCGAGGGCCGCCGCGCCAAACACGGCCCGCTGGTGGTCGAGACCGGCAAGCACACCGGCCGCAGCGCGAAGGACAAGTTCATCGTCCGCGACGCCGAGACCGAGAGCACCGTGTGGTGGGACAACAACGCCTCGATGACCCCCGCGCATTTCGCGGCGCTCAAGGCCGATTTCATGGCGGCATTGGGGGAGAAGGACACGCTCTACGTCGCCGACCTCTTCGGCGGCTCGCAGCCCGAATACCGCGTCAACGTGCGCGTGGTGAACGAGCTTGCCTGGCACAACCAGTTCATCCGCACCCTGCTCGTGCGCCCGACCGCGGCCGAGCTCGACGGCTTCGTGCCCGAATACACGATCATCGACCTGCCCAGCTTCAAGGCGGATCCCGAGCGCCACGGCTGCCGTAGCGAGACCGTGATCGCGGTCAACCTCAGCGAGAAACTGATCCTGATCGGCGGCACCCGCTACGCCGGCGAGATGAAGAAGAGCGTGTTCGGCATTCTCAACTATCTCCTTCCGCCGCAGGGCGTCATGCCGATGCACTGCAGCGCCAATATCGGCCCCGACGGCAAGAGCGCGGTGTTCTTCGGCCTCTCCGGCACCGGCAAGACGACGCTGTCGGCCGACGCCAGCCGCACGCTGATCGGCGACGACGAGCACGGCTGGTCGGACACCGCGGTCTTCAATTTCGAGGGCGGCTGCTACGCCAAGATGATTCGCCTCAACCCCGAGGCCGAGCCCGAGATCTACGCCACCACGAAGATGCCAGGCACGGTGCTCGAAAACGTGGTGATGGACGAAGACGGCGAGATCGACCTCGACGACAACAGTCTCGCGGAAAACACGCGCGGCGCCTATCCGCTGAGTTCGATCCCCAACACCTCGGCCGAGAACATGGGCCCGCCGCCCAGCAACGTCATCATGCTCACCGCCGATGCGTTCGGCGTGCTGCCGCCGATCGCGCGGCTGACGCCCGACCAGGCGATGTATCACTTCCTCTCGGGCTACACCGCCAAGGTCGCGGGCACCGAGATCGGCGTGACCGAGCCGGAGGCGACCTTCAGCACCTGCTTCGGCGCGCCCTTCATGCCGCGCCACCCGAGCGTCTACGGCAACCTGCTCAAGGAGCGGATCGCCAAGGGGCAGGTCCAGTGCTGGCTGGTCAACACCGGCTGGACCGGGGGCAAGTACGGCACGGGCAACCGGATGCCGATCAAGGCGACCCGCGCGCTGCTCAACGCCGCGCTCGACGGCAGCCTCAACAATGCCGAATTCCGCAAGGACCCGAACTTCGGTTTCGAGGTTCCGGTCAGCGTCAACGGCGTCGACGACGGCATCCTCGATCCGCGCTCGACCTGGGCCGACAAGGACGAGTACGACCGCACCGCCAAAAAGCTGGTGCAGCTCTTCATCGACAACTTTGCTCCGTTCGCGGATCATGTCGATCAGGGCGTGCGCGACGCGGCGCCGAGGCCGACGATCGCGGCCTGATCGGATTAGGATTCGACGGCTGGAGAGGAGTGTCCCCGCTCGGGAAACCCGGGCGGGGACATTCGTTCTGCAGGCAGGCCGGCCACGATGGCAGGTCCAGCAGGAGAACGACGATGGGTCTCTTCGACCAGATACTCGGCGCCGCACACGACCATCCGACGGTGAAGAACATGGCCGACAAGCTCGGCATCGATCCGCGCGAAGCGGAAAAAGGAATTGCCGCGCTGGGCGAGGCGCATCACGAACCGGGCGACACGGTCGGTCTCGCCGCACAGAAGACCGGGCTCGACGAAGGCGTGCTGCAGCAGATCGTCGAACAGATCGGCGGCGAGGGCTCGCTCGCCCGCTTCAGCCAGATCCTCGACCAGGACCACGACGGCAACCCCTTCGACGATATCGCCGGTTTTTTCAGCCGCTAGGATTCTCGACGGCACGATCGTCGGCGCCGTTTTCGGTTTCGGCCCGTTCGACCGCGATGCCCGCGGTCAGACCGTGGACTACGGTGGAGAGGACGATGGTGAAGGCGACCGTCGCCCAGAGCGCCGCCTCGTCGACCAGCTCGACATGGTGACTGGCATAGGCGAGGTAATAGACCGAGCCGATCCCGCGGACACCGTAGAATGCTGTGACTAGCCGCGAGCGCCCGGTCATCGACGAGCGCAGCAGGCTCACCCAACCGATCAGCGGGCGGATCACGAAGACAAGCGCGAGGGCGATCGCGGCATGGCTCCAGTCGAGATAGGGAAGAAGCCCGGGCAGCGCGGCGCCCAAGGCTACCAGCAGCACGGCGGTCAGCGAATGTTCGAGCGATTCGGAAAAGTCGTGCAGCCGTTTGTGAAAGCGGTCGTGCGTTTCCTCGCGCCGCAGCACCACGCCGGCGACGAAAGCGGCGATGAAGCCGTAGCCTTCCAGCAGTTCGGCGCCGCCGTAAGCCACCATCACGCCGGCAAGCGCGATCACGCCGCTCTGCGTGCGCGAAAGCGGATTGTGACGCGGCCATTCGAACAGCACCATGCCGAGCAGCCAGCCGACTGCCGCGCCCGCCGCACCGCCCATCAGGATGCGCCATAGCACGTCGCGCAGCAGCCATTCGCCCGCCATGTCCACCGTCAGTACCCCCGCGGTGGCAAAGAGAACGCCCAGGTGAACGAAGGGGAAGGCGAGCCCGTCGTTCAGGCCCGCCTCGGTGGTCAGCGCATAGCGCACCGGATGCTCGCCACCCTCGTGCGGCGGTCCCACCTGCACGTCGCCCGCGAGCACGGGATCGGTCGGCGCGAGGATCGCACCGAGCAGCAGACTCCCGGCGAGCGTCATTCCGGCGAATTGCCACCCGAACACCGTCAGCGCCGCGATCGTCAGCGGCATGGCGATGGCGAGCAGACGTAGCGTGGGAAGCCAGTGCGTCCGGCCCGCGAGGCGGTCGATCCTGAGCCCGGTGCCGAACAGGCCGAGGATCACCGCCAGTTCGGCCACCAGTTCCCAGCCGTAGGGAAAGACGAGCGGGCTGGGCGCGGCGGGCATTCCCGGCAACGAAAAGGCGAGCATTCCCGCCAGCACGAGCAGCGCCGACGCCGCCGGTTCGCGGCCCGAGATGAAGCGCGGCAGCCAGTACGAAGCGATGATCGCGACCCCTGCTCCGGCGAGCACCGCATGATACGGGTCGAGCGAGAAGAACGCCATCGGCGCTACGAAGCGGCCTCCGCGATGTAGCGGCCGACGTTCTTGGCCAGCACGTCCATCGGGACGTTGCCGCCGAGCACCACAGCATCGTTGAACGCCTTGAAGTCGTACGCCGCGCCGAGCGCGGCTTTGGCGCGTTCGCGCTGGCCGACGATCTCGCTGTGGCCGAGCTTGTAGCCGCAGGCCTGGCCGGGCCAGGAGCAATAGCGGTCGACCTCGCTCGCCACTTCCTCGGGCTTCGATCCGTTGCGCTCGACGAAGAACGCGCGGCCCTGCTCGCGGGTCCAGCGCTTGTGGTGCAGCCCGGTGTCGACCACCATGCGGCAGGCGCGGAACGCGAGGGACTGGAGATAGCCGAGCCGGCCGACCTCGAAATCGTCGTAGGCGCCGAGCTCGTCGGCGATCTGCTCGGCATAGAGCGCCCAGCCTTCGGAGAAGGCGTTGAAGGCGAGGATCGAGCGGATCAGCGGCAGACGGTTGGAAAACGTCCCTTCCCAGGCATGACCCGGAATGGTCTCGTGATAGGTCAGGTCGGCGAGATCGTACTTGCGATGGAGGTCGGTGGTCCTGAGATTGATCCACATCCGCGCCGGAATGCTGCCGTCCTTGCTGCCCGCGCCGCCGTAGGCGCCCGGCGCACCCGGCTCCTCGGCCAGCGGAAGGCGGCGAACCTCGATCTCGGGATCGACCAGCGTGTTGAACGCGCGCGGCATCTGCGCGGTGATCCAGTCGATCCGGTCGCGGATGAACGCCATGATCTGCGCGCGGCCCGGATCGCCCTCGGCAAAGTGGTAGCGCGGATCGGCGGAAAGCGCCTGCATCCGCTCGCCCACGCTGCCGCTGGTATAGCCGATCTTGCGCAGGATCGGGTCCATCCGCGCCTGTAGCGCCGCAAGCTCGTCGAGCCCCTGCTGGTGAATCTCGTCGGGAGTGAGCCGGGTGGTCGTGCTCGCGCGCAGGCCCCAGGCGTACCATTCGTCCCCCTGCGGCTGCGCCCACATGCCCGCGTCGGACTTGGCGACGGCGCGCTCGGCCTTGAGCTCGGCGAGCTGGCGGCGCAGCGCCTCGGTCACGGGGCCGGTCACGATCGGTCGTGCCCGAGCGCCCCAGTCGCCGGCGAGCCCCGCTTCCTGCGCGCGCCGGGCGAGCGACTCGACCATCACGCCGCCTTGGGCGGTTTCGGCGATCGACGTCTCCATCTGCGCGATCGCCTTGTCGAGCAGGAAGTCGGGCGGAACCATGCCCATCGCGCGTGCGGCCACGATCCGCTCAAGCTCGCCGTCGAGCGCTCCCGGCAGCGCTTCGAGACGTGTGACATAGGCTTCCGCGTCGGCTTCGGTCTTCACCGGATGGGTGGTGTCCATGAAGCGCGGCGCGTCGAGGTAGGTGCCGACGTTCTGGATCACGACGTAAGGCGCGTTGCGCCAGCTCCCCACCGCGACATCGCCGTAGGGCAGGGCGAAGCCGTCGAGCGCGGTGGCGTAGGCGCTTTCAACCACTTCGAAGCTGGTCCGCGTGTCGGCGTCGAGCTCGCTCTTGTCATATGCGCGGACCCGCGCGAGATCGGCGCGCAGCGTCGCGGCATACGCGCGCTGGCCGGCGGCCGACTGATCCTCGAGCTGCGAGCGCAGCGCGGCGTGCGCACCGGTGTCGACGCCCAGACTGGTTGCACGCTCGGGCTCGTGCGCGAGGAGGTTCCAGGCGACCTCGTCGAGCAGGGCGTTGCCGCCGGTGCCGGCCGAGACGGGTGGAGTCAGCGCGCGTTGGCAGCCGCCGAGCGCGAACAGCGAGGCGCCGGCGCCGAGACCTGCGAGGGCCTGGCGGCGGGTGATGTCGAAGCGGGTTTCATGCATGGCGAACGGTGTGGCTTCCGCGCCGGGTGCTGTCAATTCATGCGCTTGCTGCGCGCGGCGGCTGGCGGCGAGCTGCGGCTCGCGATAGGAAGCCGACCAGGAAGGGAGCGAACCATGCTGGGCGCCGTATTGTCGATCGTGATGCTTGCCGGGTTCGCGCTGCTTGCGGGGGCCTTCGTGCTGTGGCGCAAGGGCGGCTCGCGCAAGCAGGCGCTGCTGATGGTGGTGATGGCACTGGTCTGCTTCGCCAACGTGGCGATCTGGACCGTGCCCGACGCGGGTGGCGACGCCCCGGTCGACCGTGTCGAGCGGGGCGAGGCCGGATAGATCAATCGGGCAACTGCCAGGCGACCGCGCTCGAATAGCTGCCGGTGGTCTTCTCGCCATCCGTGTTGCGCGCCGCTTCGAACCGGGCGCGTTGGGTGACGAGATCGCAGGTCGCGCGGTCGAGCTCCGAATGGCCGCTCGATACGGTCACGGTGCACTGCTTGACCCGCCCGTCGGTGCCCACTTGCACGCGGAAGCGGGCGACCCCGGTCAACTCGCGGTTGATCCAGCTGCTGCGGTAATCGTCGGTCGTGACCCATTGCGAGGTGTCGTTGCGCGGCTTGGCGGCGACCGCGTCGAAGGCCGGGGACGCCTGGCCGACGGGGGTCGGCTTGGGCGTGGGGAAGGCCTCGATCTCAATCGGTCCGATCGGCGGCAGCGGGTCGTTGATTATGGGAATCAGCGGTTTGTCGCTGATGATGTCGAGTTTCTGCTGGGGAACATGCACGTAGCTGTCGGTCGGGGCTGTTTCTTCGACCACCTCGTCGGGCTTGGGCGGGGGCGGCGGGATCGGCACCTCGGTGATGATTTCACCCTTTAGCGGTGCGTCTGCGGTCGGGATCGCGCCCGTCGCCTGCAGTCCGATCAGCAGCGCATAGGCGAGCGCGCCGTGGACCGCGACCACCCCCGCGATCGACTTGGCGCGATCCTGCGGCGTCCTCGAATCGATATAGGCCATGTTGCACTCCTCTCTCCTCGGTTCGCCCCCGGAGCCGGAGGCGCTTTCTCCCGCGTTGAGCAATGATACAACATAACCTTATCCCATGCAAAGCGCTTTCGCGTTTCGGCACGCAACCGACCGCAGGCGGCCCCTGCGAGCCGCCTGTGTCGAGGAGGTGGAGGATGGGTACCACCGGGCGCGCGCCCGGTGGGGGTTCACTTGATCGGGCAGCTCGGGTCGAGCCGGAAGTCGAGGTAGTTGTCGACCGAGGCCATCAGCTCCTCCTGCTCGTTCTCGAAGAAGTGATTCGCGCGCGGAATCTCTTCGTGGTGGATCGTGATGTGCTTCTGCGTGCGCAGCTTCTCGACCAGCTTGGTCACCGCGCCGGGCTGGACCACGGTATCCGCCGCCCCCTGGATGAAGATGCCGCTCGCCGGGCAGGGGGCGAGGAAGCTGAAATCGTACATGTTCGCCGGCGGCGCGACCGAGATGAAGCCGCGAATCTCCGGCCGGCGCATGAGCAGCTGCATGCCGATCAGCGCGCCGAAGCTGACGCCCGCGACCCAGGTGGTCTGCGCTTCCTGATGGATCGACTGGACCCAGTCGAGCGCCGCGGCTGCGTCGGACAGTTCGCCCACGCCGTTGTCGAAGCTGCCCTGGCTGCGGCCGACGCCGCGGAAGTTGAAGCGCAGCACGGCGAAGCCGCGGTCGACGAACGTCTTGTACAGCCGCTGGGTGATCCGCTCGTTCATGGTCCCGCCGCCCTGAGGATGCGGGTGGAGGATCATCGCGACCGGCGCGCGCGGGCGCGGGGGCGGGGCGAAACGGCCTTCGAGGCGGCCTTCGGGGCCGGGAAAGATCACTGAGGGCATGGGCGGGCGAGACCTGCTAGAGCTGAAGATCGCACGGCTGGCGCGCGCGAGGTGCGGGGCTATATAGTGCGCCCGAGCAAAATCGCAATCGCGCCGCGGACCCTGTGGCCCACCACGAGACTCACCGATTTCCGACCGCATCTACCTCGACCATGCCGCCACCACTCCGCTGCGCCCCGAAGCGCGCGCGGCGATGGAGGAGGGCTTCCGCATCTGGGCCAACCCCTCGAGCCCCCACGCCGAAGGCCGCAGGGCCAAGGCCGCACTCGAGGACGCGCGCGAACGGGTGAAGCGCGCACTCGGGTGGGAAGGAGAGGTGATCTTCACCTCGGGCGCGAGCGAGGCGCTGGCGATTGGGTTGAGGCGAGCGAAAGTCGATCGGCGGATCGTGAGCGCGGTGGAGCACGACGCAGTGTTTCGTGCGGCGCCGGATGCCGAGGTGGTGCCGATCGAGAGCGGCAATTTCCTCGACTTCGATGCGATGTGGCGGATGCTCGACAAACCCGGTCGCCCGATAGTCGCGCTCCAGTCCGTAAATTCCGAAACCGGAACGATCGTCATCAACATGCCGGGTCACGACAATGAGTTGGCGAGTGCAATCAGGGAGAAAGATGGCCTGCTGCTTGCCGACTGCTCGCAATCAGCGGGCAAGCTTCCTTTGCCTTACGCTGACATGATCGTGGTATCGGCCCACAAGCTCGGCGGTCCGATCGGGACCGGCGCCTTGCTGGTGCAGGATTTCGGGATGCTCGAGCCGATGGGCGGGCACGAGCGCGGCTACCGCGCGGGAACCGAAAACCTGCCCGCTGTCATGGGATTCGCCGCGGCGCTGGAAGCGGGAGGACAGACGAGTTGGAGCACCACCGAGTCCGAGCGCAGCGACTTTCAGCTTGAAATGCTGCAGAATCGCTGCGCCCAACTCACTGGTGCGCAGATCGACTACATCCTCCCACTGACGCATCCCGCTCTCAGCGCGCAGGCGCTGCTCATTCGGCTCGACGCGATGGGTTTCGCAGTTTCGGCGGGGAGTGCCTGTTCGTCGGGGACGCTCAAGAAGAGCCGCGTGCTCGAAGCCTTCGGGTTCGACGAGGACACCGCTGCGCGCACGATCCGCGTCAGCCTCGGCTGGAGCACTACGCCGGCGGAACTCGATGCATTCGCAGCGGCATGGGCAAGCCTTTCCTGAGCCCGTTCGCCCGGAGCTTTTCGAAACCTGTCCTGAGCGGCTGGTTGTGCCAGCCAGCCGAAGGAGCGTCGCGCAAGCGTGCTTCGACAAGCTCAGCACGAGCGGGTAGGGGCGGCAGTACGATGAAAGACATGATCTACCTCGACTACCAGGCCACCACCCCGCTCGCGCCGGAGGCGCGCGAGGCGATGCTGCGGTGGCTCGATGGTCCCGAGGGCAGCGGGTTCGGCAATCCGCACAGCCCGCACCGCATGGGGCGACAGGCGGCTGCGGCGGTCGAGGTCGCGCGCGAGCGGGTCGCGGCGCTGTTTCCGTCGGAGGGGCGGGTGATCTTCACCGGCGGCGCGACCGAAGCGATCAACCTCGCGCTACGCGGCACCCGCGGCGATGGTCTGCTCGCAGTGTCGGCGATCGAGCACGCGGCGGTGCTCGACACCGCCGGAGCGCTCGGCGCGCGCCACACCCTCGAGGTCGATCACGACGGTATTTGCCCTGCGGAGCAGGATCTGCCCGCAGGCGTGCGGCTGGTCGCCGTGATGCAGGTGAACAACGAGATTGGCACGGTGCAGCCGGTCGCCAAGTGGGCGGAGCATGCGCGCGGGGCGGGTGCATTGCTGCTGTGCGACGCCGTGCAGGCTTACGGCAAGCTCGCGGTGGCCGAGGCGGACATGATCGCGATCAGCGCGCACAAGTTCCACGGCCCCAAGGGCGCCGGCGCGCTGTGGGTGCGTAACGGGGTCGAACTCGGCGAAGTCCAGACCGGCGGCAGGCAGGAGTCCGGCCTGCGCTCCGGTACCCTCAGCCCCGCGCTGATCGCAGGAATGGGGGCTGCCGCGGAGCTCGCGGCGCAGCGGATGCAGGAGGACGCCGCGCACGTCGAAACGCTGTGGAATCGCGCTCGCGACTTGTTCGCCGGGTGGGCGCTCAACGGCAGCGCCGAGGCGCGCTGGCACGGCAACCTCAACATCCGCCGGGATGGCCTCGACGTCGCCCGCCTGATGAGCGACTGCCGCGATGTCATGTTCTCTGCCGGCTCGGCCTGCGCCAGCGGCTCGGGGCGGACCAGCCACGTGCTCAAGGCGATCGGGTTGACCGAAGCCGAGGCGAAGAGCTCGATCCGCCTCGGCTTCGGGCGCTACACCACGCTCGACCAGCTCGAACGCGGCGCGGCGCTGATTCTCCAAGCGGCGGAGGTGCAGGGCCTGTGACCGTGCGCGTCCGCTTCGTCACCGCCAGGGGTGAGACGGTCGAGGCCGAGGGCGAGGAGGGCCTTCCGCTGCTCGACCTCGCGCAGGCCGCCGGAATGCCGCTCGAGGGGACGTGCGAGGGGCAGATGGCGTGCTCCACCTGCCACGTGCTCGTCGCTCCCGAATGGTTCGACCGGCTGCCCGAAGCAAGCGAGGAGGAGGAAGACATGCTCGACCTCGCCGCCGGGGTCCAGCGCACCAGCCGCCTCTCGTGCCAGATCGTGCTGTCCGGCGAACTCGACGGTCTCGAAGTCCGCATCCCCCCGGAAAGCCACGACATGAGCCGGCGCTGAGCTGGTTCCTGTCATGCCGCGTTGATCGTTTGGTCTATGCCTGAACGGTCTGGTCGCGTAGCGGTGCGCAGCATAACGGTTTGAATCGGGAGAGATCACTCATGCGTTTCCACTATGCCCTGCTGCTTGCCGCCGCTCCGCTTGCGGTTCTCGCGCCCGCCGCCCCCGCTTCTGCCCAGTCCGAAGCGCAGGCCGAAGCCGCACCGGACCATAATCCCGAGCTGCGCGCCTGGTTCGACGAAAAATACGAAGAGCAGGTGCTCGACAGCCCGCTCATGCTCACCTCGCTCGGGCGCAAGGAACGCTACGGCGAGATCGACGATTTCTCGCTCGCAGCGCAGGACGAGGACCTGGCCTGGCTGAAGGCCACCGTCGAGGAGATGGAGCGGACCTTCGATTACGCCAGCCTCTCCCCCGCGGACAAACTGTCCTACGATCTGTGGAAATACGAATACGAGCGCGCCGCGGAGGCCGCCGAGTGGCGCGACAACACTTACGTTTTCACCCAGATGCACGGCGCGCACACCTTCCTGCCCTCGGTTCTCATCTCGCAGCACAGCGTCGATACCGCACAGGACATGCGCGACTACATCTCGCGCGTAGGCGAGATCGGGCGCGCCATCGGGCAGCTGGTCGACATCGCCGAGCCGCGCGCCGCGGCGGGCGTGCGCCCGCCCTATTTCGCCTACGATTTCGTCATCGCCGAAGCGCAGAAACTGATCTCGGGCGCACCGTTCGACGATGGGGCCGACAACGCGCTGTGGAAAGACGGCAAGGCCAAGATTGCGAAGCTCGTCGAAGGCGGCACCATCACCGAGGCCGAGGCGGCGACGATGCGCGGCGAGCTCGAGGCGGCGCTCGAAGGCGGCTACCGCGCCGGCTACGACCGGCTGATCGCCTTCATGACCGCCGACCGGCCCAATGCGCCCGAGACCGGCGTCGGCATCGGTGGCTTGCCGAATGCCGAGGCGTATTACGCCCACCGTCTCGCTGCGAGCACTACGACCGACCTGACCGCCGACGAGATACACCGGATCGGCCTTGCCGACGTCGCGCGGATTCACGGCGAGATGGAAGCGATCAAGGATGAGGTCGGCTTCGACGGCGACCTTCAGGCATTCTTCGAACACATCCGGACGGGCGAATTCAACTACTATCCCGACGGTGACGAAGGGGCGCAGATGTACATCGCCGACGCCACCAAGGCGATCGACAACATCGAATCCAAACTGCCGGAATACTTCGGCCTGCTGCCCAAGGCGGGGCTCGAGGTGAAGCGGGTGGAGGCGTTCCGCGAACAGGACGGCGGCGCGCAACACTATCGCAGCGGCACGCCCGACGGCTCGCGCCCGGGCATCTACTATGCGCACCTTTCCGACATGAGCGCGATGCCCAAGAACATGCTCGAAGTGATCGCGTATCACGAGGGCCTGCCCGGACATCACATGCAGATCTCGATCGCCCAGGAACTCACCGGCGTGCCCCAGTTCCAGACGCAAGTCGGCTACAGCGCCTATTCCGAAGGCTGGGGGCTCTATTCGGAGCGGCTGGCCAAGGAAATGCCTGGCACCTACGCCGATCCCTACTCCGACTTCGGCCGACTGAGCTCGGAACTGTGGCGCGCGATCCGGCTGGTGGTCGACACCGGCGTCCATTCGAAGGGCTGGACCGAGGAGCAGGCGATCGCCTATTTCACCGAGAATTCGCCCCAGAACGCGGAAACGGTCCGCAACGAGGTGCGCCGCTATCTCGTCTGGCCGGGTCAGGCGACCAGCTACAAGATCGGGATGAACCGGATCCTCGAACTGCGCGCAGAGGCCGAACGCGAGCTTGGCGACAAGTTCGATATCCGCGCCTTCCACGATGCCGTGCTCGGCGGCGGCTCGCTGCCGCTGCCCCTGCTCGAACGCCGCGTCCACGCATGGATCGCCGCGACCAAGGTGGCCTGAAGCAAGGAAAGCCCGCCGCCGCAGCGCAGCGGCGGGCGCTCGCTTTACGCGATTTCGGCGGTTCGGCCGATCCGACGCCCGAGCCAGATCAGCCCGGCGATCGGGCCGAGCACCGCGGCTAGCGCGATCAGCATCGCGAACACGAAGCCGAGGATGCCGCCGAGCGAGCCGACCACCGCCTGGATCGGCGCGAGGAAATCGTTCGCCACCGGCGCGCCGCTTTCGTAGCGGACGTCGATCCGGCTGAAGGCGACCCGGCCCTGCATCTCGCGCAGCCAGCTTCGCGCCTGATCGATCTCCTGATTGACCTGCGCGACACTGCGCTCGGCAGCGACGAGTTCCTCGACGCTGCCCTTGCGGGTGCGCAGCACGTCCATCAGCCGGTCGCGCAATTCGGTCCGCGCGCGCAACTGCGCCTCGGTATCGACGATCGCCTTCGACATTTCCTCGGTCGCGATCTCGGCCGAAAGTTGCTGCGCCTCGGCGCTCTCGGCTTCCTTCTCGAGCAGCGCGCCGAACGCGCGCGCATGCTGGGTCGCGACCGCGAGCTGGAGCTCGCCCGTCACCTCTTCGGCATCCTCGCCCGACTTGGACATGCCGAGAATGCGGCAGCTCATCGGCCCCTGCTGCTCGCACAGGTCCGCATGCCGCCGCTGGAGATCGCCGAGCCGCTCGCCGCTGGTGCGGAAGGCGTAGGCGTAAGTATAGGCGAGCTTGGGCATGCTCACCTCGAGCGCGGAGAGACCGGGCACCGCCCCGCTCGCGCCAGTCGCGGTGCTCGCGTCCGCCACCGCCTCGGCCTGCATCGCCGGGCTTTCGTAGCCCGCGGACGACTCGACGGCGTCGCTCGCAGCGGTCTGATCGGGTGCCTCGCTGCACGCGGCAAGAGCCAGGGTCGACACTGCCGTAAGCGAAATCAGGTATTTGTATATCCTCTGCCGCATCGTGGCCTCCTTTTCGCCATTATTTCGCCACAATTGCGCCTCATTTCCGATCTGGTCAAGCGCCGACACGAGAAGGGCCTCGCCGCATCAACGGCGAGGCCCCTGCAAAGCCTTGAGATGACGCGGCTATCAGGCCGCTTCAGGTTCCTTCACATCCGCGCCCAACCGCTCGATCAGCGCCTTCGAGAAGGCCGGGATGTCGTCCGGATTGCGGCTGGTTATGAGGTTTCCGTCCTGAGCGACCTCCTGATCGATGACGTTCGCACCGGCATTCGCGAGGTCGGTGCGGATCGAGGGCCAGCCCGTCACCGTCTTGCCGCCGACGATGCCTGCTTCGGCGAGCAGCCAGGGTGCGTGGCAGATCGCGGCGATCGGTTTGCCTGCTTCGTCGAACTCGCGCACCAGCCCGACCGCGCGGTCGTTCATGCGCAGGATGTCGGGATTCATCTGTCCGCCCGGAAGCAGTAGCGCATCATAATCGCCGGCTGCGACTTCGTTAACGGTGATATCGACCTTGACGCTGTCGCCCCAGTCCTTGTCCTTCCAGCCACGGATTTCGCCATCCTCGAGGCTGGCGACAGTGGTTTCGATTCCGGCCTTTTCGAGGCTTTCCTTCGGCTTCATCAGCTCGGACTGCTCGAAGCCGTCGGTGGCGATGATGAGGACGCGTTTCATGGGGTTCTCCTTGGGTTCGGGTTCGCCCGTGCAACGCGTGGGGAAAGCGCGCCGTTCCGATCTTCTAGCCGGAGCGTGGCCCTGCTAGGGCCGCTCGCATGGCCCCGCTGCAAGACGAAAAAGACCCCTTCGACGCGATCGTCGACGCGCCGTTCGATTCCGCGCTCGAGGAGCGCTACCTCGTCTATGCGCTGTCGACGATCACCGCGCGCTCGCTGCCCGACCTGCGCGACGGGCTGAAGCCGGTCCACCGGCGCCTGCTGTGGGCGATGCGGCAGCTGAAGCTGAACCCCACCGACGCGTTCAAGAAGTCCGCCCGCGTGGTCGGCGACGTGATCGGCAAGTATCACCCGCACGGCGACGCCAGCGTCTACGACGCGATGGTCCGGCTCGCGCAGGATTTCGCGCTGCGTTATCCGCTGGTCGAGGGGCAGGGCAACTTCGGCAACATCGATGGCGATAACGCCGCCGCCTACCGCTACACCGAAGCGCGCCTGACCAAGACGGCGCTGCGCCTGATGGAAGGGCTCGACGAGGGGACGGTCGATTTCATCCCGACCTACAATGGCGAGGAGAGCGAGCCCGAGGTCTTCCCCGGCCTGTTCCCCAACCTGCTCGCCAACGGCGCCAGCGGCATCGCGGTCGGCATGGCGACCAACATTCCGAGCCACAACGTCGCCGAAGTGATCGACGCGACGCTCGAGCTGATCGACAACCCGCACGTCGAGCACGCGCGGCTGATGGAGCTGTTCCAGGGGCCCGACTTCGCCACCGGCGGGCTGATCGTCGACAGCCCCGAAGCGATCGCGCAAGCCTACGAAACCGGGCGTGGCAGCTTCCGCATCCGCGCACGGTTCCATGCGATCGAGGCGGACAAGGCGGAGGATCGCGAGGCGGGGATCGAGCGGCTCGGTGGCGGCCAGTGGCAGCTCGTGGTCAGCGAAATTCCGTATCAGGTGCAGAAGGGCAAGCTGATCGAGCAGATCGCCCAGCTCATCGCCGACAAGAAGCTGCCGATCCTCGAGGACGTGCGCGACGAGAGCGACGAGCATATCCGCATCGTGCTCGTGCCGCGCAGCCGCAACGTCGATCCCGATCTGCTCAAGGAATCGCTCTACCGGCTGAGCGACCTCGAGACCCGCTTCGGGCTCAACATGAACGTGCTGGACGTGTCGGGCGGCACCGGCCGCACGCCGATGGTCATGGGCCTCAAGGAGCTGCTGACGCACTGGACCGCGAGCCAGATCGACGTGCTCCAGCGCCGCAGCCGCCACCGGCTCGACCAGATCGCGCGCCGGCTCGAGCTGGTCGAGGGCTACATCGTCGCCTTCCTCAACCTCGACCGGGTGATCGAGATCATCCGCACCGAGGACGAGCCCAAGCCGGTGATGATGGCGGAATTCTCGCTTACCGACCGGCAGGCCGAGGCGATCCTCAACATGCGGCTGCGCAGCTTGCGCAAGCTCGAGGAGATGCAGCTCCGGCAGGAGAAGGACGATCTGCTCAAGGAGCAGGACGAGCTCGAGAAGCTGCTCGACAGCCCGGCGCGCCAGCGCACCCGGCTGAAGCGCGACCTCAACGCGCTGCGCAAGGAATATGCCGGGGACACTACCCTCGGCCGCCGCCGGACGACGGTGGCCGAAGCCGCGCCCGCGGTCGAATTCAGCATGGACGCGATGATCGAGAAGGAACCGGTGACGGTGATCTTGTCGCAGAAGGGCTGGATCCGCGGCGCGCGCGGACATGCGGACCTCGACAGCGAATGGAAGTTCAAGGAAGGCGACGGTCCGGCCTTCGCGCTCCACGCGCAGACCACCGACAAACTGCTCGTCGTGGCCGACGACGGGCGCATCTACACGCTGGGCGCGGACAAGCTGCCCGGCGCGCGCGGCTTCGGCGAGCCGATCCGCAACATGATCGACATCGATCCCGAAGCGCAGATCGCGGGCCTGATCGTGCACAAGCCCAAGGCGCAGCTGCTGCTCGCCGCGACCACCGGCAAGGGCTTCGCCGCGGCGACCGGCGAGATCCTCGCCGAAACGCGCAAAGGCCGGCAGGTGGTGAATCTCAAGGGCGGCGCGAAACTGCGCGTGGTGCGCGAGATCGCCGCGGCGCACGACCACGTGGCGGTGGTCGGCGACAACCGCAAGCTGGTGGTGTTCAACCTCGAGGAACTGCCGATGCTCGCACGCGGGCAGGGCGTCACGCTCCAGCGCTATCGCGACGGCGGCCTGAGCGACGCGACGACCTTCACGCTCGCGGATGGTCTAAGCTGGACGATGGGCGGCGAGACCGGGCGCACCCGCACCGAAGGCGAGATATGGCAATGGAAAGTCGCCCGCGGCGCGGCGGGGCGGCTACCGCCGCAGGGGTTCCCGAAAAACAATCGGTTTTAGGCGTATAACGCCTCCCCGGCACGGGGAGGGGGACCGCGACGCCGCAGGCGTCGAGGTGGAGGGGCCCGCGCCGCAAGCGTCACGCGGCGTGTTCCCCTCCGTCACCCGATGCTGGCGCATCGGCTGCCACCTCTTCGTTCCGGGGAGGGTTGTTCGCCCCTTGCACTATCCCGACAGATAAAAAAGAGGCCGGACGCGGTATCCCGCGTCCGGCCTCTTCGTGCGACCCTTAAAAGGGCTCTGTTATTCGGTGGTGGCTTCGGCGGCCGCTTCGGTGGAGGCTTCCGCAGTCGCTTCCGCGGCCGGGGTGGCGGCCGTTGCAGCGGCGCCGGCCGAAGCGGCGACGGCCTGGTCGAGCTGGGCGTTGGTGAACAGCACCATGAGCTGGCCCGCCGGGTTCACCGCGAAGTGCTCGCGCAGCAGGTTCACGTCGCCACCGGTGGTGCGGGTGACGATCACGGTGTTGCCGTTGACGCTCTTGACCACGCCGACCGGCTGGTTCGCAGCACCGACGACCGCGGCGGTCGCGATCAGCGCTGCATCGCGCTTGGCGTTGGCGGCGGCGACCCGCTCGTCGAGCATGGCGTTGAGCTGCGCCTTGGTGACGGTGATCGTCGGGCCCTGCTCGCCTTCACCGAAGGCGTTGGTCGGCAGCGGCGCCTTGTGCTTGCCGGTATCGACAGTGACGACGCCATCGGCGACGGTCTCGATCGTGCCGACGGGCTGGCCTTCCGGCCCATAGACGGTGGCGCCTACGGCGACGCCCTGGGCCTGTGCCGCGGTGGCGAGACCGAGCGCGGCGACCGCGGTGAGTGCAATCTTCGAGAAGTTCATAAATCCACTCCGTATCAACTTAAAATAAAACGCAAATATCAACACGGCAGAGGCCGTGCAAAACACATCGGATTGGTCGCGGGTACGCCGTGAGGAAAGACGAAAGAGCGTCCTTCGGCGTCATGCGCCCCGCTGCAGCAGCAGGAACCCGCGGGCCCGAAAGTTCGGGCGGAGCCCGCCGCAGGCGAGGCGTGCGGCGGCATGTCCTGCCAATCGGCGATGAACACGGTATGCCCTGTTCCACATTACCGGGGCATGAAGCAAGGTCAGATCGATCGGAGTATCGTGTCCAGGATGCGGCTCACCCTGTCGCGCGCCGGAAACCCCTCGTCGATCCACTGCGCTTCGACCCGCCGCAGGATCCGCGCGACCTCCGGACCGGCGCCGATCCCGCGTGCGACGATCTCGCCTCCCTTGAGCGGAAATTCCGGTACGCTCCAGTCCTTGAGCGGCGCGATTTCGGTGCCGGCGAGCAGCAGCCGGTCGATAGCGCAGCCGATTCCCTCCCGATAGGCGAGCGCGCGCGGATTTCCGGTGTCTTCGCCATTGCGCGCAGCGGCGCAGGCGATCCGCTCACGCTGCGCCTTCGACAGCCGCAGGCGCGATGCGACCGTCTCGGCGACCGGGGGAAGGGCGGGCAGCAGCGCGGCGAGGCGGCGGATCGGGTCGGGCGCGATCTCCGCTGCGCTCTCCTGCGCGATCAGGCGGCGCAGCGCGGCGATCCCTTGCGTGCAGGCTTCGGGCAGCACGACCGGCAGCACCCCGAGTGCGAGCATCCGCTCGACCGTATCGGCCGGGTTGGGCAGACCGAGCAGGTTGAGCAGTTCGCCCGCCACCCGCTCGCGCGAAAGGCCCTTGAGCGTTCCCGCCAGCTCGGCGCAGGCCTCCTCCGCGGCGGAATCGAGCTCGGACCCGAAACGCGCCTGAAAGCGAAAGTAGCGCAGGATGCGCAGATGGTCCTCGCGGATGCGTTCGCGCGCGTCGCCGATGAAGCGCACGCGCCGGGCGGCGAGATCGTCCAGCCCGCCGAACCAGTCCGAGATTTCGAGCGTGTCGGGCGCGGCGTAGAGCGCGTTGATCGTGAAGTCGCGCCGCGCGGCGTCCTCGCGCCATTCGGTCGCGAAGGAGACCGTCGCGCGCCGCCCGTCGGTCGAGACGTCCCGACGCAAGGTGGTGACCTCGACATTGCCGCCGGGCAGGATCGCAGTGACGGTCCCGTGGTCGATCCCGGTCGGAACGGTGCGGATGCCGGCGGCGTCCAGCCGCGCGATCACCGCCTCGGGTTCGAGCGGGGTCGCGGCGTCGATGTCTCGCACGTCGTGGCCGAGCAACGTGTCGCGCACCGCGCCGCCGACCCAACGCACGTTGTCCGCGCCGAGTGCCGCGACCAGCCCGGCGAGGTCGGAGCGCTCCGTCCACGGGACCGAAGCAAGCTGAGCCATAAGAAACCCCGTTCGCCCTGAGCTTGTCGAAGGGCCGCACTTTCTTCGGGCAGCGCTAGAAGAAAAAGCGGTGCTTCGACAAGCTCAGCACGAACGGTTTATGGAATATCAGAAAACAGCGCCCTGTACTCGATCCGGCGCGAGAGGTTGGCGATGATCGCCGCGGTCACGCCCCAGATGCGGAAGCCCTGATAATGATATTCGAGATAGCGCCGCATCGCCCCGTTCCAGAACACCTCGTGCTCGGTCCAGCTTTCGCGGTCGAGCAGGAGGTCGAGCGGCGCCTCGAACCAGGCCTCGACCTCGTCCGGATGCGGGACAAGCCGCAGGTCGGGCGGAACCACGCCGAGCACCGGGGTGATGTCGAACCCGGTGCCGGTCTGGTAGCGGTCGGTCGCGCCGATCACCCGCACGTCGGCGGGTCGCATGGAGAGCTCTTCCTCGGCCTCGCGCAGCGCCGCTTCGACCGCATCCTCGCCCGGATCGATCTTGCCCCCGGGGAAGGCGACCTGGCCCGGATGGTCGCGCATGCCGTGCGGGCGCTGGGTCAGGATCACCCCCGGCGCGGGGCGGTCGGTCACCGCGATCAGCACCGCGGCGTCGGCGGTGCGGGTCGCATCGGCGAAGCGCGCATCGCTCAGCAGGTCGGGAACGTCCACGGCATGGCCTTGCTCGAACAACGCTGCGAGGCGGTCGAACAGCACGCTCATGCGGGCGACAGCGGGTAGGTTTCGCCGCCGCTCACCACGCTCGCGCCATCTCCCTCGGCGAGCGCGATCTCGGCGAGCTGGAGCCAGGTGCTGCGGTTGAGCCGCGCCTCGCACCCGCGACGCACCGCGAGGTAGATCGCCGGCTCCTCCTCGCTTCCGGCGGCGCGCAGCGGGTGTTCGGGCCCGGCGACGACCAGCTCGTCGGTGTTGAGCCGGAACGCCAGATCGCCCTCGCGCCGCACCACGTCGGTGGCGACGAACGCCGCATCCTCGACCTCGATCGCGAGCTTCTCGAACGGGGTGACGAGCCAGTGCCGCCCCTCCGCGTCGCGCGTCAGCAGGCCGGAGAACGCGCGCACCATCGCCTGCCGCGCGATCGGGCTGCCGTCATGGTGCCACGTACCGTCTCCGGCCACGCGCATGCCGCTGTCGCCGATCTTCGCCGGGTTCCACTCCTCGACCAGCGGCAACTTGCGCGCGGCCGCATGCTCGGCGATCTGGTCGAGCGTGAGCGCGGCAAGTTCGGGCGGCGGATCGTAGGGCATTGCCGGGGCGATGCCACGACACGATCAATTCGCCAAGGCCCCCGGCCACGGCCCGAGCATGCCCTCCGCCGGCAGCACCGCTGGGTTCTCGCAGCGCACGAGCAGGCGCGCGGGGTCGAACGGGCCGGGGCAGTGCCAGCCGCCCGCCGGTGCGGCGACGAAGCCGAAGAAGCGGCCGTAGTACTCGGGATCGCCGATCATCACCTGCGGCAACGCGCCCGGCTCGAGCGCGCCCAGCGCCGCGAGCATCAGCGCCTTGCCGAAGCCCTCGTTCTGCCGCTCGGGCACGACCGCGACCGGGCCAACCATGATCATCGGATGCGCGCGACCCTCGGGATCGGTCAGCGCGACCGGCCAGAGCTGGATCGTGCCGACCAGATACCCCTCGTCGTCCGCCGCGGCGAAGCTCAGCGCCGGGAGCCACTCGACGCCTTCGCGGATGCGATAGGCGGTGCGCGCGTGGCGATCGGGCCCGAAGGCGCGGTCGAGCAGTTCCTCGACCAGCGCGGGCTCGATATTGGCAAGGGGAACGATCGTCGCCATAGCCGCGCGCCGTTACGAGCGGGGCGGAGCGCTGTCGATGAATTTCGCCTTGGCGGGCCGCTCGCGCAGCTTCTAGCCCGGCGTGAGCTTGATCAGCCGTCCGCCTTCGCGATCCTCGAGGATCCACAGCGCGCCATCGGGCCCCTCGACGATCTCGCGCACCCGCCTCTCGAACGGATAACGCGCGACCTCGCGCGCCTGCTCGCCCTCGATCGCCACGCGCACGATCCCCGAGGGCTTCATCGCGGCGATCACCGCCTGGCCCTGCCATTCGGGCCACAGCTTGCCCGAATAGAACACGAAGTCTCCCGGCGCGATCACCGGGGTCCAGCTGATCGCGGGCGCGTGGAATTCGGGCCGCGTCGAATGCGGCGGGATCGCCTCGCCGTCGTAATGATCGCCCTCGGACACGACCGGCCAGCCGTAATTGTCGCCGCGCACCACGAGGTTGAGCTCGTCGCCGCCCGCCGGGCCGTGCTCGAGATCCCACAGCCGCCCTTGCGCATCGAACTGCAGGCCGAGAATGTTGCGATGGCCGTAGGACCAGATCTGGTCCGACGGGCTGCCACGCTCGGCGAAAGGATTGCCCGGCGCGGCCTCGCCGTCAGGCGTCAGCCGCACCACACTGCCGAGCGTGTTCGACAGATCCTGCGCGGGCTGCATCTTCTGCCGATCGCCCGAAGCCACGAACAGATGCTGCCCGTCGGGCGAGAAGGCAATGCGGTGCGAGAAATGCCCGCGCCCGGTGACCTTGGGCTGCTGCCGCCAGATAACTGCGAGACCCTCCACCGCGCAGGCGTCGGCCTCTTGGCAAACGAGCGTGCCCTTGCCGAGCGCCGCGCCGCGCGTGTCGCCGCCTGCCCCGGACCCCGATCCGGGGTCGCCCGCCTCGACCCAGGTGAGGTAGATCGTGCGCCGCTCGAGCGTGTCCGAGCTTTCGGAGGGCAGGAAGGCGACGTCGCCGAGCCCGCCCTGGCCGCCGTAGTCGACCTCAGGCATCCCGCTCACCGTCCCCAGCCGCCCGGTGGCGGTGTCGACGAACTTCATCGTCCCGCCCTTTTCGGTGATGAACAGCGTTGCCGTTCCCGGCGCGAAGGCGGCGGCCCAGGGCTCGTCGAATTCGCCGAACGCCTGTGCGGTGAAGGCGTCGCTTTCGGAAACGGTCACCGGTTCCCCCTTGGCGCCGCTCGTTGCGCTTGGCGTGGGGGTGGAGCCGGTATCCCCCGCCGGATCGGCGTTGCAACTTGCGGAGAAGAGCAGGCACGGTGATAGGGCCACGGCAAGGATCGCGGTCTTGGTCATGTTCAGTGCAACTCCCCATCTGTCGTTTGGCTCCAGCCCGCTTATCGTGGGCGTGGACGAGGCCGGGCGCGGGCCGCTGGCCGGCCCGGTTGTGGCCGCCGCCGTCGCGCTGTGCAAGCCGCGACCGGCGGGGCTCGACGATTCGAAGAAGCTCTGCGCCGCCACCCGCGCGCGGATCGACCTGTCGATCCGGAGGCGCTGCGCCTGGGGGGTCGGCGTGGTCGAGGTCGAGGAGATCGACCGGCTCAACATCTTCGGCGCGACGATGCTGGCGATGACGCTCGCGGTCGCGCGGCTGGCGGAGGCGCTCGCGCGCGATCCGGATGAGGTGCTGGTCGACGGCAACCTCACCCCGCATGGCCGGCGGCCCGAATGGCGCTGGGCCGCGCGCCCGATCGTGGGCGGCGACGCCAAGGAACCGGCGATCTCGGCCGCCTCGATCGTCGCCAAGCAATGGCGCGACCGGATGATGGTCGAGGCCGCCCGCGCGCACCCGCATTACGGCTGGGAGCGCAACAAGGGCTACGGCACGCCCGACCATATGGAAGCGCTGCGCAGCCACGGACCCACGCCCCTCCACCGCCGCAGCTTTGCGCCGGTGGCGCAGATGGAGATGTTTTAAGGGGGTTCGCGCAGAGGCGCAGAGGAAGCAGAGATCGCGGAGAAGAGAGCGTAGTAGATGTGCCGCCCGCGGCGAAGCCGCGCTCAATTCTCCCAGCACGGCGCAGGAAGTTGATGAGCCCACGGCGCGGCAAGACGGAGCATCTTCGCGTCTTCGCGTGATGATTTAGAGCGGCTTCGCCGCAAGCCGCCTCTGCGATCTCTGCTTCCTCTGCGCCTCTGCGCGAACCAAACAGCGCGAGCGAACCAAATGGTGCGACCGTCCATCTAGGCAAAAGGATGATGCAGCGAGTCTTCCCGGCAACACCCGCAGCATATCGAGTGCACGAGAATCGTTCGGACTCAACATCTTGTGGCGGACTTCTTTCGTTCCGCCGCAAGTTACGCGACGTTAACTATAAGGCGCGACAATTCCCCGCTTGACGCGGAGTCCGCTTGGACTCACCCTGTGGATAAGTTTGGAAACGGGGGAATACGATGGGGGTCCTTGAGACCACGAAGACACGTGCGCTGCGCAAGGCCGAACCGGTCGCCGCGCCGCGCGAATTGGTGCTCCCTTTGGGGCGCATCCTGGGCGGCGACTGTATCGAGGCGATGCGCAGCTTGCCCGACGCGAGCGTCGATCTGGTGTTCGCCGATCCGCCCTACAACCTCCAGCTCGGCGGCGATCTCGCCCGGCCCGACGGCAGCCATGTCGATGCGGTGACCGACCACTGGGACCGCTTCGAGAGCTTCAAGACCTATGACGATTTCACCCGCGCCTGGCTCGCCGAGGCGAAGCGCGTGCTCAAGCCCGACGGCGCGCTGTGGGTGATCGGCAGCTACCACAACATTTTCCGCGTCGGCGCGATCCTGCAGGATCTCGGCTTCTGGATCCTCAACGACGTCGTCTGGCGCAAGGCCAACCCGATGCCCAACTTCAAGGGCACGCGCTTCACCAACGCACACGAGACGCTGATCTGGGCGAGCCAGGGCGAGAAGGCGAAGTACCACTTCAACTATCGCGCGATGAAGACGCTGAACGACGAATTGCAGATGCGTAGCGACTGGGTCCTGCCGATCTGCGGCGGGGCCGAACGGCTCAAGGAAGGCGGGCACAAGGTCCATCCGACGCAGAAGCCCGAAGCGCTGCTCTACCGCGTGCTGCTCGCGACCACCGAGCGCGGCGACGTGGTGCTCGATCCGTTCTTCGGCACCGGCACCACCGGAGCGGTCGCCAAGCGGCTCGACCGCCAGTGGATCGGCTGCGAACGCGAGCATGGCTACCGCGACGCCGCACTCAAACGCATCGAGAAGGAACTGCCGCTCGACGAAAGCGCGCTCCAGACCATGCAAAGCCGCAAGACCGCCCCCAAGGTCGCCTTCGGCGCGCTGGTCGAGAACGGCATGATCGCGCCGGGCACCGAGATCTTCGACAAGAAGCGCCGCTGGACTGCCACCGTCCGCGCCGACGGCTCGCTCGCCTACGAAAAGCAGACCGGCTCGATCCACGCCCTCGGCAAAGATCTGCAAGGCGCGCCAAGCTGCAACGGCTGGACCTTCTGGCACTACGAAACCGGCGGCGAGATCAAGCCGATCGACGCGGCACGACAGCTCTACCTGCTGGCGACGGAGGATTGAGCCCAATCACCCCATATCAAACCCGTCACCCTGAACTTGTTTCAGGGTCCATCGCGCCTCCGGAGCCAAGGGTGCGTAGGCGAAATGGATGCTGAAACGAGTTCAGCATGACGGGGTGGGCGAGATGACGCGACTGCATGGCATCGTAAGCTGTCCTACACCGCCATCACTCGCTAGGCCGGACGTATGGCTCCGATTCGCCCCATTTCGCGCCCTCTGAAATCGCGCTTCGCATGGGCTGACTTTTTTGCTCCAGGACTGTGTAACATGCGGTCCATGTCTCAATGTATCATCGGGATCGCCACGCGATGAGCGAGCGCATCTATCTCAAGCCCATCGGCTTCGCAGCGAGCCCGCAGAGCGAGGAGGGCGATTGCGTCCGGCTCGGGGGCGGGATGGTCTATGCGCATCGCTTCGCCGCGATCGTGTGGAGCGGGAGCCGCGTGGTCGAGCGCTGGCGCTTCACGCCCGGGACGGCTGCGGAAACGTTCGGCCGGATCCCCGATACGCTCGGCGCCGAGGCGGAGGCGCAGTGGGCGAACCTCACGCTGGCGCAGCCCCCTCTCGAGCTCGGCGAGCGCACCGTGCGGCTCGACCAGCCGCAGGTCGTGGGCATCCTCAATGTCACGCCCGACAGCTTCTCCGACGGGGGTAAGTTCCTCGACCGGCCCGAGGACGGCCGCGAACACGCCGCGGCGATGCTCGAGGCGGGCGCGGCGATCCTCGACATCGGCGGCGAGAGCACGCGCCCCGGCGCGCCCGCGGTGTGGGAGGGCGACGAGCTCGCGCGGGTGACCCCCGCGGTCGAATACTGCGCCGCGATGGGTGCCGCGATCAGCGTCGACACCCGCCGCCCGGCGGTGATGGACGCCGCGCTCCACGCGGGCGCGCATCTGGTCAATGACGTCTCCGCGCTGCGCCACGATCCGCGCAGTCTCGAACTCGTCGCGGCGCGCGCCTGCCCGGTGGTGCTGATGCACGCTCCCGGCGAGGGGGAGAACCTCCATGCCGACGGCGACTACGATTGCGTCGCATTCGACGTTTTCGACTGGCTGCGCGAACGGCGCGACGCCGCGGTGGCTGCCGGGGTGGCGCGCGAGAACATCGTGCTCGATCTGGGCATCGGCTTCGGCAAGTCGCTCGCCGAGAACCTCGCGCTGATCAACGCGCTGCCGCTGTTCCACGCGCTCGGCCAGCCGCTGATGCTCGGCGCGAGCCGCAAGCGGATGATCGGCGCGCTGAGCAACGAGGCGCCCGCGCACCAGCGCCTCGGCGGCAGTCTCGCGCTCGCGATCGCGGGGATGAACGCCGGAGTCCAGCTCCTGCGCGTCCACGACGTCGCCGAGACGGTCCAGGCCCGCAACGTCTGGCGCGGCCTGCGCGACGCCGCGCTGACGGACTTTGGGGAGCTGCCGGGCTAGAGCGAGTAGCCCCCGTCGCTCACCAGCGTCGCGCCGGTGATCGTCGCGGCGGCGTCGGAGAGGAGGAAACCGATCTGCGCCGCGATCTCGTCGGCGCTGGCGTAGCGGCCGAGCGGGGTCGCCATCGCGGCCATCGCGGTCAGCGCCGCATCGCGGTCGCCGCCGTGCTGGTCGACGAGGTCGCGGAAGAACGGCGTCTGGTCCCAGATCGGCGTGTCGACACCGCCCGGCGCGATCGCGTTGACCCGCAGGCCCCGCGGCGCCCCCTCCTTGGCGGCGACCTTGGCGAGTTGGATCAGCGCCGCCTTCGAGGCGCCGTAGGCGGCGGTGCCCGGCTCGGCCTTCACCCCGCTGATCGAAGCGCTGACGACCACGCTGCCTGCGCCGGAAATCGCGCGCATCGCGGCCTGGAGCGAGAGGAACACGCCGTCGAGGTTGACCGCCATCACCCGCCGCCACTCGGCGAAGTCGCACTCCGCGATCGGCGCGCCCGAGGCGATCCCGGCGTTGATGAGCGCGTGGTCGAGCGGCGCGAGGGGCAGGCGGTCCCAAAGCGCCGGATCGGACACGTCGCCCGCCACCCGTTCGCACTCGCAGGAGAGCTCGAGCGCGCCCAGCGCCTCGGCGTCGCGGTCGACCAGCACCAGCCGCGCGATGCCGCGCGCGTCGAGCCACCGCGCCACGGCCGCGCCGATACCCGATGCGGCGCCGGTGACGAGCGCGCTCTTGCCGCGGAAGTCGGTGAGGTCGGCCATGTCGGCCGGGTAGGGCGGTCAGGCGGCGTTGTCGATCCCGAGGTCGGAGAGCTTGCGGTAGAGCGTGGAGCGCCCGATGCCGAGCCGCCGCGCGACCTCGGTCATGCGTCCGCGGTAGTGGCCGATCGCGAGGCGGATCACGTCGGCCTCGATGTCCTCCAGCGCGCGCAGGTTGCCGTCGTCGGTGTAGAGCAGCACTCCCGCGCCCTCGTGCAGCGGGTTCGCGGGCTCGCCGCTGTCGCCGATCATCTCGAGCAATTGGGGGAAGCTCTCGATCGTCAGCGTCTCGCCCTCGCAATAGACCGCAGCGCGGAACAGCACCGACTGGAGCTGGCGCACGTTGCCCGGCCAGTCGAACGCGGCGAGGAGCTGGAGCGCGCCATCGGTGATCGAGTGGTGACGCAGGCCCGGCTGCTCGCCGATGCGCGCGAGGAAATGGCGGGTGAGCGCGGGAATGTCGCCCTGCCGGTCGCGCAGCGGCGGCAGCACGATCGTCGTGGCGGCGATCGCGGCGTGGAGCCGTTCGTCGAAGTGGCCGGCCTCGACCAGGTCGGCGAGCGGCAGGTTGCTCGCGCTCAGCAGCCGCACGTCGACGCGGAAGCCGTGGCGCGCGCCGACCGGGCGGACGATGCCCTGCTCGATGCAATCGGCGAGCTTGCCCTGCATCGAGCGGTCGAGCCGGTCGATCTCGTCGAGCACCAGCGTGCCGCCGTCGCAGTGCTGCAAGGCGCCGATCTGGCGGTCGAACGCGCCGGGGAAGGCGTCCTGCTCGTGCCCGAACAGCATCGATTCGAGCGAGCTCGAGGGCACCCCGCCGATGTTGATCGTGCGCAGCGGCGCCTTGGCGCGCGGGCTCGCCGCGTGCATTGCGCGCAGCAGCATCTCCTTGCCGGTGCCGCTCTCGCCCTCGATCAGCACCGCGCCGTGGCCGCGCGCCGCCTTGGCCGCACGCGCGAGCGCCGTGCGGAACGATGGGGCGGTGCCGATCATCGCGTCGAAATCGAGCGCGGCCGGCATCTTCTCGGTCAGCGGCTGGAGCTCGTCCTTGGGCGCCTCGCGCTTGGTCGCGCTCCGCAGCGCCTGCATCAGCCGGTCGGGCGCGACCGGCTTGATCAGATAGTCGGTCGCCCCTGCGCGCATCGCCTCCACCGCGAGCAGCGGACTGGCGCTGGTGGTGAGCATCAGGATCGGCAGCGCGGGGCGGCGGCTCTTGAGCTCCTCGATCAAACCGCAGGCGTCGTCGCCCGGCACCCACTGGTCGAGGATGATCGCGGCAAGCTGCATGCCCTGACGGGTGCCGAGCGTGGCGATCGCGGTCTCCGAATCGCCGACCACCAGCGTGCGCCAGCCCTCGCGCGCGGCGAGCGCGGTGATCAGCCGGCTTTGCGCCGGCTCGTCGTCGATCAGCATCAAAAGGCGCGATTCGTTTTCGGCCATCGTCCCCAAACCGTCCCGCTGCGGCACAGAACTTCGATTTACGGGACGGGAGTAAAGGTCCGATTAAGGCTGTTGGCGCGCCGCGGGAGGCTTGATGCGGCTCCCCCGGCGCGATAGACCGAGTGCAATCATCTTCTCCGTAAAGGACACGAGTACACATGGCTTCGGGTAACGACATGAAGGCCGCCAACGCGACCTACGGCTCTTTCATCGCACTCCTCAAATGGTCGGTCCCGGCCATCGCGATCATCGCCCTGATCGTCGTCATCCTGATCGCCAGCTAGTCCGCGCGCTTTGCGGATCGCCGTCCTCAAGGAACGCGCACCGGGGGAAACCCGGGTCGCAGCCACGCCCGAAACGGTGAAGAAGTTCGTCGCGCTCGGCGCGACGGTGGCGGTGGAGGAGGGCGCCGGCGCGAATGCCTCGCTGTCCGACGACACCTACCGCGAAGCAGGGGCGGACATCGGCCCGGCGGCGGAGACGGTGAAGGGCGCGGACATAGTTCTCGGGGTACAGGCGCCCGAGGTCGCGCTGCTCGAAGGCGCGCAGCCGGGCGCATGGGTCGCCGCGCTGTTCGATCCGTTCGCCAATCACGAGCTGGTCGATGCCTATGCGGAGGCGGGCCTCGAGGCGCTCAGCATGGAGTTCATGCCGCGCATCACCCGCGCGCAGAGCATGGACGTGCTCTCGAGCCAGTCGAACCTCGCCGGCTACAAGGCGGTGATCGCCGCCGCCGACACCTACGGCCGCGCTTTCCCGATGATGATGACCGCCGCGGGCACGGTGCAGGCGGCGAAGGTCTTCGTCATGGGCGTCGGCGTCGCCGGCCTCCAGGCGATCGCGACCGCCAAGCGCCTCGGCGCGCAGGTTTCGGCGACCGACGTGCGCTCGGCCACGAAGGAGCAAATCCAGTCGCTCGGCGCCAAGCCGATCTTCGTCGAGAACGTCGCCGGGATCGAGGGCGAGGGCAGCGGCGGCTACGCCACCGAAATGTCCGAGGAATACCAGAAGGCGCAGGCCGAGCTGGTCTCGGGCCATATCGCCAGGCAGGACATCGTGATCACCACCGCGCTGATCCCCGGCAAGCCGGCGCCCCGGCTGATCAGCGATGCGCAGATCGCGACGATGAAGCCGGGCAGCGTGATCTTCGACCTCGCGGTGGCGCAAGGCGGCAATGTCGAAGGCTCGGCGGCGGATCAGGTGGTCGAGAAGCATGGCGTGAAGCTCGTCGGCTATTCGAACACCCCCGCGCATCTCGCGGCGGACGCCAGCGCGCTGTTCGCCCGCAACCACTACAACTTCCTCTCCGCCTTCTGGGACAAGGAAGCCGGCAGGCCCGTGCTCGACGAGGAAATCGGCGACGCGGTGCGGCTGACCCGCGGAGGCGAGGTGGTGAGCGAAAGGCTGAAGGGGTGAGTGAGACCTTCTCCGATCCTCCCCTGCAAGGGGAGGTGGCAGCCGCGCAGCGGCTGACGGAGGGGTGTCAGCGTCCGCAGGCGGCGACACCCCTCCACCACGCGCTCCGCGCGCGGTCCCCCTCCCCTTTCAGGGGAGGATCGGCGTGATCCAAGGCGATGAGAAGACGATCAAGCGTGCGCGCGCGCTCCGGCGGAAGATGAGTCTTCCCGAAGTTCTTCTCTGGCAACGTCTCAAATCGCGTCCCGGCGGTTTCAAGTTCCGCAAGCAGCACCCGGCGACCCCGTTCGTGTTCGACTTTTATTGCCATGAACTGCGTTTGATCGTCGAAATCGACGGCGTCTCACACGATATGGGCGACCGCCCGGAACGCGATGCCGATAGGGATGCGCATTTCCGCGCCAAGGGTTTCAGAATTCTACGCATCCCGGCTTCCGACGTCCTGCGCGATCCGGACGAGGTCGCCGAAGCGATCGCCAGCTATTGCTACGAAGCAAGGAGCGCCGCCTGACATGGACTTCATCAGCATCCTCTCGATCTTCGTTCTCGCCTGCTTCGTCGGGTACTACGTCGTCTGGTCGGTCACGCCGGCGCTGCATACGCCGTTGATGGCGGTGACCAACGCGATCTCCAGCGTCATCATCGTCGGGGCGCTGATCGCGGCGGCGGCGGCCGAGGTGCCGGGGGCGAAGTGGCTCGGGCTGGCGGGCGTCGTGCTGGCGAGCGTCAACATCTTCGGCGGATTCGCGGTGACCGAGCGCATGCTCGCGATGTACAAGAAGAAGGAGGGGAAGTGATGGGGGGCTCCGATATGGCGAAGTGTGCGCGCCGCTTCGCAACCCCGTTCGTGATGTTCCTCCTGTTCATGATCTTCGCCGGCTACACGGTAGGCAAGGACCTGGCGGAGCGCGAAAACGCACGTGATCGGATCGCCGCGCAGGAGGCGGCGCGATGATCCTCTCTCCCGACGCGACCACCGACCTTTCGCTCGCCGCCGACGCGGCGCACGCGGTGAACCCGTGGGTCGCGCTAGCCTATCTGGCGAGCGGGGTGCTGTTCATCCTCGCGCTGCGCGGGCTGTCGAGCCCCTCGACCAGTCGCCGCGGCAACCGCTTCGGCATGGCGGGCATGCTGATCGCCGTGGTGACGACGCTGGTGACTCACGAGATCGCCAGCCTGCCCGAAATCCTTGGCGCGATCGCGATCGGCGGCGGGATCGGCTTCATCATCGCTCGCCGCATAGCGATGACCGCGATGCCTGAACTCGTCGCGGCGTTTCACTCCCTGGTGGGTCTGGCGGCAGTGCTGGTCGGCTGGAGCGCGTACCTCAATCCGGGAGCGTTCGGCTTGCTTATCCCCGAGCTGACCACGGTGGACGGCGATCTTGTGAGCACGCGATTGGCGAGCATTGATCCGATCAGCAAAATCGAAATGGGGCTTGGCATCGCTATCGGGGCGATCACTTTTTCCGGCTCGGTGATCGCATTCGCCAAGCTATCGGGCCGGATGAGCGGCGCGCCGATTCTGCTGCCCGCGCGTCATGTCATCAATCTGGCTACGCTGGCGGCGATCCTTGTTTTGACGGTGCTTTTCGCCGGCTCTCAAGGCGATGCGACCCTTCCTTATATAGTCGCATTGACCGTCCTCGCCTTCGCGATCGGGTTCCTGCTGATCATCCCGATCGGCGGGGCGGACATGCCGGTTGTGGTCTCGATGCTCAACTCCTACTCGGGCTGGGCGGCGGCGGCGATGGGGTTCACGCTGCACAACACCGCGATGATCGTCACCGGTGCGCTGGTCGGCAGCTCGGGCGCGATCCTCAGCTACATCATGTGCCGCGCGATGAACCGCAGCTTCATCTCGGTGATCGCGGGCGGCTTCGGCGCGGACGCGAGCGCGGGAAGCGGCGAGGCGAAGGAGCAGCGCCCCTACAAGCAGGGCAGCGCGGCCGACGCCGCGTTCATGCTCGAACAGGCCGAGAAGGTCATCATCATCCCCGGCTACGGCATGGCGGTCGCGCAGGCGCAGCACGCGCTGCGCGAGATGGCCGACATGCTCAAGGAGAAGGGGGTGGAGGTGAAATACGCGATCCACCCGGTCGCGGGGCGCATGCCCGGCCACATGAACGTGCTCCTCGCCGAAGCCAACGTGCCCTACGACGAGGTGTTCGAGCTCGAGGACATCAACAGCGAGTTCGCGCAGTGCGACGTCGCCTTCATCATCGGCGCGAACGACGTGGTCAATCCGGCGGCGAAGACCGACAAGTCGAGCCCGATCTACGGCATGCCGGTGTTCGACGTGGACAAGGCCAAGCAAGTGTTCTTCATCAAGCGCAGCATGGGCGGCGTCGGCTACGCCGGGGTCGATAACGACGTGTTCTACATGGACCAGACGATGATGCTGCTGTCCGACGCGAAGAAGATGGTCGAGGAAATCGTCAAGGCGCTCGACTGATGCGCCTGGCGCTCGCACTGGCGGCGGCGCTGCTGGCCACGGGCTGCGTCGAACCGATCGCCGAGGGCCGCGTGCGTTCGGCGCTGGCCGACGCTGGCCTCTCTGACCGCAACGCCGCGTGCATGGCCGAGCGGATGGTCGACCGGCTCACGATCGCGCAACTGCGGAAGCTCGAGGCGCTGAAGGCGCGACCGGGTGAGCGCGAGCGGCCGGTCACGATCGGCCAATATGTCGAGCGGGTCCGCCGCGTCGGCGACGCCGAAGTCGTGGCGGTGACCGCGAGTTCGGCCGGGCTGTGCGCGGTCGGTCTCGGCTGAGCTTTCTTTCGGCGCTGTTGGTTGCGAAAAGGGACCGACTTGGCTTTCTCTTGCAAGTGTCGCACAATGCGCCGGACAAGGGAGAGAACGATGGGCATCAACCACAAGGCATTGTTTGCAGGGGCAATATCGCTCGCGGTGCTGGCGCAGCCGCTTTGCGCTGAAACGGTCACCATCGCAGCTGGAGAAGGCGCGCAGGAGCGCTTGCAGGAGGCGCTGATCCTCGCGCAGCCGGGCGACGAGGTCGTGCTGGAGGCGGGGCGCTTCACGTTGACCGACGGGCTCTCGCTCGATGTCGACAACGTCACCGTGCGCGGCGCGGGGATGGAGGCCACGGTGCTCGACTTCACCGGCCAGCAGGGCGCGGGCGAGGGGCTGCTCGTCACCTCCGACGGCGTGACCCTGCGCGATTTCGCGGTCGAGAACCCCAAGGGCGACGGGATCAAGTCCAAGGGCGCGGACGAAATCGTCTATCACGCGATCCGGGTGACCTGGACCGGCGGCCCCAAGCCGACCAACGGCGCCTACGGCATCTATCCGGTCGAGAGCACCAACGTGCTGATCGACGGCACCGAAGTCTCCGGGGCGTCGGACGCGGGGATCTACGTCGGCCAGTCGAGCAAGATCACCGTGCGCAATTCGGTCGCGA
>CAMPIX010000017.1 GCA_946886565.1 uncultured Altererythrobacter sp.
AAGACTACGGACTCTGACTCCGTCAATTGAGGTTCGAATCCTCACGGGGCATCCATCGACATCCCACGCAGCGCCGAGAGTACGCTTTGCGGCGTGGTTGCGCATTGGAGCGGCGGTTGTCCGCGAGGTGCGCCGCGCGTAAGCGGGATATCGTTCTTCCGGTGCGGCATCCACGCAATGGGAACGAGGAGACGGGTCATGAAAAGCCCCGCGCTGTTTATCGGCCATGGCAGTCCGATGAACACGCTCGAAGCGAACCGGTACACACGGGGGTGGCGCGAACTCGGGGCCGCTTTGCCTCGGCCGCGGGCCATTCTGATGATCTCGGCGCATTGGTATTTCGGCGCAACGGCGGTGACCGCGATGCGCATGCCGCGGACGATTCACGACTTCTACGGCTTTCCCCAGGCGCTGTTCGATTTCCAGTATCCCGCGCCGGGCGCACCGGACGTCGCGCAGGAAATCGTGGAGGCGGTCAGGCCCGAGTGGATCGGCCTGGACCGCGATCAATGGGGACTCGATCATGGCGCATGGAGCGTGTTGGCGCATCTCTATCCGGAAGCGGATGTTCCGGTGGTGCAACTCTCGATCAACGCCCTGAAGCCGCTGGATTATCATCTTGCACTCGCCGCGCGTCTCGCGCCGTTGCGGGAACGCGGCGTCATGATTGTCGGAAGCGGGAACGTCGTTCACAACCTTCGGCAGGTGCAGTGGCACGATCCCGATGCGGCATTCGACTGGGCAAGGCGATTCGACGAGGCGGCGGTCGAGATTATGGCGAACGATCCCGCCGCGATCCTCAAGCTGGCTGAGCATCGCGACTACGCGCTGGCCGTGCCCACGCCGGACCATTTCATTCCGCTGCTTTACACAGCGGGCCTGGCTGCGGCGGATGAGGGACACGCCGGGGCGCTCATGCGCGGCTACAGCATGGGGTCGTTGTCGATGACCTGCTATGGTGCCGGGACCGACGTGGCGCTCCATGAACGAGGGGGGGCTGCCGCCTCCATTCCGCGCGAGCCCCCGCCCGAGCAGACCAACACGTGAGCCTCGCCGTTCAGGCCACCGCCCGTTGCGCCAGCGGCCGTTTGCGCAAGGCGGCGAGGATCGACAGCGCGACGTAGAGCGAGAGGCCGAGCCAGAAGATTGCCGCGAACGGCGCCTCGTGGCCGATTGCCGCGCGGGCCGCGGCGGTCGCCGCAAGCGCCACCGGCGTACCCCAGACCACGCCGTTCCACGCCGCGCGCAGCTTCGGTTCGGCAACGCCCCGCCGGGCGCGCTTGCCGAGCCAGATATAGGTGCCGGTGACGGCCACCGCGGTCAGCGCCAGGCCGAACACGAAATAGAGCAGCTTGACCGGCAGCCCGCCGAAGTTACCGAAATGGAGCCGGTAGTTGGACGCCGCCGCCTGCTGGCCGAGAGCGCCATCGGCAAGACCCGCGGTGCCGTGGAAATTGCCCGCGCTGTCGAACGCATAGTATTCGCCGAAGATCAGCCGCCGCGGATGCTCGGCGACGATCTGGACGTGCTGCCCCGCAGTGCCCGGCTCGTGCACGGTGACGAAGACGATCCGCGCTTCGGGATGGTTCGCGTCCATGTAGTGCAAGGCTTTCGCCACGTTCGGCAACGGTGCCGGGGTGCTATCGGGCTCGCCTTCCTCACCCCAGATCGTCGCGTAGAAGGCCTCGATGTCGCCGTCGTAGAACAGCGCTGCGGTGGCGTATCCCGCCACCGTGCCGAGGCCGATCACCGCGCCGGTCAGCGCGATCGCGATGCCGAAGGGCAGCGTCCAGACGCTCAGGCGGTTGTGCCAGTCGGACAGCGCGACCCCGCCGCTGTGCCGTGTGCGCAGCCGGAACGCGTCGCGGAAGATCTTCGGATGCGCGACCAGGCCCGAGATCGCCAGCGCGAGCATCAGCATCCCCAGAATGCCGACCAGCGTGATGCCGACGAGGCCCTGCGCAACCGGGATGTTGAGCGTGTAGTGCAGGCCGTAGAGGAAGTTCGACCATTCGATGTCTTCGGTCCCCGCCAGGTTCCCCTGCGCGTCGAGGTGATACGATTCGGTGTCGGTGATCACCCGCGTCGTCGGAAGCTCGGCCAGCGGCATGTCGACGTAGAAGTGCGTCGTCGGCGGCTTGCCGGCCTCGCGCGCAAGCATCGCCTCCATCCCGCGCTGGACCGCCTCGGGCGCGATCTCGGTCATTTGCGGCGGCGAGCCGGTTTCGACCCGTTGCCACTCTTCATAGAACACCAGCAGCGTGCCGCTCAGGCACACGATGTACAGCAGCGCGCCGGCGAGCAGCCCGATCGCCGCGTGGGCCGAGAGCGAGCGCTTCACGGTGGAGGTTTCAGAGGCGACGGTCATAAGGCGGCTCCGCTCAGCAAGGCCGGCAGCACCGGGAGGCCGCAGATCAGCAGCGTCGCGACCTGGCTTCGCCGGGTCCGCTGCATCAACAGGGTGAAAACGAGGATCGCCCAGGTCAACGGCACCGAAAAGAGCGCGACGACGTTGGCGTTAGCCTCGTACCAGCCGAGCACGCCGCCGAGCCCACGAATGGCGAGCGCGAGCGCGACCGAGACCGCAAATCCGCAGACGATCGTCAGCAGGAAGGTGACCGCGCGGCGACCCAGCCGGCGCGGTTCGCCCCCTTCGGGCAGCATGCCGACGCGCCGGTTCGAACTCTTGGCCCTGCCCGCTGGCGCACGGATGCCCGCGACCGCCAGCACCGCGATGGCCACCAGCGTGGTGCCCAGCGCCGCCACCGCCACGCCCCACGCACCGTCGGACACCCCCGCGACGAGCGAGGACAGGGCGAGCAGCGCCCAGCCGGCTGCATTCGCGGCGGGCGAACGCCGGGGCAGCGACCAGGCGTAGCGCAGCACTGCGATCCCGCCCGCGCCGAGCGTGATCGCCGCCCACAGGAGGAGGGGCACGCCCGCCATCAGAAGCGGTAGCTCACGGTGCCGAACACGTTGCGCTCGCTGCCCATGAAGCAGTCGCCGCGCGCGAGGCATGCCGAGTAGTAGCGCTTGTCGAACAGGTTGGTCGCGTTGACCGCGAAGCTCCAGCGGTCGAAGGTCACCTCGGCAAAGGCGTCGAACAGCGTGAAATCGGGGGTCACGATGCCATGGGGGAAGGCCGGCCCGAACGAGCGGTTCTTGCCGACGTGCCGCACGCCGCCGCCGAGCAGGAGCGAGGATTGCTCGGACAGCGCGAAGCCCTTGGTCGCCCAGAGCGAGGCGTTGAACCTGGGCACGTTGTCGAGCTGGCGGTTGGTTCCGTCGAGCTCGGCCTCGTTGTAGCTGAGATTGGCGATCAGGTTGAGCTGGCCCGGCAGCGTGGCGGTGCCTTCGAACTCGACGCCCTTCGAGGTTAGCGAGCCGAGCTGGATCTGGTCGAACGGATCGGGCGTGGTGTCGTCCGACACCGGGCGATTGCTTTCCCTGATATGATAGCCGGTCACCGTCACCAGGATCGCGTCGGCCGGATGGAACTTGATCCCCGCCTCGTATTGCCGGCCGCTCTTGGGGATGAACGCGCTGCCGTCGCTGGCAGTGCCGGCGATCGGCTCGAAGCTCTCGGTATAGCTGAAGAAGGGCGAGACGCCGTTCACGACCTCGGCGATGATCCCGGCGCGGAAGGTTGTCGCGGCGTCTTCGCGGCGCGCGCCGTTGAAGCTGCGCGAGCCGGTCCAGTCGCGCCGCGCGCCGAGCACCACCGAGACGCGGTCGAAGAAGCGGATCTGATCCTGAAGGTAGAGGCCGAGCTGGTCCTGCTTGACGTCTTCCGAAGGCTGGGCGCCCGGCGGCAGCCCGCCGCCGAAGTCCAACAGCGCAGCGTAATCGATATCGTAGATGTCGATGTATTCGATTCCGAAGCCGCCGGTCTTGCGCACGTGGTTGAAGCTGAAGTCGGCGCCTGCGAGCAGGGTGTGCTCGATGTTCGCCCCGGTGTTGAAATCGAACTGGACGTTGTTGTCGGTCGAGAAGATCTCCATTCGTGCGTAGCTGCCATCGGAATAGAGGCCGATCGTGCGCTGGTCGGGATCGGGCATGGGCACGCCGTTTTCGTCCACCACCGGCTGGCCGGTCAACGGGTCGAGCAGGACGTAGGGATTGGCCGGGTTCGAATAGCTGTTCGGATAGTGCGTCAGATAAGTCAGGTCGCTGTCGATGTAGCGTGCCTTGAGGTTGAGCCGCGCGGTCTGGCCGAAGCGGTGCTCGAACAGCGCGGTGCCTTGCAGCAAGCGGCCGTCGTAGCGGTCCCAACCGGGCTTGCCGACGAACAGGTCGTTGGGGAGCTGACCGTTCGGATTGGGCAGGATCGTGCCGACGAGCGGGAGGAACTGCGAGGTCGAGCCGCCGTCGTCCTCCTGATAGAGCCCGATCAGGGTGAAATCGGTGTCGGGCGAGGGCGCGAAGGTGATCGAAGGGGAGACGAATACGCGATCGTCTGGGACGAAGTCGGTCTGCGTTCCCGAATCGCGGACACGCGCCACCAGGCGCGCGGCGACGGTGTTCGACAGCGGGCCGGTGAGGTCGGCAAGCGCTTCCTTGCGGTCGTAGGAGCCGTAGCGGACCGCAACCTCGCCGCTGGTTTCGAACTCGGGGCGTTTGGAGACGAGATTCACGATCCCGCCGAGCGCGCCCTGGCCGAACAACACCGAGGCCGGGCCGCGCACCAGCTCGACCTGGTCGAAGTTGTACGGGTCGGCGCGGATGCTGGCGTAGAAGCTGAAGATGTCGCGCATGCCGTCGCGGAACTGCAGCGCGTTGATTCCGCGCACGAAGGCTCCGTCGACCCGGCTGTCGGGGCCGTAGGGGTTGGCGGTGACGCCCGAGACGTAGTTGAGCGTGTCGCTGACCGAGACCGCGCCCTGCGCGAGGTAGAGCTCGTCGTCGATCACCGTGATCGGCTGCGGGGTTTCGACGATCGGGGTGTCGGTCTTGGTCGAGGCCGAGCTTTCCTCGCGCGCGCCGGTGACGACGATCTGGCGCGGATCGCTCGTGGCCGCGGCCGATTCGGCCGCGTCGGCCGCCAGCGCGGGCGCAGGGACGAGCGCCGTGGCGCAGAGAATCGAAAGCCGGAAGTGTCGCATTGATACCCTCATGTGTTCGGTTTGGCGGCGCGCTAATGCGACTAAATCGCAATTGCAAGTGCGTATCGACAAAACTTTTCAGTTGGTGTCTGGAGGTTGACCACCGTTCGGGTGGGTTCTATCAGCTATTGCGAATTAATCGCAATTCTTGGGCTGGAGGGCGGCATGGCGATCGGAAGGGACAGGTTCGCGCAGGGCATCGTGGTGCGGCTGTTTCGCGCCTGGGCGGCGCACGTCGACGCGGGGGCGCCCACGATGGAGCGGCTGCAGCAGATCGTCGCTCCGCTCGGCCTGCCCGACGAGACCGCGATCGCTTGCGCGAGCCTGTTCGAATTGCTCGAGAGCCATCTCGGCCGTCGGCTCGAGCCCGAATGCTGCTGCAGCCAGCGCTTCTCGCGCGACGAGCGCGCACTGCTCGGGGTGATCGAGCTCGCGCCGTCGCTGGGGGCGTTGGCGGGATCGGTCGCAATACCCCACGGCCTCCCCGGCGCGATCGTCTGGGCCTGCGTCGCGATCCGGCGCGCCTTCGGGATGTCCGAGGGCCGCGGCGGCACCGACGCTCCACCCTCGCGGCGCTGCCCGTTCGCGGCGGACCCGGCTCCCAAGGGGGCGGCGCGTGGCGCTTGATCTCGCGGCGCTGACAAGCACGCCCGATCTGCGGCAGGTCTCGCCGGTCCACGCCCGGCTGGTGGCCGCGCTGCGCTATACCCATATCGCGCGGCGCGCGCAGAGCTATCGCCACGCCGACCTCGCGCAGCGCCTCGGCAGCCATCGCGGGGTGCACAGCTTCCACGTGTTCCTCGACGAGGCCGGCCGCGCCTGGCCCGATCCGATCACGCTCAACCCGCCGTGCCAGCCGCTCTTCAGCTACGACGAGATGCTGCTGGTCGACCTCGCAACCGCGGCGGCGCGAGGCGATCGCAGCACCTTCGACGATCTCGTGCGCGACATGATCGGAATCGGCGGGCGCAACGCGCTCTGGGCCGCAGGGCGCCGGCTGATGCGCTGTCTGGTGACGGTGGCCGACTAGGCGAACTGGCCCGCCGATTTCCGCGCCCAATAAGGTGCGGGATTGCGATGGGCGAGAAGGTCGTTCCCGAAGTTGCGGCTTCGGATGTATTCGCCGGGGTCGAGTTTGGCGGTACGAAATGCATCTGCAAGGCTCGGGTGAAACTCGCCCAAAGCCTCGGCGGCTACTCGACCGGCGCGGCGATCGCGACGCGGACCGACGACTATCTCGTGCCCGCCGCGCTCGGCGACATGGCGGGGCCGATCCGGCGCGATCGCGCTTGCCCGGTCTGCCGCCCCGGCCTAGTGCCACGGTAATGAACGAAGAACACAAGCCGAAGAAGAGCGAACGCGATCTCGCCGATCGCAAGTTCTACCCCGCAGACCAGGAAGCCGCCTTCTCCGACGCGGCGACGCCGAGCACCCCGCAGACGCGCCATCCAGCCTACAAGCTGGCGTTCCGCGACACCGAGTTCCTGCTCCGCGACGAATTGCGCCCGGTTCGCTTCCAGCTCGAGCTGCTCAAGCCCGAGATGCTGCTCGACGAGGCGGGCGTGGGCTCCACGCTGGTGATGTACGGCTCGGCGCGCATCCCGCCGCCCGAGTCGGTCGAGATCGCGCTCGAAGGCGTGAAGGACCTGCCCGAGCCCGAGCGGCGGGTGGTCGAAAACCTCGCCAGGAAGGCGAAATACTACGGCGAGGCCTACAAGCTCGCGCGGCTGGTCAGCGAGAAGTCGATCGTCGAGGGCGGCGAGCGCCAGTTCGTGATCTGCTCGGGCGGCGGACCCTCGATCATGGAGGCGGCTAACAAGGGCGCGAGCGACGCGGGCGCCGAATCGATCGGGCTCAACATCGTGCTCCCGCACGAACAGGCGCCGAACTCCTACGTCACGCCCTATCTCTCGTTCCAGTTCCACTATTTCGCGCTCAGAAAGATGCACTTCCTGCTGCGCGCGAAGGCGGTCGCAGTGTTCCCCGGCGGGTTCGGCACCTTCGACGAGTTCTTCGAGCTACTCACGCTGGTCCAGACCGGCAAGATGAAGCCGATGCCGATCCTGCTGTTCGGCAAGGACTTCTGGGACCGCGTCGTCGATTTCGAGGCGCTCGCGGACGAAGGCACGATCAACCACAGCGACCTCGAGCTGTTCCGCTGGTGCGAAACGGCAGAGGAAGCGTGGGAAAAGATCGCCGGATTCTACGGGCTGGAAGGGCACGAGCCTCCGCCCGAAGCAGCGGTCTAACCGCCTCGCACCGCCTGGTGGCCGAGCGGCCCGTTGCCCGCGCCGAAGCCCGGCGCCTTGCGCAGGGCCTCGAGCACGAAACGCCGCGCAAGCCGTACGGCGTGCTCGAGCGTTTGGCCGTGGGCCAGCAGCGTCGCGACCGCCGACGATAACGTGCAGCCGGTGCCGTGCGTATGACGCGTGGCGATCCGTGGGTCGTCGAACGACACGAAATCGCCGTTGGTGTAGACGAGCCGGTCGATCACCCGCGGGCCGTGGCCGTGGCCGCCCTTGGCGAGCACCGCGCAGCCGTGCTCGGCCGCCAGCGCATGCGCCGCGGCGGCGATATCGTCGGGCGTGTCGCAGGGTAGACCGGTAAGAGCGGCGAGTTCGGGAAGGTTGGGCGTGGCGAGCGTTGCACGGCCCATCAGGGCAGCGAACGCGGCTATCGTCTCGGAGCTTGCCAACACCGCCCCGCTGGTCGCGATCATTACCGGATCGAACACCACGTGGCCTTCGAAACCGGCGAGCCGCCCGGCCACGGCGCGAGCGATCTCCGGCGAACCCAGCATGCCGATCTTGATCGCATCGGCGCCGATGTCGGCGAGGCAGCTATCGATTTGGGCGACTACGAAGTCGGCAGGCAGCGTTTCGACCGCCTGAACGCCGCCGGTGTTCTGCGCGGTCACGGCGGTCACCGCGGTCATCGCATAGCCGCCGAGCATAGTGACCGTCTTGATGTCGGCCTGGACACCTGCGCCCCCCGAACTGTCGGACCCGGCGATGGTGAGGATGCGGGGCGGGGATTTCGTTAGCGCCACGTTTCCGATCGAATCGTCATCCGCGCGAACGGCAGGCCCCATTGTAGTATCTCCGGCTTGCTCTGGATTGCGGACCTTCATCGCGACTTCGCGATAATGCTACGGGGCGGCCCGCGCAACGTACTCCTCGTGGCTCGGCAGGCCCGGTTTGCCCACGCAGTTCGACTCGAGCGGTCCAGCAGATGAAGCGCGGTCCGGTCGAGCGGGGCTCGGCCGTTCTACAGCCCGGCGTCGAAGGCGATCCTGAGCGCTTGTGCGAAATTCATCGCGTCGAACTTGCGCATGATGTTGGCGCGATGGACCTCGATCGTTCGCGGGCTGACGCCCAGGTCGAACGCGATCGACTTGTTCGGCAGGCCGGTCACGAGCGCCGTCAGCACGTCGCGCTCCCTGCGGGTGAGAGCGCCGATCTTGCTTTGCGCGGCGGCGACCCGACCGTCGGGCTCGCCGATCTGCGTGAAGGCCTGATCGAGGAGACGATGCAGCTCCGCAGGCTCGAACGGCTTTTCGAGAAAATGAAACGCACCCGAACGCATGGCCTTGACCGCGGATTGCACCTCGCCCGCGCCGGTTATGAAGATGAGCGGCAGCTTGACGCCGCGAGCGTGCAGTTGAGCCTGAACGTCGAGACCGTCCACGTGGGGCATCGCCAGATCCAGCAGCACGCAGGACGGGCCGAAGGCGCCTGCAGCCCGAAGGAAGGACCGGCCATCGGCCCAGGCATGGACGCGATATCCGTATGCGCCCAGCAGAACGGCGGTCGACCGGCGAACCTCGCCGTCGTCGTCCACGATGTGAACGAGACGCGATGCGGGGCTGCCGTTCGGTGCAGTCACCCTTCGATCCCCGCCGGCGGAATCGTGGCCGGTCCACTTCGCATGCCGATCTCCTGCGATAACCCGTCGCGGTCGCGGGACGATTCCAGTCTGCGCAATTTCGCCGACCGATGCCTTGTGGAATCGCAAATCGAGCCCGGCGGGGCACGGTCGGTCCACCGCGCGATGAAAACTCCGCAGACTCAAAACGATCCGATGATAATTGCCGTCCGACGATCGAAGCCGATCGCCATGTCTATTGTGGAATATACCAATTTAACGCGACATCCGAGCTAGGTAGCGTTCGTGAGCCAAAAAAGTCCAACACGATAAAGGTCGCGAAACCTATCGGGAGCGGACAAATGCGGTTCGAGCACGCGCAGGGGATTTCAGACAGACGTCAATCCTTCCGTAAAGGTGAACTTCTTTACCGTCAGGATGATTTGGCGGAAGGCTGGCTGGAAATGGTCAGCGGAACGGTCCGCCTTTGCCATTACTATGGTGACGGAAGACGTCAGGTGCTCGCTTTCCCGGTTTCGGGTGATGTTCTGGGTCTTGATAGCGGCTTCCGCCTCTGTTCCGCAGAAGCGCTGACCAACGGCGAGGCGATCTGGCATTATTCCGAGAAGCGCCGGTCGCCCGCCAATGAGGGCGATACGGTGCCGGAATGGCATACAGCGCTGGAGCGCGCCCTGCGCTCGGCCGAAGAGAACCTCCGCTTCTTTAGCTATCCCACCGCCATCCAGCGTCTTTGCGCGTTTCTGCTCGATTTCCACCGTCGTCAGGGGCATCCCGCCCGCCTCGACCTGCCGATGAGCCGGCTCGATATCGCCGAGCATCTCGGCCTGACCATGCACACCATCAGCCGCTCGATCTCGCAACTCGCACGCAACGGACTGATCGAGTGCACGTCGCCGCAGCGCGTCATCTTGGGCAACCGCATGCGGATCGTCGAGTTCGCCGGGATCGAGGACGATGAACTCGTTGCGCAAACGCTGAGCCTGGTCGCCTGACCTTCAGAAAGGGGAGAAGGACAATGGACACGGGGATTCGTTTTGGAAAGCGTCGCCTCCTCCCGGTCATCGGGGTGTTGGCGCTGGCGACAGCGCAAGCGGCGCATGCGCAGGAGCCCAGGGAAGATATTGCCGAGCTTCGCCGGCTTCTGGCTGAACAGGCCGAGCGGATCGATCGCCAAGAGGCGCAGATTGCCCGGCAGGAACTGGAGATCGCCGAGTTGCGCGCCGAAATAAAGGCGGACCTAGCGCTGCTCGACGCAGACGACATCGCGGTCTATCGCGGCGCCGGTTTCCAGGCCGGAGCCCCGACCGCCGATCCCGCAGACGAACCGCTTCCGGCGGACGAGCCCGTCGGTCAGGCTCCGCCGCCGTCGGAGGAACGGAAAGCGGCCGTGGCGGCAGTGCCGCAGGACCAGGGCGTGTTGACCCGGCGGGGCCAGATCGTCCTCGAACCCAGCTTCCAATATGTGAACTCGGCCAACGATCGTCTGGTGTTTCGCGGGTTCGAACTGATCCCGGGAATCCAGATCGGCGTGATCGAAGCCAGCCGGGCCCGGCGCGACTCGCTTATCGGGACGTTTGCCGCCAGGTATGGCCTGACCAACCGCCTCGAGATCGAGGGGCGCGTGCCCGTGCTCTATCGCAACGATTCGATCCGCGTCACCCAACAGCGCGACGAGGGAATCGTGCGCGAGATCAACCTCTCGGAAACCGACATCGGGGATGCGGAGCTCTCGCTGCGCTATCAGCTCAACAGCCAGCGCGGCCAGCGCCCGATCTGGATCGCCGGCCTCAGGGTCAAGAGCGATACCGGCCGGGGGCCGTTCGATATCGGCTACGACGAATTCGGCGTAGCCACCGGCCTGACGACGGGATCGGGATTCTGGGCCGTGCAGCCGAGCATCAGCATGCTTCTGCCCTCCGACCCGGTCGTGATCTTCGGCGGGGTGAACTATCTCTATCACATCGGCCGCGACATCGACCGCGCGGTCGGGGGTGCGCAAATCGGCCATGTCGATCCGGGCGATTCGATCAGCGGTTCGATCGGCTTCGGCTTCGCTCTCAACCCGCGCTTCTCCTATTCGATGGGTTATCGCCACAGCTACATCATGCCGAGCAAGACGGAGATCGGTGGTTCGATCGAGCGTTCCGACCGGCTTCAGGTCGGCTCGTTCAACGTCGGCATGTCCTATCGTCTGACGCCTCGGGTAACCGCCAACGTGTCGTTCGAGATCGGCGTGACGGAGGATGCGCCCGATCTGGGCGTGACGCTGCGCTTCCCGATTTCGTTCTGAGGTTTGTCAGGCGCCTACTGACCGTTGGCGCCGCTCGCCGACCAGTTCATCGCATCGTTGATGCCGCTCATGAAAATCGACGGCGCGATGGCGGACTGGAACGCCTCGAAATTGGCGAGGCCGATCGCGATATCGGCTTCCTGGCGCAGGTCGACGCCATTTGCCGTGTTGAACACCAGGTTCTGCAATCCCCCGTCGGTGCGCTGCAGCAGGGCAGTCTGCCCTTCGTTGGCGAGAAAGATATCCTGATCGTTGACCCGCATGGCGATGTGGCCGTTCGCCAGCATGCCGTCGAGCGCCTCCGCGTCCGCGGAGGTCAATGCATCGGAAACCCAGCGTTCCGTGGAGCGCGTGTCGCCGACCCAGCTCACGATCGTTTGCAGCGCGAGTTCACCGTCGATGTACGTGCGCAAATCCGCGCCCAGGGTGATCTCGATTCCCTCGATCGTGAAGCCGGCGCGCGCCTGGCCGAGTTCCGCTTCGCTCAGCATGGCCTCGATGGGAAATTCTTCCGCCAGGGCGGACGACGGAGCGCCGACCAGCAATGCGATCGCGATCGGAAAGCTCAAGCTCGTGCGTATGCGCTGGCGATTCATGGCGCTTCCTTTCATTCGACCGTCCCGATGCGCACCGGGATGAGAAACTCCGACGTGATCTGATAATCGGGAGGCAGGTCGTCACCGGGATCGCTCATCGCGACGCGAATTCCGCCACCGTTCTCCAGCGGCGCCTTGGACCATGGCCCCCAGTCTCCTGCGAGGTTGTAGGCCGGCGCGGGTTCGCCGGTTGCGGGCAGCACGGCAAGCACGATACCGTTCCAGTGCTTCGCGAAATCGTCGATGGCGTAGTCGGTCAGACCCAGCGTCGGATCCCCGGTGAGAACGCGATCGCCGCGCATCCCCTTGATGACGACGAAGTGCTTGTAGCCGTTGAGGTCGATCAGGGCGATGGTCGGGCGTCGCACGTCGCGAAGCTGGTCGATCGTGAGGCGGAAGCCTTCCGCCTGATAGCCGATCGAAATCAGATAGCTGCGCATGTCGAGCAGTGAAAAGCCATACTGCCTGATCGCCTCGCGGTCACCGGTCCGCCACATCGCCGAGAATGCTTCGCGTTCGGTCAGCGGGCGGTCGTAGTGGTGCGTCATGAGAGTGGCGATCGCGGCCGAGCCGCAGCTGAAATCGTATTGCTGGCGCACGACGCTGCGGAAGGGAATATCCCACCAGCTCATGACCATGACATCAAAATTGCCCCCGCTGTCCGGCTGCAGGCGCACTTGCGACTGGGCGGGGACAACGAGGGCAAAGGTTACCGCCGTCATGAGGGTCGGGGGAAGAAGGCGGCGGTATAGGTTTGCTCCGAACACCGTGGTCACTCGATCGTGATGGTCAGCGTCATTCCCGTCTGCAGGCTGTTCTGGGCGCCTGTGTTGAACAGGAAGTTGCCGACGCCGCTGAAACTGCTGAGGGCGTTGTCGCTGAGATTTATGGTTCCCGCGACATAGCTGCCGAGCTGGTTTCCGCTGGTGATCGCAGCCAGGGTCTGGTTGTTGATCACGATGGTCGCGCGTCCGCGCGTCTCGGCCAATTCTTCGAGGCTGAGCATCTCCGGAGTGGAAGAGCCATCGCCAGGCCCGACGGCCGGCGTGTGTGTTTCGGTCGCAGCGGCCGATGGCTGGTCCCCGGACTCGCCGGCGACGGCGGAAGTCGCCGATAATGCGATCGCGGCGATCGCTACGGCGACCGACTTGGGATGGCGTAGGGACATTGCGTTTCCCCTGTCAGGAGGATGGCCGGCCCGGCTGGCAGCCGGGCCGGTTGGAAAGGACGGCTCAGTCTCCGCCGCCGTTGCCACCACCGTCGCCGTCATCGACACAGCAGCCCTCGACACCGAAGGTGATCGTGCCTTGGGCGGCGATGTTGGTCGCGGCCTGGGTATTGGCGTTGATGCCGGTGTTCCACGCGGCGTTCGCGATGCCCGCGAAGGCGGCGAAGGCGTTGTCGTTCACCGAGTTGTTGCCGCTGTTGTAGCCAACCGCGGTGTCTGAATCGTCTTCCCCGTCGAGGTCGACCAGTTCGTCCATGTACTTGTTGATGTTGATCGCCTTCAGTTCCTGATGAGCGACGACCATCCTGTTGCTGTTGAACGAGCCGTTGCCGTCGTTGTCCTGGTCAGCGGCGTTGTCGTTCAGAAAGTTCGACCAGCCGTTGAAGGAGTTCTGCAGCGAATCCTCGTTTTGGGTGTTGCCGTTGCCGTCGTCGACCTGATTGTCGTCGGCGGCTTGGTCTTGCGAGCCCGGGCCACCCTCGGTGTCCTGGGCGACCGAAGGCATCGCAACGACCATGAGGGCAGCCGCGGCACCGGCCGAGACGGTAAGAAGTTTGCGCATGTCATTTCTCCTCGAGACGGTGCAGCCATCTTTCCGATGCCTGCCCCTGTTCACCTCCCCGAATGACGGAGGCGGTCTCACATTAGGCGTCTGCGCAGCGCCCGCTTTGCCAAGCGGCAAGGCCCGGCCTACGGTATTTCCCCGATGACCGCCGTCGGTCTGCGAAAGGTATTGGTGGAGCGACGGAGGGCGCCGGTGTCGCTTCGCTTGTGCCTTGGGATGGCCATGCAGAGCGTCCGGCGATCAGGCTTGCCGCTGCGAAATATCGGACAGAACCGTGTGGTCCTGCCGCCACTGCCTGTCGGAACCCATGCCTGCGGCGAAGGCGATCCGCAACGCGTCGGCGAAGGTCGTCACGCCGAGCTTGGTCATGACATTCGCGCGATAAACCTCGACCGTGCGTGCGCTGATGCCGAGATCGTATGCGATGGTCTTGTTCGGATAGCCGCAAGCAAGGCCGTTGAGCACTTCGCGTTCGCGCTCGGTCAGACCGTTGACTTGCGTGATGGCCCACTGACGGTTGTCTCTTCGGGCTTCGTGGTCCGATTGAAAAACGAACGCGTCCGCCACCGCGGTCAGCAATTTCGTCCGATCGACCGGCTTTTCGAGAAAATCCGCGGCTCCCGCCTGGAGCGCGCGCACGGCCATCTGGACATCGCCATGGCCGGTGAGGACGATCACGGGCAGATTGACCCCCACGGCGGCCATCTCTTGCTGCACCAGCAACCCGTCGATTCCCGGCATGCGTACGTCCAGCAGAACGCATGCGGGCTCCAGTCGGTCGACGCGCTTCAGAAACAAACCGGGATTGGCCCAGGTCGCCACCCGATATCCTTCGTTTCGCAGCAGGAAATCGAGCGACCGCCGTATCGATTCCTCGTCATCGATGACGTGGACCAGCCTTTTGTCAGACATAGCGATGTCCTTCCGCATCGATGGTGGGGACGGTGAAGTGAAATTTTGCACCGCCCCCGTTTCGGGGTTCGTACCAGAGCTGCCCGCCGTGGGAGGCGACGATCGTGCGACAGATCGACAGCCCAAGTCCCATTCCGTCCGCCTTGCCGCTGACGAACGGTTCGAACAGAGTGTCCGCCTGGTCCGGAGGCACGCCGGGGCCGTCGTCGGCCACGGTGAAGCGGGTCATTCCATGCGTCGTATCGTTAGCAACGCCGATCCTGATTTCGCCGGCTTCGGGCAGGGCGTCGAGCGCATTGCGAATCAGATTCAGCAGAACTTGCTGGATCTGGACCCGATCGACGAGCACCGGGCGCACATTGGCGGCGATGGTGACCCTGCATCGCACACCGCGCGGACGGGCGTCGACCGCACCGAGGCTGCATGCCTGCTCGGCGAGTTCAGCCGGTTCCTCGATCGTCCGCTCCAGTTCGCCGTGCGCCACGAACTCGCGCAGGCGATGCACGATCCTCCCCGCGCGCAAGGCTTCCTTGCCCGCAGTCTCGAGCGCTTTGTGCACCGTTTGCGGCGTCCGGCCTTCGGATCTAGCGAGCAGGGCCGCGGAAGCCTGAACATAGTTCGCGATGGCCATGAGCGGCTGGTTCAATTCATGCGCCAGTGCGGTTGCCATGGTGCCAACCGCACTGATGCGTGAAATGCGTATCAGTTCGGTCTGGAGTTCATGCAACTGCGCCTGCGCTTCCTCGCGTTCGGACAAATCGCGCAGAAAACCGGTGAAGACCCTTCGCCCGCCTCCCACTGCTTCGCCGACGCTCAGCTCGTGCGGGAAGGTGGAGCCATCCTTGCGGCGGCCGAGCACGCGCCTCGCGCCACCGATGATCCGGCGTTCTCCTGTCCGAAGATATCGCGCGATATATTCGTCGTGCGCTTCGCTGTCGGGCGACGGCATGAGCATCGAGACGTTCTGGCCGATGACTTCGTCGGCCGAATATCCGAAGAGCTTCTCCGCAGCCATGCTGAAGGATTCAACGATCCCGTGTTCGTCGATCACCACCATCGCATCCGGAACGGTGTCGAGAATCGATTTCAGGTGAACCGCGTGCGCTTCGAGCGCGCGTGATCTGGCTTCCTTTTCGGTTACGTCGCGAATGATGCGGGCGAAGCCGAAAATTTCGCCGTTCTGGTTCCTGATGGGCGCGATCGAGATGTCCGCCAGCAGTCGGCTGCCATCCTTTCTCGCGCGCCATGCACGAGTAGTGAATTGGCCATGCTCGAGCGCTCGCGCCAGCTGCCGGGCAGGAACGCCGCGATTTCGGTCCTCTTCCTCGAAAAACATTTCGTAGGATCGGCCGACGACCTCCTCTTCCCGCCAGCCGAACAGATCCTCCGCTCCTGCATTCCAGATCAATACCCTCCCATCGACGTCGAGCAGGCTGATCGCGTATTGCCTGGCACCGTCGATGAGCAGGCCGAGAGGCCCGCTCATCCGGTAAGCGTGATCGCGAGCGTTGGCGGGAAGCGGTTCGGAAACGACGAGAACGCCGCCGATCTCGTTGGCGGAATCGTGCCACGGCAGCAATTGCCAGCGCACCCGGCCAACGGAGCGGTCGCTACACGGGGAACGTGCAAACTCCCCCGCTACGGTTTCGCCTGCAAGGACCCGACGATGGAGTTCGCGCAACTCCTCGCCGATTTCGGGAAAGACGTCGTAGTGAGACTGGCCCGTGAGATCCTGTCGGCCGGAATCGTGCATCTCCAGCCAGCGCGTGCTGCAGGCAATATAGCGCATTTCACGATCCAGCAGGGCGATCGCCGCGGACGATCGATCGATCAGCAATTCGGCGAGCTTGCCCACCGCAATCTTCGATCCGGAACTCGGTTCCTCAGTTCCCATTCTCGAAACTGCCCTCTTTCGAAGATACCGTGAAATTTCGCTGTTTCGGGACTCCGCTTGCTATTGGTTGTCCGGTCGACGCCCGAACTTATCTTCCGGCCGGCTCTCGTTCCGGCGCTGCTGACCTATTAAACCGCGCCGAGCTTCGTGGCGACAGAATTTCTCCGGCGCGGCCGGGCCTGCGCGGGATTCGTCGACCAGGCCCAGCGGATGCGGCCTGGCGCTGTGCCGAGGATTACGCGTCGATGCCTGGCGTCGTCACCCGGCGAACTTGCGTTCGGTGCTCGGCGGGTACTTGTCGTGCAGCGCCTTGGCGCGCGCGGGGCGATCCATCAGCTCGCCGCCGCAGTTGGGGCAACGATCGTCGAGTGCTTCGGCGCATTGGGCACAGAAGGTGCACTCGAAGCTGCAGATGAACGCGCCGGGCGCTTCTGCGGGAAGGTCCACGCCGCAGCGTTCGCAATCGGGCCGCATCTCAAGCATCAGGCGGCTTCGCTGACCGCGTCGCAGATGCGCTCGACCACGCGTTCGACCTGCTGTGCGTCGTCGCCTTCGGCCATCACGCGGATCAGCGGCTCGGTGCCCGAGGCGCGGATGACGAGGCGGCCCTTGCCGGCAAGCTCGTTCTCTGCCTCCGCGATGCACGCCTTGACGTGCTCCGCATCAAGTGGTGCACCCCCGTTGTAGCGTACGTTCCTGAGCAGTTGGGGCACCGGCTCGAACTGATGGAGCGTTTCGCTCGCGGGTTTGCCCGAGCGGACCAGACTCGCAAGCACGCGCAGCGCGGCCACCGTACCGTCGCCGGTCGTGCCGTGATCGAGCAGGATCATATGCCCCGATTGCTCGCCGCCGACATTAAAGCCGCCCGCGCGCATCCGCTCGAGGACATAGCGGTCGCCGACCTTTGCCCGTTCGAGCGCTAGGCCTTGCGCTGCGAGATGGCGCTCGAGCCCGAGGTTCGACATGACTGTTGCAACCACCCCGCCTCCGGTCAGCGCGCCCTTTTCCGCCATGCGTCCGGCGATCAGGGCCATGATCTGGTCGCCGTCGACCGTCTCCCCCTTTTCGTCGACCACGATCAGCCGGTCGGCGTCGCCATCGAGAGCGATGCCGATATCGGCGCCTTCCTTCACCACCGCGCCCTTCACCGCGGCGAGCGCGGTCGAGCCGACGCCGTCGTTGATATTGGTGCCGTTCGGATCGACTCCGAGCGGGATCACTTCGGCGCCGAGCTCCCAGATCGCCGACGGGGCCACCTGATAGGCAGCGCCGTTGGCGCAATCGACCACGACCTTGAGCCCATCGAAGCGGATCTCGTTGGAGACCGACTGCTTGACTGCATGGATATAGCGCCCACGCGCGTCCTCGATCCGCCGCGCTCGGCCGACCATGGCCGCGGCGGCGAGCGGCTGTTCGGTCTCGATGAGCGCCTCGATCGCCAGCTCGTCCTCATCCGAGAGTTTGAACCCGTCGGGACCGAACAGCTTGATCCCGTTGTCCTCGAACGGGTTGTGGCTGGCCGAGATCATAACGCCGAGATCGGCGCGCATCTCGCGCGTGAGCAGGGCGATCGCCGGGGTCGGCAGCGGCCCGGTCATGATCACGTCCATCCCGACGCTGGTGAAGCCGGCGACGAGCGCGCTTTCCATCATGTAGCCCGACAGCCGCGTGTCCTTGCCGATCACCACGCGGTGGCGGTGGTCGCCGCGCAGGAAGTGGCGGCCTGCGGCCTGGCCGACGCGCATCGCGGTCGCGGCGGTCATCACGCCATCGTTGGTGCGGCCACGAATGCCGTCGGTGCCGAAAAACTTGCGTCCCATGTCCGAAATCTATCCCGATGCGATTTGCCACGGCGTTCTGGCGCGGTTAGGCGGCGAATGGAAGGGACCGAGCAGCCGATGGCCGTCGAAAAAGCAGAATCGAGCGAACTCGTGGCGATCCGCCTGCCGGTCTGGTGGACCTTCGGCGGTCTTGTCGCCGGGCTGCTGGCCGGGCTAGCGCTGGCCGGAACCGATGCGCTCGCGCCGGTGCTCGCGGTGAGCGAGCCCGCCGGCACTTTATGGCTGCGGGCGTTGCAGATGACGATTATCCCGCTCGTCGCCGCGCTGCTGGTGATGGGCATCGCACAGATGGTCCGTGCTGCGCGTGCGGGCCGGGCGGCGCGGCGGATGCTCGGCTGGGTCTTCGCGGTGCTGGTGTTTTCGGGGCTGGTCTCGGTGGTGTTCATGCCGTTGCTGCTCGAGGTATTCCCGATTCCGGCCGCGGCGAGCACGCTGCTCGATACCGGCGAGATCGCGCCGCAGCAGGTGCCGAGCGTGGCCGAGTTCGTCACCTCGCTGATCGCGCCCAACGTGATCGCTGCGGCGGCCGAGACGACGATGCTGCCGCTGACGATATTCTTTGCACTGTTCGCGGTCGCGGTCGCGCGTCTGCCCGAGACGCAGCGCGACACCCTGCTCGGCGTATTTCGCGCGCTGGCCAACGCGATGCTCACGATCATCGGCTGGGTGCTGTGGATCGCGCCGCTCGGAGTGTTCGCGCTTGCGCTCGGAGTAGCGTCACGCGCTGGCGGCGGTGCGTTCGCGACGCTGGTGCACTACATCCTGGTGGTGTCGGCGATGGGCGCGATAGTGCTGATCGCCGGATACCTGCTCGCCTGGCTGGCCGGCGGGATCGGCCCGCTGCGCTTCGCCAAGGCGATGATTCCCGCGCAGGCGGTCGGGCTATCGACCCAAAGCTCGCTCGCCAGTCTGCCTGCGATGCTCGCAGTCACCCGGCGGCTGGGCGTCCGCGAGAGCACCGCCGATTTCGTGCTTCCGCTCGCGGTCGCGATCTTTCGCGCCACCAGCCCTGCGATGAACCTCGCGGTGGCGATATACGTCGCGACGCTCGCCGGAGTCGAACTTACGCCGGTACTCCTCGCCGCGGGCGTCGCGGTGGCTCTGGTGATCAGCGTCGGCTCGGTCAGCTTGCCCGGATCGATCAGCTTCGTGGTTTCGATCGGCCCGATCGCGCTCGCGATGGGTGTGCCGGTCGAGCCGCTCGCACTTCTCGTCGCGGTCGAGATGCTGCCCGACATCATGCGCACACTCGGCAACGTGACGATGGACGTTGCGATCACCACCGCGACCGACCGGCACGACGAGGAATCCGTATAGCGAACGCAACCCATCGGCTTGCCGCGCGTTGGCGGAGTGAGCCGGAACCTTTCAACACTGGACCTCACACGGAAATAGGGAGAACCACTCCAATGGCATTCAAACTGATCGACCTGCCCTATGCGGCCGACGCACTCGCGCCCGCGGTTTCGGCCGAGACGCTGAGCTATCATTACGGCAAGCACCACCAGGCCTATCTCGACAAGACCAACAAGGCGATCGAGGGCACCGAGCTTGCCGATAAATCGCTCGAGCAGGTCGCCGCCGCCGCGCGCGGTAGCGACAAGGGGCTGTTCAACAATGCGGCGCAAAGCTGGAATCACGGGTTTTACTGGCATTCGATGGCACCCGAAGCGGGCAATCCTTCGGACGAACTTACCTCGCTGATCGATGAGGCCTTCGGCTCGCTCGACGGGCTCAAGTCCAAACTGGCAGAGCGCGGTGCAGGCCATTTCGCGAGCGGCTGGGTGTGGCTGGCAGAAAAGGGCGGCAAGCTGTCGATCGAGGAAACCCACGACGGCGACACGCTCGCCGATCAGGATTTCAATCCGCTGCTGACGATCGACGTGTGGGAGCACGCCTATTACCTCGATCACCAGAACAAGCGCCCGGACTATCTCGACAAGGTGATCAACGAGAAGCTGAACTGGAGCTTCGCGTCGGAGAATCTGGCGCGGGGCGAAACCTGGAAGTATCCGGGCTGATTGCCACGCACCGACGGCACAGGGGGCCCGTGCCGCTCAGGCGGTGCGGGCCTTTTTCTATGCCGGCTCTTCCTCGGTCCCCATTTCCATCAGATTGGTTGCGAACAGTGGTTCGCCGAAGATGAAGCCGATCAGGTTCGGCCGCCCGACATGGTCGAAGAACGCGGTCAGCATCAGCAGGATAGGGACCGACAGCAGCGCCCCGAACACGCCCCAGATCCAGGAGAAATAGCTGAGCGCGATCAGGATCATCACCGGGTTCATCGTGAACCGCGCGCCGAGGATGGAGGGGGTAACCAGGTTCGATTCGACGGTGTGCAGCCCGAGATAAGCGGCGGCGGGCACCAATCCCACGATCATCGTTTCGGCGGTTCCGATGCCGAACAAGGCGAGCAGCGCGGTCATCGCCAGCGGCCCGATATAGGGCAGGAAGTTGAGGATCGCGGCGAGGCCGCCCCACATCACCGGCGCCTCGACCCCGAGCGCCCAGGCGCCGAGTGCGACGATCACGCCAACGCCGGCATTGATCCACGAAACGGTGAAGATGTAGGCGGCGACCCGGTCCTGCACCTCGCGCATCACACGCGCGGCCTTGATACTGGTGCCGAAGCTCGCACGGTCGAACAGCAGGTGGCGCCGCAGCCGCACGCGTGCCTCGATCATGAAGAAGGTCATGAGGAAGGTCAGCAGCACCTCGAGCAAAACGCTCGGGGTTGCAAAGGCGAGCTGCTCGATCATCGAGGGGCTCGCCAGCACGACCTCGCGCCCGCCGCCGGAGCGGCCCATCAGCTCGGCGAGCCGGTCGTTCGTCATCGCGACCCAGGCGAACTGATTGCGCAACTCGGTGAAGCGGCGGCCTACCTGATCGGCCATTTCGGGCAGCGTTTCGAACAGGGCGATCGCCGGCTGGAGGATCAGCGCCAGCGCTAACAGCAGCACCCCGAAGAAGATCGCCAGCGCGACAAGAGACGCGAGCACGTTGGGCAGCCCCCAGCCGGCAAGCCGGTCGGCGAGCGGCGAGAGGATGATCGTCAGCACGAGGGCGGTCACCAGCGGCAGGAACACGACCGATCCGATCGACAGCACGAACGGCAGCGCGAGAAACAGCCCCAGCCCGATCAGCAGCACCAGCGCCGAGATCAGGCGCAGCTCCTGTTCGGCGAAGGCCGCGCGGCGGGCGCGCCGGACCGGCACCGGATCGTCGGTCCGGCGCTGTGGCTGAGGCTCGTTCATCGGTTGGTTGCGCCTTGCATTCACTCGCGGCGAATCTTGCCTCTCCTGAAAGAGGCAATCAAGTCGCCGGGCCCCGGCTATTCACCGTGTCGGTGCGGTTTCGCCGCGGCCGGCGGCCACGTCGTCGAGCTCCTCCAGGATTGCACGGTGGGCGGCATCGTCTTCGATCGAGCGGCGCGGGATCGTGCCGTCCTGAAGCATCGCGCTCAGCGCAGCGCGTGCGCGGCCCACGCGGCTCTTGATCGTGCCGACCGCGCAACCGCAGATGGTTGCCGCTTCCTCGTACGAAAATCCGCCTGCGCCGACGAGCAGCAGTGCCTCGCGCCGTTCGGCAGGCAGCGTCAGCAGCGCGCGGTGCATGTCGGACAAGTGAATCGGCTCTTCCTGACCCGCGGGCTGGGTCAGCAGCCGCTCGGCGACGTTCTCGTCGTACTCGCCGCGGAAACGGTTGCGCCGCATGTCGGTGAGATAGGCGTTGCGCAGGATCACGAAGGTCCACGCGCGCATGCTGGTGCCGGGCTCGAACCGCTCCTGCGCGGCCCAGGCCTTGAGCAGCGTTTCCTGCACCAGATCGTCCGCCATGTCGGGGCGGCCGCACAGCCCGCGCGCGAAGGCGCGCAGATGCGGGACGACCTCGGTCAGCTCGCGCTTGAAATCGGCCTTCTCGGAGGCCGTCCGCTCGTTCTTCGACATCAGGACTTGTCGTCCAGCTTCGCCAGAAGGTCCTTGAAGCTGTCGGGCAACGGCTCGTCGACGACAGAATCGTAGAGCTGGCGCAGGCCATCGGCCCAGCCCGGCTTGTCGCGATCCTTGTGCTTGCCTTCGCCCCCCCGGGCGGCCCTCGCGCCTCGATCCCTGTCAGTGTGCATGCAGGTTCACAATTCCCTTATCCAATGTACAACTGGTCGCGCGTTAATCGCTGCGGACGAATTTTTCCACTTTCGCGCGTTTGGGGAACGATGCGCGTAGTGCATGGTTCCCGCAAAGGCAGCGGGGAACCCCGTGCAGCATTTTCGAAGAAGATTGGGTCCGGGGGTTAACAAACGCAGCCTGATGCGAATGCAAGCATCTCGTAGAACCGGAAGTCGCCGCTGGTTGGTCGAGTTCCCGCGCGCCGCACCGGTCGCAATCTTCCTCCTGATCATGGCGGTAACCGGGCTCAGCGTCTTCGCCATCGAGCGCGGGGAGGCCGAGCGCGAGGCGGTGATGCTCAACGATCGCGCGCGGGCGATCGCGTCGGCGCTCGAACGCCGGGGCAATGCGAGCTCGGCATATTTGCGTGCGGGTGCGGCGATGTTCGCCGCCGTCGATCGGGTGGACGAGCAACTGTTCGACCGATTCGTCTCCGAACTGCAACTCGATTTCGACTATCGCGGGGCCGAGGGGATCGGCTGGGCGCAGAGCCTGCGGTCTTACGAACTCGACCGGTTCCGCTCCGGTGCGATGACCGACGACAGCGACAGCCCGGACCGCGAGGATGGAAGCGCAGCCGAGGCCGAGAATGTCGAGGAAAGCGCCGACTCGGGCGAGCCGATCCGGATTTGGCCGACCCCGACGAGTGTGACCAGCCGGGTCGTGCCGGTCACTTTCCTGCGCCCTGCGACCGAGCGCAATCGCCGCATCCTGGGCTACGACATGTATTCGGAGCCCGTGCGCCGGGCAGCGATGGACGAAGCCGAGCGCCACGGTAGGCCGACCGCCAGCGGCAAGCTGGTGCTGCAGGATCCCGGCCCTGGTGGTGCACCGGGCTTCGTCATCTTCATGCCCGTGTTCCGCAATACGGGGCTGGACCGGCGCTTGCGCGGGTTCGTCTACAGCCCGTTCGACGCGGACGAGTTTCTCGTCTCGGCGCTCGAACTTTCCGACTCGGGCGAGCGCGGGGTGCGGCTCTACGATGGCGACGAGGCGACCCCCGACCGCCTGCTCGCGCTCGTCGAGCCCTCGACCGGGTCGGGCGACATCGTGCAGCAGCGGATCACCATCGCCAACCGGCCGATGGTCCTCGAGGTCGAATCGGCGGATTCGTATTCCCTCTCGCCGCTGTCGATGGTGACGCTGCTGTTCGGGCTGCTCGTCGCGACTCTACTGCTGGTGGTGGCGCGTCTGGTGACCCAGCAGACGCGCGAGGACCAGCTCAAGCTCGAGTGGCTGGAGGAGCAGGATTCGATCCGCAACTCGCTCACGCGCGAGCTCAACCATCGGGTCAAGAACACGCTCGCCAATGTTCTCTCGATCGTCGCGCTCACGCGCCGCCGGTCGGAAACGCTCGACGAGTTCGCCGACGGGCTCGACGGGCGCATTCGCGCGATTTCGGCGACGCACGATCTGCTGACCCAGTCGGAATGGGGCACCACGCCGATCCGCGCCGTGGTCGAGGCCGAACTGGCGCCCCACGCGCGCGACGAGGGCGATTTCGCAATCGCCGGGCCCGACGTCGAACTCGCGCCGGGCGACGCGCTGACGCTCGGGCTGGCAGTCCACGAACTGGCGACCAACGCGGCGAAGTATGGCGCGCTGAGCACCCCCGGCGGGCGGGTTTCGGTGCGTTGGGAGCTCGAGGGCCGCAGTGTCGTGCGGATGGAGTGGATTGAAACCGGTGGCCCGCGCTTGGAAGGCAAGCCGGCCGGGCGGGGCTTCGGCCTCGATCTGATCGAGAAAATCGTGGCGCACGAGCTCAACGAAAAGGTCGAACTCGACTTCCCGCCCGAAGGCGTGCGCTGCATTCTGCGAATCCCCGTGCGCCGACCGAGTCAGTTTGCAATCCGCGCAAGCCGCCGCAACGCCGCTCCAGACGCGCCGGACAAGCCCTAGATCGAACGAATCAAAACGCCCGGCCGCCTTGCGGGCGTCCGGGCATCGGTGCGACCTATTGCCCGTTCAGGCGAGCGGTCGGCTCGAATTGAAGAACAGCGCCTGGCTGATCGCCGTACGCACGGTCGCTTCCTTGAACGGCTTGGTCACCAGATAGGTCGGCTCGGGCCGGTCTCCGGTGAGCAGGCGCTCGGGATAGGCGGTGATGAAGATGACCGGCACGCTGTCGAGCGCGAGAATATCGTCCACCGCATCGAGCCCCGAGGAGCCGTCGGCGAGCTGGATATCGGCGAGCACGAGGCCGGGCGTGCGGTCGGCGACGACTTCCTGCGCCTGCGTGCGCGTGGCGGCGGTGCCGCAGATCTCGTGGCCGAGCGACGTCACCAGATCCTCGAGCTGCATCGAGATCAGCGGCTCGTCCTCGATGATGAGCACGCTGGTGGACGATTCCCGGTCGATCTCCTCGACCGCTTCCTGCACGAGTTTCTGCACGGACTCGCTGTCGAGGTCCATGATCTCGGCGGCCTGATCGACGCTGAAATCCTCGAGCGTGGTGAGCAGCAACGCCTGGCGGTTGAGCGGCGTGATCGCCCGCAGGCGATCGTGCGCGGCTGCCTCGTGATCGCCGCTGGCGGGATCGGACGCAGTTTCGAGGTAGGCACTCGACCAGACTTTGTTGAACGCCCGATAGAGCGGAACCCGCCCCTCGGCGAGTGAAGCCTTGAGCTCGTCGTCGGCGAGTGCCGCTTCGAGCGTCTGTCGGACAAAAGCGTCGCCGGTCGACTGGGACCCGGTCAGCGCACGGGCGTAACGGCGCAGGTACGGCAGATTGTTGGCGACCTGTTCTCCAAGCGGCATGAATTCCCTTCCCTAGATAGGCGTCGCTAGAACGCGCGCGCGCGCGCATGGTTCCGGTGGCGTGCTGGTGGACGATAAGCGGTTGTTGCGCAAGCGTTTGCCAAGCGTCCGCGAGGGCGAAAGCGAATTTTCGAAAAAATTTGAATCGGCGCGGGAACCGCAATTCCGGGCGGGCATTATCTCAGTGTCACCGCCGAGACCCCCCCTCCCGTCCAAGCGGCTGGTGATACGATCCCGAAGGGCCCCCGCTCACAGCGAGCGGGGGCCTTTTTTCTTTGCCGGGCGTGGTAATGGGTGCGGCGGACGCGGCGCGCGACGAATTCAGTCTGCAGCGGGCTTGCGCAGCCGCGCGAGCAGACCGCGGCGGCGCGGCGCCTGGATCGCGCGCACGAGTTCGGCGGGCGCATACGGCTTGACGAGAACCTGGCCCAGTTCGGCGATCTGTGCCGGGATGCTGTCGGGCGCTCCGGTCGAAAAGACGATCCGGGGTGGCTTGGGCCCTATCCCGTCGACCAGTTCGGCGATCGCCCAGCCATCGTCCCGGTCGGCGAGGTGGATGTCGAGCACCAGCACATCGGGGCTGCCGCGCCGCAGCGCTTCCAGCGCGGCGTCGGTTGTGCGGCAGATTTCCACCTCGCGCGCGCCGGCATCGGTCAACGCGGCCTCCATCGCGAGCGCGAGAACCGCGTCGTCTTCCACCAGGAGGATGTGGCCGAGAGTGCGCGCCGAAGTCTTGGCTCTGGATGTCTGGTTCATGCCGTTCCGCTTGCCCGGTGCGCGATGAACCGCGCCTTGGCGAAAAACGGCGGCGGGGCGGTGCCAGTTCCCGCTCCATGCCGTTCGCGCCGGACGGTTGCGCGCATGCAACAGGCAGGCGATTACAGCGTCTTGCGGTAGATCGCGTATTCGCGGTTGACCTTGCTCTCGATCGCGTCGGCGATCGCAATCATTCCCTGGTTGTCCTCGAGGATCCAGCCGATCTCGCCGCGGCTGGTGCCATAGGCCGCTGTCGTGTCGTTGCGGATGTCGCTGATCATCATGAAGGCGAGCTGGCTTGCGAGCCGCGAGTTGTGGAATTCGCGCAGCACCCCCATCAGCGGCACTCGCGCGGTGCGCCCGGCCGGCTTGCGCAGCCAGCGGAGCATCGTCAGCCAGCCGAACGGGAACAGCCGGCCGCCGATCCGGGCGAGCGGTTCGTTGACGTCGGGCAAGGCGAGCATGAACGCGACCGGCCGGCCGTCGAGTTCCGCGATCCGCGCCAGCTCGTCGCGGATCACCGGCTTCATCTTCTTCGCACCGTATTCGATCTCGGCTTCGGTGAACGGCACGAAGCCCCAGTTGTTCGACCACGCGTCGTTGAGAATGTGGAGCACGGTGCGCACGTCCTGCATGTAGTTCGACCGGTCGACCGAACGTATGCGGATGCGCGGGTTGCGCCGGCCGGACTGGACGATCCGCCGCACGAGCGGGGGGAAATCCTGCGCGATATCGAGATCGTAGGTATAGAGCCGCTTGGCTATCGCGTAGCCCGCGCCCTCGATGTACCCCCGGTAGCGTTCAGGGTGATGGCCCATCAGCATCGTGGGTGAATGATCGTGCCCTTCGATCAGCAAGCCGGGCTCCTCCCACATCGAGAGCGAGATCGGGCCGAGCACTTGGGCCATCCCGCGGCCCCGCAGCCACCCTTCCGCGGCGGTAAGCAACCCGCGCGCGACGGCTTCATCCGCGGCGTCGAAATAGCCGAAGATACCGGTACCAGGGCCAAAGCCCTGCCCGGGTGGCATTTCGAGCATCAGGCGGTCGACACAGGCCGCTATCCGCCCGACCGCCTCTCCCCTGCGCCGCGCGACGAAGAGCTGCACGGTGGCATGTTCGAACAGGGGGTTCTTCGCCGGGTCGAGCAGTTCGAGCTGTTCCCCGCGCAATTGCGGTACGGAATGCGGCGTTTCGGCCGCGAACCGCCGTCCGAGGTCGACGAAGGCGGCGCGCCCCGCCTTGCCGTTCACGGGTTCGATCACTATTTCGGCGTCGGTCACGGGCCATCCTGTTCAGTTTCGGTTAGCCCTGTGTTTGCTTGTCACGCATTGTCAAGCAAGCGCGCCGCTGCCCCCGGCCCGGAGGCAGCAGCCGAAAGACATGGCGAAGAGCCAATATTCCGCGCCGGGCGTTTTTGCTGTAGGGCGCGAGCTTCCGGGACGAGACGGCTATGAACATGCAACAGACCATCGATCCAGCGGATGTCGCTTCGGCGGCGCCGCTGGCGCGCGTCCCGGCCAAGGCCGCGATCGCGGACGACAAGGTCATGCTGCGCGCCGCGCGCGATCTGACCAAGGACCTGATCGAAGCGCGCCCGGCCATCTACTGGACCGACATGCTGCTTTCGGCCGGCCTCGGCTATGCCGCGCTCGCCGGGGCGGTCCTGGTCGGGAGCGCGCCGCTCGCGCTCGGGCTCGGCCTGGTCGCCGCGCTCGCGCTCTATCGCGCGCTGCTGTTCATCCACGAGCTTTCGCACATCCACCGCGATGCGCTGCCGGGCTTCCGCCTGGGCTGGAACCTGGTGGTCGGCATTCCAGTCCTGACGCCTTCGTTCATGTACGAAGGGGTGCATACGCTGCACCACGCGCGGACCCGCTACGGAACCGCCGAGGACCCGGAATATCTGCCGCTCGCGCTGATGAAGTGGTGGAGCCTGCCGCTGTTCGTGCTCATCGCGCTGCTCGCGCCGCCGGCGCTGCTGTTCCGCTTCGCAGTGCTCGTGCCGCTCGGTGCGGTGTTTCCGGCAGTGCGCAAGCTGGTGTGGGAACGGTTCTCTGCGCTGTCGATCAACCCCGATTTCCGCCGCCGTCCGCCCGAGGGTGACTTGCGTCCGCGGGTGTTCTGGCAGGAGCTGGGCGGGTGCGTGTGGGCGCTGGCGCTGATCGGCAGCGTGTTCGCCTTCGGCTGGCGGCCGTTGCTGATCGCGCTCGCGGTGCTTTCGCTCACCGCAGTGCTCAACCAGTTGCGCACACTGGTGGCGCATTTGTGGGAGAACGACGGCGAGCCGATGACCGTCACCGCGCAGTTCCTCGATTCGGTCAATGTTCCTCCGCCGGGGCGGATCGCCGAGATCTGGGCGCCGGTGGGGCTGCGCTACCACGCGCTGCACCACCTGCTGCCGAGCATGCCCTACCACTCGCTGGGCGAGGCTCATCGGCGGCTCGCGGCGCACCTCGGCCGGAGCTCGACCTACGACGGTGCGAACCATCCGGGGATGTGGACGCTGGTGATGCGGATCGCGCGCAGCACGATGCGCCGCCGCTGACGCCGCCGATCGGCGCAAACGAAAAGGGCCGCCCCGGCAAGGGCGGCCCTTCCTTGTTGCAGCGGACGAGAATTCAGTCGGTCTCGACCGTCAGCGACGGATCGCCATCGACGTCGGCGCGCACGCGGGTGTCTTCGTCGCCGACATTGGCCTCGACACCGTCCTCGCCGATGGTGATGCTGTCGCCATCGGTGTTGGGCACGCCGTCCTGATCGACGACAACCGTGTCGGCTGGCGCGGGCACCACGGTTTCCTCGACCACGGTCTCGGTCTCTGCCGGCTCGGGCGCGTTGGCTTCGCTGCAGGCGCCGAGCGCGAGCGCGGCGAGCAGGGCGGGGGTGGCGAGAATCCTCATGGCATGTCTCCTTTGTGTCTGCATTGTGGCATAAGACTCGTGACGGTCCGAGCGGTTCCGGACGAGTGCCTATTCCTCGGTCCGGATCAGAACCGTCTCGCCGATCATCAGAAACAGGAAGAACGGCGCCCAGGCCGCGAGCATTGGCGGATATCCGCCGAAGTTGCCCATCGCCAGCGCGGCGTTGTCGATCACGAAATAGGCGAAGCCCAGCGCCATCGCGATCAGCGCGCGCACGAAGAGCTGGCCCGAACGCGCGAGCCCGAAAGCGGCGATCGCGCCAAGCAGCGGCATGAGAAACGCGGAGAGCGGGCCCGAGATCTTGTGCCACCACTTGGCGCGCAACTCGCTGGTGCGGCGGCCGGCCTCCTCGTAGGCGCGGATCGAGCCGAACAGTTCGACGAAGTTCTCCGCGTCGGGATCGACGCTCTCGAGCTCGATCTGCGACGGGGTCAGCCCCTCGGCGACCACCAGCCGGTCGATCCGCGTGGTATTCGCGGTCGCGACGTCGAACCGGGTCGCATCCTCGAGCAGCCAGCCGGGACCGGCGTAGCGCGCGGTTTCGGCGCGCACCTGCTCGACCAGCATCCCCCCGTCGCCCCGCCGATACCAGGTAACCCCGCGCATGCGGATATCCTCGCCCCGTCCGGCGAGCGAGGCTGCCATGAGGATGTCGTCGCCCTCGGTCAGATAGACGTTGGCGCGCGTGCCCGATTCCTGCGGCACCGGACCGAAGTCGTTCGCTTCCCATGTCTTGAGGGTGCCGGTGGCCTGAGTGACGACCGTTTCATTGAACACGAAGCTGATCGCCGAGACCCCGGCGGCGGTGAGCAACAGCGGTGCGAGCACCTGATGCGCCGAAAGCCCGGCGGCTTTCATCGCGATCACCTCGCTGTTCTGGTTGAGCGTGACGAGCGCGATGATCGTCGCCAGCAGCACCGAATAGGGGAGGAAGCGCGCTACCAGCTGCGGCACGCGCAGGGTGACGTAGGTCCACAGCTCGCCCTGGCCGTTGCCGGGCACGGCGAGGATCTGACCGCTGGTGCTGAGCAGGTCCAGCATCATCAGCACGAGCACCAGAATCGCCAGCATCGCCGCGATGCGCACCACGAACAGCTTCGCGAGATAAACCGTCAGCGTGCGCGAGGGGAAGAAATCGAATTGCATGGGATGGCTTTACTCGGCGGGAGCCAGCTCTGGCGCGCGCTGCCGTTGCCGCCCGAACAGCTTGCGCAGCCGCTTGGCGAACTTGTCGAACGCGGTCTCGAGCGCGCCGATCGGCTGCCCGCCGGGGACCACCGCGACCTTGTAGTACATCCACACGATCAGCGCCGCGAACAGCACGAACGGCACCCATAGCGCGAGTACCGGGTCGAAGCGGCCGAGCGCCGCGATGTCCTCCCCATACTGGTTGACCTTGTGATAGGCGACCACCATCACCACCGATAGGAACACCCCGAGCGCGCTGGTAGATCGCTTGGGCGGTATCGCGAGCGCGACCGCGAGCAGCGGCATCAGCGCCATCATCACCACCTCGACCATGCGGAAGTTGAAACTGGCCTGGCTGGCGTCGCGCTTGGCCTCGCTCGCGCTGTCGCTCCAGCCGATCTTGAGCAGCTCGGGCAGGATGTACTCGCGCTCCGCATCGCCGCGCTCGCGGAAGTCCTCCACCCGCGGCAGGTCGATCGGCAGGTGATGGCGGGTGAAGCTGAGCACGCGGGGGGTCTTGCTGCCGGTGTCCTGCACGATCGTGCCGTCGGTCAGCCGCAGGATGATCGTATCGGGGCTGTCGCTGGTGGCGAGGAACGCGCCCTCGCGCGCGGAGATCGAGAGAACCTGCCCCTTCTCGTTCGCGACGCGGGCGAAGATGCCCTGCAGGCGCCGCCCCTCGTCCTCGCTCGCCTCGATCCGCAGGGCCATGCGGTCGGCCAGGGTAGTGAACTCGCCGACCTTGATCGAGGCGCCGAGCGCGCCCGAGCGCAGCTCGTATTCGAGTTGCTCGTAGTAGTAGCGGCTGATCGGCTGGATGTAGAACACCAGCGCCACGTTCACCACCATCAGCACTGCGGTGATCGCGTAGGGCACGCGCAGCAGCCGGCCGTAGCTGAGGCCGACCGCGCGCATCACGTCGAGCTCGCTCGATGTGGCGAGCTTGCGGAACGCGAGCAACACGCCGAGCAGTAGGCCGAGGGGGATCGCGAGGCTCGCGTACTCGGGCATCATCGCGCCGAGCATCTTGAACACGACCCCGACCGGGCCGCCCTCGACCGCGACGAAATCGAACAGCCGCAGCATCTTGTCGAGCACCAGCAGCGAAGCGGCGATCGCGAACACGCCCAGCATCGGCAACATCACCAGCCGAAAGATGTAACGGTCGAGAGCGGGGATCGATTTGAACAAGGGTTCCGGCCAAGGGCTGCGTCTGGTGCCGCCCTAGCGGCAAATTCGCGTCCGGTCATGCCCCACGTGTTTCGGGCCGCCGCGCGTCAGGCCTTCTCCAGCGTGCACTGCAGCGGATGCTGGTTCTGCCGGGCGAAGTCCATCACCTGGTTCACCTTGGTTTCGGCGACCTCGTATGGGAAAATTCCGCACACGCCGACGCCGCGCTGGTGAACGTGGAGCATGACCCGCGTGGCCTGCTCCATGTCCATCCGGAAGAAGCGCTTCAACACCATCACCACGAACTCCATCGGGGTGTAGTCGTCGTTGAGCATCAACACCTTGTACTGGCTCGGCTTTTTTGGCTTTGTCCGCGTCTTGGTAGCGGTGCCGACCTGGCCTGCCCCGTCGCGATCCGAATCGCCGCCGTCGGAATCGCCGTCACCCGCGCAGACGGGGCGCAGGCGGGGATCGGTGTCGATGGCGGGGGTAAAGATCATGGTGCCGGCAATATCGTATGGGGCGCTGCATCCGCAAGATGCCGTGGGGCGATTGCGTACGGGTTAACGGCGCGTCGCCGGAAACACCGTCGACAAAAAAAGGCCGGTCAGCGCCTGGCTGACCGGCCCGTATAATCGGGAGTCCGGCTAAGGGAGAGGAGAGGCCGGAACTCCGCGGCGCAAAGCGGCTCAGGCCGCCTTGCGAACCTTTTCCATCGCCAGGCTGGCACGGCCCGAGATCGGCGCGGCGACGTCGCCGGCGAGCTTGACCCACATTTCGGTCGCCTTCGACATCTGTGCGACGGCGGCGTCGAAGTTGCGGCTGGCGATCTTGCCCTGGAGCTGCACGAAGTCGGTCGGCGACTTGACCGCCGCGAATTCCTTCGCGTCGGCGGTCATGGTCTCGACGGCGGCCTTGCCGTCTTCGACCGCGACCTTGGCGAGATCCTGCACGCCGGCGGCGAAAATCTTGCCCGATTCGACCATGGCGTCGAGGTTACCCTGCGAGAACTCCCGCGTTTCGGCAACGTATTCGGCGCCCTTGTCGTAGGCGGTCTTGGCGCGGGTCTGAAGCTCGGCGAGGCCTTCCTTCATCTGCGCAGCGTAATCGGTGGTGGCGGTCTTGGCCTTGGTCATGATGCTTTCCTTCGAAATGGGTTTGATCGGGGTCTTCGCCGCCGGCTTGCGCTTGGCAACCTTCTTGGCAGCGGCCTTCTTCACGGTCGTTGTCTTCTTGGGCTTGGCCGCGGCCTTGCGGGCCGGGGCTTTCGCCGGAACCTTGGCGGCCTCGCTCGCCGGAGCGGTCACGGCCTCATCCTGCTTCGTCTCGGCCTTGCGGGTGGCGGAGGCTTCGGCGTAGGCCTTCTCGGCCGCGGCATCGATCTTGGCTTCGGGAGTGGTAGCCATGGCGATCATCCTGTGCTTCGCGGACGCAATGCCCGCTTATGTTGCAGCGCACAAAATAGCTATCGCAACCGCGAAGTCAAGTGATTTTTGTGCAGTGCACAATAGACTTCCTCAGGGACAGTATCACCGCGTCTTCACATAGCGCCCCGGCGCATCCTCGATCGTCTTGTCACCCCGGCCGCCCGGCGCGCGCTTGCCCTTCGCGGGCACTTTCGCGTCGCCGTATTGCCCGAGCCAAGCCAGCCAGTGCGGCCACCAGCTGCCCGGATGTTCGGTCGCGCCCTCGATGAAGGCTTCGAGCGAGTCCGCAGCGCTATCGCCGGTCCAGTACTGGTATTTGCTCGCCGCGGGCGGGTTCACAACGCCGGCGATGTGGCCCGAGCCCGCGAGGAGGAAGGTGGTGTCGCCGCTGAAGTGCTGCGTCGCGCGCCAGACGCTTTCGGCGGGCGCGATGTGGTCCTCGCGGCCCGCCTGAATATAGGCGGGGGTCTCTATCTTCGTCAGGTCGATCGGGGTGCCGTCAGCCTCCATCGCGTCGGGCTGGACCAGCTTGTTGTCGCGATAGAGATCGCGCAGGTAGGCGGCGTGCCACTTGCCCGGCAGGTTGGTCACGTCGCCGTTCCAGTGGAGCAGGTCGAACGCCGGATAGTCCTCGCCGAGCAGGTAGTTGTTGACCACGTAGTTCCAGATCAGGTCCTTGCCGCGCAGCGCGTTGAAGGTTGCGGCGAGGTAGCGTCCGTCGAGATACCCCTCGGGAGAGAGCTTCGCGATCGCCTCGAGTTGCTGGTCGTCGACGAAGTTCAGCAGCTCGCCCGCCTTCTCGAAATCGACCTGCGCCGTAAAGAAGGTTGCGCTCGCCACTTTGTCCGCCTCGCCGCGCCGTGCGAGGACTGCGAGCGTGGCCGCCAATGTGGTGCCTGCGACGCAGTAGCCGATCGTATGGACCGCCGGCACGTCGAGCCGCTCGCGCACTTGGTCGACCGCGTCGATCTGTGCGCGGATGTAATCGTCCCACACGATGTCCTTCATGCTGGCGTCGGCCGATTTCCAGCTCACCACGAACACGCTGAGCCCCTGGTCGACCACCCACTTGATGAAGCTCTTCTTCGGCGTGAGATCGAGAATGTAGAACCGGTTGATCCACGGCGGGAAGATCACCAGCGGAACCGCGTAGACCTGTTCGGTCGAGGGCGAATACTGAATGAGCTGGTACAGCGGGGTTTCGTGGACGACCTTGCCCGGAGTTGCGGCGAGGTTCTCGCCCAATGTAAAGGCGTCCGCGTCGGTGTGGGTGAGCTGGCCGCGCTTCAGGTCCGCGATCAGGTGCTGCATGCCCCTGACCAGGTTCTGCCCGCCGGTCTCGATCGTGCGCTTGAGAACGACGGGATTGGTGGCGAGGAAATTGTCCGGGCTCATCGCCTCGAGCAGCGCCTGGGTCGCGAACTTAAGCTGCGCCTTCTTGTCCTCGGGCACGCCCTCGACGTCTTTCGCCGCGCGCAGGAAGTAGTCCGCAAGCATCAGGTAGGTCTGGTGCAGCAGCACGTAGGCCGGATGCTCGCGCCAGGCGGGGTCGGAGAAGCGCCGGTCCTGGCGGGGAAGCTCGATCGTCTCGCTTTCGGCCCCGAACATCGTGCCGACGACGCCCTGCCACAGCCGTATCCCTTCCTGCATGAGCTGCTGGGTCGCCGCCGGATCGAACGGCGTCGCGCGCGCCCACCCTTGCGTCATCAGCATCCACTGCGCCGGATCGAGCGGGTTCGCGGCCTCGGCCCCGCCGGCGAGCCGATCGTTGGCGAATTCGAGCCACATCGCGCGCAGCTGCTCGGCGGTCTCGGTCCATTGGGCCAGGTCGGTCCGGGGAAGATCGCCGCTCGCGGGAGTGAAGCGGCCGAACATTTCGCGCATCGCCTCGCCCTGCATGTCGAAGAAGGTGGCGAAGGGGTCTTGCCGGTCGGCCATGCAGTGCGCTCCTCGTCGTCGCGGTTCTTCTCGCAATAGCCAAAAGCGCATTTCACCGCGACCGCTATTCCGTTACCAATCCTATGCGCGGGGCGTTCTCGCGTTCCGCCACCCCCCAACGAGACGAGGTCGATGGATACCGAATTCTACCGCATGAAGCGCCTGCCGCCCTACGTGATCGCCGAAGTCAATTCGATGCGCCACGCGGCACGGCGCGCGGGGAAGGACATCATCGACCTCGGCATGGGCAACCCCGACCAGCCGCCGCCGCAGCACGTGATCGACAAGCTGTGCGAAGTCGCCGCCAAGCCCAGCGCCCACGGCTATTCGCAGTCGAAGGGCATCCCCGGGCTGCGCCGCGCGCAGGCGAACTACTACGGCCGCCGCTTCGGGGTCGATCTGGATCCCGAGACCGAGGTGGTGGTCACGATGGGCAGCAAGGAAGGGCTCGCCAGCCTCGCCACCGCGATCACCGCGCCCGGCGACGTGGTGCTGGCGCCCAACCCGAGCTACCCGATCCACACCTTCGGCTTCATCATCGCCGGGGCGACGATCCGCAGCGTGCCGACGACGCCCGACGAGAACTATTTCCGCAGCCTGGAAAAGGCCATGTCCTTCACCGTGCCGCGGCCGAGCGTGCTGGTGGTCAACTACCCCTCGAACCCGACCGCCGAAGTGGTCGACCTCGCGTTCTACGAGCGGCTGGTCGCCTGGGCGAAGGAGAACAAGGTCTGGATCCTCTCCGACCTTGCCTATTCGGAGCTCTATTTCGACGGCAACCCCACGCCCTCGATCATGCAGGTCAAGGGTGCGAAGGACGTCGCGGTCGAATTTACCAGCATGTCCAAGACCTATTCGATGGCCGGCTGGCGGATGGGCTTCGCGGTCGGCAACCGCGAGCTGATCGCGGCGATGAGCCGGGTGAAGTCCTACCTCGATTACGGCGCCTTCACGCCGATCCAGGCGGCCGCCTGCGCCGCATTGAACGGCCCGCAGGACATCGTCGAGAGCAACCGTCAGCTCTATCACAAGCGGCGCGACGTGATGGTCGAGGCGTTCGGCCGCGCCGGGTGGGACATCCCGCCCCCGCCCGCGAGCATGTTCGCATGGGCCCCGCTGCCCCCGGCGCTGCGCGAGATGGGCAGCCTCGAATTCTCGAAGCAGCTTCTGACCCACGCCGACGTCGCGGTCGCCCCGGGGGTCGGCTACGGCGAGGAGGGCGAGGGCTTCGTGCGCATCGCGATGGTCGAGAACGAACAGCGACTGCGCCAGGCGGCGCGCAACGTGAAGCGCTATTTCGCCTCGCTCGGGATCAACGCCGCGGCCGGAACCGGCTGAACAGGGCACCTTCCTCGGTTCCGCGCACGAACCGCTGGACAGCGCTCGGCCCTTGGACGACGATGCAACTTTCGACACGGCGGCAGGTGACAGGAATGCAGTTTCGCGCGAACGACCGGGTTTCGATCGATCTGGGTGGGGAAGGCGTCGTGCAGGTGCGGCTGACGCGCCCCGACAAGATGAACGCGCTCGATCCCGAGATGTTCGCCCGCATCATCGAGGCCGGGCAGGCGCTGCACGAGATGAAGGGGCTGCGCGCGGTCGTGCTTTCGGGCGAGGGACGTGCATTCTGCGCCGGGCTCGACTTGTCGAATTTCGGCAAGGCGCCCGATCCCGACGCGCCGCAGATCACCGACCGCACGCACGGCAACGCCAACATGTTCCAGCAGGTCGCGATGCAGTGGCGCAAGCTGCCGGTCCCGGTGATCGCCGCGATCCACGGTGTGTGCTTCGGCGGCGGGCTGCAGATCGCGAGCGGGGCCGACATTCGCGTGGTCGCGCCCGATACCCGCATGGCGATCATGGAGATGAAGTGGGGCCTCGTGCCCGACATGGGCGGCTACGCGCTGTGGCGCGGCCTCGTGCGCGGCGACGTCCTGCGCGAGCTGGTCTACACCAACCGCGAATTCTCCGGCGAGGAGGCGAAGGAATACGGCCTCGCCACCCACGTCGACCGCGATCCGCTAGCGCGCGCCACCGCGATCGCCGCCGAGATCGCCGATCGCCACCCTCAGGCGATCCGCGCCGCCAAGCGCCTCGCCGCCGCGATGACCGACCGGCCCACCGACGAAATTCTGCTCGAGGAAAGCATCGAACAGCACAAGGTCATGCGCACGCCCAATCAGATCGAGGCGGTGATGGCGGGGATGGAGAAGCGGCGACCGAAGTTCTCCGATGCGTAGCGGGGATTTTGGATCACGCGGAGACGCGGAGGGTGTCGGCGCTCACAGAGGCGCAGAGGCACAGAGCGGCTGCGCGCGGAGCTTCGTTCCCTCGTCCCCGCGAATGCGGGATTCCGGTACTGCTATGTGAAACGCTCCCGCATTCGCGGGGACGAGCGACTTCGGCGCCTGGAGGGCCGCTCTCCGTGCCTCTGCGCCTCTGTGAGCGCACCAAAGTTCAAAATCCTCCGCGTCTCTGCGTCTCCGCGTGAGGAAAATCTGCAACTGCGCCTAGCCGAAGATCGCCGCGGCTTGCATTCCCTCGAGCACCTGCTGCCCCTCGGCGTTCCACAGCCGCAGCCGCTCCGAAGAATAACCGTCGTCCGCGTGCTGGCTCGCATTTTCGGAGAGCCACCAGCCGTCCTGCGTCGCGGGTTCGGTGTCGAGCAGGTTGAACGACCAGTTGATCGAGCTGACCGGCCCCTGCCGCTGCATCGCGCGCATGGCGCCGGGCGGCAATACGTCGCCCATCAGGATCAGTTCGGACACGGGATCGAGCACGCCCCGTTGGGTCAGGCGCGCCCAGCGCCGCACCACCGGCGCGCCCGGGCCGCGCTCATCCTGCGCGCGGCGCAGCTCGAAATTGTGGCGAATGAACGCCGGCCCCTTGTCGGCCATGACGGTTTCCGCATCACCCGGCCCGCCAGGCCAGTCTGCGGGCGCGGCGGCGGGGTGGACCGCGTTGGGCTCGCGCGCTGTGCCGAACAGCCAGAACGCGCTGAGAGCGCAGCCGCCGTCGGCCCAGATCTCGCTCCGCACCTGCGCCACGTTGCGCCCCTGGCGCACGATCTCGCGCTTGAGCTCGATCTCGCCGCCGACCGGCGCGACGAAAGCGACCTGGCCCGCGCGCAGCGGCGGCAGCCCGGGAAAGGCCCGGATCGCGGCGGTATAGGCGACCAGCGCCGAGGCCCCGCCATAGAGCGTGCGCCCCTGCATCCAGTGGTCGGCTTGCGAAAGATTGGCGGGGCCACCTGCGGCGGTGACAGGATCGATCAGGCTGGCGATACTCATGCGCACCAGCTTTACGGGTTCGTAAGGCGCGGTCCAGACTGACGTAACGGAAGGCCCCGCACTCGTTCGCGAACATCTACCCGATTGCCTTGCCGCAGCCGAGCGGCTAGGGGGCCGCTTCCGTCCGCATCGCTGGATGCGGGAGGGCGAGGCCCGATGGCGGAGTGGTTACGCAGAGGACTGCAAATCCTTGCACGCCGGTTCGATTCCGGCTCGGGCCTCCACTCTTCTATCAGATTGCACGAAGAGCCCCTCATTTCTGCAAAATGAGGGGCCTTTCTTCTGGTTGCCCTAATCTGCTGATCGACGGGGTATCCGGACTGAAAGGCCAGGAAAGATTTCGTCCTCATCTAGGATACGATCTCGGTTGGCCTCGTAGATCTCGGGCCAGAGCTCCGCGTCGCCATAGTGCTTGTGGGCAAACTTGCTGAGGGAATCGCCGATGCCGACTCTTTCCTCCGCCACCAGGTCGGTGGGCGGATCGAAGCTCCAAGCGCCCAGAGCGTTCAGTTCCTGCTTCACATGATCGAGCGTTCCGGGTCGATAAGCTTCTCCCCCTAAGGCACCAGGGGGAGTTCGCCAGCGGCGGACGGCGCTTTTGGATAGCTGCCATAGATGCTGCGGACCTTCGCGGTCGTCCTTGATCAATCCAGTTACGCTGAATTCGGGATCTGCTTCGTTGACCAACGGCGCGAGAGGATCTGGCCGCAAGCCATGAATCCTGGTCCCCCTGGCGGTGTCCAATCGCAGCCCGGCTCTCTTCGCACCCGACAAGACCCACATGAGGGCGTCGTCGGAAAGTCCCCGAATATCACCGCCACCGCCGACCGATCCGTGCGTGCCGGGAAACCAGCGCTCCTGATAAGGAGCGTTGTCGTCGCTGCTATTGTAGCCACGGCTGGCATTAAGCTCATCGACGTCGTCAAAGCGGACGACAGGGAATAGCTTGCGACCTTCGTCAATCGCTACCGCATGACGGGCATTCTCGACGAAGGTGTCGAGTGATGCATCGTGATAATCGTATTCGCGATTGAACCAGTCGCTTCCGGGAATGATGTCAGGAATTCCCATGGCCTCGACTGTATCCCAGACGCCGAGATACTTGATAGTCATGAGGGGAGCACTCCCACTCACATAATTCGGGACATTCGAGCAACGCCAATCTTCGTCACTTTGCCCGATGCAGACCTTGTCAGAATACATCGCGCGAAACTTCCGCATCGCCTCGGCCGAACCGTCCTTACCCTTAAGCCGATCTTCGTAAAGGGCTACCGCCTCGTCGATCCGACCGACATGGAGACGGTGCAGTGGACCGACATGTCTTATGAAACCTATGAAGGTCCGTGCGCTGAAGGCGCCGCGAGAGAACCCGAAAACGAAGATCTCGTCACCAGGGTCGTAGTTGAACACAAGGAAGCGATAGGCCTCCCGCACATTGTCCATCAGCCCGTAACCGAACACCCCGCCCCGGATCTGCTCCAGCTCGCTAGTTCCGACACCCTCGTCATAATGGATGATCTGCGGAATATTGTCGGGATCGATCCGGTCTATGCTCGCTGCAGTCAGGACCACGTTGGTCGCGACATCCGGCAAGAGTTTGTTCCACGTTCCATCGAAACAGAAAATCAAACGCTTCATATTTTCCCCCATTCTGAATCTCGGAACAATATGGGAACGGGTTTAGGGATTCTCAACCTGTCGTGGCTCGATCTCCGCATCGCTTGAATGGCTGGGGGCTTTGGCATCCCTTGATATTGCTGCAGTTCCCGCAATGATCCTTGGCCTACGGCACCATGCCACTAGATAAATAGTCATTCGTCCGCATTACCTTCAGAACTTGGGCACAGGCTGCCGCGCGCCACTTTCGTCCTGTGGACGAAACACCTACGGACCCCGCTCCTGGGGTGACTGCGCTTGAACAGATCTCTCGCCCCCATTAGGACAACGATCCCAAATTGGGAACATTTATTGACTTCGAAGATAGTGGTGGGTAGGATTGATGCGGGTGCTGAGCTTGAAAGCGCTGCGAGAACATTGGGAAACGCCAGGACGCGCTGATTCCGAAGGACCTCTTAAGGCTTGGTATGCCGAAGTGCTGAGAGCCGATTGGTCTGGGCCTGCGGAAGTGAAGGATTTCTATCGATCTGCCAGCTTCGTTGCTGACAATCGGGTGATCTTCAACATCGGGGGCAATAAGTATCGGCTGGTCGTGCGGATCAGTTACGGCGCGAAGATAGTGATGATCAAATTCGTGGGCACCCACGAGGAGTATGATGACATCAACAGTGAAACCGTTGGTGGAGGAAAAAAATGACAATGGTGACTGTAGCCGCAATTCGTTCGGAACTTGATTACGAACTTGCTCTGGAGCGCATCGATGAGATCTTCGATGCGGCTCCGGGAAGCGAAGAGGCTGATGAGCTCGACATACTCGCGACCTTGGTCGAGAAATACGAAGCCGCGAACTATCCCGTCGAACCGCCGACACCGGTCGAGGCGATCCGGTTCCGTATGGAGCAGCAGAACCTCACCGCTCGCGATCTGATGCCGATCCTCGGCTCGAGAACCCGTGTTAGCGAAATCCTAAACGGCACTCGGCCGCTTACCTTGGACATGATCCGAGCCCTGAATACACATTTGGGAATTCCAGCCGAGACGCTCATTCAGGAATCGGACGAGCCCAATGAATGCACCCAGCGCATCACCGCTCAGGTCGAACGCATCCTGAAGGGTTGGAATGTCCTCAAGGCCGGCGAAGGGTTCAAGGAGCTGATGCAGAGCGCCTTCGGAGGACGGCCCGCGTTCGCAGCTCTGCGCAAAAGCCGCACCGATCGCACCAATGCGAAAAACGATCAGGGCGCGACGCAGGCTTGGTGCGCGGCTGCTGTGCTATTGTCACGTGAAGTTTTGGTAGAGAGCCCATTCCGTCACGAGGCGCTCGCTGATGCAATGACCAGCATCGCAGACCTCAGCTCCTTCGAGAACGGTGTAGAGCAAGTGCAAGGAGCTCTCGCCGAGCTGGGCATAGCTTTCGTTACGTTGCCGCACCTCCCAAGAACCTATCTCGATGGTGCGTCGATGCTCCGAGAGGATGGCGTGCCAGTCGTCGCGCTCAGCCTGAGGCACGATAAAGCGGACACCTTCTGGTTCACGCTGATGCACGAGCTCGCTCATGTGTTGAAGCACTTGGGCGAAGGGCAGACGGCGATCGTGGATGACCTAGAACTCAGCTCCTCCAACGCGATCGAAAGGGAGGCCGACCGGATCGCACAGAAGACACTGATACCCGACGCGCTATGGCGACGCCAGGACACCGGAGAGTTCTTCAGCAAGAAAGACTTGGAGCGCCTTGCTGCTGACGCCAAGCGCGACCCTGCCATCGTGGCTGGTCGGTGGCGCATGGAGAACAAGGAATACAGGCGCTTCTCGGGTTATCTGGGACACCGCACGGTCCAGAAGCGGTTTCCTGAATGGCAGGCCCGAAAGCAAGAGATGGCCTGAGAACCGACCACCTTCCGGATCGCAGGAAATATTGACCCAGCACTACAGGCAAGCGGAGTCCGATCGCTCAGTGACTCCTATGGAACACGCTATGTTTCACAACGTGCGGGGATCATAGTCATTTGCCTGGCTCTCGAACCGGTCACAGAACGCCAGCCTCATGAAATGTTCGGTCAGGGCACGCGCGCCGTCACGCGTGACCATCTCGCTCCAGTCATCCCAGCGATCGAGGCGTTCGAGCAGCCAAAGGTAGAACCGGTCGCGTGCGAGAAGGTCGCCATCAGGCCACGTCATCGTCCACAGGGTGCTGCGCACCGGGATCTCTCGGGTGATACGCAAGCCGATCAGCTTCACGGCCGGATCATTGCCAATCGTATCGGTCGCGAAACGATGCGCCATGCGCGCAGCGACGCGCTCCCGCCTTTTCACTTGCTCGGCAGATTCCCTTCGTTCGGAATGACCCGCGACCGTCCGGTTCGCGATAATCCAGTCGAGACCGATATCGTCTGCAGCATCCTCTCGCGTGCGGGTGGCAATCAGCATCAGCAACACTGAGCGCCCTTCAGGCGTAGGCCGTCCGTCCATATCGTTCACCAGCCCGGTTGCGAGTAAATAGGCCCTGAAGAACTGATCCAGGTGACCGTCGCCAAGGAAGATATCACGGACTCGCTCCTCCGGTGCGACGAAGCGACCATCGGCAATGGCGAGATAGCCCGCCATGAATTCCATGATCCCGTTCATCCAGCCGGAATGGATGGAGGGCAGCCCGAGGCGATCAATCCAGAATGCTTCGCGCACCGACCCCCACTCACGGCCGTCCTCATCCACCAACGGCGGTTCTCCCGGCACCGATCCGCTCGAAACCATCCAGTATCCCCAAGGGAGATCGGGATGCCGATCATCGCCGTAGCGTTCCTTACCGGCACCGAAAGGGTGAAACGAGCTGACCATTACTCACCGTGGCGTTCGGTGGGAGCCGGAAGGCCGAGCGGCTCGCGTGTCGGGGTATCCCTGTCTGAACCCTTCTCGATCAGCGATTTCAACTTGCGCGCCAGTTCGATGCAGTTCGCGTAGACGAAGGATTGATCGCGATAGACGTCACCCTTGCGGCCTTCGCGATATCGACCGTTGGGAACGAGATCGCCCGGATGGTCGGTGTCGAAACCTAGCCACCACAAATCCTCGTGGAACTCGTCCTCGGTGGTCTGCACCGTGCGATAGTTCTGCACCGTCCTGACCCAAGTCGTGTGGCAAACCGTGTAGCGTTCCTGACGCGGCTTGCCGTGGGCTCGCCGTTCGAACCGGTTGACCTCGCAGGCCTTGCCGTAGATCACGCCGCCATGGACCGAGTTGGAGACGCCGACCGGCACGGCATCCGCCTCGTAACCGAAGAGAGGATGCTCCGGGCCAACCCCCACATAGCCAGAGATCGTCCCGTTCTTCTGGCGAAGCATGATGCAGCCGAGGCCGGTCTCGTTGTCGATCCACGAGACCTTGTCGGCTTCGTTATTCCAAGGACCGTCACCCGACGGTCGGCGATCGGGATTGTTATACACCTGCAGTGCGGTGATGCTGGTGCCGGCAATCGGGTAGGGAACCGGTGCGGCGTTTGCCAAGCCTTCCGGCAGCGTCGCTTCCGCGACCTGCTTGCCGGCAACCTTTCGCTGTGTCGGCTTCCTCGCCATGTTAGGTTCTCCTGAGCTGGTTCTTCTGGACATCGATCAATCCGGACTATCGAGGCGATAGCGGCTGTATGCGTCTCGACGCGTCAGCCTGGGGCCGAGGGCTCTTGCTCCCTTTCCGCTCGCGTAGACCTCGCTGGCCAACCACGCCTGTTCCTCCAGAAGGCGGAAATCCATGACCTCACGCCACCAGACCTGCGCCTTCGGATCCCAGCGGTAGCCGCGCATCCGCAAAGCATCCTTGGTCGAGAAGGCCGAGCCAACCGCTTCGATTACGAAGCTGTCGCACGAAGAGCTGCCATCGAGCTCGTAGAGCAGCGGGCGTCCATCGGTCCGCTCATGGCGCAGGAGCTGGATGAGCGCGTCGACATCCCCCTGCGCTCGGTGCGCATTGTAGAACCACCCGGCCTGAGCACAGAGCCAGCCGAGCGACCTGCCTTCGAAACCAGCCGCCGCCCAGTCGATCTCCACGCATGAGCAAGCCCACTGCTTGGTTGGCAAGACGGTGAGGCGCTTCTCCACCATGGGACGGTCGAAAGCGGCGTTGTGGGCGATGACGACATCGGCGGACGAGATGATATCGGTCGCGACCCGGTCGTCGATCCGACGCCCGACGAGATCTTGGTCCGTTATGCCGGTGATTCGGATCACATCTTCGGGCAGCGGAACGCCGGGATCCTCGCGCCAGCACCACGCCCGACCGATCTCGGTGATATGCCCACCGGGATCATACCTGAAGCGTCGCACCGCCAGTTCGATGACCCTATCGTTCTCGGGATCCAGCCCGGTCGTCTCCACGTCGAGGACGGCAGCCACGCGTTGAGGATCGTCCGGATCGCCGAAGCCGGTCTCGCCGACATGGAGGTCGACACGACGGAGCTGCCGGATGTCGGCCTGCGCTGGTTCAGCCACGTCCGCTCTCCAAGGATGCCGAATGGTCGAAGAGCAGTCGATCCATCGCTGCCGGATCGGCGTCGAGGCCCAGACCCAGGCCGTGAAGGAGGATCGCCTTCGAGCAGGCGCTGCGCTCCATGCAGGCTTCGATCGGCGCGCGGCCCTCGAAGAGCTCGAGCGGCGAGACCATCCAGCCTACCGGATCCTCCGCCAAGCCGTCCCGCTGCATTCGGGCGCCGGTCTCCGCAGCCACACACGCGATCCGGACGAGCGCGACGCGGTGAACAGCCAACATGCCGCCGCTGTCTTCCTCGAGCGGATCGAGAGCCCAATCCACCGGAGCCTGCTCGAAATAAGGGTCGAACTCGTAATCCGCGGTATCGCTCATCGCACCGCTCCCCACATTCCGCGCCGGACCTACCAGCGCCTCGTGACACGGCACATAGCATGAACAGAAAATACTTCAATAGGTAATGAAGTATTGAATTAACTTGTCGGTAGGGATCGCTGACGCTATCAGCAGGAGAATGGAAAAGATGGACGCCGTCGCGAAACTCAGTGCCTTGGCCCAGCCAACCCGGTTGGCGATATTCCTGGCCATAGCGCGAGCGGCGAACGGCATCACGTCCAGCGAGGTTGCCGAGCAGACCGACACCATGCCCAACAACACCTCGGTTCACCTAGCGGTGTTGCGGAACGCGGGGCTGGTTACTTCGACCAAGGAAGGCCGTTCAGTTACCTACAGAGCTGAGCGGGTAGCGGTTCGGAGGCTAGCGACCTTCCTGTTCGAAGCCGCCAAATAGATTCCTGCGCGCCAGTGTTAGGCCGTGAATTAACCGCCGGGTTATCAGATCTGGAGCTCGAACCGGCATTTGCCGATTATCCCCGATCGTCGTTTGCGATAAGCTGATCCGCCATTCAACGGAAAATCACGACGGGAATTGACGACCGTTAAATCCATCGATAATTGCCGATGAATGAAGTCGACATCAGCATTCGATGCACTCTCTGCTCTAGCGCATCCAACGCGGCTTGATGCATTCCGTCGTCTCGTGCGCAGCGAGCCCGACGGGCTCTCTACAGGCCAGCTCGTAGACGCCTCGGGTCTCACCCAGAGCACCTTCTCAAGTCACCTCGCGATCCTCGTCGGCGCGGGCCTCGTCATACCTGAAAAGCGAGGGCGGCAGATGATCCAGCGCGCGAACATCGAGGTCCTGCGCGACCTGATGCTCTTTCTCGCCAAGGATTGCTGTGACGGCCGCGCAGAGCTTTGCGAGCCGCTCGTCGCCGAACTCTCCCATTGCTGCTGAAGGAGCGGACAGTGACTGACCAACCTTACAACGTCCTGTTCCTCTGCACCGGCAATTCGGCCCGCTCAATCCTGGGCGAAGCGTTGATGAACAAGATGGGCGGAGGTCGCTTCCGTGCCTACAGCGCAGGCAGCCAGCCCAAGGGCGACGTGCACCCGATGTCGCTCGAGGTGCTCGATAGCTTCGGTTATCCAACCGAGGGCCTGCACTCGAAGAATTGGAGCGAGTTCACCAAGCCCGGCGCACCCGAGTTCGATTTCATCTTCACCGTCTGCGACAACGCCGCGGGCGAGAGCTGTCCGGTGTGGCCGGGCAAGCCGCTCACCGCACACTGGGGCGTAGAAGATCCCGCCGCGGTCGAGGGCAATGGCCAGCGGCAGGCGTTCGTCGATGCGCTCAGCTATCTCAGACGCCGCATCGAACTCTTCCTGATGCTACCGCTCCAGAGCATCGACGAAATGTCTGTGCGCAGCAAATTGGCCGCCATCGGCCGCGAAGAAGGCGCGAGCGCTAAGGCCAAGGAATCCTGAATGACCACCGATATTGTCATCTATCACAACCCCGAGTGCGGCACCTCGCGCAACACGCTGGCGATGATCCGCAATGCCGGGATCGAGCCGCATGTTATCGAGTATCTGAAGACGCCGCCTTCGCGCGCCATGCTCGAACGCCTGATCGAGCGCGCCGGGCTAAGTCCGAGGGAGGTTCTGCGCGAAAAGGGCACGCCTTTTGCCGAACTGGGGCTCGGCGATGAGAGCCTGAGCGATACAGCGCTGGTGGACGCGATGATGGAGCACCCGATCCTCATCAACCGGCCGCTCGTCGTCTCGCCGCTCGGTGTCCGCCTGTGCCGTCCGTCCGAGGCGGTGCTCGACATTCTGCCAAGCCCCCAGCTGGACGCTTTCACCAAGGAGGACGGCGAGCAGGTCGTGGACGAGACCGGCCAGCGTATCGTTTGATGCTGCTTGCGATCGGAATTTTCATCGCCACGATCACCTTGGTGATCTGGCAGCCGCGCGGGCTCGGCATCGGATGGAGCGCGATCGGCGGAGCACTGCTGGCGCTCGCCACCGGCGTCATCTCGCTAGCCGACATTCCAGTGGTGTGGGACATCATCTGGAACGCGACCGGTGCTTTCGTCGCGATCATTCTCATCAGCCTGATCCTCGACCGTGCCGGGTTCTTCGAATGGTCCGCGCTCCACGTCGCACGGTGGGGCCGTGGGAACGGGCGCGTGCTCTTCGTGCTCGTGGTGCTGCTCGGCGCAGGCGTTTCGGCGATCTTCGCCAATGATGGCGCCGCGCTGATCCTGACCCCGATCGTGATCGCGATGCTGCGGGCGCTGGGATACAACGCCAAGGCAACGCTGGCTTTCGTCATGGCAGCAGGGTTCATTGCCGATACCGCTAGCCTGCCGCTGGTCGTGTCGAACCTCGTCAACATCGTCTCGGCCGACTTCTTCGACATCGGGTTCGGCGAGTATGCGCTGGTCATGGTGCCGGTCGATCTGGCCGCCATCGCGGCCACGCTGGCAGCGCTGCTGCTGTTCTTCCGCAAGGACATTCCGGCCAGCTACGACGTGACCCAGCTGCGCGCTCCGGCAGAAGCAATCCATGACCAGGCTACCTTCCGCGCCGGCTGGGTGGTGCTGACCCTGCTGCTGATCGGGTTCTTCGTTCTCGATCCGATAGGCGTGCCGATCAGTGCGGTGGCAGCTGTCGGCGCGCTCATGCTGATCGCTGTCGCCGCCCGCGGCCGTGTCGTCCCGACCGGTCAGGTGATCCGCGAGGCCCCCTGGCAGGTCGTGATCTTCTCGCTCGGCATGTATCTGGTCGTCTACGGGATGAGCAATGCGGGGCTTACCACCGCGATCGCCGGACTGTTGGAGCGCTCCGCCGAGGCTGGCATATGGGGCGCGGCCTTCGGAACGGGGATTCTGTCCGCCGTGCTTTCCTCGGGCATGAACAACATGCCGACCGTCCTCGTCGGCGCGCTGTCGATCGATGCCACCGGCGCGACCGGGCCGGTTCGCGAAGCGATGATCTACGCCAATGTCATCGGCTGCGATCTGGGACCGAAGATCACGCCGATCGGTTCGCTCGCGACCCTGCTGTGGCTGCATGTTCTGGGCCAGAAGGGCGTGAAGATCGGCTGGGGCTATTATTTCCGCGTCGGGATCACGCTGACCACGCCGATCCTGCTGGTGACCCTGGCAGCGCTCGCCCTCCGATTGAGTCTCGCATGAAACTGTTCCTCGTCTATCCGCTTGCGGCGCTATTCGAAATCGCCGGTTGCTTCGCATTCTGGGGCTGGTGGCGGTTGGAGAAGAGCCCCCTGTGGCTGCTGCCCGGGATCGTGTCGCTGGCCCTGTTCGCCTGGCTGCTGACTCTCGTTCCGACCGACGCCGCAGGCCGCGCCTTCGCAGCCTATGGCGGGGTCTATGTTGCCGCGTCGCTCCTGTGGTTGTGGATCGTTGAAGGCACCACGCCCGATAAGTGGGACTTCATCGGCGGAGCGGTGGTGCTCGCCGGCGCTGCCATCATCCTGTTCGGCCCGCGTGGCTGACGACCCGAATTCGGAGAATTTCCTTGTCCCGTCTGCGTCCTCTGCCCGATCCCGACAGCTTTCCAGCGCTTGACCCCGCCTTCCTCCATGCCCGCCCTGCCGAAGGTCTCGGTGCCGACCAGCGACCGCCGCGTATCCTGCTGCTCTACGGCTCCCTGCGCGAGCGCTCCTACTCGCGGCTCGCGGTCGAGGAAGCCGCGCGATTGCTCCAGTTATTTGGGGCGGAGACACGCATCTTCGATCCCTCCGACCTGCCGCTGCCCGATCAGGTCGGAGGGGATGACCATCCCGCCGTGCACCAATTGCGCGAGCACGCCTTCTGGTCCGAGGGCATGGTGTGGTGCAGCCCCGAAAGGCACGGCCAGATCACGGGCATAATGAAGACCCAGATCGATCACCTGCCGCTCAGCATCGGCGGCATGCGGCCAACCCAGGGACGGACGCTGGCGGTCATGCAGGTCTCGGCCGGCTCGCAGTCCTTCAACACGGTCAACACCCTGCGCCTGCTTGGTCGCTGGATGCGCATGTTTACGATCCCTAACCAGTCCAGCGTGCCCAAGGCATACGAGGAGTTCGACGATGCCGGCCGTATGAAGCCTTCGCCGCTCTACGACCGCATCGTGGACGTGATGGAGGAACTCGTCCGCTTCACGGTGCTGCTGCGGCCGCACTCCGAACGGTTGGTCGACCGCTACTCGGAGCGCAAGGAAGCCGGGAAGGTCATTGATCTCGGACAGGACATGCCCGCGACCGCGTTACGTTCAGCAACGTAACGACTCAATCGCGGTCTGGGCAAAAGGTATCCTCAACGGCGATTGCCGGAAGCTTCAGGCGTGCAATCGTTACGAAGTCCTACTCTGTAGCTGCATTGCATCGCGCAATACGCTAGCATTATCGGCCATGGAACATCAGGAGATCCTTGCCGGCTTCATTCGCCTTCATGTTCTGCACCATGCATCCGAAGGCGATATCTATGGCCAGTGGATGATCGAGGAACTAGCGCATCACGGCTATCGGATGAGCGCCGGGACGCTCTACCCGATGCTTCATTCGCTCGAGAAGAAGGGGTATCTGAGCTCGCGAAAAGAGCGGGACGGACGGACGTTTCGGCGCGTCTACATCGCCACGGACCAAGGTCGCGAAGCGCTCGAGCTCGGCCGAGAAAAGCTTCGCGAACTCTTTCGTGAGGTGGTCGAGTAACGCACCCGACCACCAATTGGGTCAAACTTCGGTGGTGACTGGTCGAGACGGGTTACTATTGCCGTGCGACAGTCGCTCGTCGAGCGACCATCGTCCCGACCCTGACAGCAACATGAAGATCGCTCCCATCAACATCGCCCAGTCGGTGCGGGTTTCATGCGTGAAGCTCAGGAAGCCGTAGCGGTCGAGTTCGCGGAGGCTGAACATCCACCATTCGCGACCGAGGAGGATCGGGATCTTGGTCGAGAGGATCGCGACGATCATGATCACGATGATTGGCACGGCCGCAGCGCGAGACGCGTAGCCCACCAGAAACATGATTCCGGCCAGCAACTCGAGAACCCCCACCAGAGGTCCGAAAAACTCCGGATAAGGAATCCCGATACCCGTAAACCGCCCCGCTCCCAGTATGTCGGCGTGGGTCAGCTTCTGGAGACCCTCCGGGATGAACACCCCGGCCAGCGAGAGTCGGACAAAAATCGACCATGTCGCCTCACCGGGCGATAGCCACCAGCTGTTCTTCATTTCGCTTCTGCTCCTGTCGGTGTTTTCCAAAGTCGGGGCGCGAACGCCTTGAATAGTAGGCCGATGGCAATAAGGCCAAGGCCCAGCGCCCAGATCGCTACCGGCACCCAGAATGCGAGGAAGAGACAGGCGGCTAGTCCCGCGACGGCTACCCAGGTCGGAAACAGTCTTTGCTCGCGCGGGAGCCGCAACGCTGCCAGGTTCGTGATCGCGTAGTAGATGAGCACGGTGAAGGCGCTGAATGCCCAAGTGGTCTCCACGCTGCCGATCAAGGCCAGACCCGCGACTATCGCTCCGACGAGTATAACTGCCGCAGCCGGCGCCGTTCCGTCCCGGCTCAGGCGAGCGAACAACGGCGGCAGGTCGCCCTGCCGCCCCATAGCCAGCACGACCCGTGACAACCCGATGATAAGATTGAGGAGGACGCCAAGCATGGCGGTGACGGCGCCGACAGCAACGAGACCCGCCAGCCACGGCCGATCCATGGCGCGAGCGGCGAGTTGCAGGGGTGTTGCCTGCGCCCCCGGCGCATCGGCGAAGCGGTCCGCGCCGAAACTGCCGATCGCGACGACGGCAACGAGAATATAGAGGATGGCGGTCACGATTAACGTTACGATGATCGCCTTGGGAATGGTGCGCCTGGGTTCCTTCACCTCCTCGCCGAGCGTCGCGATCCGTCCATATCCGGTATAGGCGACGAACATCAGCGCGGTGGCATAGAGGAAGGCCTGAAGACCTCCTGGCTTATTCCCCGGAAGGATAGGCGTGAGATTCTCGGCGCCTCCCTCGATGGCTGTGGGCAGGCCGAACAGGACGAACGCTCCGAGCGCGGTCAGGGTGATTGTAACGATGAGGATGTTCATCCAGCTCGAGCGACGGATACCGCCCAGCACGAGCAATGTGAACAACACGACCGCGCCAACTGCCAGCCACGGCATTAGGACGAGGTCCGCCCCGATCAGTCGCAGGAGATAGCCTCCGAAGCCCAATGCAGCCGTCGCCGCCGAAGCGGTCTTGGCGCACAAAAACATCCAGCCAGCAGTGAAGCCCAGCGCCGGGTTCAGATAGCGATAGCCATATTCGTAGGTGCCACCACTGACCGCGTGACTCGCGGCAAGCTGGGCGCTCGACAGCGCGTTGCAGGTCGCCACCGCCGCCGCGATCACGATGGCCAGGATGACGGTAGGGCCCGCGACTCCGGCGGCGATGCCAATGCTCACGAAAACGCCGGTGCCGACCATGGAACCGAGCCCCATCATGGTGGCCCCGCCAATCCCGAGTTCCCGCTTCAGCAGCTGTGCCGGTTGCGCTGTCACCGCGTTTCGTCCTGAGGGGCGGCCAAATCGAACACGGGCTGGTTGTTCATGTAGGCGACGTCCTCCGCTTGATGGCACGCGGCACAGGCCGCCTTCACGCGCTCGAACCCCCGCCAGGCGCGGGCGGGTTCGCCGGAGCGCAGGTCCGCATCCACCTCCTGCCAAGTGTCGTTCAGCAGGAACTGCTCGGCGTTAACACGTCGGGCTGGCCGCTTCGCGATACCGTTCTCGATCGAAGTCCTGATCTTCTCCCAATGGTAGACCGCGAGATTGGTGTTCTGCCGCTCGAGCGCTTCGTGCAAGCGCGCATAGCGCTCCCCGACCTCCCACATCGGCTGGTCGAAGCCTCGGAACTGCTGTTGGATAAGCCGGTTGCGGGCCTCTTCGTCTTCCGCGGCGAGCAGCCAGTCGTTCGGCTTCAGGTCCCCTGAAGGCTTATCGGAAGCCGGGGTGCACCCTGCCACCAAAATAGCGGTAACGACCAGCTTATAGGTATGCATCGCGAATCTCCCAAACTATCGCGAGATAGCCGCTAGCAGCTTCGATATCGAAAGTCGATTTGGAACGACCCCGCTGTCGCTATGGACTTCACGAAGGGGGGGGCGTGTAGTGGGGCATTCTGAAATGTCGGGAGCATATCGAAACACAAGGGAACGCGCTTCACGCAGATATGTCTGCCGCTTGAGGGGCCGAAGCGAACGCGGAAGTCGACAAGCTCGTCATGGATTCGGCGGGGCCATGACCGGCGATGTAGAAATAGCCTACAACGAACGTGACGAGCAACACGGGCATGGTGGCAATCTGCGTTTTCGAGACGAGCACCCCGTTCAATCTTCGGTAGGTCGACCAGACGCCCGGGATCGAAAGCCCCGTCATGCCCCGGGCCGCAGACCATCCAGATGATCTGGGTCGTAAGTCGCCCGGAGCGATCTTGGCGTCGCAGCCTTCGGTTATCGATGAGGTGTGAAAAAACCCCGCAATAACAAGTGACGGGAGAGCGAGAGAGAGAAATTGAATTAGAAGGAAAAAATATGATCAGTATCGCAGAAAAGATGAACCTTGCGATGGATGACCTTGTCGAGCAAGCTGCCGATTGCGCTGTCGAATACGACATGCAGGAGCTTCAGGCGTTCGCGAGCCGGTTGCGGGGATTGGGGGATACCGAAAACGACGACGAAGCCATGGCTCTTCTTCCCGGTGTTCACTTACCGATGGGCTTCTTCCACGCACGCTACACCATCTACGAGGTTAAAGGACGGGGAACGAATGGCGAACTGCTTCTGGCACCTCCCAAACCGGCAGGCGAACTCATCACCGGTTGGGGAGATCCCCTCGATCTGACGAGCTTGGTGCGTTTCGCCTCCATCCTCGCATCAAGCTACACCGCGACAAGCACGGGGCCAGGCCGCTGGCTCGAGAGCTTCGCCCTGCCGATAAAGAACCCAGGCATGTTCGAGCTCGCGCTCGTGGTCGAGCCGCGGGAGATCAACGATGGCTCCTTCTCCGCGCGCATCGACGCTGAAATCAGAATGGTGAAGGCGCGCACCGCAAGAGACCGCGCCGCCGAGGAGAACCGGATCAAACGGTCTTGCTCATGACGGCGAACATGTGATCACGCAGCCGGTCTCGCGTCGCGAATATCGCTCCTCCCAAGACGAACGGCTCCTCCACACGAACCAGGCGGACCGGTGAAACCCTATCAGCAAGGGTCAAGGCAAGATCTCGCAGCTGTTCAAGGTCGACGTTCCGGCAATACCCTCCTGTCGTGAGCTGCCGGAAGACCAGGTCGGAAGTCACCCGCAGTTCGATCCGGTCCGCCTTGCGCTTGCCGGCATCCTTCAAGGCAGCTTGCACTGCATGATACGAGGCGCGGTGGTTGGTCCCTTCGACCGGGACAGTTTTCACGAACTTTTCGCCATCCCAGACCACGGGCAGGTGGCTTCCGGGATTGGGGCGACAACCTGCATCGCACAAATAGGTGCGTGCTGGCGGTCCGGCGAATGTCGGTCGGGCAACCAAGGCGACCGGTTTCCCGAAAGCCTGCCCCAGCGAATCAGCTTCGTTTGTCATGAGCCCCCTATAAGTGCGTCGGGGTTCACGAAGAGTTGAAGCCAATCCCAGGGAATCCGGTCGGTCGATCGTCGCTTGGTCGGGGGTCGGAACACGGTCGACACTTCAGAACAGCGCTCGAGCATCATGCCCGCATCACGGGCTTCCCAACCAGATAAAACCAGAAGGTGAACACCATGAACGAACCGGACTTTTCCGGCGTCGAACCGACGCGCCTAGCTGAGGCGCGTCGCAGGATCGGCGTCATCGAAGACTATCTTGCCATCGAGGGGCCAAGCGGAGAGCGGACCCAGGCGGCTGCAGAGAAACTAGGCCTGACGCGCTGGCAGTTCATGCGCCTGACGCATGCTTGGCGTGATCATCGCGATCCAGCGATGCTGGTAAAGTCACGGACGGGACCGACGAGAAGGGATTACGGAATCGACACCAAGGCGAAACAGATCGCGCTCGAAGTCATCCGCGAGGTCGGAATCGGAGCGGAAATCAGCAATGTCGCGCCGGACATCGAAAGCGTCTGCAAGGCCGAAGGCATCGATCCACCTTCGCGACCGACCATCTACAATTACATCTTGGCGGCGCGACGCGAGGGCGATCTCCGGTTCGACGGCTCCCCGTGCCTGGTCATCGGGAGGATGTGGTTCCATCTGCCCATGGCGGAAAGCGTCGCCAACTCGATGCCATGCCTGCTCGCGGTGGCTGCGTTGCCCGAGCGGATCATTGTCAGCTATTCGATTTCCTTAGGCCGCGATGCGCCGCCCTCGGTCGTCCAGGCGCTTAGCGACCTTTTCGACCAAGCGACTTATGATGGCGAGCCGCGGGAACTGCTCCTGAGCTCAGGTGATCGAACCGCCGCCATGCCCATCCTATCCGACCGACCTGGATTGGAAGTTCCGCCTGCCAAGGACTCGATGCAGAGGGTGCTTGCGCAGGCATTCGGCGATGGACTGGGCCAGCTACGCCCCGTTTATCGACGAGGTAGCGCCCTCGTGAAGCCCAAATACACGATGGGATCCCACGATCGACCGCTTACGGACGTGGAGGCCATCGCCGTCATCGAACAGGCCATCGAAGCGAACAACAACCGGCGGCAAGAGCTCGCGCCGTTTTCCATCCATCACCAGACATCGACCAATCCAGATGGGAATTGACGGCTCCCATTCTCAGGATACTCGGCGATAATCCTTCGCTCGTGACTCGGAAAGGCGTCGAGAAACGGGCGAACCTCAATGCTCGTCCGAAATGGGAGCACAACGCGGTCTCAGGCAGCGCTCACGAGCGATCGTAGGTTGGAGAGTATCTTCTTCTCGAGAACGGACCCTTCCATTCCTAGCGTATCCGCGAGCCCGGCTACAGTGTTAGCCACCGAGGGCGGCCGCACAGGTTCGCCCTGAATCTCCACGAACGGACCGTCGGTTTCGGTTAGCAGCCGGTCCACTGGCAGGCCT
>CAMPIX010000018.1 GCA_946886565.1 uncultured Altererythrobacter sp.
GTTCCCATTTGCGGCGCAGCGACTATGTCGGCTGGCATGTCGCGCACGCCCGCTGGAACCCCGCCCGATCCGAGAGGCGCCGAGCGCTTCCACGAGGAGCGCGCGACCTTCACGGTCAAAGGATCGAGCCAGCCCGATCTCGACGCCGGAATCGCGGCGATCCGCGACACGGTGAAGACGCTGCGGCCCAAGCCCGGGGTCTATCGCATGCTCGATGCGCGCGGCGACGTACTCTACGTCGGCAAGGCGCGCGCGCTGAAGAACCGCGTCGCGAACTACACCCAGGTCGCGAACCTCTCGAACCGCCTCCAGCGCATGATCAGCCAGACGCGTGCGATGGAGATCGTCACCACCAATTCGGAGGCCGAGGCGCTGCTGCTCGAGGCGCAGCTGATCAAGCGCTTCCGGCCGCCGTACAACGTCCTGCTGCGTGACGACAAATCGTTTCCTTTCATCCTCTTGCGGTCCGATCATGAATTTCCCCGCATCATGAAGCACCGCGGCGCTCGGCGCGCGAAGGGCAATTACTACGGTCCCTTCGCCAGCGCGGGATCGGTCAACACCACGATTAACGCGCTGCAAAAGCTGTTCCTGCTAAGGTCCTGCACAGACAGCTTTTTCAGCCGCCGCGACCGGCCGTGCCTGCTCTACCAGATCAAGCGCTGCTCGGCGCCGTGCGTCGGGCGCATCGGCGAAGACGACTACGCCGAGCTGGTGCAGGAAACGCGGGACTTCCTCACCGGTAAGTCGGGCGCGGTGCAGAAGAAGATCGAGACGCAGATGGCGCAGGCCGCCGCCGATCTCGACTTCGAGCGCGCCGCAATGCTGCGCGACCGGCTGCGCGCCGCAACCGCGATCCAGGGCAGCCAGGCGGTCAACGCGGCGGGGGTGGGCGACGCCGACGTCTTCGCGCTCGCGGCTAAGGGCGGGCAGGTCGGGATCCAGGCGTTCTTCGTGCGCGGCGGCCAGAACTGGGGCCACCGCGCCTTCTTCCCTACGCACACACAGGATATCGACGACGCGCAGGTGCTCGCCGACGTGCTCGCGCAATTCTACGAGGAAGTGCCCCCGCCGCGCACCGTGCTGGTCGACCGCGGGCTGCCCGAACAGGCGCTGCTGGCAGAGGCGCTGTGCGAGGCCGCCGGGCATCGCGTCGAGATCAGCGTGCCCCAGCGCGGCGACCGCCGCCGGCTGATGGCGCAGGCGAGCCGCAACGCGGTCGAAGCGCTTGACCGGCGGCTGGCCGAAAGCGGCACCCGTGCCCGGATCAACCGCGAGCTGGCCGAGTTTCTCGAGCTGCCCGAGCCGCCGCGGCGGATCGAGATCTACGACAACAGCCATATCCAGGGCGCCAAGGCGGTCGGTGCGATGGTCGTCGCCGGGCCGGAAGGGTTCCTCAAGAACCAGTACCGCAAGTTCAACATCAAGCACGCGCAGACCGACGACGACTTCGGCATGATGCGCGAGGTGATGACCCGCCGCTTCGCGCGCGCGCTCGAGGAAGACCCCGACCGGGACGGCGACGCCTGGCCCGATCTGGTGCTGATCGACGGCGGCAAGGGCCAGATGTCGAGCGTGAAGGACGCGCTCGAGGAGCTCGGGATCGAGGACGTGCCGCTGATCGCGATCGCCAAGGGCCCGCACCACGGGCGCGAGGGGCGCGAGGTGTTCCACTTTCCCGACGGGCGCGAGAAGACCTTGCCGACCAATTCGCCGCTGCTGTTCCATCTCCAGACGCTGCGCGACGAGGTCCACCGCTTCGCCATCGGCGCGCACCGCGCCAAGCGCAGCCGCGCGATCAGCGCCTCGCCGCTCGACGAGATCCCCGGCATCGGCCCGAGCCGCAAGCGCGCGCTGCTGCTGCACTTCGGCACCGCCGGCAAAGTCCGCGCGGCGGCGCTCGACGATCTCAAGCGCACCCCCGGCATCAGCGCCGGCGTGGCGCGGAAGATCTACGACTTCTACCACCCGAGCGGGTAACGTGCGACGGCGAGCAAATCGGTGCTCTGGCCCTCGCCGGTGACGTCAAGGGGCCAGCCTTCGGCGGGTTTTGGAAACATCATCTTTACGATGTTCGGCTAGGAAAACCGCTGATCGAGGGACCCCGCGTTGCTGCCACTGGCACGAAAACTGTTTGCATCCGAAAGGTTGCGCCACGCCGCCATCGCCATTGGCCTGGCGGTGTTGATGGGCGTGATGACGATTCTGCGGCCGATCGATATGGGGGTGTGGTCGGCTCAATCTAAGCTGTTCGACCGCTCAGCCAGCGGCGAGATCGTGTTCATGGAGGTGGAAAAGGCGCCTGCCTCCGACGCCAGTACCGCAGAAAACCAACAGCTTATTATGGCGCTTCGCCAGCTCGAAGCATCTGGGGTGGAGCGAATTTACCTGGATACGCCGGTCCGCCGCAGTTCCAGTGCGGCGCTCGATGCCGAGCTGCACAATGTACTCCTGCGACTTGAGGATAAGGTGGTGCTCACCCGGGCTGAGCGGCGGGATGTTGTTGCCGGCCGACCCTCCCAAGGGAACGATCCGTTCTTTGAATCGGGCATGCAGGTCGTGAGTAGCGACTACCTGACCGACTTCTTGGGCTACGTCTGGATGATCGATCCAAGCCACGAGAGTGGGGGAAGCGAACTCCCGTCGCTGTGGACCGCGCTCGCAGGCAACGCCAGTTCGAACGACACGATCTTCCCCGACTATTCGATCGATCTTGGCACAGTGCCGCGATACGATTTCGGCCAGCTCAGCGTCGACGCTTACAGCGCGAACGTTGACTTGGCCGGAAAGACTGTCCTGCTCGGCCCATCGGGCACCGAAGCGCGGATCGTGAAAATTCCCAGTCAGGGTTTCGGGCCTTCGAGCTTGGTTCACGTTATCGCCGCCGAAACCGCTCTCCGCGGGGCGGGGCAGAGCTTGTTTTGGCCGTGGATGGTCGCAGGCTTCGGAATCAGTCTTGTCGCGGGTATAATGCTCTTGCGCAGGCCGCGTTACCGACGACCTTTCTATTTCATTTGGGCAATCGCGCTGATCGCGGCCGCTATAACGGCAGCATACTTTGGGGTTCGCACGCTCTACAGCGAAGTTCTGACTATGATGATAGTTTTTGCCGGACTGCGGTCGACGGTGAACTTCAAGCGGCGCCACCTGTTCGTCGAACCTCGGAGTCGATTGCCCAACTTCAGCGCCTTGCAACGCGACTTCGGTGACCATATCGCCACCAAGTCATCGATCGTCGTGGCCAAGATTGCCCGCCTCGATGCCGTTTTTGCAACCCTGAGCCGAACTGACCAGGGGCGCTATTTGCGGCAGCTATCGTCGCGCCTCTCGCTCGGCGATAGCCGTACGACGATCTACTACGATGGCGGCAAATACTTCGCCTTCATCCTGAGGGGCGGAGAGTATCATGATCTGGAGGAGCACCTCGAAGGATTGCGCGCGATAGCGTCGCAATCGATAACCGTCTCGCAACGCGTGCTCGATGTGTCGATGACGATGGGCGTCGATCAGTCGCCCGAAAAGCCGGTCTCGAGCCGGCTGAGTGCGGCAATCTCGGCATCCGATCAGGCGCGTGAAGCCTATCGGCCGGTGTTCATCATCTCGGACTTCGCCGCCGATAGCGAGGAATGGGATTATTCGCTCCAGGCACGCCTTGAAAGCGCGCTGTCCGAAGATCGGATTTCGATCAAGCTCCAGCCGCAGGTCGACTTGCGCGATGGACGCATCGTTGGCGTGGAGGCACTGGCGCGCTGGGTCGATGAAGAGCGCGGCGAAATCCCGCCATCGCGCTTTATTCTGCAATGCGAGCGTGTCGGCCGGCTCGACGAGTTGACCAAGCGTGTTTTGGCGAAGAGCCTGGATGCGGTAGAAGCGCTGCGCGTCTGCGATCACGAGCCACGAATGTCGGTCAACGTCTCGGCGATTCAGTTCGTCGACAGCAGGATCGCCGAGATGATCGAGAAGAACCTCGCGATCCATTCCATCGACCCCGCCAAGCTGACGATCGAGGTGACCGAAACCGCACGTATCGAAGACTTTCCGGCGGCGCGCGGCGTGTTCGAGCAGATCAAGCGCTTGGGCGTGACCTTCTCGATGGACGATTTCGGAGTGGCCAGCGCCAACCTTGAAGCCATGTTCGAGCTGCCGTTCGACGAGATCAAGATCGACCAGATGTTCGTCCGCGACATCGATCGCTCGGAGACTGCCCATGCGATCGTGGCCAATGTTATTCGCCTTGCTCGCGATGCAGGCCTGATTTCGGTGGCGGAGGGAATCGAGGATCGCGAGACTTACCAACGATTGCGCCAAATGGGCTGCGATCTCGGCCAAGGCTACTACATCGCCCGCCCCATGGCGTTGAGCCAGCTTCAGGAAATTTTGACCTTACAAAGGGATAGCCCGCTATTGCGCGACCAGTTTGGTTAACAGTTTACAAACAAGAATGGTTAACGTACGTCTCCTGCTGCAGACTTTGCAACAGGAGAGAACCCATGGGCTGGTCTTGGTTTTATGAATGGCTGTTCAATTGAGAGCCATCAAATTCCGATAACGAAAAGGCCTCTTTCGAGGCCTTTTTTTATGCCTGAAGCGGGAGCGAGCTGCTGAAATGATCGGCGGCGCATCCGGCACACGACGTTACGTTTTCCTACACCACGCCAGCCATGCTAGCTTCGCATGGCTCTTTCTACGGTAGAGAGCGGCAGCCTTGGCGCGCGCCTTTCCTTATGAAGGGGCATGTGCATGTGTTTCATCAACTAGCGCCAAAAACGTCAGAATATGAGGCTGCAACCTGAACGAATCGGCGCGATCAGGCCGGCGACTTGATCCGCCGCCGCATCATCCCTTCCTGCGCGACGCTCGCGACCAGCCGTCCCTCGCGGTCGAAGATGCGGCCGCGGTTGAAGCCGCGGCCGCCGCCGCTCCACGGGCTGTCGGTGGCGTAGAGCAGCCACTCGTCGGCTCGCGCCTCGCGGTGGAACCAGAGCGCGTGGTCGAGGCTCGCGCCCGCCAGCTCGCCGCGCGCCCAGCTCAGCCCGTGCGGCAGCGCGCTGGTGCCGAGCAGCGTGTAGTCGCTGGCATAGGCGATCACCGCGCGATGCAGCGCGGGATCGTCGGGCAGCGGTGCGACCGTGCGAAACCACGAGTGCGCCTGCGGCGGACGCGGGTCGCTGTTCATCCAGTGCAGGCTGTCGACCGTGCGCATCTCGATCGGCCGCGGGCGCGTCATCAGCGCGCGCTGCGCCTCGCCGATGTCCCCAATCGCGGCGAGAAACTTGCGCCGCTGCTCCATGTCGGGCGCCAGATTTTCGGGCGGGGCGACATCGGGCATCGCATAATCGTCGTGCGCCATCCCATCCTCGGGGCGCTGGAAGCTGGCGGTGAGGTTGAGGATCGGCGTGCTTTCACCGTCATCATTGGCCTGGCTCGCGACGACCCGCCGGTTGGCGAAGCTGCGGCCGTCGAAGTCCGCCGCCACGCGATAGTCGATCGCCGGCCCCTCGCGACCGCCGCGCAGGAAATAGGCGTGCAGCGAATGCGCCGCCATGCCCTCGGGCGCTGTGAGTTGCGCCGCCTGGAGCGCCTGCGCGATTACCTGCCCGCCGAACACGCGCCCCACGCCATTCTTCTGCGGGCGGCCGGTAAAGGCGAATTCCTCCTGCCGCTCCACGGTGAGCAGATTCACCAGATCGGCGACGAGGCTTGCGGGACTGGGCTGGTCGGTCATGCTGCGCGTATTGCGGTGCAGCAAGACCGCGGTCAATCGCCGATACCCAGCCTGCGCAACGCGCGGAAGGCGAGCGCCTTGGGCCGGTTCGAGGCCGGCCAGCGGCCTGGCGCGGCGGGAGCCAGCCCAGCGCGGCGCATGAGGCGGTTGAGCCCGCGCGCATCGGCTTCGGCAAAGCTCCAGTCGCTGCGCCAGGTGATCGAGAGCGAGATCGAGCTTTCCGGCCCATTGCGGACGAAGTGCGGCGCCATCACCGGCACGTAGACCGCCTCGCCCGGGCCGAGCGCGAATTCGCGGCCACCGGCAGTCAGCTCCTCGCGCCAGCTCAACTCGCGCGCACCGCCTGAGTGGTAGGATTCGTGGATCGTATCGGGCGCGAAGGTCGGGTCGCCCGCCGGAAATTGCGTCATCGTCTTGCGGCCGACGAGCTGGAGCAGGATGTTGTGCTCGGGGTCGAAATGATAGGGGGTGACTGCGTTCGGGCTGGAAATGAACACGAATGCCTGCGGGCGCAGCATAGCGCCGGTCTTCGCCTCGATCTCGGGCCTGACCTCGCCGAGCAGCGACAGCAGTAGCGCCTTGTATTCGGGCACCTGTTCGACGTTCTTGAGCACCGCCCAGCTATTACTGCGCGCGATGTGGCGGATGGTGTCTTCGATCGACAGCCCAGTGCCGCCGGGCTTCCCGTCGACGCCGATCGGGAGATCGCCCCGGTTGTATTCGATCGAACGCTCGGGCAGCCGCCCGGCAAGGCCAGCCAGCGCATCCAGCGTCAGCAACTGGTGTTCGGCCAGCGCGTGGCGCAGGACGTGCGGCGTCTCTGGATAATTCGCGGCGAACGTGGCGCGCGCCGCGGTGTCGAACACGGATACTGCGCAAGGCTCGATGGCGGAATGCACGCCCATATCTAACCCTCTTTCGCTTGCTTGCGCAGTTCGGCACGCAGAACCTGACGGAACAGCTTGCGGCGCAGCGATCCACCGATCGCGACGTTGATCCGCACCATTGCGCGCTTTTCCCGCCAGATACGTTCGATCATCGGATGGTCCGCCGCAGCACAGCTGTCGCACCACTGGATCTCGCCTCGGGCGAGCAGGTCGAGGTTTTCGCGCTGGAGCAATACGCCGGGCGAGAAGCGCGCGTAACGCTCGTCGAACGCGGTCTTGAAGCTGAACGCGCCCGGCGGTGCGAGGAAGTTGGCCAGCATCGCGATCGGCTGGCCATCGAGCGAAAGCGCTAGCCGTTCGAGCCTGCCATGCGCCGCGGCGCCGTGCATGGTCTGTGCGAACCAGCCCCCGGTTCGAGGGTCGTTCGCCAGCGCGGAGCGGTTGCGTCCTTTCCAACCCGCCCGTTCCAGAGCGAGGAAATCCTGCGTCCAGCGGTCGAGCCCGGCAGTGTCGCGTTGCCGTTCGAATCGGAGTTCGCCTTCTTCGGACAGCCGTTTGTGCTGGCGGCGCAGCTCCTTGCGCTTCTTGCCGCCGATCGAAGCTTCGAAGTAGGCTTCGGCCTCGAGCTCGGACCGCAGCAGCGCGCGTTCCTCGCGATGAACTACGGCCCATTCGCGTGCCCCTTGGTCGGCGACTTGCGCTAGAGCTGCTAGCAACGGTCCCCCTTCGGCCAGCCGATCGAGGTGCAGAAACAGCGCGCCGCGCGGATGGCGGTCGGCCCAGGCGAACAGCTCACGCCAGAAGAGGTGCTCGCATCCACGCCGCACGAGCGGGCTGCCGACGAACAGGTTGTCGTGGCTCCAGTTACCGAGATTCGGGATCGGATAGCCGTAGTAGCTCGCGGGCCGGGCAAGGGGCATCAGCCCGCAGAGGACGCCATCGAAGCTGAGCACCGCGAGATCGACGCTGCCGGATCGCGCAAACGCGGTGAGGGCGGGCAGGAGGTTCCAGCTTTCGTAGAACGGATTGGGCTCGCTCGCCGAACGCGCGAGATCATCCCATTCGAGCAGCGCAGCATCGTTCTCGAACTCGCGCCGGCTGGACAGCGCGAATCCCGCCCCGCGTGCAGACGCACCGGCGCTCGGCGCCACCGCCATATCGCTGCGTTCGACGGGTGCGCTGGCCACGCGTTAACCTTCGCAATCCGCGGCTGATGGTGCCGCCACTGCGGGCTAGCAGGCGAGTGCTGAAGAAGGCTTAACGAAACGGGGCGCGGAACCGCCTGGTCCCGCGCCCCGGAGTGCGATCAAGGCAGCGGCCGTCAGCCCGCGGCCAGCGCCGCGAGCAGCAGCAGCGCGACGATGTTGGTGATCTTGATCATCGGGTTCACCGCGGGGCCGGCGGTGTCCTTGTACGGATCGCCGACCGTGTCGCCGGTCACCGCGGCCTTGTGCGCCTCGGAGCCTTTACCGCCGTGGTTGCCGTCCTCGATGTACTTCTTCGCGTTGTCCCACGCGCCGCCGCCGGCGGTCATCGAGATCGCGACGAACAGCCCGCCGACGATCACGCCGAGGAGCAGCGCGCCGAGCGCGGCGAAGCCGTTCTCCTGCCCCGCGATCATGGTGATCACGAAGTAGACCACGATCGGCGCGAGCACCGGCAGCAGCGAGGGCACGATCATCTCCTTGATCGCGGCCTTGGTCACGAGGTCGACCGTGCGGGCGTAGTTCGGGCGGCTGGTGCCGGCCATGATGCCCTTGTCCGCCGCGAACTGGTCGCGCACGTCCTTGACCACGTCGCCCGCCGCGCGGCCGACTGCGGTCATACCCATCGCGCCGAACAGGTAGGGCAGCAGCGCGCCGAGCAGCAGGCCGACGATCACGTAGGGGTTCTCGAGGCTGAAATCGACGTCGGCGTCCGGGAAGAACTCGGTCAGATCGGTGGTATAGGCGGCGAACAGCACCAGCGCGGCAAGGCCAGCCGATCCGATCGCGTAGCCCTTGGTCACCGCCTTGGTGGTGTTGCCCACCGCGTCGAGCGCGTCGGTCTTCTCGCGCACTGCGTCGTCGAGGCCGGCCATCTCGGCGATGCCGCCGGCGTTGTCGGTGACGGGGCCATAGGCGTCGAGCGCGACGACCATTCCGGCGAGCGCGAGCATGGCGGTCGCAGCGTAGGCGATGCCCATCAGTCCGGCGAGCTGGAAGGCACCGATGATGCCCGCGACGATCACGATCGTGGGCAGCGCGGTCGATTCCAGGCTGATCGCGAGGCCCTGGATCACGTTGGTGCCGTGGCCGGTCTCCGAGGCCTTGGCGATCGAGCGAACGGGGCGGTAATTGGTCCCTGTGTAGTACTCGGTGATCCAGATGATCAGGCCGGTGATTACGAGGCCGAGCATCGAACACCAGAACAGGTCCATGCCGGTAAACGGCGCCAAGTCGGTCCCCGCGCTGATCACCGCGTTCATGTCGCCGAGCGCGTAGGTGGTGGCGAACCAGATCGCCGGGATCGAGAGCACCGCGGTGACGAGGAAACCCTTGTACATCGCGCCCATGACGTTGGTTCCTCCGCCCAGGCGGACGAAGTATGTGCCGATGATCGAGGTCACGATACACGCGCCGCCGATCAGCAGCGGCAGCGCCATCAGCGGCAGCAGCAGGTCGCCCGCGCCCGAAAGCAGCAGCGCGGTCAGCACCATGGTGGCGCCGACGGTCACGACGTAAGTCTCGAACAGGTCGGCCGCCATGCCGGCGCAGTCGCCGACGTTGTCGCCCACGTTGTCCGCGATCACCGCGGGGTTGCGCGGATCATCCTCGGGAATGCCCGCCTCGACCTTGCCGACGAGGTCGGCGCCGACGTCGGCCGCCTTGGTGAAGATGCCGCCGCCTAGACGCGCGAAGATCGAGATCAGCGAGGCGCCGAAGGCGAGCGCGACGAGCGCATCGATCACGATCCGGTCGTTCGGCGCGTAGCCCATTGGGCCGATCAGCACGTAGAAGAACACTGCGATCGCGAGCAGCGCGAGGCCGGCGACGAGCATGCCGGTGATCGCGCCCGCGCGGAACGCGAGGGTGAGGCCCTGCTGCAGCCCGGTCTGCGCCGCTGCGGCGGTCCGCACGTTCGAGCGGACCGAGATGTTCATCCCGATGAAGCCCGCCACGCCCGAGAGGATCGCGCCGATCACGAAGCCCGTGGCCGAAACCGGCCCGAGAAAGATCCCGACGATCACCGCCACGACCACGCCGACTATGCCGATCGTGGTGTACTGGCGGCTCAGATAGGCTTGCGCGCCTTCCTGGATGGCCCCGGCGATTTCCTGCATCTTGGCATTGCCGGCGGCTGCGCCGAGCACCTGGCGGCTGGTGACGAAGCCATAGACGATGGCCAGCAGCCCCAGCACGATTGCGATCGCGACTAGATTCACGCGCGAATCCCCTCTTCCCTGATGTTGTCCCTTTGGCGAACGGCCCCGCTTGCGCAGGGCCGGACACGGCTTGGGGGTATAAGGGGGTGGGCGCGGTGCGCAAGGGCCTCGCGCACATTGTGCGCCGAACCGGAAATTGCCCCGGAATGCAACGGCCGCGAAACGATATGTCGCGCAGTCTTGCGGCAAATCGTGCTTAAGATTAAGTAAACGGCCATGCAGAGCGCGCTCCAGACGCTGTTCAAGATCATGCCGTTTCTGTTCGGCATCGGCTTCATCGCGCCGCTGATTGCGCAGACGATGGTCTATTGGGGATGGGAGCCGCCGCTGGGCATGGCCCCGATCGCGTTCGGCCTGCTGATCGGCGCGCCATGGGGCTTCTATGCCACGCTGAGGGGGCGCTGGGTGTGACAGAGGGGCTGGGGGCAGCGCCGGATATCGATCGCGAAATCGGCCTGACCGATACGCCTGCGCAGGGCGATGCACCGGCGATCCCGCTGACCGGCGATGCCTCGCTCGACCGCCACACCCGCGTCGCGCTGCTCAAGGAAGAGCGCGCGATCGCCAGTCAATTCGAAGGCGGGCGGATGTGGCTCTACCCCGCGTTCGCCTTCACATGCTACGCGATCTGGCTGAGTTTCTTCCCCCTCGCGATTATGGGCTGGCTCAACCTGCCGCTCGCCTTCGTGCTGTCGACGATTTTCGCGGTCGGCGGCTACGTCACCAGCCACGAGGCGATGCATTCGAACATCGGCCGCCCGGGCAGCAAGACCCGCTGGCTCAACGAATGGACCGGCAAGGTCTCGACCATCATCATCGTCTTCCCGTTCTCGATGGCGCGGCTGATGCATCTCGAGCATCACTACCACACCAACCACCCCGAGAAGGATCCCGACTACCCCGACCGCGCCGACGGACCGTGGCACGCGATCTACAAGACGTGGCTCAACCGCCAGCCCGGGACCGACGGTTCGATCCACATCTACAAGCGCATCCTTGCCGAGATGGGGACCAAGGAAGCCGCGGATTCGCTCAAGGACACGATCCGGCTGCAGCTGATTTTCATGGGCGTGCTGTTCGGCATGGCGTGGAGCGGCTACGCGATCGAGGCGGCGCTGATCTGGTGGCTGCCGCGCCATATCGGCCTCAGCTACATCCGTTTCTACCTGAGCTGGGCGCCGCACCATCCGCGGGTCGAGCAGGGCCGCTACGACAACACGCGCTTCTTCAAGAGCCGGCTAGGCCATATTGGCTCGATCGGGATGGAGACGCACTTCGTGCACCACCTCTATCCCGCGATCCCGAGCCACCGGACCAAGGAAGCCTACTACGCGTTGCGCCCGATTCTGCGCCGGCGCGGGGTCGACTGCCCCGATATCTAACCCGAGTGGCTGTAGCCGAGATGTTCGGGATGCCGGATCAGCTCGCCCTCGATCTTGAGTTGCGCGCCCTTGCGCGAGCGGCCGACCGAGCCGATCCGGGTCGCGGGCACCGGTAGTTCCGTGCTTTCGGGTGCGGTAAACAGCAACTGATAGTCGTCGCCCCAGCGCAGGGCTTCGGACCGCCGTGCTTCGGGCAGAGCTATCGGAACCAGCGCCGGGTCGATTTCGAACGTCACGCCGCTCGCCTTGGCCATGCGCCAGGCATCGAGCAGCAGCCCGTCCGATACGTCCATCATCGCGGTCACTACCGGCGCGAGCGCCTGGCCCTTGGCGATGAGCGCCATCGGGCGGAGGTAGGGCAGGGCGGCGTCCCGGTCGCCGCCTTCCAGCGCTTCGAAGCCGGCCAGCGCGGCGCCCAGCGTCCCCGTCACATAGACCGCGTCGCCAACCTGCGCGCCGCTGCGCGAAGGCACCGGCACGTGCGTGGCGCGGCCGATCGCGGTGAGCCCGAAGCTGCGCGGCGGGCCGCCCGAGACGGTGTCCCCGCCGAGCAGCGGGGTGTGAAACGCCTTCAGCGCCTCGCGCAGCCCTTCGACGAACGCGGTTTCGTCATCCCCCAGCATGAGCCCCACCAGCACGCCCACCGGCTCGGCCCCCTTGGCGGCGAGATCGGAAAGGTTGGTGGCGACCAGCTTCCACGCGACGTCCGCGGGATCCTGTCCGGTTGCGGTGTGGATGCCCTCGACCAGCATGTCGTGCGTGATGACGAGCGTATCGTGGCCTATCTCCAGCACGGCCGCGTCGTCGTTCAGCCCGCGGGCGCCCGGATGCAGCGGCAGGCCGCGCAGCAGCTCGATGAAGTCGAGCTCGCCGCTCATCGCACCTGCTTGGCCACCGCGTCGAGCACGCCGTTGGCGAACTTCGCTTCGCGGTCGTCGAAAAACGCTTTCGCCACATCGACGTATTCGCCGATCACGGTGCCGATCGGCACGTCCTCCCGCGCCATCAGCTCGTAGGTGCCGGCGCGCAGGACCTGCAGCATGGTCTTGTCGAGGCGTGCGAGGCTCCAGCCTTTGGCCAGCTTCTCGCTCAGCAGCAGGTCGATCTCGTCACAGCGCGCATCGACGCCCGACACCACGTCGTCGAAGAACGCGACTTCGGCTTCGGCGTATTGCTCGTCCTCGATCACCGCGCCGAGCCGGTGCTGGTGGAACTCGTCGAGCAGGCGCGCGAGCGCGGTCTTCTCCATCTCGCGCTGGTAGAGCGCCTGGACCGCCGCGAGCCGCGCGGCGGAGCGGGCGAGCGAGCGCCGGGGCGTGGTTGCGGACATCTACTTGAGCCTCATCGAAACGGAACTGGCATGCGCGGGCAGCCCCTCGGCCTCGGCCAGCGCCACCGCGGCCGGGCCGATTGCGGCGAGCGAGGCGGGGTCGAGCGCGATAAAGCTGGTGCGCTTCATGAAATCGAGCACCGAGAGCCCGCTGGCGAAGCGCGCGCGGCGCCCGGTCGGCAGCACGTGGTTCGGGCCAGCGACATAGTCGCCCACGGCCTCGGGCGTGTGCCGGCCGAGGAACACGCTCCCCGCATGGCGCAGTCCGGCGAACAGCGCTTCGGGGTCGGCGACTGCGAGCTCGACGTGCTCGGCAGCGAGGCGGTTGGCGAGCGGCACGGCTTGTTCGATCCGCTCGACCACGATCGTCACGCCGTTATCGTCCCAGCTCGCCTGCGCGGTCGCGCGGGTGGAAAGCTGGGCCGACTGCACGTCGATCCGGTCCTCGACCTGGCTGGCGAAGGCCGCATCGTCGGTGATGAGGATGGACTGGCTGGTCGGATCGTGCTCGGCCTGGCTCAGCAGGTCGGCGGCGATCCAGTCGGGATCGTTCGCGGCATCGGCGATCACCAGAATTTCGCTCGGTCCCGCGACCATGTCGATCCCGACCACGCCATAGAGCTGGCGCTTGGCCTCCGCGACCCAGGCGTTGCCCGGCCCGGTGATCACGTCGACCCGCGCGATGCGCTCCGTGCCGTAGGCGAGCGCGGCGATCGCCTGCGCGCCGCCGACGCGCCAGATTTCGTGCACCCCGGCGATGTGCGCCGCGGCGAGCACCAGTGGATTGGTGTGTCCGTTGCGCGAAGGGGTCGCGACGACCAGCCGCTCGACTCCCGCGACCTTGGCAGGGATCGCGTTCATCAGCAGCGAGGAAGGGTAGGCCGCACGCCCGCCGGGCACGTAAAGCCCCGCCGCATCGACCGGGCGCCACTTCGCGCCGAGCCGCACGCCCGCCTCGTCGGTGAAGTCGCGATCTTCGGGCAGCTGGTCGCGGTGGTAGGCCTCGATCCGCGCGGCAGCGAGTTCGAGCGCGTCGCGCAAGTGGGGCTCCAGCCCTTCGTAAGCCTCGCGGCATGCGTCGGGCGTGATCCGCCAATCGCCTTCGTCGACGAGCGGATGCTTGTCGAAGCGCAGCGAATATTCGGCCAGCGCCGCATCGCCCTTGCGGCGGACACGCTCGACGATCGTCGCGACGTCCTGCGCGATTTCGCTGTCGCTTTCGCGCCGGTCGTCGACCAGCCGCGCGAAGGCGGCCTCGAACCCGGCATCGGTGATCGCGAGGCGGCGCATCAGGCGGCCTGCCGCTCGGCGGCGACCGTGCGGAAGCGTTCGACCAGGTCCGCCACGCGCGGATCGGTCTTGAGCGCGGCACGGTTGACGATCAGCCGCGCGGAAATCTGCATGATCGTGTCGCGCTCCTCCAGCCCGTTCTCGGCCAGCGTGCGCCCGCTCGACACCAGATCGACGATCCGCCCGGCCAGCCCGAGCGCGGGGGCGATCTCCATCGCGCCGTTGAGCTTTACGCACTCGGCCTGGATGCCGCGGTCCTCGAACCAGCGGCGGGTGACGTTCGGATACTTGGTCGCGACGCGCAGATGGCTGGCCCCTGCGCTTGCCTCGGCAACATCGGCCGGTGCGGCGAGCGACAGGCGGCAGTGCCCGATATCGAGGTCCACCGGCGCGTAGAGGTCCGAATAGTCGAACTCCTCGATCACGTCCGAACCGACGATCCCCGCCTGCGCCGCGCCATGCGCGACGAACGTCGCCACATCGAACGCGCGCACCCGGATCAGCCGCAGGTCGTCGCGCGTGGTGGCGAAGGTGAGGCTGCGGTTGCCCTTGTCGTGGAACGCGTCTTCCGGCACGAGGCCCGCGCGCGCCATCACGGGCAGCGCCTCTTCGAGGATGCGCCCTTTCGGGATGGCGAAGGTCAGCGGTGCGGCCATTGCGCGGCGGCACTTAGATTGCAGGGCCGGAAAGGGCAATGGAGATGGCGGACAGTCCGCACGCGATCATGCACACGCGCTCGGTCCCCGAGGGGATCGGCTGGCAGGCCGAGCACGCCGAGAGCAACGGCGCACCGGGCACCGCGCGGGTGATCCGCGGCCTGCTCGCGGTGCTCGACACCGACACGGCGGTCGGGCGGCGCATGGCCAACTGGCAAGGGCTGCTGCTCGAGGACGCGATGCCGCTGCGCATCGCGGGCGGGCTGCACTACCTGCTGCTGAGCGGCGCCGACAAGCGGCTCGAGCCGGTCTATGCGGGCCTTACGACCGATCAGGGTGCGGTCGACGAACTGGTCGTCGGCCTGGTCGAGACTTTCGATCACGTGCTCCTCCCGTGGCTCGACCATCCGCCGCAGACCAACGAGGCGGGGCGTTCGGCGAGCGTGATGGCCGCGCTGCTATGGCTCTCGCGCCGCGTCGGCGGCCGCTTCGAGATGAACGAGATCGGCGCCAGCGCGGGCATCAACACGATGATGGAGCGGTTTCACTTCGACCTCGGCGGGGTCGAGGTCGGGCCCGCGGGTTCGCCGATGCAGCTCGCGCCCGAGTGGCGCGGCAAGCCACCGCCCGCCGATCCGGCGGCGATCGAGGGCATTCGCGGCTGCGATCTCAAACCGATGGACTTGCGCGATCCCGATACCGTGCTGCGCCTGAAGAGCTACGTCTGGCCCGAGGCGCGCGAACGGATGGGCCGGATCGACCGCGCGGCGCGGCTGGCGGCGGAGCGCGCGCCCGAACTCGATCGCATGGGCGCGGCCGAATGGGTCGAGGAGGTGCTGTCCGAACCGCAGGTGGAGGGCGTCACCCGCACGCTGTTCCATTCGATCGTCTGGCAATACATCCCCGAACCCTCGCGCGAGCGGATCGCCGCGGCGATGGAAACGGCAGGCGAGGCGGCGACGACGGACAAGCCGCTCGCGTGGATCATGCTCGAGACAAACCGCGAAACCTTCGCCCACGAGCTGCGCGTGCGATACTGGCCGGGGCCGGCGGATTGGACCCTGCTCGCGCGCGCACATCCGCACGGCGCGTGGGTCGAATGGATTTGCAAACCGTAAACGGTCCGTTCGCCCTGAGCTTGTCGAAGGGCCGCTTTTGTTCGAGTGCGTCACTGAAAGAAAGAGCGGTGCTTCGACAAGCTCAGCACGAACGGATTTCTAGTGATGGAATTCGCTAAGCCGTCCGGCCCAGAAATTCATCCATCGCAGCGTTGACCTTCTCGGGCGCTTCCCACGGCACGAAATGGCCGCAGCCGGGCACCTCGACGATCGTCAGATCCTCGATCAGTTCGTCCATCCCTTCGAGGTTCTCGGGCGGCAGCGCGAGATCGTCCATCGCCCAGATCACCAGCGTCGGGATCGTCAGCTTGGGCAGCGGCGGCGGGGTCCAGCCCTCGGGCAACTCGTAGGGCGCGTCGAGCGGCGGGATCTGGATCTCGCTCGCGCGGTACCAGTTGAGCATGCCGAAGGCGGCATCACGATCCTGCCAGTCCTTCAGCAGCGCCTCGCGCTCCTCGGGCTCCATCTGGTCGGGGCGGTCCCACTTGATCTCCTGCATCAGAATACCGGCAAGGCCGTGCTGGCGCACCAGCGCGTCGTTCGCCGGGTCGCGGAAGCCGCGCATGTACTGGCTCGCGGTGCGCTGCTGCTCGTTGGTGTAGAGCAGCTTCTGGAAGATCGCCGGGTGCGGCGCGTTGGCGACCACCGCGCGCGTCACCCGCCCGCTGGCCTGTCCGGCGAGCGCGGTGCCCCAGGCGATCGCGCCGCCCCAGTCGTGGCCGACCACGGTGAAGTGGTCGATCCCGAGCGCATCGGCGAGCAGGAACACGTCGCCGATCAGCTTATCCGGGGTATAGGCCTCGACCTCCTGCGGCTTCGACGATCCGCGATAGCCGCGCTGGTCGGGCGCGACGCAGCGGAAGCGGTCGGAAAAGTGCGCGATCTGGTGCCGCCAAGTGCGGTGGCTTTCGGGAAAGCCGTGGAGGAACATCAACACCGGCGCGTCGTGAGGCCCGGCATCCACCACGTCGAGCTCGATCCCGTTGGCGAGCGACTCGCGCTTCATCTCCATCGTCATGCCTCCGCTTCCATCTTCTCCATATAGCCCGCCGCGACCATCGCCGCGACCTGGTCGAACACCTGATCGGGCGTCTGGCGCAGCTTGCCCATCGCCTCCTCCATGCCACGCGCGACCACGATTTCGCGCTGGCCCAGTTCGATCGCGTCGACCATTTTCTTCGCCGCTTCGTCCGCAGGAATACCCTCGTCGATCGCCTTGTCGCTCTTGCCACGCTTCGTGCCGTCGGCAGTGAGCGCGTTGCGGCTGACTTCGGTCGCGACCGATCCCGGCGCGATTACATGCACTTCCACCCCGCTCTGCGACAGCTCGGCGCGCAGCGCGTCGGCATAGCCGATCAATCCGAACTTGGCCGCGCAATAGGCGGTGCGCATCGGCACCCCGACCTTGCCCGCGATCGAGGAGATGAAAACCAGCCGCCCGCTCCCGCGCTCGGCCATGTGCCCGACCTGCCCCTGCGCGAAGGCGATCTGCTGGGTCAGGTCGATCGCGATGATGTCGCGATAGACCTGCATGTCGGTCTTGAGCGCGGTGCCGCGCTGCGAGACGCCGGCGTTGGCGATCGCGATATCGATGCCGCCGTGCCAGCCAATCGCCTTCGCGGTCGCGTCCGCCAGCGCCGCATCGTCACGCACGTCGAACGGCAGCGCGAGCGTCTCGGTGTCGAGTTCCCCTGCCACCGCCGCGAGCCGCGCCTCGTCGCGCCCCGAGAGCACGATCTTTGCGCCACGGCTCGCGAACTCGCGCGCGAGCGCTGCGCCGATGCCCGACGAGGCGCCGGTGATCCAGACGATCTTGCTTTCGAAACTCATGGATAGCTCACCGTGTTCGGCTTTTGGGGAATGGGGATGAATTCCTTGTCGTCGCCCGGCACCTTGGCAAACCGGCCGTCCTTCCAGTCGTGCTTCGCCTGGTTGATCCGGTCGCGGCTCGAGCTGACGAAGTTCCACCAGACATGGCGTTTGGTCGAGAAAGCTTCGCCGCCGAGAAGCATGACGCGCCCGCCGCGCTCGCTGGACAGTCTCATGTCGGCGCCGGGCCTGAGAACCGTCAGTTCGTAGAGCCCCAGCGGCTGGCCATCGACGCTCGCCTCGCCGCCGACCAGCATTACCGCGCGTTCTTCCGCCTGTGTGTCGATCGGCAGCGAACCCGACCCGGCGAGCACGATCTCGGCGTAGATCGTATCGGCATGCGTGGTGGTCGCCGCGCGCCTGCCCCACAGCTCGCCCATGACGACGATCGCCTTGGCACACTTGTCCTCGACCACGGGAAGGTCGGTCTGCGCCTCGAACGCCGGATCGATCTCCTCCTGTCCATCGGGGAGCGCGAGCCAGGTCTGCATGCCGTAGAGCCTCGCGCCCTTCTCGCGCTCGTCCTTCGGACTGCGCTCCGAATGCACGATTCCGCGTCCGGCGGTCATCAGGTTGACTTGCCCGGGGCGGATCGTGGCGAAGCTGCCGATGCTGTCGCGGTGGTCGATGGCCCCCTCGAACAGCCAGGTGACCGTGGCGAGATTGATATGCGGATGCGGCCGCACGTCCATCCCCGCGCCGATGTCGAGCTGCGCCGGGCCGAACTGGTCGACGAAGATGAACGGCCCGACCATCGTCCGCTCGCGCGCGGGGATCGCGCGGCGCACCTCGAACTGGCCGAGATCGTGCGCGACGGGGGTGATGATTTGTTCGATCATGCGTCGTCGAGCTCCGGATAGTGGCGGAAGATGCCGTCGGCGTTCAGCGCGATGCAGCGGTCCGAGGCGCGGTAGACGGCGACACCCTCGATCTCGCCCACCGCCGCATGGCAGGCGCGCAGGCACGGATAATCGCCTTCGATCGCCGCCACCCGTTTGGGGAACATGTAGCGCAGCCCCTCGACGAGCTGGAACAGCGAGGTGTCGACGTGGCTCCACTTGCCGCCGAGAACGAAGGGAGGGTCGTTGGCGCCGAGCGCCTCCTCGAAATAGCCGAGGAACTTCGGCAGGCGCTCTTCGCGGAAATGGCGCGCGGCCTGCCGCGCCGCATCCTTCTGGTCCGCGTAGTAGAGGCTGCCGGCGATTGGATGATGGACCGCGTGGACCTCGGCGACCATATCGCTGATCGTCAGCTGAAGCATTATCAGCTCGAGATCGCGGTCGAGCTCGCCCGCGCCAAGATCGTGGCGGTCGGCGAGCCAGGCGAGGATGTGCGCGACTTGCGCGATCGCGAAGTCGCCGTGAACGAGGTAGGGCGGGGCGAAGGGGCGGATGCCGCTGCGCGCCTCGAGATCGGCGGAGAGCGCCGCGGCGCCCTTCTCGCGCGCCATGTCGCGGTATTCGATCCCGCCCGCCTCGAGCGCCAGCCGGACGAACTCCCCACGCCCGGGAATGCTCGGCCAGTACCAGAGCTCGTAGGCCACTACTTGCCGCCCGGCGCGAAGGCGCGGATCGCGAGCGCGTGGACCCGGTCGCCGGGAATGTCGCCCAGCGCGGCGTTGACCATGCGCTGGCGCGCGAGCCGGCTCTTCCCGTCGAACGCGGGGCTTTCGATCGCGACGGTAAAGTGGGATTCGCCGCTGCCGTCGTCGCCCGCGTGGCCGCGGTGCTTCCCGCTGTCGTTGATCACCTCCAGCCGCGTTGGCGCAAAGGCTCGGGTGAGCAGCGATTCGATTTCGGTTTGCAACGGGGTCGTCATGGTCGCGGTTTGGGGGTTCCCATCGGGGTTGTCCATGCCAATACTAAAGAGGTGAAGCAGACGAAGTTCCACGGGCGATACGAAGCGAGCGGGCGCAGGTGCGAGATGCCGGGATGCGGCGAGGCGGGCGAGTTTCGCGCGCCCGGCGCGCAGGGCAACTCGTTCGACGGGCCGGGCGACTGGCGCTGGTTCTGCCTCGATCACGTGCGCGCGTTCAATTCGGATTACGACTGGTTCGAGGGGATGAGCGCCGAGGAAATCCTCCACGCGCAGGCGCCGGGCGCCGGCTGGCGCACCGAGAGCCCGGCGTTTAGCGCGGCCGGTGCGGTCGACGGCATGCCGCGCTGGGCCGATTTCGACGATCCGCTCGACGCGATCGCAGCGCGCGCGGGCGGTATCCGGAGCCGTGCCGAGCGCGAGGCGCGAATGGCGATGGACGGGAGATTCAGCCGCGAGGAGGCGCGCGCGCTCGAGACGATGGGGCTCGGCCTCGACATCGACCACCGGCTGTTGCGGCGGCGCTACTCGGAGCTCGTCCGCCGCTACCACCCCGATCGCAACGGCGGCGACCGCAAGTTCGAGGCGCGCCTCGGCCGCGTGGTCGAGGCCTACCAGTTGCTCAGGAAAAGCGCGGCGATTTCCTAGAACGAGGCCCCGTCGACTTGCGTGATCTCGAGCTTCTCCAGATCGCATTCGGCGACGCAGCGCAAGTTGACCGCAACCATCCCGCTTCCGCCGGAGCCCGTGCCCGTGGCGAACGGCGAGCAACCGCAATCGGCGCAGAAGTGGTGATGGATCGCCCGCTTGTTGAACCGATAATCACCGAGCTTGCCTGCGGATGCGTCGATCTTCGCTTCGGTCGCGGGGACGAAGTGCAGCAAGCTTCCCTTCCGGCGGCACATCGAGCAATTGCAGCTTATCGCCTTCGTCGGCATCTCGCCTTCGATCGTCGCCCCGATCGCGCCGCAATGGCAGGTGCTTGCATAGCTCATGATTGCTTTTCTTGTGCTTCGGCGATCAGCTTGCCGTCGATCGCCTTGCCTGCCTGATAGGCCTCGCGCGCCCGGCAGCGCTCCGCGTAGGCCTTGAAGGCGTCACGTTCGGGAATCGAGCCGAACTGCAGACCCCAGTCGACTGCGCTGCCGACATAGACGTCGGCCATCGTGAAGCGCTCGCCGCAGACATAGCCGCGCCCCGCCAGCCAGTCGTCCAGCGCATCGATGGCGCGATCGAAGCTGCCGAAGCCGGCCATGCCTTCGCGCCCGGCCGGCACGTTCCAGCCCATCGCCTTCGCGGTCACCGCCTGCTCGAGCGGTCCCGCCGCGAATAGCAGCCAGCGGAAATAGTCGGCCTTCTCGTGCGCGCCGGGCAAGAGGTCGGGCGCGCTCATTTCGGCGAGGTAGTGGCAGATCGCCGCCGCCTCGGTCACCACGTGGTCGTGTCCGCCGTGATGGTGGACGATCGTCGGCACCTTGCCCATCGGGTTCGCTTTCAGGAACGCAGCGGGCTTTTCCTGCCAGTCGACGAGTACCTGCTGGTAATCGGCCTTCGCCTCGTGCAGCGCCCAGCGCGCGATCTGCCCACGGCTCATCGGGTTGGTGTAGAACGTGTACTCGGCCATCGCGAATCACTCCCGTTGAGCAAGAACATTGTGTGAACAAATCCTACAAGTCAACCGCTTGCACAGCGGGTCCTAGCCGCCTTCGCACAGCACCTTGAGCTGATCCGCGCAAGCGCCCCAGCCTCCTTCGAAGCCCATCTCCTCGTGCTGTTTGCGCGCTTCGTCGGTCCAGTGGCGGGCGCGGGCGGTGTAGCGCGTGCCGCTCCCCTCGGGCTCGATCTCCCACATGCCGACCATGAACGGGCCGGAGGGCTCGAAATCGCCGGTCACAGCGTCGGTGGTCACGAAGCGGCGACCCTCGTCGTAGGCGAGATAGATCCCGTTCTGCGGCATCTTCTCGCCGTCGGGGCCGTGGAAAGTCATCTCGCAGCGGCCGCCGGGGCGGCGCTCCGCGTGGTCGATCTCGGCGCGCCATGGCGCCGGGCACCACCATTCCTCCTGGCGGTTGACCATCGTGTCCCATACCTCGTGAGGCGGGGCGTCGATGAAACGGGTGACGCTGAGTTCGTTGGCATCGCTCATCGGACAATCCTTTTCTGGTGGACTCAGTCGCGGTCTGGCGCGCCGGGCGGGAAGAACGCGCGGTAAGGCCGGGCGTCGTCGACGCACCGCGCGACGGCGGGCAGGGCGAGCACTTCGGCCCGCAGCGCGGCGAGGCGCGGGCAGTCTTCGGGAATGCGCTCGATCCAGTCGGCATAGAACAGCGACGGCGCGGCGGCGCAGGTGACGAGCGAGACATGCGGCGGCAGCGTGTTGGCGCCGAGCCACCGCTCGAGCCAGGCATAGGCGCGCCGCAGTGCAGCCTTGGCGGCGGCGATCTCCGGTGCGAACGGCTCCTCGCGCAGGCCGCCGCCGCCGGGATCGTCCTTGTCGACGAAATAGGCGGCCATCACCCGCTGCATGTTGCCCATCACGTAGTTGTCGAACACCCGGTCGAGCATCCGCGCGACGACGGCCGCGGCCGGGTCGGCGGGGATGAGCGGGGCGGGGCCGGGGTGGTGCACCGCGAGATATTCGACGATGCTGGTCGCCTCGACCACCACTGCGTCGCCGTCGACGAGCACGGGAAACTGCCCCGAAGGGTGCGCCTTGCCGGTGAAGCTTTCGAACTTCGGCACCGACATGTCGATCTCGCGAAACGTGAACTCGGTGCCGTTGGCGTAGAGCGGGATCAGCGCCTTCCAGGTGTAGGACGAGAACGGATGACCGTGCAGTTCCAGCATCACCAGCTCCCCTCTTTCATCCGCGCCTGCCGAGCGATCTCGCGTTCGCTCGTGACCGGGATCGGCGCTTCGTCGGGGTAGGGCGGCAGCGCGCCGCCGGGCCGGTAGGTGGCGATCACGGTGCCCTTGTCGGTAACCTTGTGGTCGATCATCTCGAGCTTGCCGACCGGCGTCTCGTCGCCGAACAGCCGCTTGCCCGTGCCGAGCGTCACCGGATAGGTCATCAGCGTCAGCGTATCGATCAGCCCGGCGGCGAGCAGGCCGGGGTAGATCGTGCTCGAACCCTGGATGACGAGGTCGGGCCCGTCGCCCGCCTTGAGCTGCGCAACGTCTTCGATCCCGCCAAGGCGATGGCTGTTCCGCCATTCGAGCGGTCGCTCGCCGCGCGTGAGAACGTATTTGGCCGCACGGTCGAACGCTTCGCCCATCGGCTCGTTCTCGCCCTCGGCATAGGGCCAGTAGGCGGCGAAGATGTCGTAGGTCCGCCGCCCGAGCAGGAGGTCGTAATCGCCCGAGAACAGCGTGCCGAGCGTGGGTTCGATACCCTCGTCCCACAGCTTGAACACCCAGCCGCCCTGGTCGAAGCCTCCCATCGTGTCCTCGGTCGGGCCGCCGGGCGCCTGCATCACGCCGTCGAGCGAGACGAAGGCACCGGCCCTGATCTTGCGCGGCACCGGCTCAAGCCCCCCGCCGCGCGGCGTCGATCGCGGCGACGTCGATCTTCTGCATCGTCATCATCGCCTCGAACGCGCGCTGCGCTTCCTCGCCGCCCGCGGCCATCGCCTCGGTCAGCGTGCGCGGGGTGATCTGCCAGCTGAGGCCCCACTTGTCCTTGCACCAGCCGCAGGCGGATTCCTGCCCGCCGTTGCCGACGATCGCGTTCCAGTAGCGGTCGGTCTCGGCTTGATCCTCGGTCGCGATCTGGAACGAGAACGCCTCGCTCTGCTGGAACGTCGGCCCGCCGTTGAGACCGATGCAGGGGATTCCGCATACCGTGAATTCGACGGTAAGCACGTCGCCCGCCTTGCCCGAGGGAAAGTCCGACGGCGCCTTGCGCACCGCGGTCACCTCGCTATCGGGGAAGGTCGCTGCGTAGAACTTCGCGGCCTCTTCGGCATCGCGGTCGAACCACAGGCAGATCGTGTTCTTGTTCATCGTTCTTCTCCTCAACGCAGGCGAGGGCCGACCAGTCCGAACTGGGCGCCCGCCGGATCGCCGCAGTGGACCGCGAATTCGCCGCCGGGGATTTGCATGATCTCGCCGAGCAATTGCCCGCCGTAGCCGGTGACAGCGCTTGCCGCGCGGTCGATGTCGTCGGCTCCGAAGTAATAGGTCCACACTGAGTTCGGCACGTCGGGCATCTTGGGCATGATCGCGCCGATCACCCCGTCGCCGCGATGGATGAACAGATAGTCGCCCATCTCGCCCATCGGCATCTTGTCCTTCTGCTCCCACCCGAACAGCCCGGTGTAGAGCGCGACCGCGGCGGCGGGGTCGGCCGTCTGAAGCTCGTTCCAGCGCACCCGTTGCGGCTGTTCGTAATCGAACACGTCGCTCTTCGCGTCGGGATCGCGGGGCGGTGGGGTGGGCGTCATGAGGTAGAAAAGCGCGCCCTGCGGATCGCCGACCATAGCCATCCGGCCCACGCCCGGCATGTCGAACGTGGGCATGTGCAGTGCGCCGCCCGCCTCTACGATCCGCGCCACTGCCACGTCGACGTCGGGCGTGTGTATGTAGCCGAGCCAGCCTGCCGGATTTCCCGCCATCTCGCCCGAGAGCGTGAATACGCCGCCCTGTTCCTTGCCGTCGGAACGGCGGATCATGCGGTATTCGCCGCCGTTGGGCAGGCTTTCGCCCGCGTCGTCGATCGTCCAGCCGACGACCTCGCGATAGAAATTCCTGGCACCGGCTGGGTCGGGGGTCATCAGCTCGTACCAGATGAAGGCGCCTCGATCTTGGGCCATCATGCAGTCTCCCTTTCCCTGTGTTCGTCCGCCGCCGCGAAGTGGGCGAGCTGGTCGGCATGCGCCTTCGCGAAGGCCGGGCGTGCTGTAATGCGCGCGACATAAGCTTCGGTCGCGGGGCGTTCGCCGTGCGCGCGCAGCCGGGCGACGCGCAGCACGTCCGCCATCAGCAGATCGGCGACGGTGAAGCGGTCGGCTGCGAGCCATTCGCGCTCGGCCAAGACGGCTTCGAGCTGACCGAGGCGGCTATCCAGCCAGCCGGTCAGTCCGTTATCCTCGTTGTCCGTGATCGTCAGGAACCACCACGGGACGGAAACCATCTCGATCGAGTTGAGCGCGGCGAGCGTCCATTCGAGCACCGCCGCCTCGCCGGCCGGATCGTGCGGCATCAGCGTCTCGCTCTTGCGCGCCAGATGGAGCAGGCCCGCACCGCTCTCGAACAGCCGGACCTCGCCGTCTTCGAGCATCGGCACCTGGCCGAACGGCTGACGGTCGAGATGGTTGGTCTCGCGCCCGTCGAACGGCACCGTGCGGACGGTGTAGGGCAGGCCCGCTTCCTCGCAGGCCCAGCGCAGCCGGAAGTCGCGCACGAAGCCGCGCGGGCCCTCCGGCACCCAGTCGTAGGTCCAGATGGTCACTGGCTGGGCCATCGCGCTCAGACCTCCTGCCACACCAGCGGCTCGAACCCGCCGTAGACCATGCGCTTGCCGTCGAACGGCATGTCGCTGCCGTCTTCCGCGCCGAATTCGTCCATGCGCGGATCGGACATCATCTTTTCCTGGCCCGCATCGGCGGTCGCCTTGTCGTCCCAGGTGACCCACGAGAAGACGATCTTCTCGCCTTCCTCGCACTTGACCGCGCGGCGGAAATCGGTGGTCTTGCCGTCGGGCACGTCGACCTCCCAGCATTCGACCTGCGATTTCGCGCCGTAGTCCTTGGCGATCGCCCAGAATTTCTCGGCGACTTCCTTGTAGGCCTGCTTGTTGCCCTCGGGCACGGCGAGGATGAATCCGCTCACGTACATCGCAACTCTCCTTGGATTTCCGGTTGAGGAGGGAACGGGGCACCCCTTCCGCTTCAGGCGTCGACCAGCGGGCGGAAGCCGCCCCAGAACATGCGCTGCCCGTCGAACGGCATCTCGCCTTCGGGCTGCATGTCGGGGTCGGACATCATCGCTTCCCACGCCTTGTCGCGGGTCGGCTTGTCGGGCCATTCGACGTAGGAGAAGATCACGCCTTCGCCATCCTCGGCCTTCACTGCGCGGGCATAATCGGTCACTTCGCCTTCGGGCACGTCGTCCCCCCAGGCCTCGACCACGCGCACGGCGCCGAGATCGACGAATTTGTGCGCGACCTTCTGCGCCATCTTGCGATAGGCTTCCTTCCTGTCGGTCGGGACCGGCACGAGGTAGCCATCGGCATAACCGGGCTTGCCCGAGCCGCGCTCGTCGACGATGGCGTCGAAACCGCCGAAGATCATGCGTTTCCCGTCGAATGGCATGGACTCGCCCATGGCCTGCATCCGCTCGTCGCTCATGATCTTCTCGTTGGCGGCGTCGCGGGTTGCCTTGTCGGGATACTCGAACCACGAGAACACCACCGTCTCGTCGTCCTTCGCCTGCACCGCGCGATAGAAATCGGTCACTTTGCCGTGAGGCACGTCGTCCCCCCAGTTTTCAACCATGCGCGCGACGCCGAATTCTTTGAACAGCGGCACGGCGTCTGCGGCGTGCTTGCGATAGGCCTCTTCGTTCGCGGTGGGGACCGCGGCGACAAATCCTTCCAGGTAGGTCATTCCATACTCTCCTCGTGACTTTTCGCCGGCGAAATCGGCACGGTTGGTCAGGTCTTCGCGCCGTCGAAGGGAAAGACGGAGCGAAGCGGGGGATTCCTCAGCCACAGCCCGCCCCAGACGGTTGCTCGGCGAGGGTTTCGCCCTCGGGCACGGCGCTCATATCCATGAACGCGTTTTCCCAAATGTGGCCGTCGGGATCCTCGAAGCTGCGGCCGTACATGAAGCCGAGGTCCTGCTTCGGCGTCGGGTCCGGCTTGCCGCCGGCGGCGACGGCCCTGGTCACGATCGCCTCGACCGCCTCGGGGCTCTCCTGGCTCAGCGCGAGCAGCACCTGAGCGGTGTGGTGCGCGTTCGGGATCGCCTTGCCGGTGAAGGTCTTCCAGAAGTCGTGCGTCAGCAGCATGACGACGATCTCGTCCGACCATGCCATCGCCGCGGCCTGCTCGTTGGTGAACATCGGATTGTTGGCGAACCCCACCGCCTCGTAGAACTTCATGGACCGGGACAGGTCGGTCACGGGCAGGTTGATGAAAATCGATTTCGACATGGCGGGCTCCTCTCTTGGCCGCGAATCGGAACTTGCCTTTTTTGACCCCATAAGTTACAAAAAGCAACTATGACGTTACAAAAAGAAACCATCCATAGCGAATCCTCTCACGGCAAGTGGTACGGCGACGCCTGCGGGACTGCCTTCGCTATGGAGCTCGTGGGCGAGCGCTGGTCGCTGCTGATTGTACGGGAGCTCATGTTCGGAGCGCGGCGATTCTCCGACATTCGCGCCAGCCTGCCCGGAATCAGCGCCAAGGTGCTGACCGAGCGGCTCGGTTCGCTGGAAGAAGCCGGCGTGCTGGCGAAACGCCAGCTTCCGCCGCCGGGCAAGGCGCAGGTCTACGAACTGACGGCGTGGGGCTATTCGGCCGAACCGCTGATTCAGGAAGCGGGCCGCTGGGCCGCGCGGTCGAGCGCTCACGATCCCACGCTGCCGCTCTCGCCGGTCTCGCTGATGCTCTCGATGCGCACGATGGTCGATCATGCGCGGATCGGCGAAGTCGAAGGGCGCCGGATCGGTTTCGTGCTGGGCGAGGAGAGCTTCGTCGCCGAGCCGGGTGAGGGCGCCCTGCCGATCCGCCGTGAAGACGTGGACGGGACCGACGCCACCTTCCGGGCTGCCGACGCGGCGGTGATCGCGGGGGGAATCTACGCCGGCGTTCCGTGGGATACGCTCGAGCGCGAAGCCGGCCTCGTCATCCAGGGCGACCGCGACCTCGCGCTGCGCTACGCAAGCCTCTTCGCACTCCCGCCCAAGCTCGCCTGACTAACCCTGCCGAAACGCCCAGCGCAGCGTCTTGCCTACGCCCCAGGTCGCCGCGCGCGCGGGGAGGGCGGCGAGGCCGGGCCGCTCGAGCCCGAGCATCGAACGCGCGAACGGGGGCAGCAGTGAAACAGCCTCCGCGCCCAACATCGCCTGCAGCGCCACCGGCGCGCCATCGGGGCGCTGGGTGAGCACCAGCTGCGCCACCTCGCTCGCTTCGGCCGAGCCGCGCAGGTCGGCGCACAGCTCGCGGAAGATCGCTTCGGCCTCGCGCTGGTCGGTCGGCACCGGATCGGCGCCGAGCGCGCGCGCGATCTGCGCAAACTGGCGGTAGTATTCGTCCTTCGCGTGGTTGGGCATGTCGGGCCGCACGTGTCGCAGATACGCGGCGAGGAAGCTGGTCGCCTCGGTCACGTGGACCCAGGCGAGCGTGCGCGGATCGCGCGCCGAATAGCGCGCGCCGTCGGGCAGCGTGCCGTTCACTTTCTCGTGGATGCGGTTGACCCGCTCGATCGCCGCCGCCGCCGCGTCGCGATGGCCGAAGGTCGTCACCGCGATGAAGCGCGCGGTGCGCCGCAGCCGCCCGTGCATGTCCGCGCGGAAATCCGAATGGTCGAGCACCCCCTGCAGCGCGTGCGGATGGAGCATCTGCAACAGCAGGCCGCGGATTCCGCCGACCATCATCCCGACCAGATCGGCGTGGACCAGGCGGATCGGCGAGTCCCTCTCGAACAGCGCCTCGTCCGATGGCGGCACCGATTGCTGCCCGTCCTCGTTGAAAGTCGCGCGCACGCGGCGCACGAGTTCCGCGCGGATGCGGTCGGTCGGGCGGCGCTCGGGCATCGCGCCCAATATAGGGTTCGCGGGGCGGAATGAAATCTCGCACCGAGCCCGCTTGCAGCCGTCGTTGCGCGCGTATAGGCACCCGCTCCGAGATGAACGACATGACCGACAAGAGCTTCGACCACGCCAGCAAGACCGTGATGGCCGCGCCCGACACCGAGGTCGACGTGCGCGAGACCTTCGGCATCGACATCGACTGGAAGGTGCCGGCCTTCTCCAAGGCGGACGAGCGCGTGCCGGATGTCGATACCGCCTACGTGTTCGATCCGGACACCACGCTCGCGATCCTCGCCGGCTTCGCGCACAACCGCCGGGTAATGGTCCAGGGCTATCACGGCACCGGCAAGTCGACCCATATCGAGCAGGTCGCCGCGCGGCTCAACTGGCCGTGCATCCGCATCAACCTCGACGCGCACATCAGCCGCATCGACCTCGTTGGGCGCGACGCGATCGTGCTGCGCGATGGCTTGCAGGTCACTGAATTCCGCGAAGGGCTGCTGCCCTGGGCGCTCCAGCACCCGGTCGCGCTGGTGTTCGACGAATACGACGCCGGACGGCCCGACGTGATGTTCGTGATCCAGCGCGTGCTCGAGCAGGCGGGGAAGCTCACCCTGCTCGACCAGAACCGCGTGATCCGGCCCGATCCGCATTTCCGCCTTTTCGCCACCGCGAACACGGTCGGCCTCGGCGATACCAGCGGGCTCTACCACGGCACGCAGGCGATCAACCAGGGGCAGATGGACCGCTGGAACATCGTCGTCGGCCTCAACTACCTGCCTGCCGAGACCGAGCAGGAGATCGTCTCCGCCAAGAACCCCGAGACCGACGCCAGGACCGTCGCCGACATGGTCAAGGTCGCCGATCTGACCCGGCAAGGCTTCATTAATGGCGACATCTCCACCGTGATGAGCCCGCGCACGGTCATCACCTGGGCGGAGAACGCGGCGATCTTCAAGGACATCGGCTTTGCCTTCCGGCTCACCTTCCTCAACAAGTGCGACGAGGCGGAGCGCATGCTGGTGGCCGAATACTACCAGCGCGTCTTCGGCGAGGAACTGCCGGAGAGCGTCGTTTCGGGCACGTGACGGGTTGAAGCGGCCCGCCGCTGTGTTAAGTAGTTAATACAGCACGCGATGAACCGTATCCTGCCATGGACCTCGCGCGATCGGCGCAGCGGCGGCCACGAACCGGCCGGGCCCGGATTCTATTCGCTGCAGGAGGCGTATGCCGATCGCGGCGCCGACCGCGCCACCGACCCCTGGGCCGAGCGGCTCGAGGAGCTCGACCGCTACATCGGGGACGAGCCGAAGCGCGAGAAGAAGCGCAAGCGCCGCCGCTGGGCGGTGCGGGTCGCCGCCGGGTTCCTGTTCGCCTTCATCCTGCTGGTCGGCTGGCTCGCGGTCACCGCGCCGCTCTCGCGCTCGCTCGAGCCGATCGCGCCGCCGCAGCTCACGTTGCTCGCCGCCGACGGGACCCCGATCGCGCGCAACGGCGCGGTGGTGGACGAGCCGGTCGAAGTCGCAGAGCTTCCTCCGCACGTGATCGAGCCGTTTCTCGCGATCGAGGACCGGCGCTTCTACAGCCACTGGGGCATCGACCCGCGCGGCATCGCGCGCGCGGCATGGCTGAACCTGGCCGGCGACTCGACGCAGGGCGGCTCCACGATCACCCAGCAGCTCGCCAAGTTTACCTTCCTCACCCCCGAACAGAGCCTGACGCGCAAGGCGCGCGAGGCGCTGATCGCCTTCTGGCTCGAGGCCTGGCTGAGCAAGGACGAAATCCTCGAGCGCTATCTCTCGAACGCCTATTTCGGCGACAACACCTATGGCTTGCGCGCCGCTTCGCTGCACTATTTCTATCGCCAGCCGGAGAACCTGAAGCCCGAGCAGGCGGCGATGCTCGCCGGGCTGCTCAAGGCGCCGTCGCGGCTCGCGCCGACGCGCAATTTCGACCTTGCCGAAAGGCGCATGCGGCTGGTGGTGGGGGCAATGGTGGACGCCGGCTATCTCACCGAGGCCGAGGCGGATCGCCTGCCGACCCCGCGGCTCGACGTGCGCACCCGCAACGAGCTGCCCACCGGCACCTACTTCGCCGACTGGGCGCTCCCCGCCGCGCGCGAGCTGACCGGGACCGGCTACGCCAGACAGACGATCACCACCACACTCGATTCGCGCCTCCAGGGCATCGCGCGCGACGTGGTGAACGCCGCGCCGCTCGGCGATGCGCAAGTCGCGCTGGTCGCGATGCGGCCCAACGGCGAGGTCGTCGCGATGATCGGCGGGCGCGACTACGGCAAGTCTCCGTTCAACCGCGCCACGCAGGCGCGGCGCCAGCCGGGCTCGACCTTCAAGCTGTTCGTCTATCTCGCCGCGCTCGAGGCGGGGATGGAGCCCGAGGATTTCGTCAGCAACCAGGCGTTCGAGACCGGCAGTTACCGGCCTGAAAACGCCGCAGGCAACTATTCCAAGGCACTCACGCTGGAGGAAGCCTTTGCCCGGTCGAGCAACGTCGCCGCGGTGCGGCTGTTCAACGAAGTCGGCGACGAGGCGGTGATCGAGATGGCGCGCAGCCTCGGCGTGTCCTCGCCGCTCCCCATGGGCGATCCCAGCCTCGCGCTCGGCACCTCGACGATGACGCTGCTCGAGCTCACCGCCGCCTATGCCGGCGTCGCGGCGAACGAGTTTCCGGTGCGCCCGCACGCCTTCATCCAGGAGGAACCCGGCTGGTTCGAATGGCTGTGGGACGGCAAAGAGAGCCTTTCGAACCGCAAGCACGAGCAGATCGAGGAACTGCTGCGCAGCGCGATCAACAGCGGCACGGGGCGCGCGGCGATGCTGCGCGGGCCGAACTTCGGCAAGACGGGAACCACGCAGAACAACCGCGACGCGCTGTTCGTCGGTTATGCGGGCGATCTCGTGGTCGGGGTGTGGATCGGCAACGACGACAACTCGCCGCTCGCCGGAATCCACGGCGGCGGATTGCCCGCGCGCATCTGGCGCGATTTCATGCGTCAGGCGCTCGGCGAGGCGCGCGCGCCGGTCCGCCCGCGCGCGACCCCCAGCCCCGACCCGAGCGGCCCGGTCCAGCCGCAGGATGTGCCCGAGATCGGCGACATCCCGCTCGGCGACGACGGCTCGCGCCTGCGCATCCGCGACAACGGGGTGGTGATCTCTACCGACGTCGATGGCGTCCCGGTCGACGTCCGGCTCGACGAGGACGGCATGGCGCTCGAACCCGGCGAACCGCCGACCGAACCGGTGGAAGAGCCAGCGCCGGCGGGGCGATAGGAAAAAGAGATGCGCTCGCAGAGGCGCAGAGGCACAGAGGAGTAGCGCCCAGACCGGCTTCCTGGTCACCCGCGAACGCGGGATTGCGCATCTGACCTTTGAATTCAAACCCGCATTTGCGGGGATCACATCGAGGAGAACAGGGGCGAAACCCCTCTGCGCCTCCGCGCATCTGCGAGCGCTAAACTGCCATCTCGCCACCGCGACAACGGGGCGAAGGCGAAGTCAGCCCTCCAACTCCGCCATCAGCACGTTCATCACCGCGGTCGCGACCGGGCGTGAGCGGTCGTCCTGCCATGCCTCGACCTCGATATTCGCGTTGCGCCGGCCCAGCCGCAGCACACGGCCGCGCGCATAGGTCGGCTTGCTCTTGGCCGCGCTGAGGAACTGCACGGTGACGTTGATCGGCTTCAATCGCTGCTGCCGTCCCGCGCGCGCGAGTTCGGCGCGCAACGCGGCATAGCCCGCGTTCTCGAGCAGTCCGCTCGTCGCGCCGCCGTGGAACACCGTGGGCCGCCCCTCGACGGTCGGCCCGAACGGAATCGCGAGCACCGGCGAGCCCGCATCCATCGAATCGATCGTGATTCCGAGCGAGCGCGCATAGGCGGGCAGGTCGCGCTCGAGCTCGGCTATCGTGCGGTCGTCGCTCATCGTGGCCTCCACGGAATCGACATGAACACGCCCGCGATGTGGGCTACGGGATCGTCGGGGTCGCCGTCGTGCGCGATACCCCGGACGAACGCTGCGGAGCGGGTTACGCGGTAGCACTCGGCGCGGCCGTTCACCGCCGCGCCTTCGCGTGCGGGGCGCATGTAATCGACCCTGAGATCGAGCGTCGCGACCGCGCGGAATTCACCGGTCGCGGTCCAGATCGACATGCCCGAAGCCATGTCCATCAGGCTGACGATCGGCCCGGTGGCGAGCACTCCGCTGCCGGTCTCGCCGACCAGATCGTCGCGCCAGGGCAGAGTGAGCTCCACCCAGTCCGTTCCGTGGTCGACGTATTCGAGCCCAAGCCAGCCGGGATGCCCGTGCCGAAGCATGACCTGCGCCGCAGCGGCGGGATCGAACGATGGCAGGTCGCTGCTCATTCGCGCCCGGCTCTAGGCGAGGCCCGGAGCATTGCAATATTCAAATTTCCCGTCTGCTGCCAGCGGCGATCGGGTGGTGGCTCGTTCACTGCGGCCGACTTGCGCGCCGAACGGATCACGACCCTAGAACGCCCCGCCGGTCAGTGCGTCGATCGCGCCTTGCAGGATCACCGCGGCGGCGTGGCTGTCGATGCGTTCGGCGCGTTTGCGGCGGCTCATGTCCTGGCCGATCATGTCGCGCTCGGCGCTCGCGGTCGACCAGCGTTCGTCCCACAGCAGCACCGGCAATTCGAGGCCTTGTGCTAGGTTGCGGGCGTAGGCGCGGCTCGATTGCGCGCGCGGGCCCTCGCTGCCGTCCATATTGCGCGGCAGGCCGATCACCACGCCTCTGACCAAGCGTTCGCGCGCCAGCGCGGCCAGCGCCTCGAGGTCGCGGCCGAACTTGCCGCGCGGCAACGTCTTGCCCGCGGTGGCGAAGTGCCAGCCCGCGTCGCACAGCGCGGTGCCGATCGTCTTGGTGCCGAGATCGAGCGCGAGCAACGCGCCGCCCTCGGGCAGGGCGGCGGCGAACTCGGCGCTGCGCTCGGTAATCAGGGCCGGGCCGCCCACGCCTCGACTCGCCGGGCCACGTCCTCTTTCACATTCTGCCAGAACAGCGGGATGTCGTAGACGTGGTAGTTGTTGCCCGGCAGCACCGCGCTGCCCACTTCGGGCGGGTCGCCGATCAGCAGCAGCCCGCGCTCGTCGCAGCGCGCAGGTACTTCTCCCGGCACGAGAATGCCGCTCGAGTAATCGGCCTCGGGGATCAGCGTGCCGAGGTTGGCCGAGGCCGGGGCCTCGCCGCCGATGCCCCCGGTGAGCGGATTGGTGCACAGGATCGGGCTGTCGCCGCGCAGCTCGCCGTCGAACCCGGCCGAGTTGCCGTAGGCGTCGAGCACTGCGCCCGGATCGGCGGGCTCGGCGAAAGTCGACCAGCTCATGATGCAGCCCGCCTGCGCGGGCGTGGCGCACGCGGGGAAGCCGAGCGCGGGCAAGTCGTGCGTCACCGAGATCGGCCAGCCGACCGCGTAGATTGCCGCCACGCGGCCCTTGAGCGGGCTGTCCGCGAGTTCCTCGCGCAGCAGGCGCAGCAGGTGCAGCGAACCCTGGCTGTGCCCGACGAGCACGATCGGCATGTCCTCGTCGACGCTCGCGACGAAGAAGGCGAACGCCTGCTTCACGTCCTCGTAGGCGGCGTCGATCGCCCGCTGCGCCTCGGGCGAATCGGTAAGGAACGCGCCAAAGGTCGCCTGGCGATAGCGCGGCGCCCAGATCTCGCTCGCCTGGTTGAACGGGCTCGCCATCCCGCGGACGTAGAGCCGCGCGATCTTCTGTGATTCGGGATCGTCGAGCGGGGCGTTCCAGTTCGAACGGTCGAGGTAGCTCGTCGGGTGGACGAAGAAGACCGCGAAGTCCTGCTCGGGCGCCTCCTCGTCCTCGGGCAACTGCCGGCCTTCGCCCTGCATGGCGGGCTGCCAGCGCGCCGCGTCGTCGAGCCCGATGCCGGGACGCGAGAGCCACATCGCCGGGTCCTGATAGGCGTTGGTCTCGAGCGGCTTCTGCTCGACGAACTCGGTGCTCGGGACGTAGGCGATCTCGGCCAGGTCGTTCCAGTAGAACCGCAGGGCGAACATGGCGGCGATCGCCAGCACGATGATAGCTGCGACGAAATAAAGAAACTTGCGCGCCATCAGGCCTCTGCCTCGCCGGTAGTGGGGTCGCTCGGGGTCCGGTCGAGCCGCTCGGCGCGGCGTTCGAGCGCGACCTTGATCATCGCCAGCAGGGGATCGGCCAGCGCCAGCCCGAGTATGCCGAACATGACCCCGAAGATGAGCTGTGCGCCCAGCACCAGCGCCGGGGCGAGATCGACCGTCTTCTTGGCGATCATCGGGATGAGGACGTAACCGTCGAAGTTCTGCACCAGCAGATAGACGAAGATCGTGTAGAGCCCCATGTCGGTGCCCCCGGAGAAGCCGACGAGCACCATGAGGATGCCCGAGATCACCGCGCCGATATTGGGGATGAACGCAAGCAGCCCGGTCAGCAGCCCGAGCAGCGCGGCCATCGGCACCGGGCCGATGCCGATCAGCTGTCCGCCATAGGCGAGCAGCGCCCAGGTGAAGAGCCCCTCCACGAACATGCCGATCAGCCGCCCCGCGAGCAGGCGGCGCAAGTTGAACGCCATGTGCTCGATCGTGTCGTAGAACGCCGCGCGGTGGTGCGCGGGGACCATCCAGGCCACGCCGCGCTCGTAGAGATTGGGCTCGATCGCGATGTAGATGCCGATGATCAGGATCAGCAGGATCGTCGCGAAGCCGCCGAAAATCCCGCCGATCGCGCGCGTCACGGTGCCGACGCCGCTGACGAGGCTGCCGACCACGCTCTGGACGTCCGCCTGGCTGATGGCAAATCCCTGCTCGCGCAGCATCCCGAGCAGGCGCCCAAGCTGTTCGCCCACGATCTGTGGGAACTCCGCGGCCTGCTGCGAGATCTGGGTGCCGGCAAACTGACCGAGCCAGACGAGAAAGGCGATCATCGCCACGATCACGATCGCGACCCGCCAGCCGCGGGCGATCTTGAGCCCGCGGCCGAGCAGCCGCGCGCCGCCGTCGATCATCGAAGCGAAGACCATCGCCCCGAAGATCACCAGCAGCGACTGCGAGATATAGACCGCGAGAACGAAAAGCCCGATTACCGCAGTCCAGACAAGCGCGCGCGTAGCTTCGAAGCGGAGCTCGGGGTTTCGGATGTAAGCCGGGCTTCTGCCCATCGGCGCGTCGGGCGCGTCTTTACTGCTGCTCACTCTCGGTGCCCCCATCGGCGATTGCGGGACGCAATGTGGTCCAGGCGCGGCCGCCGCGCAAGGATGTGAACCAGCTCACCGGGTTCCAGCTCGTCGTGCCGTCGAGCGAGAAGGTGATGAACTCTGCCCGTCCGCCGATGTTCTCGAGCGGGACCGGCCCCATCAGCCCGCTCGGCTCGTAGGCGCGGCTGTCGGCCGAATGATCGCGGTTGTCGCCCATGACCATGACGTGACCTTCGGGGATCGCGATCGGCCCGAAGTCGTCGAGGCTTTGGGCCTTGTGGTCGATCACCAGATAGGTCGCGCCGTTGGGCAGGGTCTCCCGCAGAGTCGGCGGTTCGCAAACGCGGCTGCCATCGGGCAGGACGACGCTGTAGTCGTAGGGGACGCCGGTGCGAGGATCGATTCCGAAATCGCATTGCATGTTGGCGTCGATCGGGATGCGCAGCGGCGGCTCGACCGCCTGCGGCACGGGCGTGCCGTCGATCACGATCTGGCCGTTCCGGACCTCGAAGGTGTCGCCGGGCAGGCCGACCACGCGCTTGATGTAGTCCTCGTCGCGCTGCGGGTGGACGGGGATCACGATATCGCCGTATTCCGGCGTCTCGGGCCAGATCCGCCAGTCCCCGCGCGGCATCAGGTGGAACGAGATCGAGGCCCAGCTCCAGCCGTAGGGGTACTTGCTCACCACCAGCCGGTCGCCGATCAGCAGGTTGGGCAACATCGATTCGCTCGGGATGTAGAACGGCTTGGCGACGAAGCTGTGGAAGCCGAGCACCGCGAGCAGCATCAGCGCCAGCCCGCGCAGCTCCGATCCCCAGTTGATCTTCTCTTTCGTCTTGTCGGCTTTGTCGGTCACGGCGGAAAGGGCACTGCTCATAACGGGCGGGCCTCGATGATCACGAAGGCCTGCGCCCATGGATGGTCGTCGGTGAGGGTGAGATGAACGAGGGCCTCATGGCCGTGCGGGGTCAATTCCGCAAGCCGCTTGGCCGCGCCGCCCGCCAGCGCGAGCGTCGGCGCGCCCGAGGGGGAGTTCACCACCCCGATGTCCTTGTGGAACACCCCGCGCTTGAACCCGGTGCCGACCGCCTTGACGTAGGCCTCCTTCGCCGCCCAGCGCTTGGCGTAGGTTCCGGCGCGGGTGTAGGGGCGCTTGGCCGCCTTGGCGCGTTCGACGTCTGTAAAGCAGCGCGCCTCGAACCGCTCGCCCCAGCGCTCGAGTGAGGCGGCGATGCGCTCGATATTGGTGAGGTCGGAGCCGAGACCGATGATCATTTTCTTGTTCCGCGCGCCCATCCGGGCGCGCGTCCTCGGCGCTGATCCCTCCGCTTCGCTTCGGGGCGCCTGCGGGCGGGCGGCCGCCCTTGCCTTGGCCTAGTCGGCCTGCGGGTCAGTGCTTGATCGCAGTAGTGGTCCAAGCACAAGAATAAGCACGCGGTAGCGTGCGAGCGCGCGACTGCGCGCCGGCCGTCAGGCCGAAGCCAAGCAGCGCGGATGCGCTGCGCCCGGCGTTTGAGGGATTCAAACAAAAGACTCACCGCGCCTCGTCCATCAATTCGCGCATCGTGCGCACCGCGTGCTCCAGCCCGACGAAGACCGCCTCGCCGACCAGATAGTGACCGATGTTGAGTTCGGCCAATTGCGGAATCGCCGCGATCGGCTGGACGTTGTCGTAAGTCAGGCCGTGCCCGGCGTGCGGCTCGATCCCGTTCTTCACCGCGAGCGCGGCCATGTCGGCGATGCGCTTCAGTTCGCGCGCGCGATCCTCGCCGGAGGCATGAGCGTATTCGCCGGTGTGAAACTCGACCACCGGCGCGCACAGCCGCAGAGCGGCCTCGAGCTGGCGCTCGCTCGCCTCGATGAACAGGCTGACGCGAATGCCCGCATCGGCGAGGCGCGAGACAACCGGCGCTAGCTGGTTGTGCAACCCCGCCGCGTCGAGCCCGCCTTCGGTGGTGCGCTCCTCGCGCTTTTCGGGGACGATGCACGCGGCGTGCGGCTTGTGACGCAACGCGATCTCGAGCATCTCCTCGGTCGCCGCCATCTCGAGGTTCAACGGCAGATCGGTCGCGGCCTGGATGCGCGCGAGGTCCTCGTCGCGGATGTGGCGCCGGTCTTCGCGCAGGTGCGCGGTGATCCCGTCGCCGCCGACCGCCGCGACGATCTCGGCCGCGCGCACCGGATCGGGATGGTCGCCGCCTCGCGCGTTGCGGATGGTAGCGACGTGGTCGATATTGACCCCGAGGCGAAGGTGGCGCGCCATCCTATTTGCGGCTTCCCGGCTTGGTCAACGGCACTTTCGCAAGCTCGGCCGGCACCTCGTCCTCGGCATAGCTGGGGAAGGCGATGTCGAGCAGCGCGTAGTACGGCACGTCGAACGTGACGCCCTCTGCTCGCCGGTCGACCAGCGAGACGAGCGCCACAACCTCGCCCCCTGCCGCCTCGACCGCCTTCATCGCTTCCTTGGATGACAAGCCGGTCGTCACCACGTCCTCGACCACCAGCACTTTCTCGCCCGGTTCGAGACGGAAGCCGCGGCGCAGTTCGAACGTCCCCTCGGGGCGCTCGAGAAACACCGCTTCCTTGCCCAGCGCGCGGCCCATCTCGTGTCCGATGATGATCCCGCCCATCGCCGGCGAGACGACCTTGTCGGCCGAACTGCGCAGTTCGCGCGGCATTTTCGCCGCGAGCGCGGCGGCGAGCCGGCTTGCCCGCATCGGCTCCATCAGTACGCGTGCGCATTGCAGATAATGCCCGCTATGGCGGCCCGAGGAGAGCTTGAAATGCCCTTCCAGCAGAGCCTCGCTCGCGCGGAATTCCTGGAGGACTTCGTCTTCGGTCATCGTGTTCGTGCAGTCCATTTCGGGAGGTTTTCCGGCGCGGTTGGCCGGCAGCGGATTTTTCTCCTAGAAGCGCTTGAGACGGGGGGCAAGCGCGCGTATAGGCCCGCGCAGACCTGTCCCTCGACGGGGGTTTCGCGGCTGCGCAAGTAGCCTTCAGCGACAGAACGGCAACGACAAGAACGGAAAGCGTCGGACAGATGAAATTCGGTGACTGGCCCCGAGGGGTTACGCGGTTGGCAACCACACTCTGGGCGGCGCTCGCCATCGCTCTCGCTCCGCAGGCGGCTTTCGCTCAGGACGAGGTTTCGGCCCCCGCGGCCGAAGCTGCGAGCGAAGCGCCGGCCGACGCCGCCGTTCCGGCCGACGCTGCGGCTGCGGCTGACGCGGCCCCGCCTGCGGGTAGCTACGAGCCGCTCGGTCCCGAATGGATCAAGGGTCAGCCGACTGCCGGCGCCTGGGATGTCCAGGAACAGTATTCGCCGATCGGCGAGACTGCCACCGGGCTTCACGTCGGCCTGATCTGGATCATGGCGATCATTTGCGTGTTCGTGCTCGGGCTGCTCGTCTGGGTCGTGGTTCGCTATCGCCGCGGTGCCAACCCGGTTCCCTCCAAGACCACGCACAACACCTTCATCGAGGTCGTGTGGACGCTCGTCCCCGTTCTCATCCTGGTCGGTATTGCGATCCCTTCGATCTCGCTGCTGGCCGACCAGTACGAATCCCCGCCCGAGGATGCGGTGACGATCAAGGTCACCGGTTACCAGTGGTACTGGGGTTACGGCTATCCCGACAACGGCGGGTTCGAGGTGATCTCGAACATGCTGCCCGAAGAAGAGGCGGAGGCGAAGGGCCTTCCCTCGCACCTCGCGGTCGACAACCGCATGGTCGTCCCGGTCGATACGCCGCTGCGCATCCAGACCACCGCCGCGGACGTGATCCACGCCTTCGCGGTGCCTTCGCTCTGGTTCAAGATCGACGCCGTGCCTGGCCGCCTCAACGAACGTCTGCTGACGATCACCGAACCGGGCATCTACTACGGCCAGTGCTCCGAACTGTGTGGCGCGCGCCACGGCTACATGCCGATCGCGGTCGAGGCGATCCCGCGCGATCAGTGGGAGGCTTGGGTTCTCACGCAGCCCGGCGGCACGCTGGGCGAAGAAGAGCCGGTCGCGACCGCGGCTCCTGCGGCAGCCGCTGACGCTGGCGAAGAGCCCGCAGAGACGACCGCCACTGCCGAAGATGCGGAGGCCGCTGCACCGGCCCCCGCCACCAACTGATTCACGCCGAGAGAAACGCGACCATGGCTACTACCGCTGAAGGCTTCCAGGCTCACACCGAAGACGCCCATCACGACGCCGATCACAAGCCCGGCTTCTTTGCCCGTTGGTTCATGTCGACCAATCACAAGGATATCGGCACGCTCTACCTGATCTTCGCGATCATGGCGGGGATCATCGGCGGCGCGATCTCGGGCATCATGCGCTGGGAACTGGCCGAGCCGGGCATCCAGGTGCTCAATCAGTCGATCTTCCTGGTCGGCGTGGGGCCGGAAAGCTTCGACGCGGCGCTGCACCACTGGAACGTGCTGATCACCGCGCACGGGCTGATCATGGTCTTCTTCATGGTCATGCCGGCGATGATCGGCGGCTTCGGTAACTGGTTCGTGCCGCTGATGATCGGCGCGCCCGACATGGCGTTCCCGCGGATGAACAACATCTCGTTCTGGCTCACCGTAGCCGGTTTCTGCTCGCTGATGTTCTCGATGTTCATGCCTGGCGGTATCGGCGACGGCGCGGGGACGGGCTGGACGGTCTATGCGCCGCTTTCCACCAGCGGTTCGGTCGGGCCGGCGGTCGACTTCGTGATCTTCTCGCTCCACCTCGCAGGTGCGGGCTCTATCCTCGGTGCGACCAACTTCATCACCACCATCTTCAACATGCGCGCGCCGGGCATGACACTGCACAAGATGCCGCTGTTCGTGTGGTCGATCCTCGTCACCGCGTTCCTGCTGCTGCTCGCACTGCCGGTGCTGGCCGCGGCGATCACCATGCTGCTGACCGACCGCAACTTCGGCACGACGTTCTTCGATCCGGCGGGCGGCGGCGACCCGGTGCTCTACCAGCACTTGTTCTGGTTCTTCGGCCACCCCGAGGTCTACATCATGATCCTGCCGGGCTTCGGCATGATCAGCCAGATCATCGCCACCTTCAGCCGCAAGCCGGTGTTCGGCTATCTCGGCATGGCTTACGCCATGGTCGCGATCGGCGTGGTCGGCTTCGTCGTCTGGGCGCACCACATGTACACCGTGGGCATGGACGTGAACACGAAGATGTACTTCACCGCCGCGACGATGGTCATCGCGGTGCCGACCGGCGTGAAGATCTTCAGCTGGATCGCGACGATGTGGGGCGGCAGCCTCGAGTTCAAGAGCCCGATGGTCTGGGCGCTCGGCTTCATCTTCCTGTTCACCATCGGCGGCGTGACCGGTGTCTATCTCGCCAACGGCGGTATCGACGACGTGGTTCACGACACCTACTTCGTGGTGGCGCACTTCCACTACGTGCTGTCGATGGGCGCGGTGTTCTCGCTCTTCGCCGGCTTCTACTACTGGTTCCCCAAGATGAGCGGGCGGATGCACTCCGAACTGCTGGCCCATATCCACTTCTGGGGCTTCTTCATCGGCGTGAACGTGATCTTCTTCCCGCAGCACTTCCTCGGCTGGCAGGGCATGCCGCGCCGCTATCCGGACTATGTGGAAGCCTATGGCTACTGGAACGAGATCTCGTCGCTCGGCTATCTCATCATGGCTGCCTCGATGGTCGTGTTCTTCGTCAACCTCGCTTACGCCTTCATCGGTGGCAGGAAGGCTGCGCCGAACTACTGGGGCGAAGGCGCGACGACGCTCGAATGGACGCTCTCGAGCCCGCCGCCCTACCATCAGTTCGAGACGTTGCCGGTGATCGAAGAGCATCACGATTACCACGATCATCGCCCGGCAACCGCCTGATGAAAATCCTCCCCGGAACGGGGAGGGGGACCATGCGCAGCATGGTGGAGGGGCACGTGCCGCAAGCGTTACGCTGCTGGCCTGTTCCCCGCCGTCATCGAGTGCTAGCGCACTCGCTGCCACCTCCCCGTTCCGGGGAGGATCGAAGAATCGCCAGTCCGATCTTGAATTTGCAATGATGCCTGCAACTGCTCAGACCCGGATCCAACCCGCCGACTGGCGCGATTTTTTCGCGCTGACCAAGCCGCGGGTGATGAGCCTGGTGATCTTCACCGGGCTTTGCGGCCTGCTCGCTGCGCCGGGCGCTGTGCATCCGGTGATCGGATTCACCGCGGTGCTGTGCATCGCGCTCGGCGCGGGCGGGGCGGCCTCGCTCAATCAGTGGTGGGAAGCCGATCTCGACGCCGGGATGAAGCGCACCGCGGCGCGGCCGATCCCGGCGGGGCGCATGGCGCGCACCGACGCGCGCGATTTCGGCATCGCGCTCTCGGTCGGCTCGGTGCTGCTGATGGGGCTTGCGGTGAACTGGCTTGCGGCCGCGATCCTTGCGGTCTCGATCGTCTACTACGCGGTGGTCTATACCGTGTGGCTCAAGCCGCGCACGCCGCAGAACATCGTCATCGGCGGCGGGGCAGGCGCGTTCCCGCCGATGATCGGCTGGGTCGCGGTGACCGGCGAGATCACTGCGATGCCGGTGCTGCTGTTCGCGATCATCTTCTTCTGGACCCCGCCGCACTTCTGGGCGCTCGCGCTGTTCGTCCAGTCGGACTACGCCAAGGTCGGCATCCCGATGATGCCGGTGGTGAAGGGCGAGAAATCGACCCGCCGCCAGATCCTGCTCTATTCGCTGCTGCTCCTTCCGCTCGCGCTGTCGCCGTGGTTGATCGGCGGGACAGGCCTGCTCTATGGCGGTGCGGCGGCTGTGCTGACCGCGCTGTTCGTCGCCCTCTCGCTGCCGGTGGCCTTCCGCACCGCGGGACCGGACGACGGGATGCGGCCCGAAAAGCGGCTGTTCGGCTACAGCGTGCTCTATCTCTTCGCGCTGTTCGCGGCTCTCGTCGCGGATCGCACCGCGCTAGTGCAAGGATGGTTCGGATGACGCCCGAAGAGCAGCAGGAACTCGAAAAGCGGCGCAAGGGCCGCAACGTGGCGCTAGCGCTCGTGCTCGCGTTCTTCGTCGTGCTGTTCTACGTCATCACGATCGTGAAGATGGGCTGACCGATGGCGACCGCGACTCTCGAACGCAAGAACCTGCGGGTGGCCATGCTCGGCTTTCTCGCTGCGTTGGCGATGCTGGGTGTGGGTTACGCCGCGGTGCCGCTCTACCAGCTGTTCTGCCAGGTCACCGGCTTCGGCGGTACGACCCAGCGGGCGAGCGAATCCGATGCCGATCTGGCCGCGCGGCTGGCGCTCAGCGCTGGCGCGCCGACGATCTCGATCCGCTTCGACGCCAGCACGGCCGGCGACATGCCGTGGACCTTCGAGCCCGAGCAGGTGACCGATACGGTCCAGATCGGCGAGCGTGAAATGGCCTTCTTCACCGCACGCAACGATACCGACCAACCGATCACCGGCACTGCGACCTTCAACGTCGAGCCCGAGCAGACCGGCGAGTACTTCAACAAGATCCAGTGTTTCTGCTTCACGGAGCAGACGCTCCAGCCGGGTCAGGAAGTTCGCATGCCGGTGCTGTTTTTCATCGACCCCGCAATCCTCAAGGATCCCAACGCGCAGGGTGTCGAACAGATCACCCTGAGCTACACTTTCCATCGCAAGCCGGAACCCGAAACCTAGGGTCTGTACTGACCCTAACGCACTGGACCAACGCCGCGCCGCCGATTAAGGGCCGCGCAACCGCTTAGACAGGACCCGCGACCCATGGCCGGAACCACCAACCACGACTACCACATCCTTCCGCCCGACATCTGGCCGCTGATCGGCGCGATTTCGGGGCTGACCTTCACCAGCGGCATGGTCCTCTACATGCACGAGATGGCCAATTGGCAGATCGTGCTCGGCCTCGGCATAGCGGGCCTGATCGCCACGTTCTTCAGCTGGTTCAGCAACATCGTGAAGGAGGCACAGGGCGGCTATCACACGCCGGTGGTGCAGCTCCACATGCGTTACGGCATGATCCTGTTCATCGCCTCGGAGGTCATGTTCTTCGTCGGATGGTTCTGGAGCTGGTTCGATTTCGCGCTGTTCCCCAGCCAGCTGGCCGAGGTGATCGGCGGGCAGTTCCCGCCCAAGGCGATCGAGGCGGTGATGAACCCGTTCGACCTGCCGCTGCTCAACACGCTGATCCTGCTGTGCTCGGGCACCACCGTCACCTGGGCGCATCACTCGCTGATCCACGGCGATCGCGACGGGCTCAAGAAGGGGCTCTGGCTCACGATCCTGCTCGGCGTGCTGTTCACCAGCATCCAGGCCTACGAATACGCGCACGCGCCGTTCGGCTTCGGCGGCAACACCTATAGCTCGGCGTTCTACATGGCGACGGGGTTCCATGGCTTCCATGTGCTCGTCGGCACGATCTTCCTGATCGTCTGCCTCGTGCGTACTTACAAGGGCCACTTCACGCCGCGCCAGCATTTCGGGTTCGAGGCGGCGGCGTGGTACTGGCACTTCGTCGACGTGGTGTGGCTGTTCCTGTTCGTCACGGTCTACGTCTGGGGCAGCTGGGGCGCTCCCGTCCACTGATGCCTGCGGGCGAATCCGATAATTCCGGAGGGCAGCCGAGCATCCGCGAGGCTGCCCTTCTCGGTTTGTGCCCGCGCTGCGGCGGCGGGACGCTGTTCGCGCGCGGCATCCAGTTTGCCGAACGCTGCAGCGCGTGCGGGCTTGGCTACGACAAGTTCAACGTGGGCGATGGTCCGGCCGCCTTCCTCACGCTGGTGATCGGTGCGGCGATCACCGGGCTCGCGATCTGGCTTGAGCTGGCTGTGCGCCCGCCGCTGTGGCTGCACGCGATGATCTGGGTCCCGATAACCGCCGCTGCGGTCGTGTTCGGACTGCGGGTCGCCAAGGCCGCGCTGCTCGCTTCAGAGTATCGCAACGGTGCGAAGGAAGCCGGCGGGCGCGACGTGTGATGCGCAGAATACCGATCATCCCGACCGTGATCGTGCTCGCTGCGGTGGCGACGATGATCGCGCTCGGCTTCTGGCAGCTCGACCGCAAGGCGCAGAAGGAAGCGCTGCTCGCGCATTATGCGCAGGCGCAGACGATGTCCGCGGCGATCCCCTGGCCGCGCAGCGAAGCCGAGGCCGAAACGGCGCTGTTCCGCCACGCGCAGCTCGATTGCGAGCGGGTGCTCTCGATCTCCTCGCGCGCGGGAACGAGTGTCGAGGGACGGAAGGGCTGGGCGCATGTCGCGCGTTGCGCGATCGACGGGGGCGGCGAGGCGAATGTCGCCATCGGCTGGTCCGAACAGCCCGAAACGCCCGTATGGCAGGGCGGCACGGTCGAAGGCATTGTGGCTCCGGGCCCCCGCCTCGTCGCAGGCCGGCCGGTCGCTGGGCTGGCTGCGCTCGCGCCGCCAGATCCCGCCGACATCCCCAACAACCACCTCGCCTACGCCGGCCAGTGGTTCTTCTTCGCGCTCACCGCGCTGGTGATCTACGTGCTGGCGCTGCGGCGGAGATGGCGGACGGAAAAATCCTCCCCGGAACGGGGAGGGGGGCCGCCCGCGTAGCGGGGGTGGAGG
>CAMPIX010000019.1 GCA_946886565.1 uncultured Altererythrobacter sp.
CGATGGTCGAGACGAAGATCTTGCCGTCGCCGATGCGGCCGGTCTGCGCGGCGGCGGCAATCGCCTCGACCGTGCGCTCGGCAAGCTGGTCGCTCACGACGACCTCGAGCTTCACCTTGGGCAGGAAGTCGACCACGTATTCGGCGCCGCGGTAGAGCTCGGTGTGGCCCTTCTGCCGGCCGAAGCCCTTCGCCTCGGTCACGGTGATGCCCGAGACGCCGATCTCGTGCAGCGCCTCCTTCACCTCGTCGAGCTTGAACGGTTTGATGATCGCTTCGATCTTTTTCATGTGGCCTTCGATCCCTGCGCAACTTGCCGACGCGTGCGGCACTCGGTCCGCTCGGTCGGCTCATCGCTTACGCGCTCGGGCAAATCAAGAAGCGTGCCAGCCCGGTTGCACGGGGGAAGCGGCGAAGCGCGGATGCCGCTCCGCGACGCCGGTGCCCAATCGGAATCCAGTCATTGCCTAAATATCAGGCAGGAAGCCGCAGGCCCGTGGTTTCCTCAAGCCCGCACATCAGGTTGAGCGACTGCACCGCCGCGCCGCTCGCGCCCTTGCCGAGATTGTCGAGCGTCGCGACCAGCCGCGCATGCCAGCCGCCTTCGTTGCCGAAGACATGGAGCCGTATGCCATCGTTCGGCGCAGCGTCGCGGCGGAGCAGGAGTTCGCCCGGCGTCTCGTCGGGGGCGACGGTGACGATGCGCGAGTCGGCGTAGAAGCTTGCGAGCGCGGCGCGCAGTGCATCGGCGGTCGGCTCGGTGTGCATCGCGCCGAGATGCAGCGGGACCTCTACCATCATCCCGCGATAGGCCGGGACGACCGCCGGCGCGAAGATCACGCCGTGGGTGAGCCCGGCATGGAGTTTCATCTCCGGCCGGTGCTTGTGCGCCAGATCGAAGCCATAGCCGCGCCATGCGATGTCGCCGTCGCGCTCGAAGCGCTCGATCAGCGCGTTGCCGCCGCCCGAGTAGCCCGAGACGGCGTTAACGGTGAACGGCCAGTCGGCGGGCAGCAGGCCGGCCCGGACCAGCGGCGCGACCAGCGCGAGGAAGCCGGTCGGGTAGCAGCCGGGGTTGCTCACCCGCGCCGCATTCGCCACCGCCTCGCGCCCCACGAGTTCGGGGAAGCCGTAAGTCCAGCCGTCGGCGGTGCGGTGCGCGCTCGAGGCGTCGATCACCCGCGTGCCGCCGGCCAGGTCGATCATCGCCACCGCCTCGCGCGCGGCGTCGTCGGGCAGGCACAGGATCGCGACGTCGGCCTCGTTGAGCGCCTCGCGCCGCGCGGCGGCGTCCTTGCGCCGCGTCTCGTCGAGCACGAGCAGCGTGAATTCGGGGCGATGCTGCAGCCGGTCGACGATCTCGAGCCCGGTCGTTCCCGCCGCCCCGTCGATGAAGACCGAGCTCGTCACGGGACGGCGGCGTCGGGGGCGAGGCGGGCAATGCGCAAGTAGCCGCTCGGCCCTTCCGGTCCACAGCTCGCCCAGCACCAGTCGCCGGCGTAGTCGAGCGCCTCGATCGGCGAACCCGCGGCGAGTTCGACGACGGAGCCGCCTTCGTCACGTGGAACCACGTGGAGGGTCGCCCCGGCCAGGCCCACGGTGCGCGGCTGCGGCACGACGTAGTGCGCCGCGAGATAACGCCCTGCGAGCGCGATGTGCGCAAGGTCGCCGCGCAGCGGCAGCGTGCCGGGCGCGACGCGCGCTACCGGGCCCTTGAGACCGATCGGACCTTCGGGCAGGGAGTATTCGACTGGCGCGCTCACGTGTGTTTCTTGAGACCTCGGTATCTGGCTGCCGGCGCGCTTACCTCGTGCCCGCCCGCCGGGCAAGCCGACGCCGCGGCGCGTCATCCATCGCCGTAGCGTTTGCGCAACATGTGCCATGCGGCGCGCAAGCCGTAGGCTTCGCCGCCCTTGGGCCGCCCGGGCTTAGGGAACGGGCGCCAGGCGAAGGTGTCGAAATGCGCCCAGTTGAGCGGCGTGCCGTCTTTCCCGGTGCCGACGAACTTGTCGAGGAACAGCCCCGCCACACTCGCTCCCGCGAAGGCGTTGGCGTGCGCGTTGTTGGTGTCGGCGATGTCGGACTTGAGCCATTCGGCGTAGGCGTCGGGCAGCGGCAGGCGCCAGGGCTCGTCGTCGTGCGCCTTGCCCGCGGCGACCAGCGCCGCGGCGGTCTCGTCGCGCCGCGCCATCAGCGCCGGGTATTCGGGGCCGAGCGCGACCCGCGCCGCACCGGTCAGGGTGGCGAAGTCGAGGATCAGGTCGGGCACCTGCTCGCTCGCGAGCGTCAGCGCGTCGCCGAGGATCAGCCGCCCCTCGGCGTCGGTGTTGCCGATCTCCACCGTCAGCCCCTTGCGGCTGCGCAGCACGTCGCCGGGGCGGAAGGAATTGCCCGAGATCGCGTTCTCGACCGCGGGCACGATCAGGTGCAACCGCACCGGCAGGCCCGCGGCCATGATCAGTCCGGCGAGCGCGATCGCGTGCGCCGCGCCGCCCATGTCTTTCTTCATCAGCAGCATTCCGGACGAACTCTTCACGTCGAGCCCGCCCGAATCGAAGCACACACCCTTGCCGACCACCGCCAAAACCGGATCGCTCTCCTTCCCCCAGATCAGATGGATCAGCCGCGGCGCGTGGTGCCGGGCGGCGGCGCGGCCGACCGCGTGGACCATCGGAAAGCCCTGTTCGAGCGCGTCCCCCCTGCTGACCGACAGCTTGGCCTTGTGCGCCTTGGCGAGCGTCTCGCACTCGGCCTCGAGCGCGGCCGGCCCCATGTCCTCGGCCGGGGTGTTGACGAGGTCGCGCACCAGGCACACCGCGCGCGCTTCGGCCAGCGCGGGCTCGATCGCCTTGACCGCCTTGGTCAGCAGCACGCGCGGGCCGGTGGGTTCGTCTTCCTTGCGGTAGCGGTCGAAACGGTACTGTGCGAGCTGCCAGCCGTGGAGCGCGGGGCCGGGCTCACCCCCGGCGAGGCGATAAGTCCCCGCGGGCAGCGCCTCGGCGAGCTTGGCGAGGCACCAGCTCGACAGCGAATCCGGATCGGCCACTCCCCCGACCGCGAACCAGGCGTCGCCATCGGGCACGATGCCGACCTGATAGCCGCCGCCGTCGAACTTCTGCGCGCCAAGCGCCGCGCGCTGCCCGGCAGAGAGCGTCTTCGACCAGGCGGCGAAGCCGTCTTTCGCAACGAGGTGGATGGGAACCGCGTCTTGCCCGCGATCGTCTTGAATGAGATTGGCGTCGGAGTTCATAGCCATGCCGATAGCGCCTTTCGCGGGAGAAAATCCAATGCCGATTCGCAACCTCGTTGCTCTCGCGCCGATCGCGCTCGCGCTGGGGGCCTGTTCCTCCGCCGAGGAAGTGAGCGACGAACTCGGCGTTTCGGAAACGCAGCAGGCGAGTGCCCGCGCCATTGCGACCGCCGAGGGCGCGGCCAAGGCGGTCGAGGAAGAAACCGACCTCTATATGTTCGCCTATTCCTATCCGGCGGAGGTGGGCGCGATTCCCGCGCTGGCGGCGCAGCTCGATAAGGACGCCACCGACGCGAAGGCGACGCTGATCGCCGAATCCGAAGACGATCGCGAACAGGCGCAGGCGAACGACTATCCCTACCGCGCGCACAGCTTCTCCGAGGAATGGAAGGTCGCGGCCGACCTGCCGCGCTACCTCAGCCTGACCGGCGATTTCGCGACCTACACCGGCGGCGCGCACGGGATGTACGGGCGCGAGACGCTGGTGTGGGACCGCGAGACGGGCAAGGGCGTCGAAGGCGTGGAGATGTTCCGCTCCGCCCAGGCGCTCGACGATGCGCTGGGGCGGAAGCTGTGCGATGCGCTCAACGCCGAGCGCGCCGAACGCCGCGGCGAGCCGGTGCCCGAAAATCGGGGCGAAGACGATTTCGGCTTCAACCAGTGCCAGAAGGTCGAGAATGCGACGGTCATCGTCGGTTCGTCGAACGGCAAGATCTTCGACCGGATCGGAATCTGGTTCGGCCCCTACGTCGCGGGCGCCTATGCGGAGGGCGCCTACGAACTCGATTTCCCGGTCGACGCCGCGGTGATCGAAGCGGTGAAGCCCGAATACCGCGAGGCGTTCAGCGCGCGGCGCTAGCCGTCACCCCTCGCATTTCCGCGCGTTTCGCACTACATCGCCGCTCATGACCGAATATCAGGTGATCGACAGCCGCGACACGGTGGTGCGCGACGGCACCATCAAGCTCCACGGTGAAGAGGGCTTCGAGGGCATGCGCCGCGCGGGGCGGCTCGCCGCGAGCATCCTCGATGCCATCGTGCCGCTGATGCAGCCGGGCGTCTCCACCGCCGAGATCGACGACAAGGTGCGCGCGCTGATGCTGGCGGGCGGGGCGGTCCCGGCGACGCTCGGCTATCGCGGCTACACCCATTCGTGCTGCATCTCGATCAACCACGTGGTGTGCCACGGCATTCCCAACGAGAAGACGCTGAAGGACGGCGATATCGTCAACGTCGACGTCACCCCGTTGCTCGACGGCTGGCACGGCGACACCAGCCGAATGTACCTGATCGGCGACGTGCCGCTGAAGGCGAAGCGGTTGGTCGACGTGACCCACGAATGCCTGATGATCGGGATCGAGCGGGCGCAGCCCGGCGCGCGGCTCGGCGACATCGGCGCGGCGATCGAGGAACACGCCCGGCAGTTCCGCTACGGCGTGGTGCGCGAATTCTGCGGCCACGGCCTCGGCCGCCTGTTCCACGACGCGCCCGAGGTCGTCCACGCTGCGAAAGCCGGCACCGGCCCCGAACTGCGCCCCGGCATGTTCTTCACCATCGAACCGATGATCAACCTCGGCCGCCCGTGGGTGAAGCTGCTCAAGGACGGCTGGACCGCGGTGACCCGCGACAAGTCATTGAGCGCGCAGTTCGAACACTCGATCGGCATCACCGAGACGGGCAACGAGATCTTCACGCTGAGTGAGAAGGGCCTGCACAAGCCGCCTTACGAATAGTCCTCCCCGGAACGGGGAGGGGGACCGCGACGCCGCAGGCGTCGGGGTGGAGGGACACAGGCGGTTGCTCACGATGGCACACATTAGGGGGACGGCGTGTGCCCCTCCACCATCCTGCGCCTGAGGCTCCGGATGGTCCCCCTCCCCGTGCCGGGAAGGATTAGCTTTCCCGCGCAGCTCTCAACGCCGCTCCCGCCGCGAACGGCGTCAGCGCCACCAGCACGAGGCTGATCGCGGCGGCGAAGGCTATTCCGCTGCTGTCGGGGCGGGCGAGGGCACCGGCGCCGAAGATCAGGATCGGGACCGAGAGCGGGATCAGCAGGAGGCCCGCCAGCGCGGCTCCTGTACGCAGGCTCGCGGTCAGCGCGGCGATCAGCAGGCCGATCGCGGCCAAGCCGGGCGTGCCCGCGAGCAGGCCGAGCAATACGGCGCTAAGCGTTTCTCCGCCGAGGCCGAGCAGCGCGGCGGCGGGCAGCGTTGCAAGCAGCAACAGCGGGGCGAACGCCAGCCAGTGCGCCAGCAGCCGCACCGCCATCGCCAGCTCTTCCGACACCCCGCGCAGCGCGAGCTGGTCGAACACCCCCGCCTCAAGGTCGGGCGCGACCAGCCGATCGAGCGGCAGGATCGCGGCGAGCAGTGCGGCGACCCAGATCATTCCGCCGCCGGTTCGGGCAAGCAGCGGCGCATCGGGCCCGACCGCGAACGGATAGAGCATCGCCACCGCAAGGAAGAACAGCAGCGGCAGCATCGCCCCGCCGCGCGAGCCGTTTGCTTGGGCGCCGGGCAGCAGCAGCGCGAGGTCGCGCACGAGCAGGCGGGCGATCATGCGGCGAAATCCGCGATTTCGAGCCGCGCCGCACCCTGGAGCGCGATCGGCTGGTGCGAGGCGACCATGCACAGCCCGCCGCCGGCGCGATGCTCGGCGATCAGCGCCTCGACCAGCACGATCCCGGCGCTGTCGAGCCCGTTGAGCGGTTCATCGAGCAGCCACACCGGCGCGCGCTGCGCGAGCAGGCGGGCGAGCGCGGCGCGTTTGGTCTGGCCGGTCGAAAGGTAGCGCACCGGCACCTCGGCGAGATCGGCGAGGCCGAGACGCTCGGCGTGTTCGCCGATCCGTGCGCCGTCGAGCCCGGCCCAGAACGCCAGCGCGCGGCCGAGCGGCAGTTGCGGATCGAGCGCGTGGCGTTCGTCGAGCAGCGCGATCGCGCCGTGACGCTCGACCGATCCCGCGAAGGGCCGCAGCAGCCCGGCGAGCACGCGCAGCAGGCTCGTCTTGCCGATCCCGTTCGGGCCCGCGACGTGGCACGCCTCGCCCGGACCGAGCGCGAGCGACACCTCGCGAAACAGCACCCGGTCGCCGCGCCGGCAGGCAAGGTCGGTCGCGGCGAGGTGCGCTTGCATGGGGCGGCGGGTTAAGCGAAAGCCGCCCCTCGAACAAGGAGACACGACATGGCCGTGACCAGGCTGACCGATGCCGAACGCGACGCGCTGCTGCGCGCGCACCCCGAATGGTCGCTCGCGCGCGACGGCGCGGCGATCGAGCGGACGTTCAAGTTCGCCGACTTCAACGAAGCGTTCGGCTTCATGACCCGCGTCGCGCTGCTCGCCGACAAGGCCGATCACCATCCCGAGTGGTCGAACGTCTACAACCGCGTGACGATCGCGCTCACCACCCACGATGCGGGCGGGCTGTCGCAGCGCGATGTCGATATGGCGGACGCGATCGACGCGCTGGCCTGAGCCTGCGACCGGTCCTTCGAGACGGGCTTTCAGCCTGCGGCTTCAATCCCTCCTCAGGATGAGCGGGAACTGGACGTTGGAACCCAACCCCGACCCTCTCATCCTGAGGAGAAGGTGAAGGCGCAGCCTGAACCTTCGTCTCGAAGGACCGCAGCCGAAGAACTACTGCCCCAGCGGGCGCGAAGTGCTGCGCGCCATCTTGCGCACCCGGCCGGGCAGCCAGCGCGAGGCGAAGGCGAGGCGGCGCGCGGTCTGGCCCACCAGCGTGTGCAGCTTCTCGCCGTGGACCGCGTCCCACGCCGCCTGCGCCACGTCGCCGACCGGGGTGATCTCGAGCCCGGCGGCCTTCACCCGGTCGCGGATCGCCTCGTTGCTCGCCTGGTTGGGCGTATGCTCGAGTAGCGGGGTGTCGATGAAGCCGGGGCACAGGCTGCGGACCTTGATCCCGAACTCGGCCCATTCGGCGTCGAGCGCCTCGGTCATCCCGCGCACCCCGAACTTGGTCGCCGAATAGACCGACGCGCCGCTGGTGCCGTAGATCCCTGCCGCGCTCGCGGTGTTGAGCAGGCAGCTTCCCGGAGCGGTTTTCCTGAGGTGCGGCAGCGCGGCCTGCGCGCCGTAGAACACACCCTTGAGATTGATATCGATGCAGCGGTCGATCTCCTCGACCGTGTTCTCCGATAGCGATCCGCCGAGCGGGATGCCCGCGTTGTTCGCGAGCACGTCGATCCGCCCGCCCGAGGCAGTCGAGAAAGCCTCGAGCGCGGCGTCCCACGCCGGCCGGTCGCGCACGTCGAATTTGTGAGCATAAGTGAAGCCGTGGCCGATCTGGCGCAGCGTCTCCTGCATCCCCGCGGCGTCGATGTCGCCCAATCCGACGAACCACCCTCGCGCGCCGAACAACTCGGCGATCGCGCGCCCGATGCCCGATCCGCCACCGGTGATGAAGATCGCCTTGCGCTCGTCCATCTGTCTCTCCCTTTGCCCGGGAATTAGCGCGGTCGGTTGTCGATTGCCACTTTTCTTCGGCCTGTCACAACGCCGGGTTGTTGTAGCTGTGCCACGTGAGAATCGCGACCGCGCCGCGATGCGGCCGCCAGCTCTCTGCCAGAGCGCGGGCTTCTTTCTCCGACGGGCGCTCCTCCAAGCCCAGGATCTTGCCGATCCCGGCCTGCACCGCGAGGTCGCCCGCGGGCCAGATATCGGGCCGCCCCTCGGCGAACAGCAGGTATATCTCCGCAGTCCAGCGGCCGATGCCCTTGATCTGCGTGAGCTCGGCGATCGCTTCCTCGTCGTCGGCAGGCAGGGCGTCGAAGTCGATCGCGCCGGCCTCGACCAGCTCGCACAGGCTGCGCGCATAGCCCTGCTTCTGGCGCGAGAGGCCACAGGCGCGCAGCGTGTCGAAATCGCGCGCGAGCAGGTCCGCCGAGGGGATTTCGGGCCCGAGTTCGGCCTCGAGCTTGGCCCACATGCTCGCGGCGGCGGCGACCGAGACCTGCTGGCCCACGATCGCGCGCAGCAGCGTCTGGTAGCCGGTCGGGCGGATGCGCGGTTCGGGATAGCCGACCCGTCCCACCGCCGCCGCCAACCGCGGTTCGAGCGCCGCGACCGCATCGATACCCTCGCGCAATTGCTCGCTCGTCAAACCCATCGCGTCCGCTTGCCTTCATCCGTTCGATTGCCTAGCAGGCGCGCGCAATGCGGCCCGCAACAGGCCGCGAGCCATAAGGGAAGAGTGCGCAATGCCCAAGCTGATCGTCGTCAATCGCAGCGGTGAAGAATCGGCGGTCGACGTCGGCGACGGCCTGACCGTGATGGAAGCGATCCGCGACAACGGCTTCGACGAGCTGCTCGCGCTGTGCGGCGGGTGCTGCTCTTGCGCGACCTGCCACGTCCACGTCGACCCGGCGTTCAAGGACCGGCTGCCCGCGATGAGCGAGGACGAGGACGACCTGCTCGAATCGAGCGATCACCGCGACGAGAATTCGCGCCTCGGCTGCCAGGTCCCTTTCACCGCCGACCTCGACGGCCTCAAGGTCACCATCGCCCAGGAAGACTGAGCAATCTGATCCTCCCCATTTTGCGTCAGCCAAATGGCGAGGTGGCAGACGCCGCAGGCGGCTGACGGAGGGGCGATGGCGTGCCGTGCCCCTCCACCACGACCCGCTTCGCGTCTCGCGGTGCCCCTCTCCATTTGCGCCTGCGGCGAAAACGGGCAGGATCGCCGGATCAAAGGGACGGTTTGGTTGTCCAAACCGTATTTGCGTTGCTTGATAGAGTCCTCACGCCTAGCTCATCCACCATGACAGCACCCGCGCCCGTCGCCAGTCCTCTCGATCTCATCGGCAATACCCCGCTCGTCCTGCTCAAGGGGCCGAGCGAGGCGGCCGAGTGCGAGATCTGGGGCAAGTGCGAATTCGCCAATCCCGGCGCCAGCGTGAAAGACCGCGCGGCGCTCGGCATCATCCGCGACGCCGAGGCGCGCGGCGAGCTCGAGCCCGGCGGCTGCGTGGTCGAGGGGACCGCGGGCAACACCGGCATCGGCATCGCGCTGGTCGCCAATGCGCTCGGCTACCGCACGATCATCGTCATGCCCGACAACCAGAGCGCCGAGAAGATGACGACGCTGCGCGCGCTCGGGGCCGAGCTCGTGCTGGTGCCGCCGACCAAGTATTCAGACTGCAACCACTTCGTCCACACCAGCCGCCGGCTGGCGGAGGAGACCGAGGGGGCGATCTGGGCCAACCAGTTCGACAACACCGCCAACCGCAAGGCGCATCTCGAAGGCACCGCGGCCGAGCTGTGGGAGCAGATGGACGGCCGGATCGACGGCTTCACCTGCGCCGCGGGCACCGGCGGGACGATCGCGGGCGTCGGCATGGGGCTCAAGGAACGCGACGAGAAGGTCACGATCGCGCTCACCGATCCCTACGGCGCGGCGCTCTACAACTTCTACGCCTACGGCGAGCTGAAGGCCGAGGGCAGCTCTGTCGCCGAAGGCATCGGGCAGGGCCGGATCACCGGGAACCTCGAAGGCGCGCCGATCGACACGCAGTTCCGCATTTCGGACGAGGAAGGGCTCGAATGGGTCGCGCGGCTCCTGCGCGACGAAGGCCTGTGTCTCGGGCTATCCTCGGGCGTCAACGTCGCGGGCGCGATCGCGCTCGGCCGGCAACTGGGCAAGGGATCGCGCGTGGCGACCATCCTGTGCGACACCGGCTTCCGCTATCTTTCGACGCTCTACGACCGCGAGTGGCTCGAATCGAAGGGCCTGCCGCCGTTCGACTGGCTCGAACGCGATTGACTGGTTTCGCAGTTGGGCTAGCGTAACCCGATGCGCAGCTTTTCCGAGATCATGGGCGGCAGGCGCCCGGCTGCCCGCGAGGAAATCGCGGCCGGGATCACGGGAACGCGCGCGGAATCGATCTACCGGCTTCAGGTCGGATTGTCGGGGCTCGCCGCGGTGCTGCTGATGATCGCGCTGGCGAGCGTCATCATGGACCGCGCCAACCGAACAGAGGCCGCGAGCCTGCCCGAAGCCGCGGCGACGGTGGCGCCCACGCCGGTCCAGACCGAGCAGAACGATCCGCTCGCCGAAGTGGGCGTGATGCCCGACATGCCGGCGACGCCGACGCCCGATGCGACGCCCGCTCCACCGCCGGCGATGGTGCCCGGGCAGGGCAATGCGCCGCAAGCCGAGTAAGCTCGTCATCGCCGTTGCGGCCGTCGCTGCCGTGGTCGCGGTCGCGGCCTGGGCGCTGTCCGGTGGCGGGCGCGACAAGCCCTCGCTCGGGCTGTTCACCACACTGCCGATCTACTGGGCCGAAACTGCCGCGCTGTCGGATATGCTCGACCGCAAGGCCCCCACCGGCTGGACGCGCGCCGCGCTGGAGCGGCGGTTCGAGCTCGTCCCGCTCGATACGCTTGCGGCGCCCGAAGGATCGGCTGCGCTGGACTTGACGGACGTGGATTACGTGCTGCTCGCTCAACCGCGTGCGCTCTCGCCACAAGAGAACGTCGCGCTCGACGCATGGGTTCGCAAGGGGGGGCATGCGCTGATCTTCGCCGATCCGCTGCTGACCGCGCACTCGCGCTTTTCGATCGGCGATCGCCGACGTCCGCAGGATGTCGCGTTGCTGTCGCCGATTCTCGGACACTGGGGGCTGGAGATGCGCTTCGATCCCGATCAGCAGGGCGGCGAGCGAACGATCGAGACCGACCTCGCGCCGCTGCCGGTGAATCTCGCAGGCACGCTCCATCCGCTCGACGGATTCCCCACCAGCGAAGAGCAGTGCTGGATCGCATACGACCGCGTCTTCGCGCAGTGCGCGATCGGCAGCGGCGTCGCGACGGTGGTCGCCGATGCCGCGCTTTTCGAAGAGGCCCCGGACGGCGAGGGCGATGCGCGAGCCGAAGCGCTGGATTGGCTGACCGGCACTGCCTTTGCAGGCGATCGCTAAGCGCGGTTTGGGGATTTCGCGGGATGGGCGCGGTCTCTTCCGGGTATTTCCCGTCTTTCCAAGGGTGTTACGGAGATTGCGACGCGAGGGCTGAAATCCGAGATTCGAGAAAGATTCTCTTTTTAATCAGTATTTTACCATTCAATCCCCTGTAATCCCCTAATTTTCCCTTTCTTCCCGCCATCGCGCGGATTACAAATGCCTTCCATCGGACAGGTCGTCTCGTGCCGCGCCCCGATTCGCCGGGGCGAGCCGCTATCGTTCACGCGATTTCGGCGGCGGGGAAGGCGTGTCCGGACGAGCAACCCTTTGGGCGATAGGGGCGGGGCCGAGTGCCGGAGGCGCAGAACTTTACCGGATTTAGCGGCCAGGCCTTTTCGCTGCTCGGCGAAAAGGGCCGCTACGTTCTGCCGCCCGCGTTCCGCAATCTGGTCAAGGAATCGAGCGACGGCCGCACGCTGTGCATCGACCGGCACCCCCGGCTCGACTGCCTGGTCGGCTTCGGCCTCTCGCGCCACGACGAGCTCGAGGCGCAGCTCGACCGCGAGGAAGACCTCGCGTGGAAGCGCGAGCGCGACTTCGACCGCGACACGCGCGCCGCGCAGCTGTTCGGCTATTCGCGCGTCCCGTTCGACGACAGCGGCCGCTTCATCATGCCGCCGCACCTGATCCGCCTCGGCAAGATCGACGATCAGCTCTACTTCCACGGGCTCGGCCGCTTCTTCACCATCTGGAACCCCACCGAGCTTGCGCGGATGAACGACGAGTGGGCCGGCGCGAAGGAAGCCTGCGCCGATTTCGTCGCCGAGCATCAGGCGAAGGGGAAGCGCAAGTGACCGCCGCCGACGCTCCCCATGTGCCGGTGCTGCTTGACGAAGTCCTCGCTGCGCTAGCCCCGCGGCCGGGCGACGTGATCGTCGATGCGACCTTCGGTGCGGGTGGTTACACCCGCGCGCTGCTCGACGCGGGCGCGACCGTGCACGCCTTCGACCGCGATCCCGACGCGATCGCCGCTGGTTGCACCTGGCCAGAGACCGCAGAGCAGCCCCCGCGCCTCGTGCTCCACCCGCGCCGCTTTTCCGAAATGGTCGCCGCGCTGGCCGAGGCGGGCGTCGCGCAGGTCGATGGGGTGGCGATGGACATCGGCGTCTCCTCGATGCAGCTCGACCAGGCCGAGCGCGGCTTCGCGTTCTCGTCCGATGGCCCGCTCGACATGACGATGGGCCGCACCCGCCCCAACGCCGCCGACTTCGTCAACGAGGCCGACGAGGGCGACATCGCCGACGTGCTCTACCGCTATGGCGAAGAGCGCCAGTCGCGCCGCGTCGCGCGCGCGATCGTCGCCGCGCGGCCGCTCGAGACCACCGGCGACCTCGCCCGCGTGGTGCGCAAGGCGCTCGGCTACCGCACCGGCGCGCCGAAGGATCCGGCGACGCGCAGCTTTCAGGCGATCCGCATCCACGTGAACGCCGAACTCGACGAGCTGATCGCCGGGCTCGCAGCGGCCGAAGCGCTCCTGCGCGAGGGCGGGCGGCTCGCAGTGGTCAGCTTCCACAGTCTCGAGGACCGGATCGTGAAGCGCTTCTTGCGCGAGGCCTCGGCGAAGGCGAGCGGATCGCGCCACCTGCCGCTTGCGGACAGCGCCCCGGCCGTGTTCGACCGGGTATCGAGGGCCATCCGCCCTTCCGACGCCGAGACCGCGCGCAATCCGCGGTCGCGCTCGGCGACGCTTCGCCACGCGGTGCGCACCGCCGCCCCGGCGCGAGAGGCGGCATGATGATCGCCGGCAGCCGCCTCCGCCAGATCGGCTGGGCCGTCGTGCTCAGCGTATGCCTCGCCGGATTCGTCGTGCTCACCTTCCGGGTGAACGCGGTGAAGAGCCAGGTCCGCCTCGCCGAGCGGCAGATCATCGCGCTCGAGCGCGAGAAGCTCCTGCTCGAAACCGAGTTCGAGACGCGGGTCAACCAGCAGCAGCTCGCCAACTGGAACCGGGTCGAGTTCGGCTATCAGGCGCCGCGCGCCGACCAGTTCCTCGACAACGAGCGCGAGCTCGCCGCGCTCGGCCTGCCGCGCGCGCTGGGCGCGCCGGAACCGATCCGCGTCGCCCGCGCCCCGGGCATCGAGGACGGTGGGTTCCCTGCGATGGTCTCGCCGATCACCGGCCAGCCGGCCGCCGCAGCCGAGCCTGCCGAAGACCATGAAAGCGGCCCCCGCGAGGAAATGTCCGCACCCGCCTCGCTGGCCGAGCGGCTTTCGCGCGGCGCACGGCTCGGCACCGCGCTGGCGGAGGTTTCGGAATGAACGCGCTCAGCGTCAGCACCGCGATCTCGACCGGCCGGGTGAACCTCATCACCAACCGCCAGCGCTCGCTCACCATGGCGCGCTGGCGGGCGCTGTGGCTGGCGATGGTATTCGTCTCCATCGGCCTGGTCGCGCTGTCGCGGCTGGTGTTCCTCGGCCTCAGCGACAGCGCGACGACTGTCACCTCGCTCGAGCAGGCGCTGCTTCCGCCGCGCGGCGAGCTCACCGACCGCAACGGCATTCCGCTCGCGCGCGCATTTCCCGCCTACGCCCTGTGGTACAATCCCGACGCGCTGGGCGAAGAGGGTTCGCCGCTGGTCAAGAGTCCGCAGCAGGTCGCCGACGAACTGGTGGCGATCTTTCCCGATCTCGACCGCGAGGAACTGGTCGAAACGCTGATCGCCGGCAAACCCACCTACTTGCGCCGCCGCGTCCTGCCGGAAGATGCGAACAAGGTGCAGGCGATCGGCGAACTCGCGCTCGAGATGCCGCACGAAACCGGCCGTTACTACCCGCAAGGGTCGATGGCCGCGCACGTGCTCGGCTATGTCGACGCGTCCGGCAACGGGCAGGTCGGGATGGAGGAAGTGCTCGACGAGCGGCTCAAGGATCCTGCGCTGCGCGGCGAGCCGGTCGCGCTGTCGATCGACATGCGCGTGCAGGGAGCGCTCGAGGACGAGTTGCGGCGCGGGATGCTGGCGGTGAACGCGGTCGGCGCCGCCGGCATCGTGCTCGATGTCGACACCGGCGAAGTCCTCGCGCTCGCCTCGCTGCCCGAATTCAACCCAAACAAGATCGACGCCGAGGGCGAAGCGAACATGTTCAACCGGGTGACCAATCAGGTCTACGAGCTCGGTTCGACGTTCAAGCCGATCACCGTCGCCGCGGCGATCGACGCCGGCGTGATCCGCGACTTCGGCCGCCGCTACGACGCCTCCCCCGTCCCGATCGGCGGCTTCACGATCAAGGACAGCCACCCGCTCGGCCCGTCGCTCAACGTGCCCGAAATGCTGATCCACTCCTCGAACACGGTCACTGCGCGCATTGCCGACGAACTCGGCGGCAAGCGCCTGCGCCAGACGATGATCGATCTCGGCATGAACGAGCGCCCCTATATCGAACTGCCCGCGCGCGGCTTCCCGATCTGGCCGGGCGACGACTGGCCGCGCATCCGCACCATGACGGTCGGTTACGGCCACGGTATCGCGGTGACTCCGCTCCACCTCGCCAGCGCCTATGCCGCGCTGGTCAACGGCGGCATCTGGCGCCCTTCGACGCTGCGCAAGCTCGAACCCGGCGAAGCGCCGCGTGGCCGCCGCGTGTTCAAGGCTTCGACCAGCGCGCGCATGCGCCAGTTGTTGCGGATGATCGCGGTCTACGGCACCGGCCGCAACGCCGACGCGCCCGGTTACCGCGTCGGCGGCAAGACCGGCTCGGCCGAAAAGCCGGGCGACGGCGGCTATCGCGAGTCCACCCTGGTTTCGACCTTTGCCGCAGCCTTCCCGATGGACCGCCCGCGCTATGTCGTGATCGCCATGCTCGACGAGCCCAAGGGTACCACCGCCAGCTCGTTCCAGCGCACCGCTGCGTGGAACGCCGCGCCGATCGTCGGCAATCTCGTGCCGCGGATCGGCCCGCTGCTCGGCGTGCGGCCCGACAACTCGCGCGACGTCGACATCAGCGACCTGCGTCCGCTGATCGGCGGAGCGGAGGAATGAGGCTCGGCAAGCTCGCTGCGGCCGCGGGCATCGCGCTCGATGGCGTACCTGGGGGCGACCCGGATACGCAAGTGACTGGCTTCGCGATCGACCACCGCAAGGTCGCGCCCGGCACCGTGTTCGGCGCGTTCCGCGGCGCGGCGTTCAACGGCGAGGACTTCATCGCCGCCGCGGTCGCCGCAGGCGCGGTCGCGGTGGTGACGCGGCCCGAGGTGCATGTCGATGGCGCGGTCCACATCGCCGACGCCGCGCCGCGCCGCGCCTTCGCGCGCCTCGCGGCCAGGTTCTTCACCCCGGTTCCGCCGACGATCGTCGCGGTGACCGGCACCAACGGCAAGACCTCGACCGTCGAAATGACGCGCCAGCTCTGGCGCATGGCGGGCGAGCGCGCGGCCTCGATCGGCACGCTCGGCGTCACCACGTCGGACGAGAGCATTTCGACCGGGCTGACCACGCCCGACATCGTCACCTTCCTTTCGAACATGAGCGGGCTCGCGCGCGAAGGCGTGTCTCACGTGGCCTACGAGGCGTCGAGCCACGGGCTGTCGCAATATCGCAACGAGGGGCTGCGCGTTTCGGCCGCCGCCTTCACCAATTTCAGCCGCGACCATCTCGATTACCATGCGAGCATGGAGGACTATTTCGCCGCCAAGATGCGGCTGATCGACGAGGTCGTCGCGGAGGACGCCACCGTGGTGGTCTGGGCCGGCGCAAGCGAGTGGTCGGCCCGGGCCATCGAGCACGCGCGCAAGCGGCAATTGCGCGTGCTGACGGTGGGCGAGCGGGGGGAGGACATCCGCCTGCTCGCCCAGTCGCCGACCCAGCTCGGGCAGGAGCTCACGATCGAGCACGCGGGCGCGCGGCGCACGATCCGGCTGCCGCTGATCGGCGCCTATCAGGTCGCGAACGCGCTCGTCGCCGCGGGCCTGGTGCTCGCGACCGGCGGCGGCGCGGCGGCGACGTTCGACGGCGTGGCGCGGCTCCAGCCGGTGCGCGGGCGGCTCGAACGCGCCGTGATCGCGCCGTCGGGCGCGCCGGTCTATGTCGATTATGCGCACACCGCCGACGCGCTCGAAGCCGCGATCGCTGCGCTGCGGCCCCATGTCGCGGGGCGGCTGATCACGGTGTTCGGCGCGGGCGGCGACCGCGACGAGGGCAAGCGCGCGGACATGGGCCGCGTCGCTAGCGCGCAGTCGGATGTCGTGATCGTCACCGACGACAATCCGCGCGGCGAGAACCCTGCGACGATCCGCCGCGCGATCCTCGAAGGCGCCGACGGGGCGCAGGAAATCGGCGACCGGCGCGCGGCGATCTGCGCGGCGGTCGAAATGGCCGGTGCGGACGATATCGTGCTGGTCGCGGGCAAGGGCCACGAACAGGGCCAGATCATCGGGTCGGGAGAGAACATGCGGGTATTGCCGTTCGACGACGTGAGCGTGGCGCGCGAATGCGCCGCGGCCCAAGGGGTAGGGCAGGGGGCCGAGGCGTGAGCGCGCGTTCGGCCTTGCGCGCCTGGCCCGTCCGGCCGAGCGACCGGCTCGGGCTCGCGCTGTGGGATGCCGCGGCGCTCGCCGAGGCGATGGGTGGCACCGCGAGCGGCGCGTTCCAGGTCTCGGGCGTCGAGATCGATTCGCGCGACGTGCGCTCGGGCGACCTGTTCTTCGCGCTGAAGGGCGAGAGCACCGACGGGCACAAGTTCGTCGACAAGGCCTTTGCCAATGGCGCGGCCGCGGCGGTGGTCGAACATCCGATCGATTGGCCGCATATCCTCGTGTCCGACGCCAATGCCGCGCTCGAAGCGCTCGCCGCCGCGGCGCGCGCGCGATCTTCCGCCGTGCGGATCGGGGTCACCGGATCGGTCGGCAAGACCGGAGTCAAGGAAGCGATCTTCGCCGCGCTCGACCGCGCCAGCCGCGGGCAGGCGCATCGCTCGGTGCGCAGCTACAACAACCACGTCGGCGTGCCGCTCAGCCTCGCGCGGATGCCCGCGCGCAGCCGCTTCGGCGTGTTCGAGATGGGCATGAACCACGCAGGCGAGATCGCCGGGCTGACCGCGCAGGTTCGCCCGAACGTTGCGGTCGTCACCACGATCGCGCCCGCGCATATCGAGAACCTCGGCAGCGAGGCGGCGATCGCCGACGCCAAGGCGGAAATCTTCGCCGGGCTCGAACCCGGCGGCACTGCGGTGATCCCGGCCGACTCGCCGCACTTCGAGCGGCTGCGCGGCCACGCGCTGGCGGCGGGCGCGAAAGTGCTCTCGTTCGGCCGCGCGGCGCATGCCGACGTGCGCCTGCTCGACGCGATCCCTTCGGCCAACGGCGGCGCGCTGGTGACCGCCGACTTCGGCGACACGCGGCTGTGCTATTCGGTCGCCGAGCCGGGCGAGCACTGGATCGCCAACTCGCTGTGCGTGATGGCGGCGGTGCGCGCGGCGGGCGGCGATCTCGGCTCGGCCGGGCTCGCGCTGGCCGAGATGGGCGGCCTCAAGGGCCGCGGCGCGCGCCACCGGATCGCCGCGGCGGGTGGCCGCGCGCTGCTGATCGACGAAAGCTACAACGCGAACCCGGCCTCGATGCGCGCGACGCTGCACCAGCTCGGCCAGACGCCCGCGTCGCGGCGGATCGCAGTGCTCGGCAGCATGAAGGAACTGGGCGAATTCGCGCCCGCCTTCCACGCGCAGCTCGCCGAACCCCTCGCCGAGGCGAAAGTCGACCATGCGGTGCTGGTGGGCGACGAGATGCGCGCACTCGCGCGGGACTTGGGGAAAGGCGCGGCCAATGCGCTTGCGGGCGGGATGAGCTTCGCGCATTGCGATGGACCTGCCGAAGCGATCGCGGCGCTCGAGGAATTCGGCATCGCGGCCGGCGATGCGATCCTCGTCAAGGGCTCCAACTCGATCGGCCTCGGCAGGCTGGTGACACACTTCGCCTCCAGGAATTCCGGAGGCCGGGAAGGCTGAATGCTTTACCTCCTCGCCGAGATGCTGGGCTTCGAAGGCGCTTTCAATCTCGTCCGCTACCAGACGTTCCGCGCCGGCGCGACGCTGATGACCGCGCTGCTGATCGGCTGGATAATCGGCCCGCGCTTCATCAACATGCTGCGCGTGCGCCAGGGCAAGGGGCAGCCGATCCGCGAGGACGGACCGCAAAGCCATCTCGCCAAGCGCGGCACGCCCACGATGGGCGGGCTGATGATCCTGACCTCGCTGGTCATCGCCATGCTGCTGTGGATGGACCTTACAAACCCGTTCGTCTGGGCCTGCCTCGCGGTGACCGTCGGGTTCGGCCTGATCGGGTTCCTCGACGATTACGACAAGGTCTCGAAGTCGAGCCACCGCGGCGTGCCGGGCAAAGTCCGGCTGCTGCTGGAATTCGTGGTCGCCGGGATCGCCTCGTGGATCGTGGTGGGGCAGATCAACACGTTCCTCTACGTGCCGTTCTTCAACGATCTCGGGTTCGAGCTCGGCTGGTTCTACTACATTTTCGCGGCGATCGTGATCGTCGGCGCGGGCAACGCGGTGAACCTGACCGACGGGCTCGACGGGCTCGCGATCATGCCCGTGATCATCGCCGCGGGCACGTTCGCGATCATCGCCTACCTCGTCGGGCGGGTCGACTATTCGGAGTATCTCGGCATTCCGCACGTGCCCGGCGCGGGCGAGCTGGCGATCTTCTGCGCGGCGATCATGGGGGCGGGGCTCGCGTTCCTGTGGTTCAACGCGCCGCCCGCGGCGGTGTTCATGGGCGACACCGGCAGCCTTGCCTTGGGCGGCGCGCTCGGCGCGATCGCGGTCGCGAGCCACCACGAGATCGTGCTCGCGATCGTGGGCGGCCTGTTCGTGGCCGAGGCGCTTTCCGTGATCATTCAGGTTTTCTGGTTCAAGAGGACGGGCAAACGGATTTTCCGCATGGCCCCGATCCACCACCATTTCGAACAGCTCGGCTGGAGCGAGAGCAAGGTCGTGATCCGCTTCTGGATCGTGTCGATCGTGCTCGCGCTGATGGGCCTGGCGACGCTGAAGCTGCGATGATCGTCGTATGATCGTTTCTGGCGCCTTCTCCGGCAAGCGCTACGCGGTCCTCGGACTCGCGCGCTCGGGCCTCGCTGCGGCCGAGACGTTGCTCGCCAGCGGGGCCGAGGTGGTCGCGTGGGACCGGCAGGATGTCGCGCGCGATCGGCTGGCGGGCCGCGCGCGCCTCGCCGATCCGCTCGAGCTGGACCTGACCGGCTTCGACGGCGTGGTCGTCTCGCCCGGCGTGCCGCTCAACACCCACCCGATCGCCGCGCACGCCGCGCGCTTCGGCGTACCGGTGATCGGCGATATCGAATTGTTCGCGCTCGCCCGCGCGGCGCTGCCGCCGCACAAGGTGGTCGGCATCACCGGCACCAACGGCAAGTCGACCACCACCGCGCTGGTCCATCATGTGCTTGAAAGCGCGGATATTCCGGCGCGGATGGGCGGCAACATCGGCCTGCCGATCCTCGCGCAGGAGCCGCTGCCGGCAGGCGGGGTCTACGTGCTCGAACTGTCGAGCTACCAGATCGACCTGACCCGCACGCTCGATTGCGAGGCGGCGGCGCTCAGCAACGTCACCCCTGATCACCTCGACCGCTACGACGACTTTGCGGCCTATGCCGCGTCCAAGGCGCGGTTGCTGGCGATGCAATCTGGCGGACAGTTCTCGGTGTTCGGCTGCGGCGATGCGCCGACCGAGGCGATCTACGCGGTCGAGCAGGCGCGTCGCGCGCCCGGCCGTGCGGTCTGCGCCGACCGTGCGTCGATCGCGGCGCATCAGCCGGACTGGCCTGCGCTCCAGGGACCGCACAACCTCGAGAATGCCGCGATCGCCTTCGCGCTGTGCGAAGAATTGGGTCTGGCGCGCCAAACCATTCTCGCTGGGCTTTCGAGTTTCCGCGGTCTGCCGCACCGGATGGAAGTCGTCGCCGAGCATCGCGGGGTGCTGTTCGTCAACGACAGCAAGGCAACCAACCAGGCCTCGACCGCGCCCGCGCTCGCTGCCTATCCGCCCGATCCCTTCGTCGAGGGAGGTTCGCGGCCGCGCGTCCACTGGATCGTCGGCGGGCTGCCCAAGGAAGACGGGCTCGGCGAGTGCGAGGCGCATCTCGGCAACGTCGCTGCGGCCTACACCATCGGCGAGGCCGGCCCGCGCTTCGCGCAACTGCTCGAAGGGCGCGTGCGGGTGGAGAAAGCCGAGCTCATGTGCCAGGCGCTGCGCCTCGCCTATGCCGCCGCGCGGCCGGGCGACGTCGTGTTGCTCTCGCCCGCCTGCGCCAGCTTCGACCAGTTCCGCGACTACGAGAAGCGCGGCGAATATTTCCGCGAACTCGTCGCGATGATGATCGGCGAGCCGAGCCCGACGATCGACTGCTTCGCCGGGAAATCCGCTGCATGAGCGCGACCCAGCCCTATATCCCCCGCGCGGGCGAGCGCGCGCCGCGGCAGGACCGCTACCGCAGCTCGAAGCGCGCCGAGCTGAAAATCTGGTGGCGCGAGATCGACCGCGTGCTGTTGTTCCTGATCCTGGCGCTGATGGCTATCGGCGCCGCGGCGGTCGCCGCCGCCTCGCCCGCGAGCGCAAATCGACTGTCGACGGCCAAGGAAACCCTGCCCGATCTCTATTTCTACTGGGCGCACCTGCGCTGGCAGATCGTCGGCCTTGCCGCGATGCTGAGCGCTGCCATGCTCTCGCGCGATAACGCCCGGCGCGCGGGCCTGCTGTTGTTTGCCGGCATGTTCGGGCTGCTGATGCTGGTGCCGATCGCCGGTTATGAAGTGAACGGCGCCAAGCGTTGGATCGACCTCGGCTTCTCGTTCCAGCCGTCGGAGTTCCTCAAGCCGGCGTTCGTGATCGCGCTAGCGTGGGTTATCTCCTGGCGCGCCCGCGACCCGAACCTGCCGGTGGTGGCGATTTCGACCGGGATCATGGGCGCGATCGGGGCGCTGCTCATGCTTCAGCCGAACCTTGGCGACACCGTGCTTTTCGCGGGTGTGTGGTTCGCGCTCGTCATTCTCTCGGGCGTACCGGTGAAGCGGTTGGCGATGGTTATCGGAGCAGGCATGGCGACCGCGGTGCTGATCTATCTGTTCTACGAAAACGGCCGCAATCGCATCAACGACTTCCTTGGCGGCGGCACTGCCTACGATCAGGTCGATCTGGCCAGCCGCACCCTGCTTGCGGGAGGGTGGACCGGCAGCGGGCTGTGGCTCGGCGTGCGCAAGATTAGCCTGCCCGAAGCGCACACCGATTACATCTTCTCGGTCATCGGCGAGGAGTTCGGCCTGATCGTCTGCGGGCTGATCGTCCTGCTCTACCTCGCGATCATCGTCCGTGTGCTGGTGCGGCTGGTGGACGAGGAAGACCTGTTCACGCTGCTCGCCGGGGCCGGGCTGGCAGTGCTGATCGGCGGGCAGGCGTTCATCAACATCCTCGTCAATCTCCAGCTGGCTCCGTCCAAGGGCATGACGTTGCCGCTGGTGTCCTACGGCGGCTCGTCGACGATCGCGGTGTGCCTCACCGTCGGGCTCCTGCTCGCGATCACGCGGCGCAATCCGTTCCTCAGGCGCGAGACGCCGGGGCTGTGGCGGCGCCTGTTCGGGCGTGCGGATATCGATCGGGCGCAGGCATGAGCGGGGCGAACCGGCACTACGTGCTCGCCGCGGGCGGGACCGGCGGGCACCTGATCCCCGCCTTCGCGCTCGCGGTCGAACTCGAGCGGCGCGGGCATCACGTCGCGCTGGTGACCGACGAGCGCGGTGCGAACATTCCGGGCAAGCCCCATTTTCTCCCCACGCATGTGCTGCCCGCCGGGCGTTTCGGCAAGAACCCGCTCACCTGGATCAAGGCGATCCGCGCGGTGCTCGAGGGCCGCAGCATGGCGCTGCGCCTGTTCGAGACCTTTGAGCCGAGCGCGGTGGTCGGCTTCGGCGGCTACCCGGCGCTGCCGGCGCTGCTCGCCGCGACCTCGGCCGGAATCCCGAGCGTGGTGCACGAACAGAACGCGGTCCTCGGCCGGGTCAACCGCCTGCTTTCCGGCCGGGTGCAGGCGATCGCGACCGCCTATCCAGATATCGCGCGGCTCAAGCCCAAGCATGCCGAAAAGGTCCACCTCGTCGGCAACCCGGTGCGCGCAGAGGTGCTGCAACTGCGGCAGGAGCCGTTTCCGCCGCTGAGCGAGGACGGCCTGCTGCGCGTGCTGGTGACCGGCGGCAGCCAGGGCGCGCGGGTGCTGTCGCAGGTCGTGCCCGACGGGCTCGCCATGCTGCCCCCCGCGCTGCGCCAGCGCCTGCAGGTGACCCAGCAGTGCCGGGCCGAGGATATCGAGGCTGTGCGCGAACGCTATCGCAGCCACGACATCCCGGCCGAGCTCGGCACATATTTCGAGGACATGGCCGCGCGGCTCGCCGATGCGCACCTGTTCATCGGCCGCGCGGGCGCCTCGACCATCGCCGAACTCACCGCGGTCGGCCGCCCGGCGATCCTGATCCCGCTGCCGATCGCGACCGACGATCATCAGGCCGCCAACACGCGCGAACTGGCCAGAGCCGGCGGCGCGCGGATGATCCGGCAGGAAAGCTTCGCGCCCAAGGAGCTCGCCAAGCAGGTCCAGGTTCTTGCGCAGCATCCGCAAGCGCTCGCCAACGCGGCGCACGCAGCGTGGAACTGCGGCCGGCCCGATGCGGCGAAAGACCTCGCCGACCTCGTCGAAAGCTTCGGCGGGGCCGAGATGATGGACGTGATCCGCGTCGGCTCGGATAAGGCGCGCGGTGCCAGCCAGCGTGTCGCAGCCGGGCAGGGCGCGGCGCGGGACTACCCGCGATGAAGGGCGTCGCGACCGATATCGGAACGATCCACTTCGTCGGCATCGGCGGAATCGGCATGTCCGGCATCGCCGAGGTGATGCACAACCTCGGTTATGCGGTGCAGGGCTCGGACATCGCCGAAAGCGCGAGCGTCGAGCGGCTGCGCGCGCGAGGGATGACAGTCGCGATCGGGCACGCCGCCGAGAACGTCGAGGGCGCGGCGGTGGTCGTCACCTCGACCGCGGTGCGGCGCACCAATCCCGAGGTCGTCGCCGCGCTCGAGAACCGCATCCCGGTGGTCCGCCGCGCCGAGATGCTGGCCGAGCTCATGCGGTTGAAGAACACCGTTGCGGTGGCGGGCACGCACGGCAAGACCACCACGACCAGCATGATCGCCGCGCTGCTCGACGCGGGCGGGGTCGATCCCACGGTCATCAACGGCGGCATCATCGAGCAGTACGGCTCGAACGCGCGGCTCGGCGACAGCGACTGGATGGTGGTCGAGGCCGACGAAAGCGACGGCAGCTTCCTGCGGCTCGATGGCACCATTGCGGTGGTCACCAATATCGATCCCGAGCATCTCGACCACTACGGCGATTTCGACGGGGTCAAGGACGCCTTCGTCGAGTTCATCCACAATGTGCCGTTCTACGGCGCGGCGATCTTGTGCATCGATCACCCCGAGGTGCAGGCGGTGATCGGCAAGGTTCGCGACCGGCGCGTGCTGACTTACGGCTTTTCGCTGCAGGCCGATGTCTGCGCGGTCAACGTCCTGCCCGAGGCGGGCGGCAACCGGTTCGACGTGGTCGTGCGCCAGCGTGGAGAGGAAGACCGCCGGATCGAGGGTGTGCACCTGCCGATGCCGGGCCGCCACAACGTCCAGAACGCGCTCGCCGCAATCGCGGTGGCGATCGAAATGGGCTGCACCGACGAGACGATCTGCAACGGTTTCCGCCAGTTCGGCGGGGTGCGGCGGCGCTTCACGCGCGTGGGGGAGTTCGCGGGCGCCACGGTGATCGACGACTACGCGCATCACCCGGTGGAAATCCGTGCGGTGCTCTCGGCGGCGCGCGACTGCGTGGCCGATGGTGCGCCCGGGCGGGTGATCGCCGTGATGCAGCCGCATCGCTATTCGCGGCTCGGCGACCTGATGGACGACTTCCAGAACTGCTTCAACGACGCCGATCTGGTTTATGTCACCCCGGTGTATGCGGCGGGCGAGGAGCCGGTGCCGGGGGTCGATTCCGAGGCGCTGGTCGCCGGGCTCAAGTCGCGCGGGCACCGCTCGGCCGCGACCGTTGCCGATCAGGCCGAGCTGGCGCGGATTCTCGCGGATGAGGTGGGCGAGGGCGATCTCGTGGTCTGCCTCGGCGCGGGCGACATCACCAAGTGGGCCGCGGGTCTCCCCGATGCGCTCGCGAAGGCGCGTGCAGCATGAGCATGACCCAGCCCGACTGGTCCGAGCTCGACGACGGCATGGCCCCCGATTGCGAGATCGAAGGCGCGATCTCCGCACCGATCCCGATGGACGGCATTCGCGGCACCCTGACGCCGAACGCGCCGCTCGCCAAGCTGGTGTGGTTCAAGGCCGGCGGCGCGGCCGACTGGCTGTTCGAACCTGCCGACCTCGACGACTTGCGCGAATTTCTCCTCAAGCTCGACGGCGACTTGCCGGTCATGGCGCTCGGCCTGGGCTCCAATCTGATCGTGCGCGACGGCGGGGTACCGGGCGTGGTCGTGCGGCTGGGCAAGGCGTTTTCGAAGGTCACCGATCTCGGCGACTGCATGCTCGAATGCGGCGGCGGGGCGAGCGGCATCCTCGTCTCCTCGACCGCGCGCGATGCGGGCATAGCGAGGCTCGAATTCCTGCGCGGCATTCCGGGCACCGTCGGTGGCTTCGTGCGCATGAACGGCGGCGCCTACGGACGCGAGGTGGCCGACGTGCTGGTCGACTGCGATGTCCTGATGCCCGACGGCGCGTCGATGCGGCTGCCCGCGACAGACCTGCGCTACACCTATCGCCACTCGGTGCTGCCCGAAGGCGCGGTGGTCGTCGCCGCGCGCTTTCGCGGCGAGCCCGGCGATCCGGCCGCGATCGGCGCCGAGATGGACCGGATCGCGAAAGCGCGCGAGGAATCGCAACCGTTGCGGACCAAGACCGGCGGCTCGACCTTCAAGAACCCGGAAGGCGACAAGGCCTGGCGGCTGGTCGACGCCGCCGGCTGCCGCGGCCTGCGCAAGGGCGGCGCGCAGGTGAGCGAGAAGCACACCAATTTCCTCATCAACACCGGCGACGCGACGAGCGCCGACATCGAAGGACTGGGCGAAGACGTGCGGCGCAAGGTCTATGCCGAAGCGGGCGTGATGCTCGAATGGGAAATCCAGCGGGTGGGGCGGCCGTGAACTCCGAGAGCAAACCCCACGTCGCCGTCCTCATGGGCGGGTGGGCGAACGAGCGGCCGGTCTCGCTCATGTCGGGCGAGGGCGTGGCCAAGGCGCTCGAGGCGCGTGGCTATCGCGTCACGCGGATCGACATGGACCGGCAGGTTGCCGCACGGATCGCCGAGGCCGCACCCGACGTCGTGTTCAACGCGCTCCACGGCGTGCCGGGCGAGGACGGCACGGTGCAGGGCATGCTCGACCTGATGGGCGTGCCCTATACCCATTCGGGCCTCGCCACGTCGGTGATCGCGATCGACAAGGAGCTGACCAAGCAGGCGCTGGTGCCGCACGGCATCCCGATGCCCGGCGGCCGCATCGTCGCGAGCGAAAGCCTCTACGCGAAGGACCCGCTGCCGCGCCCCTACGTGCTCAAACCGGTCAACGAGGGCAGCTCGGTCGGGGTCGCTATCGTGACCGAGGGCGGCAACTACGGCAACCCGATCGCGCGCGATGCCAAGGGGCCGTGGCAGGAATTCGACCGCCTGCTCGCCGAACCCTACATTCGCGGGCGCGAGCTGACGGTGGCGGTGATCGACGGCGCCGAAGGCCCGCACGCGCTGACCGTGACCGAGCTCGTGCCCAAGTCCGGCTTCTACGATTTCGACGCCAAATACACCGACGGGCTGACCGAGCACGTCTGCCCGGCGCAGATTCCCGAGGACATCGCGCACCTGTGCATGGACCTCGCCGTGCGCGCGCATCGCGTGCTCGGCTGCAAGGGGTGCAGCCGTACCGATTTCCGCTGGGACGACGAGCACGGCGAGGACGGGCTGTTCGTGCTCGAGACCAACACCCAGCCCGGCATGACCCCGCTCAGCCTCGTGCCCGAACAGGCGCGGCACTGCGGGATGAGCTACGAGGATCTGGTCGAGGCGATCGTGGCCGAGGCGCTTGCGCGTGCGGGGGCACGCGCGGCAGCGAACGTTGGGGCAGGGGGGAGCGATGGCGACGGTTAATCGCAAGGCCAAAGGCGTGCGGCGCTCGACCGCCGCGAAAGGCCGCGCGCAGACGGCGCGGCGCGCGCGCGCGAAGACCGGATCGCTGCTCGATTCGGCGATGGCGGTGCTGCCCTTCACCGAGGAGCAGCTCCACCGGGTGTTTCTCGCGGTGATCCTGGGCGCGGCGGTGGCGCTCGCGTGGTTCGTCGCCAATCTCGCGGGCGTGCCGGCGATGGCGCAGCAGCAGGTCGCGCTGCTCGCCTCCGACGCCGGGTTCGAGGTGCGCAAGGTGCGGGTGACCGGCGTCGAGCGCATGAACGAACTAAAGGTCTACGAACGCGCGCTCGCGCAGCGCAACCGGCCGATGCCGCTGGTCGATCTCGACGCGCTGCGCGCCGAGCTGCTGGAGCTGTCGTGGGTCGAGGACGCGCGCGTTTCGCGCCAGTTGCCCGACAGCCTGGTGATCGACATCGTCGAGCGCACTCCCCACGCCGCGCTGCGCAAGCCGGGCCGGCTGGTGCTGATCGACGAGACCGGCGCCGAGCTGGAGCCGATCTCGCAGGCCAATGCCAAGGGCATGCTGGTGATCGCCGGACCCGGCGCGAAGACGCAGGTCGAGGAACTGTCCGAGCTGCTCGCCGCCGCGCCCGCGATCCAGCCGCAGGTGGCCGAGGCCGAGTGGATCGGCAACCGGCGCTGGAACCTCACTTTCGACACCGGGCAGGTGCTCGCATTGCCGCAGGGCGCGGACAAGTCGGCCGGGGCGCTGGTCTCGTTCGCGCGGCTCGACGGGGTCAACCGGCTGCTGGGGGGCAAAGTGGCGACCTTCGACATGCGCGCGCCCGACCGCATCTACATGCGCATTCCGGGCCGCGCGGCGCGCGCGCTCGAAGCCAGGGGGGGCGAGTAATGGGGATGCCGCGCATCGGCAGGGTCTTCGGGGCGGTCAACGTCGGATCGTTCCGCATTTCGGCGATGATCATGGGCTTGTCGGAGACCGGCGAGATGATCGTGCTCGGCTCGGGCCACCGCGCCAGCCAGGGGATCAAGCGCGGCTACGTCACCGACATGGCCGCGGCGACTTACGCGATCCGCGACGCGGTCGAGCGGGCCGAGAAGAACGCCGGAACCAGCGTGTCGAGCGTGTGGATCGGCGCATCGGGCGCGGGGCTCGCGAGCCAGGTCGCCAAGATCGAGATCGACATCGGCGGACGGCGGATCGAGGAGGAGGATATCGAGCTGCTGCTCGTCGCCGCGCGCGATTCGATCCAGCCCGACGGCCGTATGGTGCTCCACGCGCAGCCCGCGCATTACACGCTCGACGGCGCGCACGGCGTCTCCAACCCGCGCGGCCTCCATGCCGAGCGGCTCGGGGTCGACGTCCACGTGATGCTCGCCGACGGGGCGCCGGTGCGGAACCTGATCGAGGCGGTGCAGAACGCGCACCTCGACGTGGAATCGGTCGTCGCCGCGCCGATCGCCGCCGGCTATTCGTGCCTCACGCCGGAGGAGCGCGAGCTCGGCACCGCGCTGATCGAGATCGGCGGCGAGGTGACCAACGTCTCGCTCTACGCCGGCGGGATGCTGCTCGGGTTGAAGGCGATCCCCTTCGGCAGCGCGGACATTACCGATGCGATCGCTTCGAGCTTCGGCATCCGCCGGTTCCAGGCCGAACGGCTCAAGTGCGTCGCAGGCTCGGCGATTGCGAGCCCGACCGACCACCGCGAGATGATCCCGGTCAACGGCCCCGGAGACGGAAATGGGGACGTGGCGGCCGGGCCGTCCGCGCGCGGGGCCGACGACAAGAACCGCATCCCGCGCGCCGAGCTCGTTTCGGTGGTGACCGAGCAGCTCGCCAAGCTGACCGACGAAATCGGCAAGGCGCTGAAGGCGATGGGCTTTTCGGGCTCGCGCGGGAGCCAGGTCGTGCTCACCGGCGGCGGGGCGGAGCTGGCCGGGGTCGCCGAATTCGCACAGGCCGCGCTCGGTCGCCCGGTCCGTATCGGCAAGCCGCCCGCGCTGCGCGGCTTGCCCGAGGCACATTCCGCCGCAGGATTCGCGACGCTGGCGGGGCTTTGCCTTTACGCCGCGGACGATCCGATCGACATCCGCTCGGTCGGCCCGACCTATCAGCCGACGATGCGCTATACCGGGCTCGGGCTGGTCAACCGCTTGGTCCGCGCCGTGCGCGAGTATTTCTGATGAACTGCCGGGCGGTTAACCACTGTGGATAAGCGATTGCGCCCTATGCAACGGCGATTCGCTTTGTGCCAGACTGTGTGGTCAGACGCCTACGCGCATACCATCCCTTGGAGCGACACCCCATGAGTATCAATATCGGTCCTGCTGCATCCGACGACCTGCGGCCCCGCATCGCCGTGATCGGCGTCGGCGGCGCGGGCGGCAACGCCATCGCGAACATGATGGCGGCCCAGATCGAAGGCGTCGAATTCATCGTCGCCAACACCGATGCGCAGGCGCTCGCCAATTCTTCCGCTCCGACCCGCATCCAGCTCGGCCCCGACATCACCGGCGGGCTCGGCGCGGGCGCACGGGCCGAAGTCGGCAAGGCGGCCGCAGAAGAAACCGTGAGCGAGATCGAGGAAGCGCTCGACAACGCCAACATGTGCTTCATCGCCGCTGGCATGGGTGGCGGCACCGGCACCGGTGCCGCGCCGGTGATCGCCGAGGTCGCCCGGCGCAAGGGCGTGCTGACGGTGGGCGTGGTGACCAAGCCGTTCCTGTTCGAGGGCACGCGCCGCATGCGCGCGGCTGAATCGGGTATCGTCGAGCTGCAGAAGCACGTCGATACGCTGATCGTCATCCCCAACCAGAACCTGTTCCTGATCGCCAAGGCCGAGACGACCTTCAAGGAGGCGTTCCAGCTCGCCGACGAGGTGCTGCAGCAGGGCGTTCGCTCGATCACCGACCTGATGGTCATGCCGGGCCTCATCAACCTCGACTTTGCCGACATCGAATCGGTGATGCAGGAAGCGGGCAAGGCGATGATGGGCACCGGCGAGGGCGAGGGCGAGAACCGCGCGCTCGAGGCCGCCGAGCGCGCGATCGCCAATCCGCTGCTCGAAGGGGTGTCGATGCAGGGCGCCAAGGGCGTCATCATCTCGATCATCGGCGGCGAGGATATGAAGCTGCTCGAGGTGGACGAGGCGGCGAACCACATCCGCGAGCTTGTGGACGAGGATGCGAACATCATCTGGGGCTCGGCGTTCAACCCCGACCTCGAAGGCAAGATCCGCGTCTCGGTGGTTGCCACCGGGATCGACGCAAGCGTTGACGGCTCCGCCCACGAACCCCGCGCACCGTCGTTCTCGAGCAGCCGCGCACCCAAGCGTCCGGTGCTCGAGCTGCCGAGCGAAGACGAATACGATGAAGACGATGGGCAGACGCTCGGACCGCTCGAGCCTCCCGAGACTCCGGCTCCCGCCTATGCGGCGGACTACGTCGACGAAAGCGCGGAAGACGAAAGCGATGTCGACGGCATCGTCGATCCGCTTGCGGGCCTGCGAAGCGAGATCGACGAGGCGCGCGATTCCGCGGCGGATGACGAAGGCGTCGTCGAACCTGCGGACGATTCGGACCACGGTGTGGTCGGTTCGGGTGGCGGTTTCGCCGCGCCTGGCGAGAGCGAGCCGGTCGACGAGCGTCCGCGCAAGGAGCCGCTCGACCTTACGGCGGAAGCACCCGCCGAGCCGGCGAGGCAGGACGAACTTCTGCTCGACGCCGACCGGCTCGCAGAGGAGGATCAGCCGATCCAGCCGCGCGTCGGCATGGGCCGGCGCCGGGGGCTTGTCTCGGGCGACGAAAGCGGCTCGAGCGGCGGCTCGACGCTGTTCGAGCGCATGGCCAACCTCTCGCGCGGCTCCGACAAGGGTGGCAGGAACCCCGCGCCGGTCGAGGACGAGGACGACGATGATGATAGCGGATCGCTCAACATCCCGCGCTTCCTTGGCCGCCAGAACAACCAGTGAGGCCACGCTCGGCCATCGTTATACAACGGTTCAGCCGCCCCCTGCGATAAGCGCCCTATGAAGGCGACGCAGGGGCGGTTATGGCCGGCCGCCATCGCTATGCGACGAATATCCGGCCCCATTCTTTTTGCCACGAGCGCGATTGCTGCGCTCGCTTCGGCTGCTCCCGCTGCCGCGCAGAGCGGCGATGCGGTTTCGCGCGCGGTTGTCCAGCCGCTGCCGCCTCCCGGCGTCGACGATCTGAACGACGCGCTGCGGCGGTTGGCGCGCAATTCGGCCGATCTCGACGCGCTGATCGATGCCGGCAACGCCTCCCTCGACCTCAACGATGTCGCAGCCGCGATCGGTTTCTTCGGCCGCGCGCAGGAGCTTTCACCCGGCAATCCGCGGGTGAAGCTCGGCCTGGCCGGAGCCTATGTCCGTTCCGAGCGGCCGATCGACGCGCTGCGGCTGTTCGAAGAAGCCGAACGCGGCGGCGTCTCGACCACCGAATTCGCCAGCGCACGCGGGCTGGCCTACGATCTGGTCGGCGACAATGCGGCGGCGCAAGCGCAATACCGTGTCGCGCTCGCCGCCGAGCAGGATCCCGAAACGGTCCGCCGCCTTGCGCTGAGCCAGGCGATCGCGGGCGACCGCGAGGCGTTCGAGAAGACGCTCTATCCCCAGCTTGCCGACGAGAATTTTGCCGGGTTCCGCGCGCGCGCTTTCGGGCTCGCGATCCTGGGCGATGAGGACGAGGCGGTGGCCATCGCCGAAGCGGTGATGCCCGCCGAACTCTCGGCGCGGATCTCGCCCTATCTGCGTTATATGGTGCGGCTGACCAAGGCGCAGCAGGCCGCGGCGGTCAACCTCGGCATATTTCCGCGCGCAGCGCAAATCGGCCGCGACGATCCGCGGATCGCGCAATATACCGCCAGCACTTCCGCTGCACCGGCCGCCGGCCAGCGGCTCGCGCCGGCGGGGGAGCCGTTCGGCTCGCGCGAAACCGAGGACAGCGAAGCGCAGCGCCGCCGGCCCGACCGCGCATTCAGCTCGGTCGACAACGCCGCCAGCGCGCGCGAGGCGTTGCCCCCAGGCTTCGCGCCGACGAATGCGCCGCCGCAGGAGGCGGTCCCCGTCGTATCGCAGCCGGTCGTGCAGCAAATTCCGGCGTCCACACCCGCTCCGGCGGTGGCGCGAGCAACCGATACGGCCTCGGGCGAACTTCCGCCTGCTGCCTCGGCGGGCGAGCAGCCGACTCGCATCGTGTTGAACGAGGTCGCCACGCCTGCCGCGCCCGCGCCCGCGCCCGGTTTCGATCTCGGATCGGTGCCGGCGAGCCAGCCCGCATCCGCACCCGCCGCCCCGCAGCCCGAACCCGAGCCGACCAGCGTCGCGGACGCCTTTGCCGGCTTCACGCTCTCACCCTCCGCTCCGTTCGCCGCGTCGAACGGAGCGGTCGACATCACCGAGATCGAGCCGCCGCGAGAAGTCGAGCAAAAGCCGCCGCCGGAACCCGAGCCGCCCGCCCATCCCAGCCGCGTCTGGGTTCAGGTCGCGACCGGCAAGGATGTCGAAGCGTTCAAGTGGGACTGGCGCCGAATCAGCCGCAAAGCGCCCGAGGTGCTTGGCGATTTCGAGCCGATGACCACACCGTGGGTCGAAGCGAACCGGCTGCTCGCCGGCCCGTTCAAGAGCGAGAAGGCCGCGGACGAGGCAGTGTCGAAGCTGCGCGATCTGGACATCGACAGCTTTACCTTCACGAGCGAGGAAGGGCAGGAAATCCTCCCTCTCGACTGATCCGCCCGGCTCGTTTTGCACAACCTTTGAACAGTCTTGTGCGGTTCTCCCCAGCAGGATCGCGCCTGCCGATTGCCACGGTGCCCCGCCAGGCTGCATCGACCGCATCGCAAAGATTGAACGGGACGTAACCAAATGAGAACGGGCGGCAACGGCATTCTGGAAAGCGACGACGCGGCGCCCGTAGACATGCTCGCGGCGCTGTTCGAGGCGCGGGGCTGGCCCTGCAAATCGTTATCCGAGGAGGAGATTCTCGGCGAGATTCAGGGAAGTTGGGCCAAGTACCAGCTACGCGGCATCTGGCGGCAGGAGGATCATGTGCTCCAGCTCCTCGCGCTGCCCGACATCCGCGTCGCGCGCGACAAGATGGCGGACGCCTACGAGTTGCTCGCGCTGGTCAACGAGCAGATGTGGCTCGGCCATTTCGACATCTGGTCGCAGGGCAACGTGCTCGTTTATCGGCACGGGCTCATGCTCGGCGACGACGGACTGCTGAGCCTGGATCAGGCGCAGGCGCTGGTCGAGATCGCGATCGACGAATGCGACCGCTTCTATCCCGCTTTCCAGTTCGTGCTGTGGAGCGACAGGAAACCGCGCGAGGCGCTGGCGAGCGCGCTCGTCGACGCCGCGGGCGAGGCTTAGCACCGCCGACCGCTTTCCCTTGAAAACGAAGCGCGAACGGGCGATATTGTTTTCCGACCCGGCGGCTATTCCGCGGCCGGCAACGGAGAGTTGAAAACAATGGCTGATTGGAACGAACCCCGCCGGTCTCAGACGGGATTCGGCGCATCGCCCAGCTATCGCGGCGAAGTCGCCACCGGCGAGACCTTCGACGCGGGCCTCCGGCAGCACATGCTGTCGATCTACAACTACATGACCTCGGGCGTTCTGCTGACCGGCATCGTCGCCGCGCTGACCGCCAGCTCGGGCCTCGCAGCGCAGATGATGGGCAGCCCGCTGATGTGGCTGGTCATCCTATCGCCGCTCGCGATCGTGTTCGCGATGAGCTACGGCGCGAACAAGTTCAGCAAGACCACGCTCCAGGCGATGTTCTGGGGCTTCGCGATCCTGATGGGCCTGTCGCTGTCGACGATCTTCCTCGTCTATACCGGCGGCTCGATCGCGGCGACGTTCTTCGCCACCTCGGCGGCTTTCGCCGGTCTGAGCCTGTTCGGCTACACCACCAAGAAGGACCTCAGCGGCTGGGGCAGCTTCCTGATCATGGGCGTGATCGGCCTGCTGGTGGCCATGGTAATCAATCTGTTCCTCCAGTCGCCCGCGCTGATGTATGCGATCAGCTTCATCGGCGTGCTGATCTTCGCAGGCCTCACCGCCTATGATACGCAGCGATTGAAGGCGCAATATCAGTACGTTCGCGGAACCGAGTTCGCCGGCAAGGCGGTCGTGCTCGGCGCACTCACGCTGTACCTGGACTTCATCAACATGTTCCAGTTCCTGCTCGCCTTCATGGGCAGCCGCGAATAGTCGCACACACGACTCGCTTCATCGTGCCCGGGGCGCCCAGCGCGCCTCGGGCATTTTCTTTGTGCTCTCCAGCGGTTAGAGATCGCGCTTCAGGCTAGCGTAAGGCGGGATGGGGAATCCTGCACGCTGGCAAAGGAGGGTGCAAGGTGATGTTCGGACTGACCACGGGTCGGATCAAGTTGCTGGCCGTCGCCGGCGGTATGGCGATGCTGGCCGGATGCGCCACCCCGCCGCCGCCACCTCCGCCTCCGCCGCCGCCTCCGCCGCCGGTGGTCAAGATCACGCCGCCGCGTCCGGCCCCGCCGAACAATGCGGCTCCGTCGATGTATATTCCGCCAGTCGGAGCGGACGGTATTCGCCGTACCGTAAATTACGGGATCTCAACCGCGCAGACGACATGGAACCTGCGATCGGCGCTCAACGTCGCGGCGCTCAATTGCCTCGATGCGGAACACGCGGACATCTTGCCAGCCTATTCGTCGCTGCTCGAGCGCAATGAGAAGAAGCTCAGCCAGACCAATCGTACGCTGCTCGAGGAATTTCGCGCCAACTACGGTGGGGCGGAAGGGCAATCGAGCTACGACAGCTACATGACGCAGGTGTATAACTACTTCGCGCTGCCGCCCGCGCTGGACGACTTCTGCGATGCCTCGCAGGTCGTCGCGCGCGAATCGCTGCTGATCGGCCCCGAAAACCTCGACAGCTTCGCGATGCGCAGCCTGCCTACGATCGAGGCGGCGTTCGAGAGCTTTTTCAGCTCCTTCGAGCGATACCGGACGCTGCTCGCCGCCTGGAACGCCGAGTACGATCCGCAATGGCAGGCGGCCGCCCTGGTGGCGCCGGGGCAGATCCTGACGGCAGCGCAGCAGTCGCCCGTGATCGGCGCGACCTCTGCGCAGACGGTGCAGGCGATCCCGACGTTCGATCCCTCGCCCAGCGTGGCCGCGCAGCAAGCCGCAGTACCGCCCGCCGTCACGTTGCCTGCCACGCAAGACCCTGCCGCGCAGGTTGTCTCGCAGCCCGTGGTGCAGGGTCAGGCGAGCGGGGAGTCCGGGACGCAGGCGATCACATTGCCGGGTTCCGAGGAGCCGGCGCAGGTCGTTTCGCAGCCAGTCGTCCAGGGGCAAGCGAGTGCGCAGCCCGGCTTCGGCAATACGCTGACCGTGCCCCCCACCGAACCTGAGGCGGAAGAAGCGACCACGATCGTGCTCACGCCGCAGCCGGAGGACGGAGCACCCGTCGAGGACGAAAACGGCGGCGAGTGACGACGGGCGAATTTACCCTTTGCAGCGGCTGGCGCATTCGCTAAGGGCCGCGCTCGCCGAGCGGCGCGGCCGCTTCGCGACAGACCTGGAACGGGGCCGTAGCTCAGTTGGGAGAGCGCGTCGTTCGCAATGACGAGGTCAGCGGTTCGATCCCGCTCGGCTCCACCAGGTTTTGATTTTCAATCAAAACCTAAAGTCCTTTGTTTTCCGCCCGCGCGTCCGCGCATCTGCGCGTGCGTCCTCGGCGCTGTTCCCTCGCTATGCTCGGGGCACCTGCGGGGCGGCCGCGTGGCCTTGCGGTTCGCTGGTCGCGAACCGGAATTTCGCCTGATGGCGATGGCCGGGAAAGGTTCGGTCGGCGACCAGCCGACCGCAAGCGCGACCGCGCGCCCGCAGCGACCGAAGGGAGCGAGGATAGCCAAGGCCGCGGATGCGGCCGCCGGCGCTTGAGGCGAAAATAAAAAATCCTCCCGCGCGAGGCCAAACCTCTCTATCTGCCACGCCATGCATTTCCTCGACCAAGCAAAGATATACCTGAAATCCGGCGCGGGAGGCCCGGGAGCGGTGAGCTTTCGGCGCGAGAAGTATGTCGAGTACGGGGGGCCCGACGGCGGCAACGGCGGCAAGGGCGGCGATATCGTGTTCGAGGCGGTGCAGGGGCTTAACACCCTGATCGACTTCCGCTACTCGCAGCACTTCAAGGCCGCGCGCGGCGGGCACGGCATGGGGCGAGACCGTACCGGGGCGGGGGCGGACGATCTGGTGATCGAGGTGCCGGTGGGTACTCAGGTGCTCTCCGAGGACAAGGAAGAAGTGCTCGCCGATTTCACCGAGGTCGGGCAGCGCGTGGTGTTCCTGGAAGGCGGCATGGGCGGGCGCGGCAACGCGAGCTACAAGACCAGCACCAACCGCGCACCGCGCCAGCACCAGCCGGGCGAGCCGGGCGAGGAGATGTGGGTCTGGCTGCGGCTGAAGCTGCTCGCCGACGTCGGGCTGCTCGGCCTGCCCAACGCGGGCAAGAGCACCTTCATCAACCAGGTCACCAACGCGCAGGCGAAAGTGGGCGCCTACGCCTTCACCACGCTGGTCCCGAAGCTTGGCGTGGTGCGCCACAAGGGCCGCGAGTTCGTGCTCGCCGACATTCCCGGGCTGATCGAGGGCGCGGCCGAAGGCGCGGGGATCGGGGACCGCTTCCTCGGCCATATCGAGCGCTGCCGCGCGCTGATCCACCTGGTCGACATCTCGGGCGAGGACCCCGCGGCCGCGATGCGCACCGTGCAGGCCGAGCTCGCCGCCTATGGCGAGGGTCTGGCCGACAAGCCGCAACTGATCGCGCTCAACAAGATCGACCTCGCCGACCCCGAGCTGGTCGCAGGCTTCACCGAGGAACTGCGCGGAGCCGGCGCGGACGAGGTGTTCGGCGTCTCGGGCGCGACCGGCGCGGGCATCGAAGCGCTGCTCGACGCGGCGCTCGGCTACCTGCCCGATCGCACCGCCACCGAGACCAAGGGGAGCGAGATCGAGGACGCGGGCGACGATACCGCGGAATGGTCGCCGCTGGACTGACATTCCAACCAGTCCGTCACTCCCGCGCAGGCGGGGGTCCAGCTAGCTTTTCGGCCAAGGTGCAACAGAAGTGAGCTGGATCCCCGCCTGCGCGGGGATGACGGGGAAATGAGGCTGGGCTAAGCGCCGCCAATGTCCATCTCGTGTCTCTCGGATTTGACCGATGCCGGCGCCGCACCGCGGATCGTGCTTAAGATCGGCTCCTCGCTGCTGGTCGATGGGGCGGGCAACGCGCGGTGCGAATGGCTCGATTCGGTCGCGGGCGAGATCGCCGCACTGCGGCGCGCGGGGCAGCACGTGGTGGTGGTGAGCTCGGGCGCGATCGCGCTCGGGGCCTCGCGGCTCGGGCTCGAGAAGGGCGGCCGCGGCAGTCTTGCCGATGCGCAGGCGGCGGCTTCGGTCGGCCAGATCGCGCTTGCCTCGCTGTGGTCGGACAAGCTCGCCGCCCAGGGGCTGACCGCGGCGCAATTGCTGCTGACGCTCGACGATCTGGAAGATCGCCGCCGCTATCTCAACGCCTCCTCCACGCTGGCGCGGCTGCTCGAAAGCGGCGCGGTGCCCGTGGTCAACGAGAACGACAGCGTCGCGACCGCCGAAATCCGCTTCGGCGACAACGACCGCCTCGCCGCACGCGTCGCGCAGGCCGCACGCGCCGATGCAGTGCTGCTGTTGTCCGACGTCGACGGGCTCTACGACCGCAATCCGCGCGAGGCGGGGGCGCGGCTGGTCCCGCTGGTCGAGGGGATCGACGACACGGTGCGCGCGATGGCCGACGGCGGCTCGGGCTCGGGGCTCGGCTCGGGCGGCATGACGTCGAAATTGCAGGCGGCGGAGATCGCCGAGCGCGCCGGGATCGCGCTGGCGATCGTCAACGGCACCCACGCCGCGCCGATTGCGCGAGCGCTCGACAGCGGCACCGGCACGCTGTTCCTCCCGCGCCGCCGCGATCGCGCGCGCAAGGCGTGGCTCGGCGGGCGGATGCGGCTGAAGGGCGCGCTCACGGTCGACGCGGGCTGCGCTGCGGCGCTGTCGGAGGGCGGCAGCCTGCTCGCCGCGGGGATTACGGTAGTCGAAGGCGATTTCGCGCGCGGCGATGCGGTCGCGATCCACGACGCAGGCGGCCGCGCCATCGCGCACGGTCTCGCCGAATACGCGGCCGCCGAGTGCGCCGCGCTCAAGGGCCGGCGCAGCGCCGAGCATGCCGAAGTGCTCGGCTACGCCCCGCGCGCGGCGGTGATCCACCGCGACCATATGGTGCTGCTGTGACGCTCGCGCTCACCGGCGGGACCGGCTTCGTCGGGCGGGCGACGCTCGATGCGCTCGCGCGGCACGGGCTCGCGGCGCGCGCGCTTGCGCGCACGGTGCCCAGGGACCGGCGCAAGGGCGTCGAATGGGTGGCGGGCGGCCTCTCGGATCGTGCGGCGCTCGCCCGGCTGGTCGAGGGCGCGGAGGCGGTGATCCATATCGCCGGCCTGACCACTGCGCTCGATCCGGCGCATTTCGAGGAGCCCAACGTCGCCGGGACGATGGCGCTGATCGAAGTGGCGAAAGAGCTGGGCGTGAAACGCTTCGTCTTCGTCTCCTCGCTCGCCGCACGCCGGCCCGACCTCTCGGCCTACGGCGCCTCGAAGGCGCGCGCGGAGAAGATCGTCGCCGCGAGCGGGCTCGACTGGACGATCGTGCGCCCGCCCGCGGTCTACGGCCCGCGCGACAGGGACATGTTCGAGCTGTTCCGTGCTGCGCGCCGCGGCGTGGTGCCGATGCCGCCGCCGGGCCGCGCCTCGATGATCCACGTCGACGACCTGGCCGAGCTGCTGCTTGCGCTGGTGCCCGGCAGCGAGGCCGTCAGCGGCATGACCTTCGAGCCCGACGACGGATACGAAGGCGGCTGGCAGCACCGCGAATTGGCGCGCGCGATCGGCTGGGCGGTCGGCAAGCGCCCGTGGGTGCCGCACCTGTCGCGCGGCACGCTCGACTGGCTCTCTCGCGCCGATTGCGCCGTGCGGCGAAGCAAGGCGCGGCTCACGCCCGATCGGGTGAGCTATATGACTCACCCGGATTGGGTGGCCGACCCGGGGAAGGCGGTGCCCGCGCGTATCTGGAAGCCGCGCATCGCTACCCGCGAGGGCCTGAAAGCCACCGCGCAGTGGTATCGGGACCAGCGCTGGCTGTGATCCTCCCCGGCACGGGGAGGGGGACCGCGGCGCGCAGCGCCGGGGTGGAGGGGCACAGGCGATTGCTCACGACGGTGAGGGCAGGAGCAATCTGCACCCGCCCCTCCACCCCGACGCCTGCGGCGCCGCGGTCCCCCGCCCCCGGGGGGGGAGGATTAAAAAGCCGGGTCGTAGCCCGGGGGCAGCTCGCCGTCGGGGGTGAGCGGGGTGTGGATGCCGCACTCGGTCTTGTCCCAGCCCTTCCACCGGCCCGAGCGCGGGTCCTCGCCCGGCGCGACCTTGTGGGTGCACGGGCTGCAACCGATCGAGGGATAGCCCTGCGCGACCAGCGGGTGCGGCGGCAACTCGTGCTCGGCGATATAGGCGGCGAGGTCCTCGGCGCTCCAGTCGATCAGCGGGTTGATCTTGAGGCGCCCCTGCGCATCCGAGGTGTCGATCTCGAACCGCGGCAGGTTGGCGCGGGTCGCGGACTGGAACGCCTTGCGCCCGGTCAGCGTCGCGTCGTACCCCGCCAGCGCTGCGGCGAGCGGCAGCACCTTGCGGATCTCGCAGCAGCCGTCGGGGTCGTAGGACCAGCGCAGCCCGCTCTCGTCGCGCGCGGCCAGCAGGCCGGGATCGGGCCGCAGGTTGACCAGCCCGGTCAGCCCGAGCCGTTCGACCAGCGCGTCGCGATAGGCGAGCGTTTCGGGAAAGTGCTTGCCGGTCTCGAGAAACAGCACCGGCAGCGCCGGATCGATCCGCGAGATCAGGTGAAGCAATACCGCGCTTTCCGCGCCGAAGCTCGAAACCGTGGCAAGTTCGCCGACGAGCCCGTCCTCGATCACCGCGCGCAGCATCTCGGCCGTGTCTGAACCGCGGAACATGCGGTTGAGGCGGATCGCGTCGGCGTCGCTGAAGCGCGCGGCGGTGTCGATCCTGTCCTTCACCCGCAAGGGATCGGCCTCAGCCATGGCGGAGCTTCCAGATCGGCACTGCGTCGTCCGCGGCCTCCTGATAGACGTAGGGATAGCGGTTCAGGGTGGCCTCGACGTCCTCGCGCTTCATCGGCGCGTCGGGGGCGAAGCTGTCGAAGCCGCAGCGGCGCATGAAGAACACCAGATCGACCAGCACGTCGCCGGTCGCCTTGATCTCGCCGGTGTAGCCTGCCTCGCGCAGGATGCGCGCGGTCGAGAACCCGCGGCCGTCGCGGAACCGGGGGAAGTCGATCTCGACCAGCCTCACGCGGCCCAGATGCGGAATGAGCTGCTCGACGTCCTCGCCCGCCTCGATCCGCACCGAGGAGGCGTTGTCCTGCTCGAGAAAGCCGTCGAGCGACACCGCGGGCTCGTCGGCCGGGGTGTCGTCGCGAAAGCGCAGCCAGTCGGCGTCGAACGCCTCGTCGGTCACAACACGATCAGCCATAGATCGCCTCCTTGAAGCCATCCATGCCGACCCGGCGGTAGGTGTCGATGAAGCGCTCGCCCGACTGGCGGATCGTGCGGTACTGCTCGACCGCTCGCTCGACCGCGTCGACGATGCCGTCTTCGTCGAAGCCGGGGCCGGCGATCTTCGCCTGCGTGGTCTCCTCGTCGCCCGAGCCGCCGAGCAGGAGCTGGTAGCTTTCCTTGCCCTTCCGGTCGACGCCGAGGATGCCGATGTTGCCCGCGTGATGGTGGCCGCAGGCGTTGATGCAGCCCGAGATCTTGATCTTGAGCTCGCCCAGATCGGCCTGCCGATCCGCATCGGCGAAGCGCTGCGCGATCTTCTGCGCGAGCGGGATCGAGCGCGCGTTGGCGAGGCTGCAATAGTCGAGCCCGGGGCACGCGATGATGTCGCTCACGAGGTCGAGGTTGGCGTCGGCGAGACCCGCCCCGACCAGCGCCTGCCACACCGCGTAGAGATCCTGCTTGCGCACATGCGGCAGCACGAGGTTCTGCGCATGCGTAGCGCGCAGCTCGTCGAAGCTGTACTTCTCGGCTAGGTCGGCGACGAGCTCCATCTGCTCGGCCGAGATATCGCCGGGAATGCCGCCAATCGGCTTGAGGCTGATATTGGCGATCGCGTAGCCGGGCGCCTTGTGCGCGGCGACCTGATGGCGCACCCAGAGCGCGAAATCGGGGTCGGACAGGTCGAGCTCGTCCGGCAGACCGTCCTCGAACGGGGGCGGCGCGAAGTAGCTTTCGATCCGGTCGTACTCGGCCTGCGGGAAATCGTGCCCAAGCGAGAGGAAATGCGCGAACGCCTCTTCGACCTGGCGGGTGAACTCCTCCTGCCCGAGATCGTGGACGAGGATCTTCATCCGCTGCTTGTGGATGTTGTCACGCCGCGCGTGGCGGTTCCACACGCGCAGCACCGCCTGCAAGTAGCTGAGGATCTGGTGCGTCGGCAGGAACTCGCGGATGCGATAGGCGATGAACGGCGTGCGCCCCATGCCGCCGCCGGCATAGACCTCGAAGCCGATCTCGCCGGCGTCGTTCTGCACGATCCGGAGCGCGAAATCGTGCCACCGCAGCGCCGCGCGATCCTCTTTCGACGCGATCACCGCGATCTTGAACTTGCGCGGCAGATAGCTGAATTCGGGCATGAACGTCGTCATCTGCCGCAGCATCTCGGCCCACGGGCGCGGGTCGATCAACTCGCCGGCGGTGGCGCCGGCATACTGGTCGGCGCTAATGTTGCGGATCGATTCGCCGCTGGTCTGGATCGCGTGCATCTCGACTTCGGCGAGATCGGCGAGAATGTCGGGCGCTTCGGCCAGCTTGATCCAGTTGTACTGGATGTTCTGCCGGGTGGTGAAATGGCCGTAGCCCCGGTCGTAGGTGCGCGCGATATGCGCGAGCCGGCGCATCTGCCGCGAGTTGAGCGTTCCGTAAGGGATCGCCACGCGCAGCATATAGGCGTGGAGCTGGAGATAGAGCCCGTTCTTGAGCCGCAGCGGCTTGAACTGGTCGTCGTTCATCTGCCCGGCGATCCGGCGGCGCACCTGATCGCGGAATTCCTCCACGCGCGCGTCGACCATCGCCTGGTCGTATTGGTCGTACTTATACATGAGCGGTGCTTTCCGTCCTTCGAGACGCGTCCTCAGCCTGCGGCTTCGGCCGCTCCTCAGGATGAACGGGTGTTGGGAGATGCGACCCAACCCACATCCGCTCGTCCTGAGGAGACCTTGAAGCCGAAGGCTGAAAGGTCGTCTCGAAGGACAGGTGGGAGGCTGTGCGGGTCATCAGATCACCCAGCTGCCGATCGAGGGATCGGCGGGTTTGAGAGTCAAGTCCGGGCGGACGGTGGGGCCGAGCGCGCGGACGCGGTCCTTGATGTGCGCGGGGCGCACGCCGCGGTCGGTCTCCTCCGCGTCGATCACGTAGGGGCCGTTGACCCGCTGCGCGGCTTCCTCGCGGTGCGCGACCGCCTCGGCCTGTTCGCCCGCGTCGACCGCGTCCTCGACGTGGATCGACCAGTCGACGCCGGTCCACCAAACGACCGCGCCGGTCTTGAGATCGTTGCCGGTGATCACCCTCATGCCGAAACCCCCGCTGCGAGCGCGGCCATGTGCGCATCCTCGCGCGCGGTGACCTCGCCGATCACGATCAGCGCGGGGCTTTGCACCCGCTCGGCCTCAACCAGTCGGGGCAGGGCGGCCAGCGGCCCGCGCAGCACGCGCATCTCGGGGCGGCAGGCGTTCTCGATCACCGCCAGCGGCATGTCGGGCGCGAGGCCGTCGGCCATCAGCTTCTCGGCGATCTGGGGCGCGGTCTTGACGCCCATGTAGATCACCAGCGTGCGGTGCTTGCCCGCGAGGCCGGCCCAGTCCTGATCGCTCAGGCCCTTGCACTGGCCGGCGACGAAGCTGACCACGCTGGCCGCATCGCGGTGGGTGAGCGCGATCTGCGCAGCGGCCGCCGCGCCGTTGGCGGCGCTGATCCCGGGGACGATCTCGACCGGAACGCCAGCGGCGCGGCACGCCTCGGCCTCCTCGCCGCCGCGTCCGAACACGAGCGGGTCGCCGCCCTTCAGCCGCACCACGCTCCGCCCGCGGCGCGCCTCGCGCACCAGCAGCGCGCAGATGTCTTCCTGCGGCAGGGTGTGATGCGCGCGGCGCTTGGCGACCGAGACGAGCTCGGCGTCGCGCGGGGCGAGCGCGAGCACGGCGGGATCGACGAGGCCGTCGTGGACGACGATCTCGGCGCGTTCGAGCAGCCGCGCGGCGCGCAGCGTCAGCAGGTCCGGGTCGCCGGGCCCTGCGCCGACCAGATAGACGGTTCCGACATTTTCCATGCCCGGCTAGATGCTCGCCGGGCCGCGCGCGCGCCAACGAGAATGGATGTCAGTCCGGCTAGGATTGGTTTTGAAAGCGCGGATAGGCGCGCGGCAAGCCTAGCTTTCGCGCGCCTCGCTGGTGTCGAACCGCTGCGAAAGGGTGGCGATAAGCCGTTCGAACTGCTCGCTGTTTCGCAGGTTGATATCGCGCTGGGGGAAGGGCAGCTCGATCTCGTGCTCCTGGAACAGTTGCCACACGCGCTTGAGCACGCCCGAGCGCGCGCCGCTCACGCCTTCCTCGGGATCGGTGATCCAGAATCTGATCTCGAAATCGACCGAACTTTCGCCGAACCCCATCAACAGCACCCTCGGTTCGGGCGTCTCGAGCACGCGCGGCGCATCGCGCGCGGCCTCGTACATCAGCTTCTCGGCGAGCTCGAGGTCGGTGTCGTACGCCACGCCGACGGGCGCCTTCACCCGCACCTCGCGCGAGCTGTAGGACCAGTTCTCGACCTGATTGATCATCAGGTTCTCGTTGGGAATCAGATATTCCTTGCGGTCGCGGGTGACGATCGAGATCGCGCGGATGCCGATCTTGCGGATCTGGCCGAAGCTCTCGTTCCCCGCCATATCGGCGACCGCGATCACGTCGCCCGGCTTGATCGACTTGTCCATCAGCAGGATGATCCCCGCGATCAGGTTGCCGAACGTCTTCTGCAGCCCAAACCCGATCGCCAGCCCGAACGCGCCCGAGAACACCGCCAGCGCGGTGAGGTCGATTCCCAGCAGATCGATCGCGAGGAAACCGGCCAGCGCCCAGATGAGGATGTTGACGATCTTTTCGGCGAGCAATTGCTGCGTCGGATCGAGCCGCTTGATGCGGCGGACCAGCCGCCGCCCGAGCTTGCTGGCGAACCACGCGCCCACCAGCACCAGCACGATGATCGCCGAAAGGATCAGCACGTCCCACAGCGAAACGCGAAATGCGCCGAGGCCGAGCGCCCACGAATCGAGTTCGGCGACGACGTCGCCCAAGGTCGCGCTCTGCTGCGAAACCGCGTTCTTGAGGCCCTCGGCGGCGCCCACCTCCTCCGCAGCGGTTCCGGTCGGCGTCGCGGCTGGGGCGGGGGCCGGATCGGCGGGCTGGGAT
>CAMPIX010000020.1 GCA_946886565.1 uncultured Altererythrobacter sp.
TACTTGAAGCTGCACAGCTGCTCGAGGCCGACGGGGCCGCGGGCGTGCATCTTGCCGGTGGCGATGCCGATCTCGGCGCCCATGCCGAACTCGCCGCCGTCGGAGAACTGGGTGGAGGCGTTGTGCATCACCACCGCGCTGTCGATCGCGGTCATGAAGCGGCGGGCGGCCTCGGCGTCCTCGGTCAGGATGGCGTCGGTGTGGTGGCTGGAGTGTTCATCCACCCAGGCGATGGCTTCGTCGAGGCCGTCGACGATCTTCACGCTGGCGATGGGGTCGAGGTACTCGGTGTCCCAGTCGGCCTCGGTCGCGGGCTTGATGCGGGGGTCGAGCGCGACCGCCTCGGCATCGCCGCGCAGCTCGCAGTCGGCCGCCATCGCGTCGGCGAGTTTCGGGACGACCTGGTCGGCGATCGCGCGGTCGACCACGATGCTCTCGGTCGCGCCGCAGACGCCGGTGCGGCGCAGCTTGGCGTTGCGGATGATCGCGACCGCCTTGTCGATGTCGGCCGCGGCGTGGACGTAGGAGTGGCAGTTGCCGTCGAGGTGGAGGAGGGTGGGGACGCTCGCCTGGTCGCGCACCAGCTCGACGAGGCCGCGGCCGCCGCGGGGGATCACGAGATCGACGAACTCGTCCGCCTTGAGCAGCGCGGCGACGGCCTCGCGGTCGGTGGTCTGGACGGTCTGGACGGCGTCCTCCGGCAGGCCCGCGGCCTTGAGCCCGGCGCGCATCGCGGCGACGATCTCGCGGGTCGAGTTGCGGCTTTCCGAACCGCCGCGCAGGATCACCGCGTTGCCGGATTTGAGGCACAGCGCGGAGGCGTCTGCACCGACGTTGGGGCGCGATTCGTAGATCATGCCGATCACGCCGATGGGGACGGCGACGCGCTCGATCTTCAGGCCGTTGGGCCGGTCGAACCGGGCGAGCTGGCGGCCGACCGGATCGGGCAGCTCGGCGATTTCCTCGAGGGCACTGGCGATGCCTTCGATGCGGTCTTCGGTGAGGCGCAGGCGGTCGACGAAGCTGTCGGGCTTCTTGCCCTCGACGCTCGCGACGTCGGCGGCGTTCGCCTCGAGCAGCGCGGGCTTCCGGGCGCGGAGAGCCTTGGCGGCCTCGCGCAGCGCCTCGTTCTTCGCCTCGGTGCTGGCGGAGAGCAACGCGCGCGCGGCGGAGCGGGCGCGGCTGCCGAGTTCGTGGATATGGATCTGCGGGTCGAGCGTCTGGTCGTTCATGGTGTCCTCGTAATTCGTTTTTGGGGGGCGGGAGCCGGCGCGAAACTCAGCGCAGCTCGACCGCCCGTTCGTAAGCTGCGCGCAGCGTAGCACGCATCAGGCGCGAAAGCTCCTCCCCGCCGTTGAGCGCGGCCAGACCGGCGGCGGTGGTGCCGCCCTTGCTGGTGACCGATTCGCGCAAGCTGCCGAGGTCCGGCGCGCCGTCCTCCAGCGCCATCGCGATCGTCCCGGCCATCGTGCCGAGCACCATCGTGCGCGCTTCCTCGCGCGAGAAGCCGAGCTCCTCGGCCGCGGCGACATAGGTGCGCGCGATCTCGAACACGTAGCCGGGGCCCGAGCCGGCGACCGCGGTCACCCGGTCGAGCTTGTCCTCGCTGTCGACGGTCACCACTGCGCCGGCACGGTCCATCATCGTCTGCGCGTGTGTGAGTTGCGCCGGCTCGGCCTCGGCCGCGGCGTAGAGCCCGCTGACGCCCTGGCCAACCGCAGCGGGCAGGTTGGGCATGACGCGGATTACCGGGGCACCGTCCATCGCGCGCGAAATCCGCGCGGCCGAGCAGCCTGCGGCGATCGACAGCACATAGCCGCCCTCGGCCAGACGGCCAGCGTGCGCGGGCAGTATCTCGTCGATCAACTGCGGCTTGATCGCCACGATCACGATGTCGAACCGTTCCTCGCCGAGATCCGCCCTATCGGATACCAGGCGAGCGGCACCCGGGGCGGCATCGAGCGCCGGATCGACGATGGTGAAGTCCTCGCCCCCCGCCATCCAGTGGTCGAGCAATGCACCACCCATCTTGCCGCAGCCGATCATCAATATGTTGTTGAAACTCAAGTCGTATCCCTCATGAACAATAAATAAAACCAGCCACCGGCTCCGATGTGATAAAAAGAGCGCTCGAACAATACCGATGGCCGGATCGGAGCAAACTTTTTACAGGTTTCCGGTTGTGCGCTGCACAATAGACACCTAGATGGCGTGCGGAATTTTTCAAGGAGCGAATTGTTACCGCCGTGACAGATAATCGAAGCATCGTCGTCAAGATCGGTTCCGCGCTGCTGGCGAATTCGGACCTTCTCACCCCGCGGTTCGGCTTCATCCAGCGTCTGCTGGAAGATGTCGCGCGGTTGCGCAGCGAAGGCAACAACGTGATCCTGTGCTCCTCCGGCGCCGTCGCGCTCGGGCTCAAGATCGTGGGCGAGACGCCCGAGACCGCCGGGGTGAGCGACAAGCAGGCCGCCGCCGCCTGCGGAATGCCGCTGCTGCTCAATGCCTACAAGCAGGTGGGCCACGAATACGGGTTCGAGATCGCGCAGGTCCTGCTGACGTTGAGCGATTTCGAGCATCACCGCCGCTTCCTCAACACGCGCAACACCGTCCACCGGCTGCTGGAAGCGGGCGTGGTGCCCATCGTCAACGAGAACGATTCGATCACCACCGAGGAAATCCGCGTCGGCGACAACGACCGGCTGGCGGCCAAGGTGGCGCAGATGGTCGGGGCGAAGGATTTCGTGATCCTCACGTGCGTCGAAGGCCTTTACGACCGCAATCCCGACGAGCCCGGGGCTCGCCTGGTGGAGGAAGTCGACGACGTCGGCGCATACATGGCCGCGACGACCGGCAAGAGCACGCTCGGCACCGGCGGCATGACCACCAAGCTCAAGGCGGCGAACATGGCGCAGGAGGCCGGCTGTACGACCTATATCGCCAACGGCGAGCACGAGCGGCCGCTGTCGATGGTGCTCAATGGCGAGCGGCGCTGCACCCGGTGCCTGCCGCACCCCAACCCGCTATCGGGCAAGGACAGCTGGATCGCCAACCGCCTGCAGATGGCGGGCAGCATCGAGATCCGGAAAGAGCTGGCCGATGCGCTCGCGGTGGAGAAGCAATCGATCCGGCGCGAGGACATCGTTGCGATGGACGGCGACTTCACCCGCGGCGACGTGCTCCACCTCTACGACAGCGAGGGTGTGGAGCGCGCGCGCGGGCTTACCGACTTCACCTCGGAGGAACTGCGGGTGATGATCGTCAACCCCGACGCCCCGGCCGAGCAACTGCTCGGCTACAAGACCAAGGGCGAGGTGATCCGCGCGAACAACCTCGTCATGCTCGACACCCGCCACCTGCTGTGGGACGCCCCGGCGGGGATGGCTTCGGCTTAGGGGCTCCTCTTCCCCTTGCAAGAAGCGCTCGCGGGCGAAACGCACCTCGCGAAGACGCGGATTCGCTGGACCTGCTACGGTGGGGCATAGCGCTCGGTTTGTTGGTTTCGCGCAGAGGACGCAGAGATTTGCGCTGAGATCGCGGAGGAGTTGCGCCGGGCTGCGCTCCTTGTCCAAGGGCTGCGGGCGCTCCACGGGGTGCGCCGTCGCTCTGGGTTGATTCACACGAAGACACGAAGTTGGAGCGCCTGCGGCGAAGCCGCGCTCCTTCATCGACGACGTGTTCAGCCGCGCGTTTGCGGTTCGAGTGCGTCACTGCGTGACGCGAAACATCTTTGTGCCTTTGTGTCTTCGTGTGAGAATAACCTGCCTCGCCGCCGGGCATTGCGCGACGGGTTGGGCGAAAGCGTTTCGGAGGGGCCGGTCCAGCCTCACAAAGATCGAGCCGTGCGTTTTGGTCGAGCCGCTACATCCTGACGCGAACCCTCTACGGACTCTGCGCAACTCTCTTCGCTCTGTGCACGAAACCCGAAACTTCCACGTGGCCGCGCGCACGAGCCTTTCAAACCCGCCCGCATCACCCCGCCAACTTCACTTGGCGTTCAGCGAGGGCGGGGCTATAGGCCCGGTCCATGACCACTGCCTCGCGTTCGCCGCTCAAGCTTGCTCTCGCCGCCACCGCCTGCGCGGCGGCCGTGTTCACCGCCGGGTGCGCCGGCCGCGGTGGAGGTCCCGAGGATACCGCCTACGTCGCGCGCGATGTGGAAACGCTCTATACCGCGGCCAAGCAGAAGCTCGACAGCGGCAACGCTCAGCTCGCGGCCGCGCTGTTCGACGAGGTCGAGCGCCAGCATCCCTATTCGCCGTGGGCGCGCCGCGCGCAGTTGATGAGCGCCTTCAGCTACTACGTCGCGCAGGATTACAACAAGTCGATCCAGGCCGCGCAGCGCTTCCTCTCGATCCATCCGGGCAACAAGGATGCGCCTTACGCCTACTATCTGATCGCGCTCAGCTATTACGAGCAGATCAGCGACGTACATCGCGACCAGGCGATTACCGAGCAGGCGCGCACCGCACTCAACGAAGTCGTGCGGCGGTTTCCGCAGACCGAGTACGCCTCCGACGCGCGGCTCAAGCTCGATCTCGTGAACGATCACCTCGCGGGCAAGGAAATGGAGATCGGCCGCTTCTACGAGCAGTCGGGCAAGTGGCTCGCGGCGCAGATCCGGTTCCAGAACGTGGTCGAGAACTACCAGACCACCACCCACGCGCCCGAAGCGCTCTATCGCCTGACCGAGACGAGCCTCGCGCTCGGCATCCCGGAAGAGGCGGTCAAGTATGCCGCGGTGCTCGGCGCCAACTATCCCGGCAACGAGTGGTACGAGAAGGCCTACGAACTCGTGCAGGAACACGCGGCGAACGTCACCGTCGGCTGATCTGTTCGCAAAGCGCGTGCCGATTGGTGACGCGCTCTGCCATTGCCGCTAGAGAATCGGGTCACCCATGCTGACCCGGCTCTCCATCCGTAATGTCGTGCTGATCGACGCGCTCGATCTGGATTTCGGGCGTGGGCTCGGCGTGCTCACCGGCGAAACCGGCGCGGGCAAGTCGATCCTGCTTGACGCGCTCGGTCTCGTGCTCGGCAATCGGGCGGAGACGATGCTGGTGCGCGCCGGCGAGGAGCGAGCGAGCGTAAGCGCGAGTTTCGAGTTCGCCGCGCTGCCGGAGGCCGTCGCGGAAGCGCTCGACGAGGCCGAAATCGCGCTCGAACCCGGAGAACCGCTGCTGATCCGCCGCCAGGTCAAGGCCGACGGCGGGAGCAAGGCGTTCGTCAACGATCAACCGGTGAGCGTAGGCCTGCTGCGCGCGATCGCGCCTGCGCTGGTCGAGCTCCACGGCCAGCATGACGACCGCGGGCTGGTCAATCCGCGCGGTCATCGCGCGCTGCTCGACCGCTATGCCGGAGCCGACACCGCCGGGATCGCCGCGGCGTGGGAATCATGGCGCGCGGCGGAGGGCCGGCTGGCCGCGGCGCGCGAAACCATCGAGCAGGCGAAGGCGGACCAGGACCTGCTGCTCGCGCACCTCTCCGAACTTACTGCGCTCGAACCGCAGGCGGGGGAGGAGGCGCGGCTCGCCGAAACGCGCGCCGCGATGCAGAGGGGCGAGCGGCTGTCGGGAGACCTCGAGGAACTTCGCCACGTGTGGGACGGGTCGGATTCGCCGCTCGCCTCGCTGCGGGTGGCGGCGCGGCGGCTCGACCGGATCGCGCCCGAGCATCCGCTGCTCGCCGAGGCGCTTGCCGCGCTCGACCGCGCCGTGATCGAGGCGGGCGAGGCCGAGGCGAAGCTGGAGGCTGCGGCCGAAGCGCTGGTCCACGATCCCGCTGCGCTCGACGCCGCCGAGACGCGGCTGTTCGACTTGCGCGCGCTCGCCCGCAAGCATCGCTGCGAGGTGGACGAGCTGCCCGCGAAGATGCGCGAGTTTCGCGCCGCGCTCGACAAGATCGAGGGCGGGGAGGCGGAACTCGATGCGCTCGAGGAGGCCGAAAAGCTTGCGGGTGCGCGCTATCGCGAGCGGGCCGACACGTTGCATGCGGCGCGGGTCGCGGCGGCCAAGCGGCTCGACGCGGCGGTGGCGGGCGAACTCGCGCCGCTCAAGCTCGACGCGGCACGCTTCCTCACCGCGGTCGGCAAGCTGCCCGAGGATCGCTGGGGGCCGCACGGCGCGGACAGCGTCGAATTCCTGATCGCGACCAACCCGGGCGCGGACTTCGCCCCGCTGAACAAGATCGCCAGCGGCGGCGAGCTCTCGCGCTTCATCCTCGCGCTGAAGGTCGCGCTCGCCGAGCAGGGCGGCGCGGCGACGGTGATCTTCGACGAGATCGACCGCGGGGTGGGCGGCGCGGTCGCCAGCGCGATCGGCGAACGGCTGGCGCGGCTGGCCGACGGCGGGCAACTGCTCGCCGTAACGCATAGCCCGCAAGTCGCCGCGCGCGGCCGCACCCACTACCTGATCGCCAAATCGAGCGAGGGCACGGTCACCAAGACCTCGGTCCGCCTGCTCGACGACGCCGGGCGGCAGGAGGAAATCGCCCGCATGCTCAGCGGGGCGGAAGTCACGCCCGAAGCGCGCGCGCAGGCGGATAGATTGCTGGAGGGGGTATGAGACATGCGGTGTTCGGGATGGCTCTGCTGATGGTTGCCGGTTGCACGTCGCCCCGCGAGAGCGACAGCAATCCTCCTTCCGCAGCGGCTGCCAGCGGCGACATGTTCGCCGCGGACATGCACCTTGCGCCCTCCAAGCCCGATGCCATCCTCCGCTATGCCGATCATCCGCGCGGGTTTGCGGAGCTGCGCTTGCCGGAGGGAGACGGGCCGTTTCCGCTGGCGGTGATCTTCCACGGCGGGTGCTGGAAGGCGGGGATCGCCAACCAGGCCTATATGGCCCCGCTCGCGACGCGCTGGCAGCAGCTCGGCATCGCAACGCTCAACGTCGATTACCGGGAGGTCGGCGACGGGGGCGGATGGCCGGGTTCGTTCGCCGACTGGGCGGAAGCGGGCGAGCTGATCGATCAGGTCGCGGCGGAATATCCGATCGACCGCGCGCGGGTGACGCTGGTCGGGCATTCGGCCGGCGCATTGCCGGCGCAGTGGCTGGCTACGGAGCAGGGCGCCGGGGGACCGCTGGGCGCGCGCGAGCCGCTGGAGGTGCGCGCGGCCATCGTGCTCGACGGGCCGGCCGACGTGGGCGCCGAGCGCGCGGCGTTCGATGCCTTGTGCGAGTTCTCCTCGGTCGATCCGTTCATGGGCGGCAGCCCGGCCGAGAAGCCCGCGCGCTACGAAGCGATCGCGCCCGAAAGCCACGCCCCGCAACTGGAGGAGCTGCTGTTCGTCCAGGCGGTGCTGCCCGCTGCGCCCGAAGCGGTACAGGCCGCGATCCGCGCCAACGGCACCCGGCTGGAAGTGCGCAAGAACCCGGGCGCGAGCCACTTCGCAATCCTCACCCCCGGCACCGAGACCTACGCCGCGAACGAGCCGGCGATGCTGGACGTGCTGCGCGGACGATGAACCATCCGCTCGACCGGCCGGTGTGGAACATGCTGAACGGGCCGATGGCGCGGCTTGCGCAGGGGGAGGGGCGCGCGCTGCGGATCGATCCGCGCTACGGCCCGTTCGCCGCGGCGCGCGACCGATCGCCGGAAGCGCAGTCGGCATTGGTCGGGCTGCTTGCGGACCATGACGACCGGGTCTGGCTGGTCGAGCCCGAGCCGTGGCTGGCGCCGCCCGCATTGAAGGTCGTGCGCACGGCCGAGCTGTTGCAGATGGTCGCCGAAAAGCCCGCCGCGCTCGAGCCGGGCGACGAGGCGGCCGAGCCGCTCGGCGAGGACGACGTCGCCGAGATGACCGCATTGGCGCTCGCCACCGAGCCCGGGCCGTGGGGTTCGCTCACGCACCGCTACGGCCGGTTCTACGGCTTGCGCGACGGCGACCGGCTCGCGGCGATGGCGGGCGAGCGGATGCGCCCGGCGGAGGGTTTCGCCGAAGTCAGCGGGGTCTGCACCTGGCCCGAGTACCGCGGGCGGGGCTACGCGGCGCGGTTGATCCGGCGCGTGATGGCCGGGCTGGTCGAGCGCGGCGACGCGCCGTTCCTCCACAGCTATGCCGCGAACACGGGGGCTATCGCGCTTTACGAACGTCTCGGATTCCGTGCGAGACGCACGTTGATCGTGACGATACTGGCGAGTGCATGAGCGACAGACCCGAAACTTCGGAAGCCGAAGCCGCGAACGAGCTGATGCGGCTGGCCAAGGCGATCGCGCGGCACAACCGGCTCTACCACGCCGAGGACGCGCCCGAGATCACCGATCAGGAATACGACGCGCTGGTGCGGCGCAACGCCGAGCTCGAGGCGGCGTTTCCGCATCTGGTGCGAGCGGATTCGCCCTCGCAGGCGGTCGGGCACGAGGTGGCCGCCTCGCCGCTCTCGAAAGTGCGCCACGAGGTGCGCATGATGAGCCTCGACAATGCCTTTGCCGACGAGGAAGTGGCCGATTTCGTCGCACGGGTGCGGCGCTATCTCAATCTCGGCGAGGACGAGGCGCTCGCCTTCACCGCCGAGGACAAGATCGACGGGCTATCGTGCTCGCTGCGCTACGAGAGCGGCAAGCTGGTGCGCGCCGCGACGCGGGGCGACGGACAGGTAGGCGAGGACGTCACCGCGAACGTGGCAGAGATCGCGGATATTCCGCAGGAGCTTATGCCCTCTCCCCTTCAGGCGAGAGGGAGGAGCGGCGAAGCCGCGGAGGGAGTGGGGGATGTCAGCGCAACGTCTCCCGACATCCCCCACTCCCCGACCCTCTCCCCTGAAGGGGAGAGGGAGATTCCCGCGGTGTTCGAGGTGCGCGGCGAGGTCTATATGGAGCGCGAGGCCTTCGTGGCGCTCAACGCGCGGCTGATGGAGGAGGGGCGCGCGGCGGCGGAAGCGAAGGGCGAGGAATTCGACGCCGCGAAAGTGCGCCAGTTCGCCAACCCGCGCAACGCGGCGGCGGGATCGCTGCGGCAGAAGGACGCCAGCGTCACCGCCAGCCGCCTCTTGCGCTTCTGGGCGCACGGCTGGGGCGCGGCGTCGGATGTGCCGGGCGAGACGCAGTTCGAGGTAATGCGCAAGATCGGCGAATGGGGCCTGCCGACCAGCCCCGACCTCCGGCGCTGCGATTCGCTCGAGGCCATGCTCGCACACTATCGCGCGATCGGCGAAGGGCGGGGCGCGCTCGGCTACGAGATCGACGGGGTGGTGTACAAGGTCGACCGGCTCGACTGGCAGGCGCGGCTCGGCTTCGTCGCCAAGGCGCCGCGCTGGGCGCTGGCGCACAAGTTCCCCGCCGAGCAAGCCGAGACCACGCTCGAGGCTATCGACATCCAGGTCGGCCGCACCGGCAAGCTCACCCCGGTCGGACGGCTGGCGCCGGTGCTCGTGGGCGGGGTGACGGTGACCAACGTCACGCTGCACAACCGCGACGAGATCGCGCGGCTGGGCGTGCGGCCGGGCGACCGGATCAAGGTCCAGCGCGCGGGTGACGTGATCCCGCAGGTGGTCGAGAACCTGACCCGCGCGGCCGAGCGGGAGCCCTACGTCTTCCCCCATGAATGCCCGGTCTGCCACAGCGACGCGGTGGCGGAGGAGGGCGAGGTCGACGTGCGCTGCACCGGCGGGCTGGTGTGCAAGGCGCAGCAGTTCGAACGGCTCAAGCACTTCGTCAGCCGCGGCGCGCTCGATATCGAGGGGCTCGGCGAGAAGTCGATCGCCGAGTTCATGGACCTCGGCTGGCTCGATCGTGGACCGGGCGATATCTTCCGCCTGCGCGACCATCGGGACGAACTCGTGGGGCGCGAAGGCTGGCAGGACAAGTCTGTGGACAACCTGTTGGCAAGCATCGAGGCCAAGCGCGCGCCCGACGCCGCGCGGCTGCTGTTCGGCCTTGGCATCCGCCACGTCGGCGCGGTGACGGCGCGCGACCTGATGAAGGGGCTGGGGGATATTCGTCGGCTGCCCGAGAAAGCGGCCGAGTTTGCCGCCTATCGCGAGGAGCATCCGCGCGGTCCTGACGAAAAACCGAGCCCGTTCAACACCCGGATGGTCGAGGCGGTGAAGTCGATCTTCGAGGTCCGCGCCGACGGGATCGGCACCGCCGTGGGCCATGCCCTCGCCGACTTCTTCCACGAGGAGCACAACCAGGAGGTGTGGCACGACCTGCTAAGCGAAGTCGACCCTCCGCGCTACGAGGTCGAGACGAAGGACAGCCCGGTCTCGGGCAAGACCGTGGTGTTCACCGGCAAGCTCGAAACCATGAGCCGCGACGAGGCCAAGGCGCAGGCCGAACGGCTGGGCGCGAAAGCCGCGGGATCGGTCAGCGCCAAGACCGACCTGTTGGTCGCCGGGCCCGGCGCGGGCAGCAAGCTCAAGAAGGCGGCCGAGCTGGGGATCGAGGTGATCGACGAGGCAGAATGGCAGGAGATCGTGAGGGGGGCGGGGTAGCCAAACCTTCCCTTCCGTCATTCCCCGTGAAAGCCGGCATTTGCAGGCTATCACGGTTGATGGCGATCGGTCCCAATCCTCGCCCGCCGGGGGAGGGGGACCGCGACGTGCAGCGTCGGGGCGGAGGGGGACGCGCGGTACTCAAGGCGGGAGAGATTCGGAGCGGCGGCCCGTGCCCCTCCACCATGCTTTGCATGGTCCCCCTCCCCGTGCCGTGGAGGATTGGGCACGTCCCGCCCATGTCAGCGCCTGACGGTGCGGCCAGCGATCTCAGCTTTCGCCGGGATGACGGTCGATTGCGGTACCCACTTCATCACCCCGCCCGCGAACGGGGTCCACCAGCCGGTCCGCACGCCCGCGGCCGCCAGCGTGTCGCTGGTCCACTGGTTGCAGGTGTTGCCAAGGTGGTAAGTTCCCGGCGCGTCGTAGAACACGTCCCAGTCCTCGTAGCCGGAGTAGGCGGTGCGGCGTGCGGGTGGGACGACCTGGGTTTCGATGCGGCGGACCAGGCGGGCGTATTCCTCGGGGCGCAGGCGGAGCACGCGGGCGGTCTCGCTCGGGGCGGGGCGGACGTAGTGCGCCACGTGGAGCAGGCCGTCGCCGCCGGTCGCGGCGTCGATCGCGGTCGGGAGCGAGAGATCGGCCCATGTCGGCGTGTTGAGGAACACCTCGCGCTCGCCCCAGCTTACCGAGACGTGGGTGTAGGGGCGGTACGCGGCGGCGGGCGGGAGGTCGGCGGCGGGAAAATCGGCGCGCCAGTCCTTGATCGGGGTGACGAGCGGCATGACGATCGCAGTGTGGACGCCGTTGGTCTCGACCATGATCGGAATGCCGCTATCGGGTTCTTGCCATCCGCCGTTGCGCGGGATCGACGAGCCGATCCACGCGGCGAGCATGAATGCCCCGAGCGCAAGCGCGAGCCAGGCGAGCGCCTTGCCCGCGACCCGCGCGGCGCCCCTCAGGCGGTCGTGCGCCGCCGCAACCACAGGATCGACCAGTCGCCGCTCACCAGCCGCGCGGCGAGGCGGAAACCTGCGCGGCGATAAGCGGCGCGCACGCGCGGCTCCTGCGTCTCGAGCAGACCGGCGAGAAGGAGGTGCCCGCCCGGGGCGACCGCGCGCGCGAAATCGGGCGCGAGCTCGACCAGCGGACCGGCGAGGATGTTGGCGATCAGCAGGTCGTAAGGCCCGCGCGCGCGCAGCAACGGATGCGCCATGCCGTCGGCGATCACCATCGCCAGTTCGCCCGCGCGTGCGCCGAGCGTTATGCCGTTCGCCGCCGCGTTGTCCGCGACCACGCCCGCGCAGGCCGGGTCGATGTCGCTCGCGGTGGCGAGCGCGCGCGGCCAGAGTGCGAGCGCGGCGAAGGCGAGCAGCCCGGTGCCGGTGCCGATATCGGCCAGATTGCGGGCGATCACACCGCGCCGCTTCATCGCGTCGAGCATCGCGAGGCATCCCGCGGTGGTCGCGTGCTGGCCGGTGCCGAACGCCTGGCTGGCGGGGATGGCGAAATCGACCACACCCGGCTCGCGGCTGGGGGCGTGCTCGGGCGTGCGGACATGGAAGCAGCCAGCGCGGATCGGCTCGACGCCATGCTGGCTCTCGGTCACCCAGTCGGTGTCGGGCAGCTCTTCGGCGATCAGCCCGGGCGCGTCATCCATGAACAATGCCTCGACCATCGCGCGATCGGCCCGGGTCGGCTTGCGCGGGAAATAGACGTCGAGCCGCCAGTCGTCCGGCCGGTCGTCGGCGAGTTCGAACCCGGCCAGCCCCAACTCGTAATCCCACCCGGCGGCATCCTCCTGCGCCACGAGCGCCGCCTGAATCGACGCCTTGTCGGCGAACGCGGTGAGCTTCCAGCTATCCGGCATGATTTACCACACCCGTCATCCCCGCGAAGGCGGGGTTCCAGCTTTCCCTCTAGAGCGAGACGAGATCGTCATAGCGATCCTCCCAATCGGGGTTTTGCTCTTCGATCAAGCGGATTTTCCAGTCCCTGTTCCACTTCTTGAGCCGCTTTTCGCGCACAATGGCATCCTCGATCGCCTCGAAGTGTTCGGCATGCACGAGACGGGCACACCGGTGCCTTCCTGCGAATTGCGAGCCGCGGCCGGTCTTGTGCTGCACGATCCGGTGCGGAAGCGAGGCCGTGACGCCGATGTAGGTGGTGCCGCGATATCGGTTTGCAAGGTTGTAGACCCAGCCGCCTTTGGTCATGCCTAGCGCCCGAAGAAGCTGGATCCCCGCCTGCGCGGGGATGACGGGAGAGGGGTGGCGAACCGGCGGCTACCGCACATAGCTCGCCCCATTCGCGTCGATCGTCGCGCCGGTCATGCTTTCGGGGGCGTCGAGCGCGCAGAACACGGCGATGGTGGCGATCTCCTCGGGCTCGGCAACGCGGCCGAGCGGGATGTCGGCGAGCAGGCCTGGGCCGCCGCGGCTGGCGAGATAATCGCCCGCCATCGCGGTGTCGGTGAAGCCGGGCGTGATCGCGAAGCTGCCGATGCCGTCCTTGGCGTAGGCGCGCGCGATCGTCTTGTGCAGCGCGAGCATGCCGCCCTTGGCCGCGGCGTAGTGCCAGTGCGCGGGCGAATCGCCGCGGTGGCCCGCGCGGCTGGCGACGTGGACGATTCGGCCCGATACGCCGCGCTCGAGCCAGTGTCGCACCGCAAAGCGCGACAGCTGCGCGGCGGAGGTGAGGTTGATCCGCAGCGTGTCCTCCCACGCGTCGAGCCACTCGATGTCGGAGCGGTCGAGCGGATTCGCCTCGAACAGCCCGGCGTTGTTGACCAGCACGTCGATTGAGCCGCCGGCGCGCGCCAGCGCCTCCTCCCACAGCAGCTGCGGCGCGGTGGGTTCTGCGAGGTCGGCCCCGATGGTCTGCGCATCGTGCGCGGCGCTGCCGTGGCCGATCACGCGAACGCTTCGCGCTTCGAGCTGTTCGCGGATCGCGGCGCCGATGCCGCGGCTCGAGCCGGTGACGAGGATGCATGCCATGCACCGCCTATCCGAAACTTTGCGCGCGAAGTCGAGGCTGCGCGCCTTGTCTCGCAATCTCATTGCGCTAAGGGAGGCGCACGCAATTACCGAACGGACGTCCACCATGGCCGAAAGACCGCTCTCACCGCATCTCAGCATCTGGAAATGGGGGCCGCACATGCTGGTCTCGATCCTCCACCGCGTCACCGGCGACGGGATGGCGATCGTGGGACTGGGCGTGCTGCTGTGGTGGCTCGGCGCGCTGGCGAGCGGGCCGGCGGCTTACGAGACCTTCGCCGGGTGGATGACGAGCCCGCTCGGCTATGTCGTGCTGGTCGGCCTGTCGTGGGCGTTCTTCAATCACATGACCTCGGGCCTGCGGCACTTCGTGCTCGACATCGGCGCGGGGTACGAGCTCGACACTAACAAGCGCTGGGCGGTCGCCGTGCCGGTGATCGGCATCGCGCTGACGGCGGCATTCTGGGCCGCGATCCTGCTTCGCTGAGGAATTCGACTATGGGTAACGGAACCTCGATCGGCCGCGTGCGGGGGCTCGGTTCGGCGCACGAAGGCGTGCACCACTGGCTGCTCCAGCGCTTCACCGCGATCGGCAATCTCGTCCTCGTGCTGTGGCTGGTGGGTTCGATCGTGCTGCTGCCCGATCTCTCGTACGAGACGGTGACGGGTTACCTTCAGAACCCGCTCGCGGCGACGGCGATGGCGCTGCTGATCGTCAGCCCGTTCTGGCATGCGCGGCTCGGCCTGCAGGTGATGATCGAGGACTACGTCCACACCCCCGGCAACAAGTTCGCGGCGGTCGCGCTGCTCAACGTCGCAACCATTGGCGGCGCGGCCTTCGGCCTGCTCAGCGTCGCCCGCATCGCATTTGCAGGAGCCGCCTGATGGGCAACCCGGCACCCAAGACCGCCAGCAACAACCAGCCGAATCGGAAGGCCGGGCAGAACCCTGCCTATCCGATCGTCGACCATACGTACGACGTGGTCGTGGTCGGCGCCGGCGGCTCCGGCCTGCGCGCGACGATGGGCGCGGCCGAGGCCGGGCTCAAGACCGCGTGCATCACCAAGGTTTTCCCCACGCGCAGCCACACCGTCGCCGCACAGGGCGGGATTGCGGCGAGCCTCGGCAACAACACGCCCGATCACTGGTCGTGGCATATGTACGACACCGTCAAGGGCTCCGACTGGCTCGGCGATCAGGACGCGATCGAATACATGGTGCGCGAGGCGCCGCAGGCGGTTTACGAGCTCGAGCACGCCGGCGTGCCGTTTTCGCGCAACGAGAACGGCACGATCTACCAGCGCCCGTTCGGCGGCCACATGCAGAACATGGGCGACGGCCCGCCGGTGCAGCGCACTTGCGCCGCCGCCGACCGCACCGGCCACGCGATGCTCCACGCGCTCTACCAGCAGAGCCTGAAGTACGACGCGGACTTCTTCATCGAATACTTCGCACTCGACCTCATCATGGAAAACGGTGTGTGCCGCGGCGTGATGGCGATGTGCCTCGACGACGGGACGATCCATCGCTTCCGCGCCAAGGCGGTGGTGCTCGCGACCGGCGGCTACGGCCGCTGCTACTACACCGCGACGAGCGCCCACACCTGCACCGGCGACGGCGGCGGCATGGTGCTGCGCGCGGGGTTGCCGCTGCAGGACATGGAATTCGTCCAGTTCCACCCGACCGGCATCTACGGCGCGGGCGTGCTCATCACGGAAGGCGCGCGCGGCGAGGGCGGCTACCTGACCAATTCCGAGGGCGAGCGCTTCATGGAGCGCTACGCTCCGAGCGCGAAGGACCTCGCCAGCCGCGACGTCGTCAGCCGCTCGATGGCGCTGGAAATGCGCGAGGGGCGGGGAGTGGGGCCGGAGAAGGACCACATTTTCCTCCACCTCGACCATATCGATCCCAAGGTGCTCGCCGACCGGCTGCCCGGGATCACCGAGAGCGGCAAGATCTTTGCCGGCGTCGACCTGACGCGCCAGCCGCTGCCGGTGACCCCGACCGTGCACTACAACATGGGCGGTATCCCGTGTAATTATCATGGCGAGGTCGTGACCATTGGCGCCGATGGCAACCCGGAAACGGTCGTCCCCGGCCTGTTCGCGGTGGGCGAGGCGGCCTGCGTCTCGGTCCACGGCGCAAACCGGCTCGGCTCGAACTCGCTGATCGACCTGGTGGTGTTCGGCCGCGCGACCGGCCATCGCCTGAAGGAAATCGTCAAGCCCGGCACCAGCCATGCCGAGCTTCCCGCCGACAGCGCCGACCTCGCGCTCACCCGGCTCGATCATTTCCGTAACGCCAGCGGCGGTTCGCCCACCGCGGCGATCCGTGCGGAGATGCAGAAGGGCATGCAGAAGCACGCCGCGGTGTTCCGCGACAGCAAACTGCTCTCCGAAGGCGTCGAACTGCTGCGGCAGACGAACAAGCGGATGGAGGACATCCACGTCACCGACCGCTCGCTGATCTGGAACAGCGATCTGATAGAAACGCTGGAACTCGACAACCTTATGGCGCAGGCGAACGTCACCATCGCCTCGGCCGAGAACCGCAAGGAAAGCCGCGGCGCGCATGCGCACGAGGACTTCCCCGAGCGCGACGACGCCAACTGGATGAAGCACACCGCGGTCTGGTTCGAAGGCTGGGGCGGCAACGGCGGCGCGGTAAAGATCGACTACCGCCCGGTGCACGAATACACGCTGACCGACGATGTGGAGTACATCAAGCCGAAGAAGCGGGTTTATTGAGGTGACTTATCGAATGGTCCGCGTGAGTTGCGTCGCGGTCGATGAAGACGAGTGGGACGATCTGCAACTTCAACTTCTTTTGGATGATCAAGATAAAATCATACCTAAGATTTCAATGTTGGGAGTTTTCGGCACGTGGCAACGCAGGCGGGACACCAATTGGCCGTTCATTTACCAGTTGGCGCTGTCTGGCGAAGACGAATTGGATTTCGGAACATTCCCAGAGATTCTAGAGGATTCCGAGTTTGACGTTTTTGATCCTGCCAGATTCGGTCGAACAAATCTTCACGGTAAAGCTATCAAGCGAGGTGAGCTCATCACAATCTGGGTTCACGATGACGAGATTTGCTATCGCATCAAGGCCGTCGAGACACTGATAGAGGGTGAACTCGGTAAAGCATTTGCAGAACACCTCTGACTAGCAAATTCCTCAAGCAAAGCAAGAGGTTCCAACGAGTCCGGGCGATGTCCAAATTCTACTGCAACCAAGCGTCGAAGTCTGCCGCGACATGCACGACATGCACGATCTCGATGGCATCCTCAGACACTCTATAGAATACCAGGTGCTGCCCACACCGCATTTCGCGTAGTCCGGGGCGACCGCCGACCTCGGGATAACGTAGAGGGAACTTTCGCAACGATTTGATGCGCTGCCGCAAGCGTGCGGCGTATCGGCGCGACTGCTCTACGCCCCAAGCCGATTTGGTGTATCGTGCGATCCCGCGCATCTCAGCTGACGCAGCAGCGCGGAAAATCAGCTTTCGCACGATTCGCGGTATTCTTCCTCGAACCAGCGGTCGACGTCGAAGTCCTCGTCGATCGGGCTTGCGAGCCCTTCATCAATCTTCTCGAGCAATTTCGAGCGGAAGGTGGCGCGCTCCTCGTGAAGTCTCAACGCGTCGCGGACCACTTCGCTCACCGAATCGTATTCGCCCGATGTCACCTTTCCGCGCGCGTAGTCGGCGAAATGTTCGCCGAGCGCGATCGAGGTGTTCTTCTTGCTTGCCATGTCGGGTTAATACCAAATATTGGTAACAGGCTCAATGCGAACTCCCGCCATTCTCGCGCTGATTGCCCTGACCTCGTGCGCTGCGGGGCCGTCCGCGCCGCCGGCCGCGCTCGGGATCGATCCGTTCTACACGCAGTACGTCGATGCGGGCGGCATTCCGATCGTCGCCTCGGGGCGGGTTGCGGACCAGGCGCTGGTCGATGCGCGGCGAATGGTGGAGGACATGCTCGCCTATCGCCCCGATCTCGCGGCGGTGCTCGCGCGGCGGGGATATCAGGTGGCGATCCTGGGCGAGGATGAGGCGATCACCGACCTGCCGGAGAACGCGCACTGGACCAAGCCCGAGCGCGACGATCCGCGGCTGACCCGGTGCGAGCGCAAGCACTACGAGGCGCGCATCGGGAGCCTCAGCGACCGCGACTATTGGAACGCGCGCGTACGCGGGATCGGCGGGGTCTACACGGTCGGCGCGGAGGAGGACGTGCTCGGCAAGCCCACCAGCCGTTATTACGGCGAGACGATCCTCGTCCACGAATTCGCGCACAATGTGCTCGACGCGATCCGAGTGGCCGATCCGGCGCTCTATACCGAGGTCGAAGCGGCTTACGCGCAGGCGCTCGAGGAAGGGCTCTGGCTCAACGAGTATGCCAGCACCACGGTGCAGGAATATTGGGCGGAGGGGACGCAATTCTGGTTCAACTCGAACCGGCTGGCGGTGTTCGACGGGCGGCGGATCCTGAATCACGACGACCTGGCGGCTTACGACCCCCGCCTCGCCGCAGTGCTGGTCCAGGCTTACGGTCCGCGCCATCGCCTCGCCGCCGACCCCTTCCACCGTCACCCCGCGCGCGTGCCGCCGGGGCCGATTCCCGAGAACACTGCGGAGGTGTGCTGACGGGGATTCCGCACTGGCACGATTTCACATTTTTTAAGTTTCCGCCCCCAAGGTCCGCGCCTCGCGAATTTGAGGGAGCGCGCGCCGGGGGCGGGCGGCAAGGCTTGGACGTTTTCACGCTTTTCGGCGCAAACGCGATCATCCTGCTGGTCATGGCACTGGGATTCCTGGCGGCATGGGCGCGGCGACGCGAGCCGTGGTGGCCGGCCTGGATCGCAGCCAACGTGGTGATCGCCGGCTCGCTGGTGTTGCTGATCGTCATACCGGGCGAGAATGTCTTGCTGCTCGCGATTCCGAACGCGATGCTGGCGGCCGGCTTCGGCCTGCGCTGGCGTGCGGCGCGGCTGTTCACCGGATGCTCGACGGGTTGGGCGGCGATCTGGGCGCCCGTCGCGGCGGTGCTCGCCGCCTTCGCGCTACCGGGTCTGTTCGGCGCGGGCGTGCTCTTCGCGGCGGTCAACGTGGTTCTCGGCGTGCAGGCGGCGGCGACCGCGCGGCATTTCTGGCGCGAGCGCGCGCCGGCCTCGTTCTCGAGCCACGGTCTCGTCGCGGCCTACGGCGTGATGGCGGCCTCGTTCGCGATGCGCGTGATCGAGGGGCTCGCCTTTTTCGACCGGTTCACCACCTATTTTCCGCTCGATGGCACGTTGCCGCTGCACCTCGTCATCGGGGTGATCCACACTTCGGCGAGCGGGGCATTCGCGTTGTCGATCGCCTACGAGCGGACGGCCTCGCAGATGCGCGACGAGCGTGACAGCGCCAAGCTACAGGCGCAGAGCCTCGGACGCCTCGCCGAACGGGACGCGCTGACCGGGTTGCTCAACCGTCGTGCGATCGAACCGCGCTTTGCCGATTTGCGCAATGCCGGGTTCTGCACGCTCGCGGTGGTCGACCTGGACTATTTCAAGCGGGTCAACGATGCTTTGGGCCACGTGCGCGGCGACGATGCCTTGCGCGCGGTGGCGGCGGCGCTCACGCCCGACGACGATTGCCTCGCCGCGCGGATGGGAGGCGAGGAATTCGTCCTGTTGCTGCGCGGCGAAAATGCGCGCGAAAGGGTCGAGACGCGGCGTCAGGCGATTGCGCGGCGGGTCGCGGCCGACGTACCCGGCTTACCCTGCGTGGTCACCGCCAGCGTCGGACTGGTCGAGCTGCCGCGCGAGGGGCTGGTGCAAGTGAGCTTCGCCCAGCTCTACGCCGCCGCCGACCGCCTGCTTTACGAAGCCAAGAGCGGAGGCCGCAACCGCATGGTGAGCGAACGGCTGCAACTGTTCGAGCCCGCTCCGCCGCGCCTGCGCAGCGAAGCGGCCTGATCGCTATTGTTCGACGACGCGCCGCGCTTCGACGATCTCGACCGGATCGGCGAGCATCTGGCCCTTCATCCAGCCTTCGCCCTTGTCCGGATCGGTCGGCGCGGCGTGGATCGCCTCGACCACGTCCATCCCCTCGACCACGTGGCCGAAGGCGGCGTAGCCGGCGCGCAGCTCGGGATCGGCCGAGGCGGGATCGGCGTCCATGCCCGGCTGTTCCTGGAGCATGATCGAGAAGTCGCCGGTCGCGGTGCCGGGCGCGTTGCGGGCCATCGACAGCGCGCCGCGCACGTGGGTGACGCCGGTCTGGCTGGTCGGCTCGTGCGCGATCGGAGGCAGCACGCGCTCGGGATCGTGCTGGGTGCCCGCCTGGATCAGCCCGTTGGGCTGCTCGCCCCACTCGAGCGGCATCGCGCGGTAGAACACGATCCCGTCGAAGCGCCCCTCGTCGACATAGCGCAGGAAGTTCGCCGCGGTGATCGGTGCGCGCTCGGTCTCGATCGCGGCGGTGATATCGCCCATCGTGGTCTCGAGCACCACGAGCACCGTTTCGGGTTCATCCACAGCGGCGGGCGGCGGTGCAGGCGCGTCCTGCGCGGAAGCCGCGGTGGCGAGTGCGAAGGGCACGGCGAAGTTGGCGAATCGTTTGAACATGACGCGACTATGCCGGAGTTTCACCGCCGCCGCAGCATGTCGCGGTTCAGCTGTTCGGCGCGGGTGACGCCCATCAGGCGCATGCCGCGCTCGATCTCGTCGCTGAGCAGCGCGAGGGCGTGCTCGACGCCGGGCTGGCCGGCGGCGGCGAGGGCGTAGAGGTAAAGCCTCCCGCCCGAAGCCGCGGTCGCCCCTTGCGCCAGCGCCTTGAGCACGTGGGTGCCGCGACGTACGCCGCCGTCGCAGATCACCTCGATCTCGCCGCCGACCGCATCGACGATTTCGGCCAGCTGGTCGAACGGTGCGCGGCTGCCGTCGAGCTGGCGGCCGCCGTGGTTGGAAACCATGATCGCATCGGCCCCGATCTCGACCGCGCGGCGCGCGTCGGCCACGCTCATCACGCCCTTGAGGCAGAAGGTGCCGCCCCAGTCCTGCCGGATGCGTGCGGCGGTGTCCCAATCCATCGCGGTATCGAGCATCGTGTTGAAGTACTCGGCGATGCTCACCGCCTTGCCGGTGCCTTCGCTGACGTGGGTGTCGAGGTTGGGCAGGCGGAATTTTTCGCGCAGCATGTAGTCGAGCGCCCAGCGCGGGCGCGTGGCGTAGGACCAGACGGCGCTGGGCGTGAACCGCGGTGGAGTGGTGAAGCCGCTGCGCTGGCAGCGCTCGCGCTTGCCCGAAACGATCGTGTCGACCGTCAGCGCCAGCGCGCCGAATCCCGCGCTCTGGCAGCGCTCGATCATCGCCGCGTTGAGCCCCTTGTCTTTGTGCACGTAGAGCTGGAACAGCTTGGGGGTGGAGACGAGCGCGGCGATCTCCTCGATGCTCACCGTGGCGAGGCTCGAGATACCGAACCACAGTCCGAACTTCTCCGCAGCGCGCGCCACCGCGCGCTCGCCCTGCCAGTGGAACACGCGCTGGAGCGCGGTCGGGCTGAGCATGAGTGGCAAAGCGCTGCGCCGGCCCATGATCGTGCAGCCCGTGTCGATCTCGGCCACGCCCGCGAGCACGTTGGGCACGAGGTCGATGTCGCCGAACGCGGCGGTATTGCGCGCCTTGGTCAACTCGTCGTCGGCCGCACCGTCGATATAGTCGAACACCGGCCACGGCAGCCGGCGGCGGGCCAACTGCCGCAGGTCTTCGACATTGTAACAACCGGACAAACGCATGACGGCGCTCTACCAGCGACATGGGGATGAACCAATGTTCATATAGGCTTCATGTTTACAGGCGTAGTCGTTGTGGCTACAGGTGTAGGCGAGGGAGGGTTTGGTGGTGAGACCCGAAGACGAGAAGCCCGAACGCATCAGCGAAGCCGAACACGCCGTGATGGAGGTGCTGTGGGGCAAGAGCCCCCTCACTGCCGCTCAGGTGTGCAAGGCCGTGTGCGAGGAGCGCGACTGGAGCCTGCCTACGGTCAAGACGCTGCTCGCGCGGCTCGTGTCGAAGCAGGCGGTCGCAACCAAGCCCGACGGGCGCCGTTTCCTCTACAGCCCGCTGCTCGCCCGCGACGACTACCTCGGCGGTGAATCGCGCCGGCTGGTCGATCGCCTGTTCGGCGGCCGCGCCGCGCCGCTCTTCGCGCATCTCGCGCAGGAAGAGGCGCTGACCGAGGACGACCTCGCCGAGATCGAGGCGCTGCTGAAGGAGCTGCGGCAATGACCTGGCTCCTCGAAACGCTCGCCTGGACCGCGGCGCTGATCGCGCTGGTCCTGCTGCTGCGCCGCCCGGTGGCGCGCCACTTCGGGCCCAGGGCGGCCTATGCGCTGTGGCTGCTGCCGTTCCTGCGCCTGCTGCTGCCCCCGGTGACCTTGCCGGCCTGGCTTGCGCCCGCGCCGGCCGAAGCGCCGGTGGTGCAAGGCGGCGAAGTCGCGCCCGAAGTCGCCTACCTCATCATCGATCGAGCAGCCGCGTTGGACGGAGCCGGCTCGGTGGAGGCAGCGTCGCCGACCTTCCCCTGGGCGGCGGCGCTGCTTGCGCTGTGGCTCGCGGGTGCGGCGATCTTCCTGTGGGTTCGCTTTGCCACCTATCACCGCACTCGCCGTATGCTGCTCGAGGGCGCGGCGCCGGTGGGCCAGGCGGGCAAGGTGCGGCTGGTCGAGACCGCCGAAACCACCGCCCCGATCGCCTTCGGCGTGCTCGACAAGGTCGTCGCGCTGCCGCCGGGCTTCATGGCGCAGCGCGACCGGGGCACGCGCAACCTCGCGCTGGCGCACGAGCTGGCGCATCATCGCGGGCACGACCTGCTGGCGAACTTCGCCGCGCAAATCCTGTTCGCGCTGCACTGGTTCAACCCGCTGGCCTACGCCGGATGGCAGGCGATGCGTCGCGATCAGGAGGCGGCCTGCGACGCGCGGGTGGTCGAGTGCAGCGACCGCGAGACGCGCGCCGCCTACGGCCGCGTGATCGCGAGCTTCGCCGCGGGACCGAACCTCGCACTTGCGGCGCCGATGGCCTGCCCGGTGCTGGGCGACAAATCGATAATCCACCGCTTGAGGAGCCTGACGATGAACGACATTACCCCGCGCCGCCGGCTGGCCGGACGCGCGATCCTCGCCGCCGGACTGCTCGCGCTGCCGCTGACCGCCTCGGTGTCCTACGCCGAGAGCGTCGTCGCGCCCGAAGCGCCGCTGCCGCCCGAGGCGCCCATCGCGCCCGCACCGTCGGCCCCGCTGGCAGCTCCGCCTGTTCCCCACGCTCCGCCGGCTCCTCCTGCGCCGCCTGCGCCGGTTGCGATGCACGCAGCGGGCGACGTCCATATCGAGCGGATCGAGCGGGTCGAGGACGGCGAGAAGCGCCATGTGGTCGTCCGCCGCCATGTCGACGAGGACGGCGAGCACAAGGTGGTCCGGCACAACGGCAGGGTAGTGAACGACCTGTCCGAGCTCTCACCCAGGGAGCGCGCGCATTACGAGCGGGCGATGGCGCAGCTCGAGGTCCGGATGAAGGAACTCGAGCATCTCGACGAGCGGATCGAGCGCGAGGTGCGGATGGCCACTGCCAATATCCCGCACGTCGTCGAAGGATGCCGCGGAGACGAGATCGTCGACGAGCGGTCGGAAAACGGCCGCGAGGTGATCCGCATCTGCACCGCCAGGATCAATGCCGAAGCGCTTGCGGGTCTGCGCGAAGCGCGGGACGAACTGGCCCACGACGAGGATCTTTCGGCCGAGATTCGGGCGCAAGTCCTGCGCTCGCTCGACGAATCGATCGCGCGGATGGCCGCGCGGCACTGAAAGGCCGCTACACCGGGCTAGCGTGCGTCCTCGACGTTCTGCACGACTTCCTTCGAAACGAAGAGAATCTGCCGGTTGGCTTGATTCCGGACGGCTTCGGCCGGGCGTGCGGGCGCGGGTGGCGGACGGCGAAGCGCCGGTGACGGGCGATCCTCGCTCCATTCCACCGGCGTTTCGGACGCTGTGTCGACCTTGGCGAAGGCGGGCCGCGCCGGATAGGAACAGCCCATCTGTTTGCCGAGCCCCTTCAGATAGCCGCGGCGGATCAGCCCCGCGACGATGGCCGCTTCGAATTCGCGCTGGTGCTCGGCCGCGCCCGTGACCTCGCGCACGAGGCTGCGAAAGGGAATGAACGAACCGATCCAGCTCTGGGCGAGCTGTCCGACCGAGATTTCGTTCCGATCCTCGTGCGCCACGTCGAGATCGGGGCCGAGCACCATGTCGAGCCGGGCGATCGCCCCGCCGATCGCGCCGCAGCCGGTAAGGCCGTCGCTGGCGTAGGGCGCGGCCGCTGCGGCGAGCAGCAGTTCGGGGATGGGGTCCTGCGCAAGATTGAGGTCGGTCAGCGGAGTCTTGGCGACGTCGACCACATCGGGCTCGCGGTCACGCAGGTTTTCCTGCGCCTCCGCCGCAAGGGGCGCCGCCGCCAGGATCGAAGCGAGCGCGAGGGCGCTAGCCCATTTGGAAATAGCTGTCGCAGACCCTCTCATCGCCGCTCTCCATTCCGGCGCGCAGCGCCTCGACGCGTTGCGCGCTCGACCCGTGGGTGAAGCTCTCGGGGCTCACGACCTGTCCTGCCTGCCGCTGGAGCGTGTCGTCCCCGATCGCGCTCGCCGCGCGTAGTCCTTCTTCCATGTCCCCGGGTTCGATCACGGTGCGGTTCTTGCCCGCCCAGACCCCGGCGTAGCAGTCCGCCTGAAGCTCCATCCGCACCTGCAATTCGTTTGCGCGAGCGGGATTTTGCGCCTGCGCACTGCGCACTTGCGCAGCCAGCCCGGTAAGGTTCTGGATGTGATGTCCGTATTCGTGCGCAATCACATAATAGCGCGCGAAATCGCCGCCGGCGCCCAGTTGCCGCGCCATCGTGTCATAGAAGCTCGTATCGATGTAGATGCCGAGGTCGGCCGGGCAGTAGAAGGGGCCCATTGCGCTCGATGCGGAGCCGCAGCCGGATGGGGTGCCCTCGGTGTAGAATGCCAGTTCCGGATCGCGGAACTCTATTCCTGCGCGCTGAAATTCGGGCTGCCAGGTCTGGTTGAGCGATTCGAGCGCGTTACATGCCTCGAGCGAATAGGCGTTCTGTTCGCAGAGTTCGGTTTCGGTCAGATTGCCCTGCTGCTGCTGGTTCGGCGCGCTTTGCTGCACGCTGTCGATCGTGCCGAGCATCTGGCCCGGATCGATCCCGAACACGAGCGCGGCGACGATCACGATCACCAGCGAGCCACAGCCGATCTTGCCCCCGCCGCCGCCGGGAAACCTGCCGCCGCCACCTTGGCGAACGCGGATATTGCGCGGATCGAACCGATTGAGCCTCATCAATTTTTCTCCCCGAAGCCGCGCATCTGCCGAAAGCCTCTGGACAGTGGCAGACTTGCTCGCGAAAGCGGAACGCGCAAGGCTTCGATGCTGAAAATCTGCAGGAGTTACAAATGTTCCTCTCGGGCAAGCGCGCTCTCGTCACCGGATCGACCTCGGGCATCGGGCTCGCGGTCGCGCGCGCGCTCGCGGCCGAGGGGGCGGAGGTCGTGCTCAACGGCTTCGGCGACGAGCGCGAGATCGCGAAGCTGTGCGACGAGCTCGGCGCGCGCCATGTGGGCGCGGATCTGACGACCGCCGCAGGATGCGACGCGCTGATGGATGCGGCCGGCCCGGTCGACGTGCTCGTCAACAACGCCGGGATGCAGCACGTCGCGCCGGTCGAGGAGTTCCCGGTCGAGAAGTGGGATGCGATCCTCGCGCTCAATCTCACCGCCGCGTTCCACACCGTGCGCCGCGCCGTCCCGCACATGAAGGCGCAGGGGTGGGGCCGCATCATCAACACCGCGAGCGCGCATTCGAAGACCGCCTCGCCGTTCAAGGGCGCCTACAACGCCGCCAAGCACGGGCTCGACGGGTTCACCAAGACCGTCGCGCTCGAACTGGCGCAGAGCGGGGTGACGGCGAACTGCATCAGCCCGGGATACGTCTGGACGCCGCTGGTCGAGAACCAGATCCCCGACACGATGAAAGCGCGCGGCCTGAGCCGCGAGCAGGTGATCAACGACGTGCTGCTCGCCAAGCAGCCGACCAAGCGCTTCGTCCAGCCGGAGGAGGTCGGCGCGCTCGCGCTGTTCCTGTGCCGCGAGGAAGCAGGGAACGTCACCGGCGCGAACTGGAGCATCGACGGCGGCTGGACCGCCGAGTAGGAGGAACGATGGGGGCGGGGGCGCCGATACACCGCTGGCCGGGCACGCTGATGATCCTGCTCGCGCTCGCAATCGCGAGCTGCGCCCCCGCGCGCGTGACGTCGGTGCCGGGCGACCGGCTCGAGACGATCGAGGCCGAACTTGCCGCCGATATCGCGGTGCTCGCCAGCGATGCGTTCGAGGGCCGCCGGCCCGGCACGGAGGGCGAGGCGAAGACGCTGCGTTATCTCGCACAGGAATGGCAGGAAGCGGGGCTCGAATCTGGAACCAACGATCCGGCCAATCCGTGGTTCGCCCCCGTCGCGCTGCAACTCCACAGGCCCGATCGCAGCGTGGCGGAGTTCTATCGCGACGGGCGCCGGGTCGCGCTGCCCGAAGACTCGGTGCATCTCTATACTTCGGGCCGCCGCACGCTGCTCGAGCGCAGCCCGGCGGTTTTCGTGGGACGCAAGGGCGAAGAGCTGGACCGCTCGGAGCTGGCGGGACGGATCGCGGTGATGCTGTGGGATCACCCGGCGCACCTCGACCAGCGCGATGCGCTGATCGCTCAGGGCGCCGCGGCCGTGCTCGCGCTGGTGCCCGATGAAGCCGAACTGGCCGAGCTCGTCGAGCGGCGCGCCGAAGGCTCGTATCGTCTCGCGGGGGCCGAGGACGGGGCGGCGCTCGACGGCATACTCTCAGGCGACGGCGCGCTGGCCTTGCTCGGTGAAGAGCGGTTGGCCGAGCTGCGCGCCGCGGCCGAGACCGCGGGCTTCCGCCCGATCCCGCTCGAGTTCGAGGCCGAGCTAGAGGCGACCTCGCTCCCCGGCGAAGTGCGCACGCACAATCTTATCGCGCGCCTGCCCGGCAGCCGGCCCGAGGCGGGCGCGGTGCTGCTGCTCGCGCATTGGGACCACTTCGGCCGCTGCGCCGAGGGCGAGGGGGCGGACGCGATCTGCAACGGGGCGGTCGACAACGCCAGCGGGCTCGCGGTGCTCAACGCGGTGGCGCGGCGGCTGGCGCAGGGGCCGCAGCTCGACCGCGACGTCTATTTCCTCGCCACCACTGCGGAGGAGTGGGGCTTGCTCGGCGCGCGCGCCTTCGCCAAGGATCCGCCGCTGCCGCTCGACACCATCGTCGCCGCGTTCAATATCGACACGATCGCGATCGCCCCGCGCGGAGGGCCGGTGGCGGTGGTAGGCAACGGCATGACCGCGCTCGACGCCGAGATCGAGCGAGTGATCGCCGCAGCCGGGCGCGAACTCGGCGATCCCGAATATGCCAACCGGTACGTGCGCCGGCAGGACGGCTGGGCGCTGCTTCAGCACGACGTGCCCGCGCTCATGGTGTCGAGCGCCTTCGCCGATCCCGCGGCGCTCGAGGCGTTCATGGACGAACGCTATCACCGCACCGGAGACGTCGCCGAAGGGATCGAACTCGGCGGCGCGGCGCAGGACGTGCTGCTGCACCTCGCGCTGGTGCGCCATTTCGCCGACGTTTCGAGCTATCCGGCGCCCGCGCGATAAATTCGGGCGCACCCCTAGCGGGTTCCGGGTCATGCGGTTACATGGGCCGCCACGATTCTCCCGGCGGAAGACAGTTACGTGGCATCTATCGACATCCCCCTCGGCCTCACGTTCGACGACGTGCTCCTGCGTCCGGCCGAAAGCGACATCCTCCCCTCGATGGCGGATACGCGCACGCGGCTGACCCGCGACATCGCGCTCAACATCCCGGTGCTCTCGGCGGCGATGGACACCGTGACGGAGGCCGACATGGCGATCGTGATGGCGCAGCTGGGCGGCATAGGCGTGCTCCACCGCAATCTGACGATCGAGGAACAGTGTGCCGCGGTGCGCGCGGTCAAGCGGTTCGAGAGCGGCATGGTGGTCAACCCGATCACGATCTCGCCCGAGGCGACGCTGGGCGAGGCGCAGGCGCTGATGACCCAGCACCGGATCAGCGGCATCCCGGTGACCGACCGCGAGGGCAAGCTCTGCGGCATCCTCACCAACCGCGACGTGCGCTTCGCCGAGAACCCGCAGCAGCAGGTGCGCGAACTGATGACGACCGAGAACCTCGCCACCGTGCCGCTCGGCACCGGGCAGGACGAGGCTCGTCGCCTGCTCCACCAGCGCCGGATCGAGAAGCTGCTGGTGGTCGACGACGCCTATCGCTGCATCGGGCTGATCACGGTCAAGGACATCGAGAAGGCGGTCAACTATCCCGACGCGACCAAGGACGTCGCCGGGCGGCTGCGCGTCGCTGCGGCGACGACGGTGGGCGACAAGGGGCTCGAACGTACGCAGGCGCTGGTCGAGGCCGAAGTCGACGTGGTGATCATCGATACCGCGCACGGCCACAACAAGGATGTCGCGCGCGCGGTCGAGAAGGCCAAGATGCTGTCGAATTCGGTCCAGGTGATCGCCGGCAACGTCGCCACCGCGGAAGCGACGCGCGCGCTGATCGACGCGGGCGCGGACGCGGTGAAGGTCGGCATCGGGCCGGGCTCGATCTGCACCACGCGGATCGTCGCCGGCGTCGGCGTGCCGCAGCTCACCGCGATCATGGATTGCGCCGAGGAAGGTGCGAAGGCCGGCGTGCCGGTGATCGCCGACGGCGGCCTGCGCACCAGCGGCGACGCGGCCAAGGCGCTCGCCGCGGGCGCCTCGGCAGTGATGGTCGGCTCGATGCTCGCGGGCACTGCGGAGAGCCCGGGCGAGACGTTCCTCTACCAGGGGCGCAGCTACAAGGCCTACCGCGGGATGGGCAGCGTCGGCGCGATGGCCCGCGGGAGCGCCGACCGCTACTTCCAGCAGGACGTTTCGGCGATGAAGCTGGTGCCCGAGGGGATCGAGGGGCAGGTGCCGTTCAAGGGTCCCGCGGCCGATGTGGTCCACCAGCTCGTGGGCGGGATCAAGGCGGCGATGGGCTACACCGGCTCGGCCACGATCGAGGACCTGCGCACGCGCGCGCAATTCGTGCGCATCACCAACGCGGGCTTGAGCGAGAGCCACGTCCACGACGTGGCGATCACCCGCGAGGCGCCCAATTATCCGACGCGCTGAGGCAATCCTCCCCGGAACGGGGAGGGGGACCATGCGCAGCATGGTGGAGGGGCACGCGCCGAATGCGCGCGCCCTTGACGTCGTGAACCGCTGCCCGTGCCCCTCCACCCCCGCCTGCGGCACGTCGCGGGCCCCCTCCCCCCGGAGGGGGGGGTCGGGTACCCCCCTGGCCCCGTGCAGGCGGCGATCGAGCTGCTCGATGCGGCGATCGAGGCCGCGCGAAGCAAGGGCGCGCCGGCCGACCGGCTGGTCGCCGACTATTTCCGCCAGCGCCGCTACGCCGGCAGCAAGGATCGGCGCGCGGTGCGCGAGCTGGTCTATCGCGCGATCCGGGCCTGCGGTCCTGTGCCCGAAAGCGGGCGCGCGGCGATGCTGCGGTTGGCGCAGGACGATGCCTTGCTGGCGCCGCTGTTCGACGGCTCGCAGCACGGCCCCGCGCCGATCGCAGAGGGCGAGACGGTGGCCGAAGACGGGCTCGCGCCCGAATGGCTCGAAACCGCGCTCGCCGAGTCCGATATCGCAGGCGAGGAAGCGGCGGCATTGCTCGGCCGCGCGCCGCTCGATCTGCGGGTCAACACGCTCAAGGCCGCGCGCGATGCGATAGCGCTGCCCGAGCCCGGCGAGCCGCTTGCCGCCCCGAACGCCTTGCGCTTTCCCTCGGGCACGTCGGTCGACCAGTGGCCCGCCTATCGCGAAGGGCTGGTCGAGATTCAGGATCACGGCAGCCAGCTCGCGTGCATGGCGGTCGGCGCGCAACCGGGCGAGACGGTGATCGACCTCTGCGCCGGGGCCGGTGGCAAGACGCTCGCGCTCGCCGCCGCGATGGACGACCGCGGCACACTGATCGCGAGCGACACCGACCGCGCTCGCCTCTCCAACCTCGCGCCGCGCGCTGCACGCGCCGGGGCGAGCATGATCGAGACGCTGCTGCTCGATCCCGGCCGCGAGCTCGAGGTGCTCGGCCGCTTCGCGGGCAAGGCCGACGCGGTGCTGGTCGATGCGCCGTGCTCGGGAACGGGCACCTGGCGGCGCAATCCAGAGGCGCGCTGGCGGCTCGATCCGGCGCAGCTCGCGCGCTTCGCGGAGGTGCAGGATCGGCTGCTCGATCTGGCCGCGCGCCTGGTGCGGCCGGGTGGGCGGCTGGTCTATGTCACCTGCTCGCTGCTCGATGTGGAAGGGGCGGATAGGATCGCGCGGTTCCTCTCCGATCATCGCGGCTGGCGCACCGATCGGCCTGCCCTCCCGCTCGGCCGCGAGCGAGGCGAGGGGTTTCGTCTGACCCCGTTCCACGACGACACCGACGGATTTTTCATCGCGCGTGCAGCCTTGGCGTGTTAACCGGCGCGATTATGGCAGAGGAACAGTCTGCGAAGTCGTTGACCTTGCTGGAGTCGATTATGCGTTTTGCCCCCGCCGCCGCCGCCCTTTCGCTGGTCGCTGCGCTCACCGCGAGCGTGGGGATCGGGGCCGAACGCGAGGCCGACCCGCGCGCCGCCACGCTCGTCGCCGAAGGGCGGGCGGCGCTCGAAGCCGGCGATCCGCAGCGCGCGATCGACGCCTACGAGGCGGCGCTGGCGGTCGATCCGGGCTATACCGTGATCTTTCTCGAGTTGGCCAAGGCCGCCCGCGCCGAAGGCCTGCAAGGCAAGGCGATCCACTACTACCGCGAGGCGCTGGCGCGCGATCCCGGCAATCTCGCCGCGATCTCGGGCGAAGGCGCTGCGCTGGCGGAGAAGGGCGCTCTCGACAAGGCCAAAGCCAACCTTGCCCAGTTGACGAGCATGTGCGGTGAGGGCTGCGCCGAGACGCGCCAGCTCGCCGCCGCGATTCAGGCTGGTCCGCGTCAACCGGTGCTGACCGCCGAAGCCGTCATGCCCGAGGCGCAGGTGACGCAGGCGAATTGAGGCTGGTACGAGCCCCCGCCTTCGCGGGGGCTCGCAAGAGCTAAACCAGCTCGCGAAAAGCCTCGACCACGGTGCGGTAGACGCGCTTCTTGAAGGGCACGATCAGATCGGGAAGCTGGTCGGGCTCGACCCATTTCCAATCGCAGAATTCGGGCGGATCGTGTGCTTCGAGGTCGATATCCGCGTCGGTTCCACCGAAGCGGGCAAGGAACCAGACCTGTTCCTGCCCGCGGTACTTGCCGCCCCAGAGCTTGCCGATCAGGTCTTCGGGCAGATCGTAGCGAACCGGTTCGTCGATCTGTTTGATGATCGAGACGTGCCGGGGCTGGGCTCCGGTTTCCTCGGCCAGCTCGCGCATCGCCGCGTCGCGCAGGTCCTCGCCCGGATCCACGCCCCCTTGCGGCATCTGCCACCAGTCGCCCTCCTTGTTGTCGATGCGGCGCCCGACGAAGACCTTGCCTTCGGCGTTGACCAGCATAACGCCGACGCAGGGACGGTATCCGAGTTCTTCCATCTGGCCGTAACGTCCTAACCCGCGTGGCGATCCAGCATCAATCGGATCGCCGCGATGAACGAATCGACATCTTTCTGCCCGCTCGGGATCGCCTTGCGCAAGGTAGTGAAGCCGTGGATGTTGCCGGCGAATTCGAGATAGGTGACGTCGACGCCCAGCTTGATCAGGTGCGCGGCATAGTTGCGGCCCGAGTCGCGCAGCGGATCGAGCCCCGCGGTGCACAGCACGGTCGGCGGAGTGCGCGAACAATCGCCGACCATCGGCATGTTGCGCTTGTCCTTCGGATCGGCGGCGTAGTGGGCGGTGAACCACGCCATCGCCGCGCCGGTGAGCAGGAAGCCGTCGGAAAAGTCGAAATAGCTCGGATATTGCGAGGGATCGTCGGCGACCGGGTAGATCGGCGCCTGAACCACGACCGGCACGTCGGCCGGCTCGGCGCAGAGCTGGTTGGTGGTGACGATCGTCAGGTTGCCGCCCGCGCTGTCGCCGGTGATGACGAGGCCGGTGAAAGTGCGCCCGAGCTCGACCGGGCTCGAGGCGATCCAGCGCGCCGCCGCCTCGCAATCGTCGGGCGCGGCGGGGAAGGGGTGCTCGGGCGCGAGGCGGTAGTCGATCGAGACCACCGGCAGGTCGAGCTGGTGGCAGATCTCGGTGCAGAGCGCGTTGTAGACCTCGAGGTCGCCGATCACGAACCCGCCGCCGTGGATGAACACCACGCAGGGGCCGGGCTCCCGGCTTTCCTTCGTGTCGTAGAAGCGCAGCGGGATGTCGCCGGCGGGGCCGGGACAAGTGAGATCGCGCACCACCGCCAGCTCGCGCGGCTCGGATTCGGCGAGTGTCCCGAGCACGCGCATCTGCTCGCGGCCTTGTTCGGGCGGCAGTTCCTCGACGCCGGGGCCGCCCATCTGTTCGAGCATGTCGAGAAACCCGCGCACGTCCTCGCGCACGTAGTGTTCGGTGTCCGCCATTCGTCCCCTCCGGATAAGTTGCTTTTCGCAATCCTAGCCTGACAAGCGCGCTTTTCCACTCGACATTTTGCTCCCCGGGGAGAAAAACTTCATTGCGGGGGCGGGGGAGGGTGCATAGGTGCCCCTTCCCAGGACAAAGCGCCGCTCGTCGGCGCGCGAGAAGGAAATCCGATGGCTACCCAGGCCGCCGTAAAGCCGCAGGACGCGGAATCTCCCGAAGCTGTCGTTGTGCGTTTCGCCGGGGACTCCGGCGACGGGATGCAGCTGACCGGCGGGCAGTTCACGCTCTCGACCGCGCTCGCGGGCAACGATCTCGCGACTTTTCCCGATTTCCCCGCCGAGATCCGCGCGCCGCAGGGCACGCTGTTCGGCGTCTCGGCGTTCCAGATCAACTTCGGCAGCCGAGAGATCAACACCGCGGGCGATGCGCCCGACGTGCTGGTGGCGATGAACCCCGCGGCGCTCAAGGTGAATCTCGAGGCGCTGAAGCCGGGCGGGCTGATCATCGCCGACACGGGCGAATTCTCGAAGCGCAACCTCGACAAGGCGAAGTACGACGCCAGCCCGCTCGACGACGGCAGCCTGGCGAAATACGACCTGCTCGCGTTCGACATCAGCGCGCTGACGATCGAGGCGGTCAAGCCGTTCGGGCTCGGCAACAAGGACGCGCTGCGCTGCAAGAACATGTGGACGCTCGGCCTCGCGCTGTGGATGTTCGATCGCCCGCGCGAGCCGCTGCACCAGTGGCTGCGCGCGAAGTTCCGCAGCAAGCCCGAACTGGCCGAGGCCAATATCGCCGCGCTCGACGCCGGGCACGCCTATGGCGAGACGGCGGAGCTTTCGGGGCCGCTCAAGCAGCTCCACGTCGATCCGGTGCCGACCGCGCCGGGGCTCTACCGCACAATCACCGGCGCCGAGGCGGTTTCGCTCGGCCTCGTCGCGGGCGCGCAGCTCGCCGAGCTGCCGATGTTCTTCGGCGGCTATCCGATCACCCCGGCGAGCGCGATCCTGCATCACCTCGCGCGACTCAAAGAGTTCGGCGTCACCACCTTCCAGGCGGAGGACGAGATCGCCGCGATCTGCGCTGCGATCGGCGCGTCGTATGCAGGGCAGCTGGGGGTCACCTCTTCCTCGGGCCCGGGCATCGCGCTCAAGGGCGAGGCGATGGGCCTCGCGATCATGACCGAGCTGCCGCTGGTGATCGTCAACTCGCAGCGCGGCGGCCCCTCGACCGGCTTACCGACCAAGACCGAGCAGAGCGATCTCTACCAGGCGGTTTACGGCCGCAACGGCGACGCGCCGATGCCGGTGATCGCCGCGCGCAGCCCCGGCGACGCGTTCGAGTGCGCGATCGAGGCGTGCCGCATCGCGGTGCAGTACATGACCCCGGTGATGCTGCTGACCGATGGCTATATCGCCAACGCGGCCGAGCCGTGGAAGGTGCCCGATCCGGCGAGCTACGCCAAGTTCCCGGTGAGCTTCCTCGCGGAGAAGAATTCGGGCGACGAGCTGCTCCCGTTCAAGCGCGACGCCAAGGGCGCGCGGCCGTGGATCAAGCCCGGCACGCCCGGCCTGATGCACCGCATCGGCGGGATCGAAAAGGCGGTCGACACCGGCCACATCGACTATTCGCCCGGCAACCACCAGGCGATGACCGACGCGCGGCGCGACAAGGTGCTCGGCGTGACGGTGCCCGACCAGGAGGTCTGCCTCGGCAACGAGAGTGGACGGCTGGCGGTGGTCGGCTGGGGCTCGACGTTCGGCCCGATCCATCAGGCGGTGCGCCGTGCGCAGCACAAGGGCCTCGACGTCAGCCATATCCACGTGCGCCATATCTGGCCGCTGCCCGCCAATCTCGGCGCGCTGCTCAAGGGCTTCGACAAGGTGCTGGTGCCCGAGATGAACACCGGCCAGTTCAAGACCGTGCTGCGCGACCAGTTCCTCGTCGACGCCGAGCCGCTGACCAAGACCAGCGGCCAGCCGTTCCAGATCGCGGAACTCGAAGATGCGATCGGCAGGTACTTCGACGACATCCCGGGCAACGAGGGTGGCGAGGTTCCCGTGAACGCCCAGCAGTTGCCCAATCCCGAAGCGGGCCATGACGACGGAACGCTGCCGCGCGAACTGCGCCGCCATCACGATAGGGACAACTGACATGAACGACATGACCCCTATCCAGACTACGCTCAAGGACTGGGAGACCGACCAGGAGGTCCGCTGGTGCCCCGGTTGCGGCGACTATGCGATCCTCAAGGCGGTGCAGCGCACGCTGCCGCAGCTCGGCGCCGATCCGGCGAGCACGGTGTTCATCAGCGGCATCGGCTGCTCGAGCCGCTTCCCGTATTACATGGAAAGCTACGGCTTCCACACGATCCACGGCCGCGCGCCGGCGGTGGCGACCGGGGTGAAGCTCGCCAATCCCGATCTCGATATCTGGCTGGTAACAGGGGACGGCGACGGATTGTCGATCGGTGGCAATCACTTGATGCACGTTCTTCGACGCAACGTGAACATGCAGATCATGCTGTTCAATAACGAGATCTACGGGCTGACCAAAGGCCAGTACTCGCCGACCAGCCGCGAGGGGACCAAGTCGCCCTCGACCCCGCTCGGCAGCTACGACCACCCGGCGCGGCCGGCCGCCTTCGCGCTCGGCTCGGGCGCGCGGTTCGTCGCGCGCGGGTTCGACGTGTCGAAGAAGCTGCCCGAAGTGCTGATGGCCGCGCACGCGCATCAGGGTGCGGCATTTATCGAGATTTTCCAGAACTGTATCGTCTATAACAAGGACGTGTTCGAGGATTTCGCCGCGCCCAAGGGGGCGGAGGATCGCCAGCTCTGGCTCGAGAACGGCGAGCCGATGCTGTTCGCGGGCGGAACGCAGGGGATTACGCTCGACCGCGAGGCGCTGAAGCTCAAGGTCGTCGACGTGGCCGACGGCGACTGGGAAGCGGCGGGCGTGATCGTCCACGACGTCACCAACCGCTCGATCGCGCACATGCTGGTCGAAATGCCCTTCGGCCCGTTCCCGATGGCATTGGGCGTCCTCTACGACGACCCGCGCCCGACCTTCGAAACCGCCGTGATCGAGGAACGCGCCAAGGCGAGCGAGGGCAAGGAACCCGACCTCGCCAGGCTCCTCGGCAAGGGCCAGACCTGGACAGTGGATGAAACCGCGGGGCATCCGGCCTGAGTTTTTTATCACGCAAAGGCGCAAAGGCGCTAAGGACAGCGCGTGGAGATCGAGGGGTTGGCCAGGATTGCTGTCGACTGCGGCTTCAAGCTGCACAAGGGGCTTGGCCCTGGCCTACTCGAATCCGTCTATGAAATTCTGCTTGCCGAAGCGCTGTGTGAGCGCGGTGTCGATGTCGTGCGGCAGGTACCCGTTCCAATCAGCTATAGAGGCGTTGTCGTCGACAACGCGTTCAAAGTCGATCTGCAGGTTGAACAGCGGCTGGTGATCGAGCTGAAATCGACCGAGCGCGATAGCGCTCTATATCCCAAGTAGCTCCTCACGTACTTGCGGCTGATGGATTTGCCCCTCGGAATCCTGATGAACTTCGGTCAGGAAACCTTCAAGCAAGGCGTTAAACGCGTCGTGAACAATCACCGCGAAGACTGAGCGAAACTCCCTTCGCGCCTTTGCGCCTTTGCATGACAAAAAGCCGAATAGTCTCACCCTCAGTCCGGTCGCGCGCTGATGGGCCGGACGGCGCGCGCAGGGCTCCGAAGAAAACATTTTCCTACAGCCGGCCCGTTCGATTAGCGTCCGCGCATGACCGCCCGCGCCGCCCCCGATTCCGCCATTCCATACGAGCTTGCACGGGGCGACGGTTCTTTCGTCAGGACACCGTCAACTGTGTCAACCTGCCTCGCCGAATCGGGGGCGCGGCGAGGCGATGGATAACCTCACGCACAGCCTCGTCGGGGCGCTGATCGGGCAGGCGGGGCTCAAGCGCAGGACGGGGCTGGCGATGCCGGCGCTGATCGTCGGGGCAAACCTGCCCGATGTCGACGCGGCGTGCTTCCTCTGGCTCGACGGGGTGCAGCATCTCGCGTTCCGGCGCGGTATCACGCACGGACCGATCGCGTGGGTTGTGCTGCCGCTGATGCTGGCGGGGCTGCTCTACGCGTTCGACCGGTGGCAGGGGAAACGCGGCACGCGGCCCGAGGGGCGGCTGCCGGTGCGGTTCGGCTGGCTCTACGGCCTGAGCTTCCTCGCCTGTCTGACGCACCCGGCGCTCGACTGGCTGAACTCCTACGGCATTCGCCTGCTCGAACCGTTCTCGAGCCGCTGGTTCTATGGCGACGTGCTGTTCATCATCGACGTCTGGCTATGGGCGCTGCTGGGCTTCGCGACGCGGCTCTCGCTGCGGCGGGAGAGGCGGGACGGAGAGTGGCGGCGGCCGGCGCGGGTCGCGATTGCGGTGACGCTCGTCTATATCGGGACAAATGCAGCGATTTCCGCGTTCGCAGAAGACAAAGCTGCTGCTCTGGTTCGCCACGGATACGGCTTGGACCCAACTTTAGTGGTTGCGAGCCCAAAGCCGTTTGCTTGGTGGGAGCGGGAGCTTCTGTGGCGATGGCAGGAATCCGACGTTGTGAGAGTTGCGGCGATATACGGGATCGGAGGTTTCTCCATTTTCGGTAAGATTTACTTGGAAGATCAGGGATACGATGTTCGGTCGCCGGCAATAACCTTCGACCGGCCAGCGAGACCTGATGGCTGGATGAACACAAGCGCATTTCTCGTGTCCCAGTTTAGACTTGATGACTGGAAGCGATGCGAACCGGAGCTTGATGCCTTTCTCTTCTGGTCGAGGATGCCCATTGTCATCGAAGGAAACGAATTCAAACCGACGGTCGTCATGGATCAGCGCTTCCTGGATCCACGGGCGCGCGACCGGTTCAGCGTCGCTTTGCCGGATGTGCGGTGCGAACCCATCCCGACACCCGCTCATGCTGAGGAGGCGGGGAGGCCGTAGGCCGAGACGCCGTCTCGAAGCGCCGCGCGATCCTTCGAGACGCATTCTCAGCCGTGCGGCTTCGAACGCTCCTCAGGATGGGCGGGGTGGGGAAGGGAAGCACTATCCGCCGCCGCCTTCGCGGGCGCATAGAGCAGCGCCGCCGCCGTGAACGCCCAACCTGCGCCGCCGAGCCAGCCGGCCACGGCATCGGTTGGAAAGTGCACGCCGAGCAGCACCCGGCTCCAGGCGACCAGCAGCGAGATCGCCATCGCCGCGCCGATCACGGTGTAGCGCACCGAGTGCCGCCGGCTCAGCGCGGCGAACGCCAGCGCCATCCCGATATAGACTACCGCCGCGTTGAAGCTGTGGCCCGAGGGGAAGCTCTCGCCGCCGGCCTCCATCAGGTGCGGCACGATCTGCGGCCGCTCGCGCCCGACGAGGAGCTTGAGACCGGTGTTGACCAGCCAGCCCGCAATCACCGTCATCGCGAACAGCATGGCCTCGCGCCGCAACTTGAGGAACAGGAGCGCGACCACGGCGCCGATCGCGAAGAGGTTGCGCAGGAACACGCCGCCGAGCGCGGTGACGTCGCGAACGATCTCGCGCACCAGCGCCGGGCCGACGAGGCCGAGTTGCTCGCCGGTCCGCGCCGAGAGCAGGCCGATCCGGTCGAAGCTGCCCGCATGCCCGCCGAGCACCAGCCAGACAATCGCCGCGAAGCCGAGCCAGCATACCGCGCCGGCCGTCAGCGCCTTGCGGCGATCGATCGTGAAGCCGCGCGCCGGGATGCGGACGGTTTCGGCGGGGAGGTGGCGCGGATCGCGGATTGTGTCGTCCATGCGACAAGGAACCGCCGCATTCGGCCACCGTTCCACCGGGCATGACATCTCCGCAGATCGTCTGGCTGCGGCGCGACCTGCGCCTGGCCGACCAGCCCGCACTCCACGCCGCCGCAGCCGCCGGCCCGGTCATCCCGGTGTTCGTGCTCGACGACGAGGCGGCGGGCGACCACGCCTGTGGCGGCGCGGCGCGCTGGTGGCTGCACCATTCGCTCGAAAGCCTCGACGCCTCGCTGGGCCGGCACCGCTCGCGGATCGTGCTGCGCAAGGGGGGCGCGGTCGAGCATCTGACCGCGATCGCAAATACGACGGGCGCCGAATGCGTTCATGCGATCCGGCACTACGAGCCGTGGTGGCAGGAGGCCGAGAGCCGGCTGGGCGCCGAGCTCGATCTCAAGCTCTACGACGGCAACTATCTGATGCCCCCCGGCGCGGTGACGACGGGGGCGGGCGAGCCGTACAAGATCTACACGCCCTTCTCGAAGGCAATGCTCGGCGTCATGCCGCCGCGTGAAACGCTGGGCGAGCCCGAGACGATCCGGTCGCCGGACGATTGGCCCGATGGCGATGCGTTGGCGGACTGGCACCTCCAGCCGCGCAAGCCCGACTGGGCGGGGGGGCTGCGCGATTTCTGGGAGGTGGGCGAGCAAGCGGCGCACGATCGGCTCGCGCGGTGGGCTGGCGATGTCGCGGACTACGACGAGAGCCGGAACCTGCCTTCGATCGACGGCTCATCGCGTCTCTCGCCGCACCTGCACTGGGGCGAGATTTCGCCCGCGCAGGTCTGGCACGCGCTCAAGGGGCGGCGCGGGAAGGGGTGGGAGACTTTCGCGAAAGAACTGATCTGGCGCGATTACGCGCAGAACGTGATCTGCCAGTTTCCGGACTACGCCCGGGAAAGCTATCGCGACGGCTATTCCGGCCTGTGGCGCGATCCGAACCGCGGCCGTTTGATCGCGGAGGATCTCGAGGCATGGCAACGGGGCCGCACCGGCTATCCGATCGTCGATGCCGGAATGCGCCAGCTATGGCAGACCGGGTGGATGCACAATCGCGTGCGGATGATCGCGGCGAGCTTCCTGGTGAAGCACCTGTTGATCGACTGGCGCGTCGGCGAACGGTGGTTCTGGGACTGCCTGGTCGATGCCGACTACGGCAACAACGGCGTCAACTGGCAGTGGATTTCGGGCACCGGCGTCGACAGCAACATGTTCGTGCGGATCATGGCGCCGCTGAGCCAGAGCGAGAAGTTCGACGCGGCGAACTATATCCGCGAATACGTGCCCGAGCTGGCCGAGCTGTCCGACGCCGAAATCCACGATCCGCCCGACGACCGGCGCGGCGACTATCCGGTCAAGATGATCGGCCACAAGGAAGCGCGCGAGCGCGCGCTCTCAGCCTACCGCGAGGCCAGGAACTAGGCTGCGACGATCCGCCGCACCATCAGCCGTTTGGCAACGAGCACCGCGACCAGCGGCAACACCGCACCCGCAGCAAGCATCCAGTCGGGATGCGAGAACAGCTGCGTCGTCCACACGCTCACCAAGGCGATCACGAGCCCGACGATCCACGCCATCAGCACGCGGCCCGACATCGCGATCGCCGCACAGGCTCCGGCGAGCGCACCGAGGAACCAGGCGGCCGCCACCGCGACCTTGGCCTCGGTCGGCACCAGTTCCATCAGCCGCGCCTGGTCTTCCGGCCTGGAAAGGTCGAGCCCTTCGGGCGGTGGGAAGATCGCATGCCCGATACCCTCGACCACCATCACGACCGCCATCGCCACCAGAATGCCGCCCGCCACCGCGAGCGCGTTGCGCACCATCGGATTGTTCATCGCGCCTGTCTCCCCTTCGCGCCCGGCGTCATGTGTAGCATGTAAGCGTATGGTTACGCACTGAGGATTGTGGATTCTGCGATGCTTGAACCGCGCCGCGGGCCGGTTCATAGGTTCGCCGATGAACGCTGAAGGGCTAGGCAGGGGCGAACCCCTTCTCACCGGCGGCGCCCGGTTCGAGCGCAGCCCGGGAATGCTTGCGCGCCTGTTCGCGCCGGGTTTCCACAAGATACTCGACCGGATCGACGCGGGGCTGGAGAGTGGCTCCGTCACCGGCCACTTGCCCGACGGGACCACGCGTCTGCTCGGCGGGCGGGCGCCGGGCTTCGAAGCCGAGATCACCATCCGCGACTGGCGCGCGCTGATGCGGCTCGCCACCAACGGCTCGATCGGCTGGTATCAGGCGTGGGAGGCGGGCGAGTGGGACAGCCCCGATCCGGTGCCGCTCTTCGCATTGTTCATGGCCAACGGCGACGCGCTGGGCGACACCGGCCGCGCGCACGGCCCGTTCCGCTGGGCGGCGCGGCTGGCGC
>CAMPIX010000021.1 GCA_946886565.1 uncultured Altererythrobacter sp.
TTCGCGGGCAAGCTGCCGGTGGTGAAGGTGGGGCGCATGGCGGGCCAGTTCGCCAAGCCGCGCAGCGCCGACACGGAAACCCAAAAGGATTCGACGGGGCGCGATGTGACGCTACCCAGCTACTTTGGCGACAACGTCAACGGGATCGAGTTCACGCCCGAGGCGCGGCGCAACGATCCGCAGCGCATGGTGCGCGCCTATTCGCAGGCTGCGGCGACGCTCAACCTGCTGCGCGCCTTCGCCGGCGGCGGCTACGCCAACTTGCGCCAGGTCCACCAGTGGACGCTCGATTTCATGGGCCGCAGCCCGTGGGCCGAACGCTTTGCCGAGACCGCCGACCAGATCGGCGAGGCGCTCGATTTCATGGAGGCCTGCGGAGTCGACCCCGCGACCGTGCCGCAACTCCAGGGAACCAGTTTCTACACCAGCCACGAGGCGCTGCTGCTACCCTACGAGCAGGCGATGACGCGGCAGGATTCGCTCACCGGCGACTGGTACGACACCAGCGCGCACATGGTCTGGATCGGCGACCGCACCCGGTTCGAGGGCAGCGCGCACGTCGAGTTCGCGCGCGGGATCGGCAATCCGCTTGGGCTCAAGTGCGGACCGAGCCTCGAGCCCGATGTGCTGCTGAAACTGCTCGACACGCTGAATCCAGGCCGCGAGCCGGGGCGGATCACGCTCATCAGCCGCTTCGGGCACGACAAGGTCGAGGCCGGGCTGCCGCGGCTGCTGCGCGCGGTGACGCGCGAAGGGCATCCGGTGGTGTGGAGCTGCGATCCGATGCACGGCAACGTCGTCAAGGCCGAGAGCGGCTTCAAGACCCGCCCGTTCGACCGTATCCTGACCGAAGTGAAGGGCTTCTTCGCGGTCCACCGCGCCGAGGGCACCCACGCGGGCGGCATCCATATCGAGATGACCGGGCAGGACGTGACCGAGTGTACCGGCGGCGCGGTCGCGATCACCGACGAGGCGCTGGGGGATCGCTATCACACGCACTGCGACCCGCGCCTGAACGCGGCGCAGTCGCTCGAGCTCGCCTTCCTGCTGGCGGACATGATCCGCCTCGAAGCCGCCGAACGGAGGGCCGACGCGGCCTGAGGTTTGGTTCGCGCAGAGGCGCAGAGAACAAAGAAAGGTTTGATTCACGCAAAGGCGCGAAGGTGGCGTGCCCGCGGCGAAGCCGCATTCAGTCTGCGTGGGACGCGTCCGCAGATTATGCGCCTTCGGCGGGGACTGCGGGACATCTTCGCGCCTTTGCGCCTTCGCGTGAGAAAATTTCTCTTTCGTTCTTCTCTGCGGCCTCTGCGCCTCTGCGCGAACCCCCTTCTTTCCTGCCGCAGGTCTTTCAATCGCAACCGAATTGCGCCATCCTCGTTAAGGACTGGAAGCGACAGGAGAATTCCGTGCCCCAGCCCGAAACGGTCCGCCGCGCCGGTCCGGCGTCGAGCCCGGCCGAGGAATTTCGCCGCACGCGCAGGCTGAGCGAGGCGCTCGCCGCGCCGCTTTCGGAAGCCGATGCGACGCTCCAGTCGATGGAGGACGCATCGCCCGCCAAGTGGCACCTCGCGCATACGACCTGGTTCTGGGAAACCTTCCTCCTTCGCGACCGCCGGCCGGGATATCGCCTGTTCCGCGAGGACTGGCCGTTCCTGTTCAATTCCTATTACGAGGCCGAGGGCGAACGCATCGCGCGTTTCGGCCGCGGGATGCTCTCGCGGCCGACCGTGGCGGAGATCCTCGAATGGCGCGCGCATGTCGACGGTATGATGGAGGATGTGCTGGGCGATGCCGAGTGCGCTCCGCTGATCGCACTCGGCATCGCGCACGAACAGCAGCATCAGGAGCTGCTGCTGACCGATATCAAGCACGCACTGTTCCAGAATCCGCTCGGCTCCGCCATGTGGGACGCACCGCACAAGCAAACCGGCGATGCGGACAGTAGCTGGCACACGCATCCCGGCGGGATCGCGCTGATCGGCCACGACGGCGAGAGCTTCGCGTTCGACAACGAGGGGCCGCGCCACCGCGTGCTGCTCGAGCCGTTCGCGCTCGCGCCGCGGCTCGTCACCAACGCCGAGTGGGACCAGTTCATCGCCGACGGCGGATATCGCGAGGCGCGGTTGTGGCTGTCGGACGGCTGGGCCTGGGTCAACGAGCACCGCATCGAGGCGCCGCTCTACTGGCGAGAGGGCGAGCAGTTCACGCACGCCGGCTGGCAGGAGCGCGATCCCGATGCGCCGGCGACCCACATCTCCTATTTCGAGGCCGACGCCTTCGCGACCTGGGCCGGGGCGCGCCTGCCGACCGAATTCGAATGGGAAGCGATTGCGCGCGGCCAGCATGCCGAAAGCGCGCCGGCGCACGATCCGGCGGGCGGCAACCAGCTCGACGAAGCGTCGCCGCCGTCGCCAGTGGGAACCGATGATCTGTTCGGCGACTGCTGGCAATTCACCCGTTCGGGTTACCTGCCGTATCCGCGCTTCGCCCCGTGCGCGGGCGCGGTGGGCGAATACAACGGCAAGTTCATGTCGGGCCAGTTCGTGCTCAAGGGCGCGAGCTGCGCGACGGTGCGCGGGCATTCGCGCGCCAGCTACCGCAATTTCTTCTACCCGCACCAGCGCTGGCAGTTCACCGGCCTGCGGCTCGCAAAGGATATCTGATGGCTGCCGACGCAGGACTCGCGATCGTCGATCTCGACGGTGAAGGGGTCGACCGCGCCTTCCGCGCCGACGTGATCGAGGGGCTGCGCCAGCCGCAGAAGGCCGTTCCCGCGCGCTGGCTCTACGACGAGGCCGGATCGCAACTGTTCGAGGACATCACGCAGGTTCCTGAATATTACCCTACCCGCGCCGAGACCGAGATCCTGCGGTCGCGCGGCGCCGAATTCGCAGCCGAAATCGGCCCGGGCCGCGCGGTGGTGGAATTCGGCAGCGGCAGCTCGGTCAAGACGCCCCTGCTGCTCGAGGCGATTGCGCCCGCCACCTACGTCCCGCTCGACATCTCGGGCGATTTCCTCCGCGCGGCGGCCGACGATCTCGCGCGCAAGTTTCCCGGCTTGCCCGTCTATCCGGTCGAGGCGGACTTCATGCGCGAAGTCGCATTGCCCGAGGCCGTCGCCGACATGCCGAAGCTCGGCTTCTTCCCCGGATCGACGATAGGCAACATGGTTCCGCGCACCGCGGTCGACCTGTTGCGCACGATGCGCGCCACGCTTGGGCCGCAATCGAAGCTGCTGATCGGCATGGACCTGATCAAGGACCCGGCGGTGCTCGAAGCGGCCTACGACGACGCCGGCGGCGTCACGCGGGAATTCAATCTCAACCTCGCGCGGAGGATCAACCGCGAGCTCGGCGGCACGATCCCGGTGGATGACTTGCGCCACGTGGCGCGCTGGAACGATGATTTTGCGCGCATCGAAATGCACCTCGAGGCGCAGCGCGACATGACCTTCGAGGTCGCGGGCGAAAGCTTCGCGCTGGCGAAGGACGAGACGATCCACACCGAAAACAGCCACAAATTCTCACGACGCAGCGCCAACGCGCTGCTGCTCGCGGGCGAGTGGACCCCGGCCGTGCGGTGGACCGACGGAGAAGGGCGCTTCTCGCTGATCCTCGCCGAAGCGACGATCCCCCGCAGCGCCCCCTGACGCGCCGGTCATGGAACCGAAAGCCGATAGCGCCTATATCGGTTCCGTGGACCTCAACGCCCTCGTCAACGCCGTCGTCGGAGTGATCGCGGAAGTTCCGCGGTCGGGCCTGTTGATGGCGACGGTCGCCGCGCTTGCCGCGGGATGGATCGGATCGGTCATGGCGCGGCGCAACGTGCCCTTCGGGCTGTTCATCCGCCGGGTGAGCACGCTGGCGCTGGTCGGCATACTCGTCATGCTCGTGCTCCAGCTGTCGCGCTTCGATCCGCGGATCGAGCTCGCGGTGCCCCAGCTCGGCCTGCCCGAGCAGGTGGTGGAGGGCGGCGAGACGCGCATTCCGCTGGCGCGGGACGGTCACTTCTGGCTCCGCGCCCAAGTCAATGGCGAGCCGGTGTCCTTCATGGTCGACACCGGCGCGACCCTGACCGCGGTGTCCTCCCAGGTCGCCGAGCGGGTCGGGCTCGAGCCGCGCCCCGGCGGCGTTCCGGTCCGTCTGAACACCGCCAATGGAACCATTTCCGCCGATATCGCGACGATCGACGAGTTGCGCTTCGGCAATATCGCCGCGCGCGGGCTCGACACCGTGATCGCGCCCGGGCTGGGCGAGACGAGCGTCGTGGGCATGAACCTGCTCTCGCGGCTCCAGTCGTGGCGGGTGGAGGACAACACGCTGATCCTCGTGCCCCACCATCCGCAGCCGCCGATGGAGCCGTCGCAATAGCCCCTACTGCTGGAACAGCTCGACCAGCATGACCGCGGCGATGGCAAGCAGCACCACCGAGAGCCAGCGCCACAATCCCATGCCCTGCCACATGCCCGAGAAGGCGCGCGTCGTCCGCACCGGCCGCTCGCGCTCGCGGCCGATGCGCAGCGAATAGATCGCCGCGCCCGAGACCGAGAGCCCGGTCATCGCCAGCCCGAACAGGAACCACGGCACCTTGGTCCAGTAGCCGCCGAAATAGCCGAAGTGCAGCGGATCGGCCATTTCGGAGATGCGCTGGTGGACGTTCAGATCGCGCCCGTCGGTCGTCAGCAGCACCTCGGCCGTGCGCGTATCCACCCACACCGCGTTCGAGCGCGGGCGGACGAGCACGGCCTCGTAGTCGCCGTTCAATTGGAGCAGCGGATCGCCGCCGCTCGGCAGGAGGACGCGCTCGACCCGCAGCTCCGGATTGGCGGCCAGCGCCGCCTCGAACGCCGCAGCGAGCTCGACCGGGCTGGCTGGGGGAGAGGGAGAGCCATCATACTCGACGCGCGGATGCGGCGGCGCCTCGCCGCCGACGCTCTCGACGAAGTACCACACGCTGGTGAGCGCGATCAGCGCGACGAACCACAGCGACCAGACCCCCGCGAGCCGGTGGAAGTCGCCCCACCAGGTGCGCGCGTCGCGCGTGCGCAGCGGCTTGGCGAAGCCGCGCCACCACTTCTTGTACACCACGAACGAGGTGATGAGGCTTACCAGCAGCAGGAATGCGAGCGAGGAGACGATCGGCACCCCGATCGAAGTCGGCAGGTTGAGATGCCGGTGCATGTTGCGCAGCACCCGCTGCGCGCCCACCCACGGCCCCGTGCCCTGGATCTCGCCCGTGGTCGGATGCGCGTGGAGGAAGCCGAGCGAGCCGTCGGGGTATTCGACCGTCACTTTCGCGGCGAAGGCCGAGGCCGTCGGCGCCTCGATCGCGGTCGCGCGCGCGTCACCCGGATATTCGGCGGCATTGCGCGCGATCTCGGCCCAGGCGACCGGCCCCTCGACGCTCGAGGGCGCGACGCGCAGGCTCGGCTGGAGCAGCCAGTCGATCTCCGCGCTCATCACGGCCAGCGTGCCGGTGAACAGCACGAAGGTCATGAACAGGCTCAGCTTGAGCCCGACCCACTGGTGGACCACCCACCACAGGCGCGCGGCCTTGGGTGCGGGCTTGGCGCGGACCGGCGCCTCGCCCTCGATCCGCCGCGTCAGATCCATCAGAACGCGTAGCCCACTTCGAGAAAGACCGAGCGCGGCTCGCCCGGAAAATGCCCCGTGCGCTCGATGAAGCCCGAGGCGGCGTAGGTCTTGTCGAACAGGTTGTCGACGCGGACGAGGGCGCGGATCGGGCCCGTTTCGTAGATCAGCGAGGCGTCGAACACCATGTACGGGTCCACCCGCTGGCCGTCGATGCTGACGCGGTCGGAGACGTAGTCGCCGCCGAGCGCCGCGGCGAGGCCGAGCGCCGGGAACTGGTAGCGTGTCCAGAAGCCGAGCTGATGCTCGGGCGCGTTGGCGAATCGGTCGCCGACATTGTTCGAAAAGCCGCCGCCACCGTTGTCCTCGGTGATGCGCGTGTCGTTGTAGGCGTAGGCGACGGTGACCACCCAATTGGGCGTCACGTCCGCGGCGATGTCGAACTCGATGCCTTTGCTGGTGATCTCGCCGAGCGCGACGAGATCGTCGACTCCGTCGCCGCCCGGGTCGCCGCGCGGGTCGGCCTGGAGGATGTTGCTGCGCCGGATGCGATAGGCCGAAAGCGAGGATTGCACGCGGCCCCCCATCAGCGCGGTCTTCACGCCGCCCTCGACGATATCGCCCGAGGTCGGTGCGAACGGCCCACCGGCGAACGGGTTCTGGGCGCTCGCTCCCTGCGGTTCGAAGCTGGTCGCGTACTGGCCGAACACCGAAATCTCGTCGGTCGCGCGATAGACCGCGCCGGCGCGATAAGTGGTCTCTTCGTCCTCGAACACCACGCCGTCGGCATCGTCGCGGAAGCTGTCGCGGCGGATCCCGCCGGTCAGGATCAGCCGACCGATGGTCAGTTCGTCGAGCAGGTAAAAGCCGGTGCGAGTCCCATCGGTCAGCGTGATGCGGAATGGGCCCTGGTCGTAGGTCGCCGGGTCGGAGAGCCCGTACCGCGGATCGAACAGACTGAGCGGGCTGGGCAGGCCGGGGGTGACGATGGTCGTCCCGCGCAGCGATCGACCCTGAAAATAGCTGTCCGAAATGAAGTGGTCGGCGCCGAACAGCAGCCGATTGCTCATCGAATCCGACCAGACGCTCGACCAGACGGCATTGCCGCCGAACGACCAGGTGTCCTGCGTGCGCATCTGATCGCGGAATTCGCGGATCGTCGCATCGATTGCGCCGTCGCCGTCCGAATCGAACAGGCCGCGCGGTTCATGATAGTTCTGCACTTCGACCGCGTTGTTGTAGCGTGCGGTGGCGTCGAATGTCAGGCCGGCGACCGGCTCGGCCTCGAGCCGCATCTGGAAGACGTCCGACTGGAGGTTGAGGAAGTCGCCCGGTTCGTTGTGATTCCAGCGGCGGTCGGTGAGGAACTCGCCCTCGTCGTCGACCGGGACGCCGCGCAAGCGGTTGGCGTCGAGCTCCTGGTCGTAGCGCGTGGCCTGAATGTCGAGCCGGATCGGGCCCGGATCGAACGAGACCCCGCCGTCGAGGGTCAGCGTGCGCGAAGCGGCGTTGAACCGGAACGTGCCTCGGTCTTCGTAGAACGCCCCGCCGCGCGCGGCGAAGCCGTTGCCGAGCGGCGCGTTGATCTCGGCCGAGCCGCCCCAGCGGTCCTCGGTGCCGGCGATGGCCTTGATCTCGCCCCGGAACCGGTCGTCCTGCGCCTTCTTGGTGATGTAGTTGAAGATACCGCCGGGCGAGCCGGGGCCGTAGAGCATTCCGGCAGGCCCCTTGAGGAACTCGACCCGCTGGATGTTGAACAGCTGCGGCACCGAGAAGCCGGCGTAGGGATCGCCGCGCAGCCCGTCGTAGAAGATCTCCTCCTGCCGGAAACCGCGCGCAGTCACCCCGGCGTAGCTGAAGAAGCTGACGCCCGAAATGTTGCGGTAGAGATCCTGTGCATCCCGCGCGCCCTGGTCCTCGATGAGCTGTTCGGTGATCGTGGTGATCACGAGGCTCGATTCAAGCGGCGCCGTGGCGAGCTTGCCCGAAGTCGTCTCCTCGACCCGATAGAGCTTCTGCGCGCGCCCGGTGACGACGATCGTCGCACCGTCGGCCGGGGCAGTGCTTTCTTGGGCGCCGGGCTCCCGGTCTTCGGAGTCCTGCGCGAACGCGGGAGTCGGGAGCAGCGCTCCGGCAAGCAACGCGAATTTCAGGCGGCAGATGGCATTCCGGGACACGATTTCCCCCTCGTTGCGAATCGTTCGCAGGGGCGGCTAAACCTGTAGCTAGTGCAAATCAATCGCAAAAGGCGACTGCATTGATTGTATGCGCTTTCATGCGCAGTCTTCCGCCACTCAGCCTCGCGTGGGGCACCTTCCTGGCGGTCTGATCGCCGAGACATGCCTCCACTCGCCCTGGAATCGGGTTGCCTGTCCGACCCGGCGGATCGAGCGCGCTTGCCGTCGGGCGCGCAGCGCCGCACGCGGGATACTTCGAGCCCACCCAACGGTTGTTTGATGCCGCATTGTGCGGCTGGCTCGCCGGCCGGGCCCTCATCGCGCCGCGAGGTGTTGCGACATGAAGCCCAGGACCGCCCGCACCGCCGCCACGGACGACGCGCCAGCTTCGCAGTGGGTTCTGACACCAGACATCCGGTTGAGCGGAGAAGTGTGCGACGACACGTTGCGATCGCTGCTCGATCAGTTGGACGGCCTGCCGTCAGACTGCATGGCCGCAGCGGTGGAAATCAGCACAAACGGAGGCGATGCCGAAGTCGCGCGCCGGATGGTGCTCGAGATCGGCCTAGCCCGGCAGCGCTTCCCCGCGACCCGGTTCGTCTTCATCGGCAAGACGAACGTCTATTCCGCCGGCGTCACGCTGATGGCGGCGTTTCCGCGCGACGACCGGTATCTGTGCCGCGACGCGGTGCTCCTGATTCATTGCCGCCAGCTCGACAAGACGATCGAGCTGTCGGGCCCGATGCGTTCAAGCCTGCCCAAAGTACGTTCCGTCGCGGCGCAGATCGAACTCGGCATGAAGATCGAAGAGGCGAACTTCCGCCAGCTTATCGAAGGAAGCGACGTCGCGCTCGATCAGCTGCTGCGGAAGGCCGAGCACAATTGGTATGTTCCGGCCAAGGAAGCGCACAAACTGAAGCTGGTGCGTGGTCTCTTCTGACGCGAATTGCGCTGGGAAGTGATCGCCCGGCCAGCTTCGGCGAGATCGTCGCGCGGGCTAGAGCCTGGGCCCCTACGCCCGGTCTTCGGCGACGACGGATCGAAACGCTTTGCGAGCGTGGCCGCAAACGATCCCGACGCCATCTAACGGCGAGGCCCTCGCCACAAGCGGCTGCGGTCACGCGGGCCGACGCGATCGAAATGCGCGCTGGCTGGGGTGGCAGGATTCGAACCTGCGCATGCCGGTACCAAAAACCGGTGCCTTACCGCTTGGCTACACCCCAGCAGGCGCGCGCTCCTATAGCGGAGCGGGCGCGCTTGTGAAGGGGGTCGTCAGAGCTTCTTGCCCTCGAAATCGGCTGCCGAGTGGCGCTCGCGCAATTGCTCCGCCTCGTCGTCGCCCCAGGCTTTGTTGACGAGCCGACCGCGCCGCACCGCGGGGCGCTGCGCGATTTGCTTCACCCAGCGCTCCACGTTCGCGTACTCGTGGATCGAAAGGAACTTGCGCGCCTCGCCATATATGCCGCCGAGCACGAAAGGGGCGAACCAGGGAAAAGTCGCGATGTCGGCCACTGTGTAGCCGTTGCCGCCGAGGTATTCGCTGTCCGCCAGCCGCCGGTCGGCAACGTCGAACAGGCGCTTCGTCTCCATCGCGTAGCGGTTGATCGGGTACTCGTACTTCTCGGGCGCGTAGGCGTAGAAATGGCCGAAGCCGCCGCCGATGAAGGGCGCACTGCCGACTTGCCAGAACAACCAGCTCAGCACTTCGGCGCGGGTCGCATCGGTCGGCAGGAAGGCGCCGAATTTCTCCGCCAGGTGCAGCAGGATCGCCCCGCTCTCGAACACGCGGACAAGTTCCGCCCCGCTGCGATCGAGCAGCGCGGGGATCTTCGAATTGGGGTTCACCTCGACGAAGCCGCTGGAAAACTGGTCGCCGTCGGAGATGCCGATGTACCAGGCGTCGTATTCTGCTTCGTGCCCGGCTTCGAGCAGTTCCTCGAACATGATCCCGGCCTTCACCCCGTTGGGGGTGGCGGAGGAGTAGAGCTGGAACGGGTGCTCGCCCACCGGCAGGTCGCGCTGCTCGCGCGCGCCGGCGGTCGGCCGGTTGATGCCGGCGAACTTGCCGCCGCTCTCGGTGTTGGTCCAGACTTCGGGCGGGGTGTAGGTCGGATCGGCCAAGGCGGTTCTCCTGTGCTTTTTGACAAAGGTCAGGTGGGCAGCGGGTCTGTTCGGGGCAAGCGGAACCCGTTCGACGATCGGGGAGTTTCGGCTTCGCAATGACGAAGCTCATCTATGTCGACGACGACCTTCCCGGCATCACCCGCAAGCGCTCGGGCCGCGGCTGGGCCTATTACGACCCGCATGGCGAGCTGATCCGCGACCCCGACGAGCGCGTGCGGCTGGGCGCGATCGCGTTGCCGCCGGCCTATGTCGACGCGTGGTTCTGCCCTGCGCCCAACGGCCACATCCTCGCTACCGGGATCGATGCCAAGGGGCGCAAGCAGTATCGCTATCACCCAGAATTTCGCGCCGCGCGCGAAGGCGAGAAGTTCGATGGGTGCCTGACCTTCGGCAAGCTGCTGCCGCTGGTGCGCAAGCGGGTGGAGGACGACCTCGCCGGGCGCAAGCTCACCCGCGAGCGCGCGATCGCCAGCGTCGTGCGCCTGCTCGATCTCGGCGCGGTGCGGATCGGCAACGAGGGATACGCGAAGGAAAACAGGAGCTACGGCGCGACCACGCTGCGCCAGCGGCACGCCGAGGTGACCGGACGCACGCTGCGGCTGAGTTACAAGGCCAAGGGCGGCAAGCTGCGCGAGGTGGCGCTGACCGACAGCGCCCTCGCGAGGGTAGTCCGCACGATGCAGGAATTGCCGGGCCAGCACGTCTTCAAGTACGTCGACGACGACGGCGATCTGCACACGGTCGGTTCGCACGACGTCAACGAATATCTGTGCGAAACGATGGGCGAGCACTTCACCGCCAAGAACTTCCGCACCTGGCACGCAAGCGTGCTCGCCTTCGAGCTGATCGCCGAAGCCCAGGAGCAGTTGACGATCAAGGCCGTGTTGGACGTCGTCGCAGATCGGCTCGGCAACACACCCGCCGTCACCCGCCGCAGCTACGTCCACCCGGCGGTGATCGACCTGATCGACCGGCAACAGAAATGGCGCGACGGGCTCCAGCTCCCGCGCTCGACCCAATGGCTGACGCGGGAGGAGCGTGGACTGATCGAGCTGCTCGAAAGCGCGCCGAGCGCCGAGGAGTTGCTCGCAGCATGACCGAGACCCTCGACCCGATCCTGCCGGAGGATCTGTCGCGCAAGGCACGCAAGGTGCTCGAACGTGCGAGCGCGCGAGAGCTGCCGCTGATCACCGCCGAGAGCTGCACCGGCGGCCTGCTCGCCGCGCTGCTGACCGACGTGCCGGGGTGCAGCCACATTTTCGAGCGCGGCTTCGTCACCTATTCGGACGAGGCCAAGTGCGACCTGCTGCTGGTCGACCGCGGCGAACTCGATCGATGCGGCGCGGTCAGCCGCGAGGTCGCGGTGGCGATGGTCCGGGGCGCGCTCGACCGCTCGCGCAAGGGCGTGTGCGTCGCGATCACGGGCTTTGCCGGGCCGAGCGGCGATGACGACGAGGAGGAGGGCCTGGTCCACTTCGCCTGCGGGCGCTTCGAAGGCGCGATCGCGCATCGCGAGGAGCATTTCGGCGCGATCGGCCGCGACGGGGTGCGCATCGCGGCGCTTGCAGTCGCGCTGGACATGTTGGACAACGCGCTCCGCGCATGACCGATCACACCGACCACCCGTTCTTCGACCGGCACACCCACGGGTTCGTGCGCGTCGCCACCGCCACCCCGCGCGTCCGCACCGCCGACGTCGCGGGCAATGTCCAGGGCATCCTTGCCGAATGGCGCAAGGCGCATGAGGCGCAGGCCGACGTGGTGCTGTACCCCGAGCTTTCGCTGTCCTGCTACGCGCTCGACGACCTGCACCTGCAGTCGGCGCTGCTCGACGCGGTCGAGCGCGGGGTGGGCGAGCTGGTCGCGGCGAGCGCGGGCCTCTCGCCGGTCGCGGTGGTCGGCGCACCGCTGCGGCGCAACGGCCGCATCTACAACTGCGCGCTCGCGATCGCCAATGGTCGCCTGCTCGGCGTGGTGCCCAAGTCCTTCCTCCCCAATTACCGCGAGTACTACGAGAAGCGCTGGTTCGCGCATGGTCGCGACTGCATCGGTCTCGAGATCGCGGTGAACGGCGAGCAGGTGCCGTTCGGCACGGACCTGCTGTTCGAAGCCGCCGATCTGCCCGGCTTCGTGTTCGGGATGGAGATTTGCGAGGATTTCTGGGCGCCCGATCCGCCCTCGACGCTTGCGGCGCTGGCGGGGGCGACGATCCTGCTCAACCTTTCCGCCTCGAACATCGTCATCGGCAAATCCGACGAGCGCCATCTGCTGTGCCGCGCGCAATCGACCCGCGCGGTCTGCGCCTACGCTTACTCGGCGAGCGGTCACGGCGAGAGCACCACCGACCTTGCGTGGGACGGGCAGGGGATGATCTACGAGCTCGGCGACCTGCTCGTCGAAAGCGCGCGCTTCGATCTCGAGCCAGAGCTGTGTCTGGCCGATATCGACCTCCGCCGCGTGCTCGGCGACCGGATGCGGATGCAGACGTTCAACGACGCCGCAGAGGCCGCGGGCCGCCCCGAAGACCTGTTCCGCCGCGTGCGCTTCGACCATGTTCGGGCGAAAGGCGACAGCGGGTTGATCCGTCCGATCCGCCGTTTCCCCTTCGTCCCCAATCGCCCCCACAAGCTCGACGAGGATTGCTACGAGGCGTTCAACATCCAGGTCGACGCGCTGCTGCGCCGCTTCCAGGCGACCAGCGGCAAGCATATCGTGCTCGGCGTCTCGGGCGGGCTCGACAGCACCCACGCGCTGCTTGTCGCGGCCAAGGTCTGCGACCGGCTGGGCCTGCCGCGCACCACGATCCGCGGCTACACCATGCCCGGCTTCGGCACGTCGGAAGGCACCAAGTCGAACGCGTGGAAGCTGATGGAGGCGATGGACATTTACGCCGAGGAAATCGACATCAAGCCCGCGGCGCAGCGCATGCTCGAGGATATCGGGCACCCGTTCGCGGGGGGCGAGCCGGTCTACGACACTACTTTCGAGAACGTGCAGGCGGGCCTGCGCACCGACTATCTTTTCCGCCTCGCCGGGCAGCATTCGGGCTTCGTGCTCGGCACCGGCGATCTCTCCGAACTCGCACTCGGCTGGTGCACTTACGGCGTCGGCGACCAGATGAGCCACTACGGCGTCAACAGCGGCGTGCCCAAGACGCTGATCCAGTACCTGATCCGCTGGACCACGCGCACCGACCAGTTCGACCGCGAGACCGACGCCGTGCTCGAGGCGATCCTCGGCACCGAGATCAGCCCCGAGCTCGTGCCCGCGGGCGAGGACGGCGAGATCCAGAGCACCGAGGGCACGATCGGCCCCTACGAGCTCAACGACTTCTTCCTCCACCACACGATCCGCTGGGGCCACTCGCCGAGCCATATCGCATTCCTCGCCTGGCACGCGTGGAAGGATGCGAAGGCGGGGCTGTGGCCGGCCGAATTCCCCGAAGGCGCGAAGAACCAATACGATCTCGCCACGATCGCCAAGTGGCTCGAGAACTTCCTCAAGCGGTTCTTCGAATTCAGCCAGTTCAAACGCAGCGCGCTGCCCAACGGCCCCAAGGTCAGCGCCGGCGGGGCGCTCAGCCCCCGTGGCGACTGGCGCGCGCCGAGCGATGCGGTGGCCGACTTATGGGTCGAGGAGCTGCGGCGGGCACTACCGCCGTTCGCGAACTGATCGATGCCGGCAGGCGCCGTCGCGCTGCTCGTGCTGTGCAACGCCGTATGGGCACTCAACGTCGTCGTCAGCAAACTCGCGGTGGACGATCTCGGGATGCCGCCGCTCGCCTACGCCTTCGCGCGCTCGCTATTGGTCATGGCCCTGCTGTTGCCGTTCCTTCGACCGGTTCCGCGCGGGTTGGGCAAAGTCCTGCTGGTCGGGCTGGCGATCAGCGGCGGTTCGTTCGCACTGCTCTTCATGGGGCTGGAAACCGCGAGTCCGGCCGCGACCGGCGTGGTCAGCCTGTCGGGTGCGCCGATGACCGTGCTGTTCGCGATCCTGTTCCTCGGCGAGAGGGTGCGCTGGCGCCGCGGTCTCGGCATCGCCCTGACCTTCGCAGGCGTACTCGTCTCGGTCATGGGCGAGCGCGCGCTGGAGATGGGCACGGGGCTGCTCCTGGTGTTCACCTCCGCGGTGGTCGGCGCACTCGGTTCGGTCTTCGTCAAACGCATCGAGATCACCTCGTTGCGGCTCCAGGCCTGGGCGGCGGTTGCATCCAGCGTAGTGCTGCTGCCGCTCTCGCTCGGGCTGGAAAACGAACAAACCTCGGCGCTCGCCGAAGCGCCGCTCGCCATCGCGGGCTGTCTCGTATTCGCCAGTCTCGTGGTCTCGGTCGGCGCGCACACCGTCTACTACCGGATGCTCAAGGAATACGACACGAACCTCGTCGTGCCGCTCACGCTGCTAACACCCCTGTTCACCATCGCGCTAGGCGCCTGGCTCACCGGCGATCCGGTCGGTGCACGGCTGCTTGTGGGCGGCGCGATCGCGGTGGCAGGCGTGGCGATCATCATCGTCCGCCCGAGCGAGACCTTCACCAAGCGCTTCCTCGTACGCAGCCGCCTCTGACGCCCGGCACGAAACCGGAGTAGTATCGTTTCGATTCGAGACCTGACGTAAGGATAGCCATGCCGCGCATTGCCCGGATCGCCACTGCGGTGCCCGATCTCGATTTCGAACAGGATTATCGCCGCTGGGCGCTGCGCCGGCTCGAGGGAACGCGCGAGGCGCGGCTTTACGAACGAATGGCGGAGCGCTCGGGGATCGAACATCGCTGGTCGGTCCTCTCGCGCGAGGATGCGAAGCTCGAACTGGGCGAGGGGCTCTATGGCGCCGACGATCCGCCGGGCACCGCACAGCGCATGGCGATTTACGCGGAGGCCGCGCCCGCGCTGGCGTTGAAGGCGATCGAGGGGCTGGGCGATCTCGGCACGATCACGCACCTCGTCGTTGCCAGCTGCACCGGCTTCGTGGCGCCGGGGATCGACCAGATCATCGCCCGCCGCCTTGGGCTGGCAGACGATGTCGAGCGGGTTCTGGTCGGCTTCATGGGTTGCTACGCGGCGGTAACTGCGCTGCGCACCGCGCGCCATATCGCCCGTTCCGAGCCGGCGGCCCGCGTGCTGGTGGTCACGGTCGAGCTCTCGACGCTGCACCATCAGGACGAGATGGAGATCGAGCCACTGCTGATGGGCGCGCAGTTCGGCGACGGCGCCGCGGCGGCGCTGGTGGTCGGCGAGGGCGCGGGGCTCGAGATGCGCGGAGGGATTTCCGCGACGCTCGAGGACAGCGAGGAGCTGATTACCTGGCGCATCGGCGACACCGGCTTCCATATGCGGCTCTCGGGCGAAGTTCCCGGCCGGATCGCTGCCGCGCTCGGCGACGAAGCGGTCTGTGCGCGGATCACCGGCGGTGCGCCGGTCGAGAGCTTCGACGGCTGGGCGGTCCACGCGGGCGGCCGCTCGATCCTCGACGCGGTCGAGAAAGGGCTGGGGCTCGACCTCCGCGCGCTCGATGCCTCGCGCGAGGTGCTGCGAAACTGCGGCAACATGTCGTCCTCTACCCTGATGTTCGTGCTCGCGCGCCTGATCCGCGAGTGCCCGGCGAAGGGCGTCGCGCTCGCATTCGGCCCGGGCCTCGCGATGGAGGGGTTCCGGTTCGGCTGGGTCGAAAGCTGAGCGCACGATGCTGGCCGCGCGCGCCATCGCCGACGAGTTGATGGACGATCCTTCGCTCGACGTTGCGACCTACACCCGGGTTCTCCACGATCTCGCCCGGGTGAACACGATCACCATGGCGCGGCGGCCGACGATGAGTTTTCTCCATCGCGCTCTAATGGGTCGTAAAAGCTTTCGCCTGCTCGACGTAGGTTTCGGCGATGGCGATATGCTGCGGGCAATCGCGCGCTGGGCACAGGCGCGCGGCGTAACGGCTGAGCTGGTCGGGGTCGATCTGAATCCGCGCAGCGAGGCTGCGGCGCACGACGCCACACCTGCGGATATGGCGATAGACTACCGGACCGGCGATTACGCCGATTGCGTGGGCGAGGGTTGGGACTGCGTGATCTCCAGCCTCGTCGCGCATCATATGACCCGCGCACAACTTGTCGCTTTCCTCCGCTTCATGGAGGCGGAGGCGCGCGCCGGGTGGCTGATCAACGATCTCCATCGTCATGGCTTCGCCTACACCGGCTGGCCGCTGCTTGCCGGGATGATGCGCTGGCACCCGATCGTGCGGCACGACGGGCGCCTGTCGATCGCGCGCTCGTATCGCCCGGCGGAATGGCCGCCGCTGCTGGCGGAGGCGGGCATAGCAGGGGCGCGCGTCTATCGCGCCTTTCCGTTCCGCCTTTGTGTCGAGAAACTGCGCTGAGCGCGCCGATCGTCCTCGGCGCGGGGCCGGCGGGGAGCGCCGCGGCGATCGCGCTCGCTCGCGAGGGCGCGACCCCGGTGCTGATCGACCGCGATGCGGAGGTGGGCGACGCGCTGTGCGGCGGCTTCATGAGCTGGCGGACGGTCGCGGCGCTGCGCAAGCTCGGTCTCGATGCCGAGGCGCTCGGCGCGCACCGGGTCGAGCGGCTTGCGCTGTTTGCGGGCGAAACCCGGGCCGAGGCTGCGCTGCCCGAACCCGCCTGGGGGCTCTCGCGCCATGCACTCGACTCCGCGCTGCGCGCGCGTGCAGTGGCGGCGGGCGCCCGGCTGGAGATCGATCGCGCGCGGCACATTGCGCAGGGCGTCATCGAGGGCGAACGGCAGGAATGGCATTCGGATGCGATCTTCCTCGCCACCGGCAAGCACGACGTGCGCGGCGGGGGCCGCCCGCGCCAGTCGGCCGATCCCGCGCTCGGCCTCCGTATTCGCGCTCCCGCTTCGGCCGCGCTTGCAAGCCTGCTCGCGAAAACCATCGAACTGCACTTCTTCGATGGCGGCTACGCCGGCATCGTCCTCCAGGAGGATGGCTCGGCGAACGTCTGCCTCGCGGTGCGCAAGTCGCTGCTGGCGGAGGCGGACGGCGATCCGCGCGCGCTGCTCGACCGGCTGGCCGAGCGCCATCGCGCGTTCGGCGACCGCATGGCGCACGCCGCGCCCGACCTGCCGATCGATACGGTGGGCGCGGTCCCCTACGGCTGGATCGCGCTCGACACCGCGCCGGGTCTCTACCGCCTCGGCGACCAGGCGGCGGTGATCCCCTCGCTCGCCGGCGAGGGCATGGGCATCGCCCTCACCAGCGCCCGCGCGGCGGCCGAGGCGTTCCTCGCCGACAAGTCTGCGCCCGAATACCAGCGCGCCTTTGCCCGCCGCGCCCGCCGCCCGGTGGCGGTGGCGAACCTCGTGTGGAAACTGGCCGAGCGATCCGCAACAGGCCAAGGACTGGCGCGCCTGGCGGGCGCTGCCCCCCACCTCGCCGGTCTTGCGATGCGCCTCAGCCGAATTTAGCGGGTCTCACGCGGAAGGCGAGGACCTCAGGCTATCGGACGGAGCGCCCGCGGCAAGAGGTTCCCGCCTCCGCGGGACCTCACGAAAGCCGCGTCACCCACCCATGCGTGTCGTCCACGCGCCCGCGCTGGATGCCCACGAGCCGCTCGCGCAACTTGGTGGTCAGTTGCCCCGGTCCGCCGCTGCCGATGGTGAACTCACCCTCCGGCCCGGCCACCTTGCCGACCGGCGTGACTACCGCGGCGGTGCCGCAGGCCATCGTCTCGACCAGCTTGCCGCTGCCCGCGTCCGCGCGCCACTGGTCGATCGAATAGGGCTCCTCGCGCACCTCGAGCCCTTCCTCGCGCAGCAGCGCGATCAGGCTGTCGCGGGTGATCCCGGGCAGGATCGTGCCGGTGAGGGGAGGGGTGAGCACCGTGCCATCGTCGAACACGAAGAACAGGTTCATGCCGCCCAGTTCCTCGATCCACTTGCGCTCGACCGCGTCGAGAAACACGACCTGATCGCAGCCCTTTTCGGTCGCCTCGGCCTGAGGCACGAGGCTGGCGGCATAGTTGCCGCCGGTCTTGGCCGCGCCGGTGCCGCCCGGCGCCGCGCGCACGTAGTCGCGGCTGACCCAGATATTCACCGCCGGCGCGCCCGATTTGAAATAGTTCCCCGCGGGACTGGCTATGACCATGTACTTGTACTTCTTCGCCGGGCGCACGCCGAGGAACGCCTCGCTCGCGAACATGAACGGCCGCAGGTAGAGCGAGCCCCCTTCGACGGTAGGAAACCAGTCCTTGTCCACCGCGAGCAGGCGGCGGATCGATTCGAGGAACAACTCCTCGGGCAGGTGCGGCATCGCCATGCGGTCGGCCGACCGGTTGAAGCGCCGCGCGTTCGCCTCGGGCCGGAACAGCGCGATGCAGCCGTCTTCGTGCTTGTAGGCCTTCATTCCCTCGAAGATTTCCTGCGCGTAATGCAGCACCGCGGCCGCCGGATCGAGTTCGATCGGGCCGCGCGGACAGACTTTCGCCGAATGCCAACCTCCCTTGTCGGCATCGTAATCGATCTCGACCATGTGATCGGTGAACAGCGTACCGAAGCCGGGATTGGCGAGCGCTTCGTCGCGGGTGGCGGAAGGCACCGGGGCGGCGTGGGGAAGATGTTCGAAATCCATGCGCGTCCGGTTAGTGCGCGGGTCCGGGGAGGGCAAGAGCGCGCGCCACAAATGAGAAGGGCCGTTTCGACCTTCGCCGAAACGACCCTTCGCATGGTCAGCGGCCGATAGCGCCGCTCACGAAGCCTCTATCGCTGTCTGCTCAGTGATAGTGCCCCGCGCGGAAACTTACCGACCTCCCTGCTGAACCATGAGACATCGGATCACCTCCTTTCGCGCTATTGAGCCGAACCTGCCGTTTCACCGGCGGGCTGAGAACCGCGTTCGCCGCTGGCCTCGAGGTACAATTTGAATCGCTGACTCGGTGAAAACAAGCCTTGAAAAAAACTTTTCCCAAGTCAGAATTGTCCGCTGTTGCCCGCGAGCGTCTCGCGGGCCTTTTTTTGGTCCGGCCGAGCTGAACCTGCGACGCCGGCGCCGAAGTCGGTCGGTAACGCCGGATGCAAGATCAGCGACAGTCCTCGATCACCCGCGTCACCTCGGGCCAGGCCGGGATGTAGAGCGTGGGCAGACCCGCAGTTTCCACCGCGAAGCGCCCCTTGGAAAAGGCCATCGCCGCGAGGAGCGGATCAGTCGCGGGGAGGGTCGCGGCGATCATCGACAGCCCGGTGCCCGCCGACTGTGCGGCGATCGTGCGGTCGGCGGTTTCGGTGCGGATACGCATCGCCGTCTGGCCCGACGCGTTGCCCGCGCGGGTCAGCGTGATCGTGCGCGTGCCGCGGTTGCAGGTCAGCGCGAAGCGCGCCTCGCTCTGCCCCGGGCCGAACATGGCCTGCGATCCGTCGTCGAGCGTGCGGAAGTACCAGTCGCCCTGCGTCGCGGGCGCGTCCATCCAGTTGTCGTAAGTCGGCTGGGTCACGGTCGGTGGCGGTGGGGGAGGCGGCGCGGGCGTGGGGGTCGGCGGAGGAGGAGTCGGCTCGGGTGCCGGCTGCGCGCAGCAGGCGAGCGCGAGGCAGGAAAGGGTGACGATGGCGGCGCGGTAGCTCAAGCGAATCTCCGAGGTTTCTTGCTCCAACAATGATCGCTAACCGCATTCGGGTCCATGCCCGTAAAACAGCGCCTCGATCAGCTCCTCGTCGCCCGCGGTCTCGCCGAGAGCCGTACGCGCGCGCAGGCCCTGGTGATGGCGGGGCTGGTGTTCTCGGGCGAGACCCGGATGGCCAAGCCGGGTCAGCAGCTTGCCGAGGATGCGCCGCTCGAGGTGCGCGGGCGCGATCATCCGTGGGTTTCGCGCGGCGGGATCAAGCTCGCCCACGCGCTCGACCATTTCGGACTCGACCCGGCGGGTGCGGTGGCGATCGACGTCGGCAGCTCCACCGGCGGCTTCACCGACGTGCTGCTGAGCAAGGGCGCGGCGCACGTGTTCGCGGTCGACAGCGGGACGAACCAGCTTGCGTGGAAGCTGCGTCAGGATCCGCAGGTGACCGTGCTCGAACAGACCAGCGCGCGCGTGCTCACCCGCGAGCAGATCGACCGTGCCTGCGGCTGGATCGTCTGCGACGCGTCCTTCATTTCGCTCGCCAAGGTGCTGGAAAGGCCGATGGAACTGGCCGCGCCGCAATGCCGGCTGGTGGCGCTGATCAAGCCGCAGTTCGAGGTCGGCCGCGACGAAGTCGGCAAGGGTGGGGTGGTGCGCGACCCGGCGCTCCACGCGCGCGTCTGCGACGAGGTGCGCGGCTGGCTCGAAGGCGCGGGATGGGCGGTGCAGGGCGTGGTCGAAAGCCCGATCACCGGGCCCGAGGGCAATGTCGAGTTCCTGATCTCGGCTGAACGTGGCTGATCCATCATCGTAGCATCGGCCTCGAAGATAGTGTTCGCGCAGAGGCGCGGAGGCGCAGAGATGATTCGCTCAATGAACTCTCGCCTGACCCCGCGAACGCGGGGAATCAATTCAATCTGGTGAGAGAGGATTGCCGCATTCGCGGGCAATGATGAACGATGAGTAGCGCGCAATACCTCTGCGTCTCCGCGCCTCTGCGCGAATCTTAGCTTTGCTCTTCCGCTGTGGCTCGCTTGCGCGCGATGCACCACCCCGCCAATATCGCCCTGCCGAATCGGTGGTTTTCCGGGAGATTCCATGACCGCTCTCGCCTCGCGCGGCCAGTTGCGCGCCAGCGTCGTCCGCTGGGCGCTGTTCACCGTCCCCGCCTGCATGCTGCTCGGCTATCTGTCGGGCGCAGTGGCGCAGAGCGGGCCGGACAGCCCGTGGTTCGCCGCGCTCGAAAAGCCCGCGATCTTTCCGCCGCCGATGTGGTTCGGGATCGTGTGGACGGTGCTCTACGCGATGATGGGCTTAGCGCTCGCGCTCGTCTGCGCCGCCTGGGGCGCGCGCGGGCGGACCGCGGCGATCGTGCTCTTCGCGCTCCAGTTCGCGGTCAACCTCGCGTGGAGCCCGACCTTCTTCGGCGCGCACCGGATCGGCGCCGCGCTCGCGGTGATCGCGGTGCTCGACATGCTGGTGATCGCGACGATCGTGCTGTTCTGGCGCGTCCGCCGCCTCGCCGGGGCGCTGCTGCTGCCCTATCTCGCGTGGATTCTGTTCGCGACACTGCTCAACTACGAGTTTCTCCGTCTCAACCCGAACGCCGACGGCGCGCCGGAGGAAAGCGGGGCGGTGCAGCGGATCGAGATTTGAGTTGAGCTTCGCGTGCGCGACGCCCACATAGCCGCCATGCAAAGCCAGAACCCGATGATCGCCGATTTCGTGAAGCTCCTCAACGGAGCCGCGGGCACTTTCGCCGGCATGACGCGCGAGGCGCGCGAGAGCGCGCGCGAGCGCGTCAAGGAAGCGATGGGCGGGATGGACTTCGTCAGCCGCGAGGAGTTCGACGCGGTCAAGGCGATGGCCGCCAAGGCGCGCGAGGAGAACGAAGCGCTCGCCGACCGGATTGCCGCGCTCGAGGCCCGGATCGGCGGCGGCTGACAGTTCAAGGGCTTAATCGCAAAAGTTAACCCCGGAACCGAACATTCCGTCGCCCGTTGCGCGGGTGGAAAGGCAGTTGCCATGTTCACCCAGCTCGACCCCCCGATCCCGCTCCACGTGCTCGACAAGGGCGACGGCTACGCGATCGGCGTGATCGATTACGGGCAGGAACACGACCTGATCTGGGTCACCGCGATCGACGCCACCGGCGAGATCTGGTCCGCGCCGAATCCCGGCGTCCGGATGCAGAAAAACTGGACCATGGGCCGCGGCGAAAGCCTCGCCGTCGCGCTGAGCAAGCGCGGGGCCGCGCAGGCCGACCGAACGCGAGACCTCGAACCCGCTTCGCAATCGCCGGGCTGACCGGCTAAGGAGCGCGGATGCACGTCCGCGCCCCCGCCATCCTCGTCGCCGCGCGGCCGCATGGCGAGACGGCGGTGATCGCGCGCCTGCTGACCGAGGAACACGGCATGGTCGCGGGCTATGTCTCCGGCGGGCGCGGGCGGCAGCTTCGGCCGGTGGTGATCCCCGGCAACCTCGTGGAGGTCGAGCTGCGCGCCCGGTCGGACAGCCAACTCCCGTTCGCCCGGCTCGAGCTGGTGCGCAGCCGGGGGCCGTGGCTGGGCGAGCCGCTGCCCGCCGCGGCGATCGGCTGGGTCACCGCGCTGACAGCCACCGTGCTGCCCGAGCGCAACGCCTATCCCAATATCTACAGCGCCTTGCTCGCGGTTCTTGAGGCGATCTGCCAGGCGCCCGCGGCGCGTGGCTGGCTGCCTGCGCTGGTCGCCTACGAGGCGCTGCTGCTGCGCGAGCTCGGCTACGGCGGCGCGCAACCGCCTGCCGAAGCGGGGCTTGAGGCGCTGCTGGAATTGTTTGCCGCGCAGGGGCCGCCGATCGAGCGCTACCTGCTTGCCGACCGCCGGGCCGATGTTATGGCCGCGCGCTCCATGCTGCGCGAACGACTGGGGCGGATGAAGCCATGAAGATTGCTGTGTTTCCCGGCGACGGGATCGGCCCCGAAGTGACGCGCGAGGCGGTGCGGGTGCTTCAGGCGCTCGACCTGCCCGGCCTCGTGCTGTTCGAGGGCGACGTGGGCGGGATCGCCTATCACCGTCATGGCCACCCGCTCCCCGCCGAGACGCTGCAGATGGCGCGCGCGGCGGACGCGGTGCTGTTCGGCGCGGTGGGCGACCCTTCGTGCGACACCCTCGCGCGCCACTTGCGGCCCGAACAGGCGATCCTCGGCCTGCGCGTCGAGCTCGGCCTGTTCGCCAACCTGCGCCCGGCGACCACCTTCCCCGGCCTCGAAGCCATGTCCGCGCTGCGGCCCGAGATCGCGCGCGCGATCGACCTCCTCATCGTGCGCGAATTGAACGGCGATGTCTATTTCGGCGACAAGGGCACGCGCACGACGGACGACGGGCGGCGACAGGGCTGGGACATGATGAGCTACACCGAGGACGAGGTGCGCCGCATCGCGCACGTCGCCTTCCGCGCCGCGCAGGGCCGCCAGCGGCGGCTCGTCAGCGTGGACAAGGCCAACGTGCTCGAAACCAGCCAGCTCTGGCGCGACGTCGTGATCGAGGTCGCCGCCGACTATCCCGAGGTTTCGCTCGAGCACATGTACGTCGACAACGCCGCGATGCAGCTCGTGCGCGATCCGGGCCGGTTCGACGTGATCGTCACCGGCAACCTGTTCGGCGACATCCTTTCGGACCAGGCGAGCATGTGCGTCGGCTCGATCGGCCTGCTCGCAAGCGCCGCGTTGGGCGAGCGCACGACCGAATTCGGCACGTTCGGCCTCTACGAACCGATCCACGGCAGCGCGCCCGATATCGCCGGGCAGGACAAGGCGAACCCGATGGCGACGATCCTTTCGGCCGCGATGATGCTGCGCCATTCGTTCGGCCGCGAGCGCGATGCGGCGCGGATCGAGGTAGCGGTGGCGAAGGCGCTGGCGGACGGCGTGCGCGGCGGCGATCTCGGCGGAACGGCCGGGACAGGCGAGATCGGCGACGCAGTGCTGGAGCGGCTCGCTTGAAATCCTCCCCGGCACGGCGAGGGGGACCATGCGCAGCATGGTGGAGGGGCACGTCCAAGCGGCTCCCAACGCAGCGTCCCGAGCATTCGGCCTGTGCCCCTCCACCCCGAGCCCCTGCGGGTCTCGCGGTCCCCCTCCCCGCGCCGGGGAGGATTTAGTGCCCAAGCTCGCCGTCATCCTCCCCACGCTCGACGAGCGCGACAATCTCGCGCCGCTGGTCGACCGGATCGCCGAGGCGCTCGGGCCCGAGGGCTGGGAAGCGATCGTGGTCGACGATGCGAGCGCCGACGGCACCGCCGAGGAAGCGCGCCGGATCGCGCGCACAGACCCGCGGGTGCGGGTGATCGAGCGGATCGGGCGGCGCGGGCTGTCCTCGGCCGCGATCGAGGGTATCTGCGCCACCGCCGCGCCCTTCGTCGCGGTGATGGACGCCGACCACCAGCACGATCCGGCGCTGCTCCCCGCGATGCTCGCCGCGGTCGAGAGCGGCGAATACGAGGTCGCGGTCGCCAGCCGCTTCGTCGAGGGGGCGAGCGCCGGTGGCCTCTCGAGCGAACGCCGCGAACGGAGCTCGCGGCTCGCCAACCGCCTCGCGCGGCGGCTTTCGGGGGTCGATCTGACCGATCCGATGAGCGGCTACTTCGTGCTCGAGACCGCCACCGCGCGCCGCCTCGCGCCGCGGCTGTCGGGCATCGGGTTCAAGATCCTGCTCGACCTGCTCGCCAGCGCCCCGCGGCCGCTGCGCGTGCGCGAGTTCCCGCTGCGCTTCGCCGCGCGTCGTAGCGGCGCGAGCAAGCTCGACCGCGCGATCGCGTTCGATTTCCTGATCGGGCTCTACGACAAGAGCTTCGGGCGGGCGATTCCGACCCGCTTCGCGCTGTTCGGCACCGTCGGCGGTCTCGGGGTGCTGGTCCATGTCGCGCTGCTCGCGCTGCTCTATCGCGGGGCGGAGCTCGCCTTCCTCCCCTCGCAGGCGCTGGCGACCTTCGCCGCGATGACATTCAACTTCTGGCTCAACAATTGGCTGACCTACCGCGACCGCCGCCTTCACGGCGCGGCCGCGATGCTGCGCGGCTGGGCAGGCTTCTGCGCGACTTGCGCGGTGGGCGCGGTGGCCAATGTCGCGGTCGCGGGGCTGCTGAAAGCGGAAGGCCTCCACTGGCTCCTCGCCGCCGGCGCCGGGATCGTCGTCGGCGCCGTGTGGAACTACGCGCTCTCGAGCCGTTTCGTGTGGGGGCGGAGATAGTTTATCACGCAAAGGCGCAAAGGCGCGAAGAGATCGCCTTTGCGGCGTAGCCGCACTCAAAGGGCGAACGGTGGATGGTCAGGCGTCGGCCAAGCTTGCGTACCGCCATCCGAAATGTGAGTACCGCTTCGCGGCGAAAGAACCTTTGCGCCTTAGCGCCTTTGCGTGAACCAGTTCATCGCCACCCGTCGAGCCACATCCAGAAGGCGAAGCTGCGCTCGCTATCGAGCGGCGCGGCGCTGAGGATCGGGTAGAACCATGCGAACAGCGCCGCGCTAGCGATCAGCGTGATCGTCGTCAGCCGACGCCAGCCGCGGCAGCGCAGATCGTCGAGCGCGAGCGCCAGCGCGGCGAGCAGGAAGCAGCTCGGCAGGAAATAGTGGTAGTAGAACTGGATCGGCTTGTTTACGATCATCCAGAAGCCCAGGCTCACGGCATAGAGCACGACCACTGCAAGCGCCGCGCGGTCGCCCCTGACGCTGCGCCACACCGCCCAGACCATCGCCGGCAGGCCGAGCAGCATCGTCAGCGGATTGCCGATCAGCAAGATCCCGCGCTGCGCCCCGTCGACCGGCTCGTAGAGATACCAGATCGCGCGCAGGTTGAAGAGCCACTCGGGCCAGCGCGACTGGTAGGGATGCGGCTCGACCACGCTTTCCTGCATCGCGATAATCTGCCGGTGCAGCTCGACGAAGCCGCCGGGCTCGATCGCGCCGCGCGCGACGCCGTAAGCGGGCAGGAAGGTGAGCCAGTACACTGCTAGCGGCACCGCGCCGAGCCACAGTGCGGCTTCGAGCAGCGAGATGCCCGGCACCGGAATTCCGCGCCGGCTGGCGAACGGCCGCCGCCGTCCCGCCGCCAGCCGCGCGGCGAGGAACGCAAGCCCGGGCAGCACGGCGATCGGCACCGCATTCCACTTTGCGCCCATCGCAAGCCCCAACGCGACGCCTGCTAGCGCCAGCCGCCCGCGGGCTCCCTCGGGCTCGCGCACCGCCGCCGCACACTGCCACAGCGCGAGCGCTAGGAAGGCGACGAAGAAAACGTCGAGCATCGCGATCCGGCTGTGCACGAACAACGCGAACCCGCTCGCCAGCAGCAAGCCGTAGGCGATCGAGGCGTAGCGCGACATGCTCGCGAACCAAAGCGCGCGCATGAACGCGTAGAGCGCGCCCGTTCCTGCAAAGACCGGCACGATCCGCCAGCCCCAGGCGTTATCGCCGAACAGCGCGATACCGAGTGCGATCAGCTCCTTGCCCAGCAGCGGGTGCTCGCGGTTGAGATACTCGCTGCCGTCGAGCAGGGCGCGTGCCGCCGGCAGGTAATGGATTTCGTCGAAGTACGGCGCACTCGGCACGCCCAGCCGAACGAGGCAAAGCACGAAGAAACCGATCGCGAGCGCGACCTGCCACCCGACCGGGTCGCGCGGATGATCGGGTGCTCGGTTCATCGACGCCGGGATAGGGATCGCCGCCCGGCGGAGCAAGCCATGCGACGGGCCGAGCTCCCAAATTTCTCAAACAAATGTGATATATGCGCCAGATCGGTCGATCCGAGAAAAGTCGATCGATTGGGGATCGTTCCGGGGGCGCAGGCATTGGAGCCGCGCTATGACTCGAAATATTCGCTGCCGCTTGTTCGGGCACAAGGTCGATGGAGGTCGCGTTCGCACGCCGGGCGACGAACTGACCGGCCGGTGCCGTTGGTGCGGCCGCCGGGTCGAGCTTCGCCGCAGCGGCTGGAAATTGCGCCCCCGCGGCCGTTGACGCCTTTCCGTCGATCGTCGCCCGCAGACCCGCCTTCCCACTGGGCAAAACAGAGTCTAGAGCGCGCGCCATGAAAAAGACGACCGGCATGGACCGCGCGATTACACGCAAGTGGCGCCCCGCGACGCAGGCGGTGCGCGGGGGCACCTGGCGCAGCGAGCACGGCGAGACGAGCGAGGCGCTGTTCCTCACCTCGGGCTACACTTACGACGACGCCGGCACTGCCGCGGCGCGCTTCGCGGGCGAAGCCGAGGGGATGACGTACTCGCGGCTCCAGAACCCGACCGTCGCCATGCTGGAGGAGCGGATCGCGCTGATGGAAGGCGCGGAGGCGTGCCGCGCGCAGGCGAGCGGCATGGCCGCGATGACGGCCGCGCTGCTGTGCCAGCTTTCCGCGGGCGACCACGTGGTCGCCGCGCGCGCCGCGTTCGGTTCCTGCCGCTGGCTGGTCGACCACCTGTGCCCGCGCTTCGGGATCGAGACCACGGTGATCGACAGCGCCGACAACGCCGCGTGGGAAGCCGCGATCCGGCCGAACACGAAAGTGTTCTTCTTCGAGACCCCGGCCAACCCGACGCTCGACGTGGTCGACCTCGAATTCGTTTGCGGGCTGGCGAAGTCGCGCGGGATCGTCAGCGTGGTCGACAACGCCTTCGCCACCGCCGCGCTCCAGCGCCCGCTCGAATTCGGCGCCGACGTGGTCGCCTATTCGGCGACCAAGCTGATGGACGGGCAGGGCCGGGTGCTGGCGGGCGCGGTCTGCGGCTCGCAGCAATTCATCGACGAGGTGCTGCTGCCGTTCCAGCGCAACACTGGCCCCAACCTCTCGCCGTTCAACGCCTGGGTCGTCCACAAGGGCCTCGAAACGCTGAGCCTGCGCGCGCACAAGCAGAGCGAGAACGCGCTCGAACTCGGCCGTCTGGTCGAGGGCCGCGCCCGCCGCGTGCTCCACCCCGGCCTCGAAAGCCACCCGGGCCACGCGCTCGCTGCGCGGCAGATGGACGCCGTGGGTCCGATCTTCGCGTTCGAGGTGGCCGACCGCACGCAGGCCTTCGCGGTGCTCGACGCGCTCGAGCTGATCGACATCTCGAACAACATCGGCGACGCGCGCAGCCTCATGTGCCACCCCGCGAGCTCGACCCACGCGGGCATGACCGAGGACGCGCGCACCGAGATGGGCGTGACCGAGGGCCTGCTGCGCTTCAACGTCGGGCTGGAGGACGTCGAGGACCTCAAGGAAGACCTCGACCGCGCGCTCAGCGTGGCCGGGCTTTAGCTCGGGCCATCTAACACCGCCCTTTACCGCCCCGGCCGCTTGCCATTATCCTTGGCCGCGATGAAACAGCTGTTCCAGCATGCCGCGATCACCGATGGGATCGTCGTCCGCGTGGCGGTCAACTTCCTGCCCGAGCAATCGCAGCCCGAGGCGGGCAAGTGGTTCTGGGTCTATCACATCCGGATCGAGAACGGCTCGGGCGAGCGGGTCCAGCTGATGACCCGCCACTGGCGCATCACCGATTCGCGCGGGATGGTGAACCTGGTCGACGGCGAGGGCGTGGTCGGCGAGATGCCGGTGCTCGGCCCGAACGAGAGCCACGACTACGTCTCGGGCTGCCCGCTGGCGACCCCGCACGGCTCGATGGAAGGCTTCTACACCTTCCACCGCGCCGACGGCACCCCGCTCGAGGTGCGCATCCCGTTCTTCCCCCTCGCGGCGCCTGCGACGGCGGATTAGACGCGGGTTAGGGCAGCTACCGGGTGGGAAGGCGAATGGCGGCTTTACGCGGACAGCGCAAATGTGATCGCTAGCTCGCGGTAGGGCCGACAAGCGCTATCCACTCAGCCTGCGTCTGCGGTTGTTCGGCAAGTGCGGGCACTCCGTCAGGAAGCGTTACCCATGCTTGTTTGCTGTTGACCCACAGATGAGCGGCGGGCTCGATTTCATGGCTCCGATCGAGGGTCCCGCAGCGCAACGATGCAAAGCCCGGCCGTTTGTCATTTTCTGCGAAGATTCGGACTTTGCACGTCGCACAGCCCCAGATCGTTGATAAAGCACCGCTCGGTTGTTCATACGAGCCGGTGTCCAAATCGCCTTCGATGTCCAGGTCTTGTTTGGCGAACAACCTGTGCTCACTGAAGGCTGCGCCAGTTCGCGTCTGACAGTCGGTGCAATGACATGCGTACGGTCGAAATCGAAAACCGTCGCTAAGGGTGTAGCGCACGGCACCGCACAGACATCCACCTGTCAGATCGCCTTCCATCTCATTGCTCCATTGTCCATCTACGAGCTAGCCTAACAAAAGCTCAAACTGTGCACTATCGCGATCAGCGACCGTGTGAAATTGAATCTATGAGAAATCATCTTTACGAAACATGAGGTTGTTCTGCGAACGGAGGTGTCCATGAGGACTGGTGGCTGCCGATGCGGTAAAATCAGATTTCTTGTTGAGGGTGAGCCACTCGGCGGGGTCGCGTGCCACTGCCGTGATTGCCAGTATATGGCCGGGGGATCAGCCAACTTAACTTGGGTGTTCAACGATGCTGGCTTCAGGCTGACGGATGGTGAACCATCTGTCTTCAAGGCGAAGCCAACAAGCGGCGGAACCTTTTTTTGCAGCCAGTGCGGCGTTCAGGTTTTCTCGAGGCCGGATAGCAATCCGACGATGGTCGCCATCAAAGTCGGTGCTTTCGACGATGCAACTGGCTTCAGGGTTCAAGCTGATATGTGGATGGCAGCTGCTCCGCCTTGGCATGCCCCTCACGAAGGCGCGGCTCAATTTGAAGGCAACATTCCCAGCGATTCGTGATTCCAGAAGTGACCGAAACAGGGTCGTTAGAGTCGGTTCCAAACGGACGGAGACTCGTCCCTAACCCCCGATCCGCAGTTCCGGCTCCAGCCCGAACCAGCCTGCCAGCGTCGCGAGGTCGCGCATCACGCCTTGGCCGGCCAGTGCGGCGCGGCTTTCGTCGAGGCGCAGGACGAGTTTGTTCGTCTTGCGCTCCAGCGCGCTGGTGGTGAGCGAGACGCGCGTGGTCGCGCCCATGCGGCGGGCGAGGCGCATCGCGAGGCCCCAGCCCATCGCCTCGCACAGGTCCGCCTCGGGGGCGAGCTGGTCCACGCGGCGCGGCCAGCCGGTCTTGCTGCAACTGCCCAGCAGCGTCGCGGCGATCATCGCGCGTCCGCGCGCGTCGAGGCCGACCCAGCGCTTGTCGAGCGCCCATTCGAGCGCCTGGCTGACCCGGAAGTTCGGCTCGACCCGCTGCAGCGCGAGCGAGAGCAGCGCGCCTGCGAGCCGCAGCCTTTCGTTCTCCGGCGGGCCGCCCTGCGAGATGTCGACCACCCAGGCGCTCATCAGTGCAGCGTCGGTGACCGCGCTGCCGAGCGTCGCCGCGAAATCGGCCACCGCTACGATCAGTGGGTCTTTCGCGCGTTCGAGCGGATCGAGCCGGGCGTGGAGCAGCCCTTCGCGCAGGCCCCAGCTCGAGAACACCAGCGCCTCGGGCGCCAGTCGTTCGAGCATGACGCGAAGCATGGCCGCGGCGTCGGGCAGCGATTCGGCGCGCAGTGGGCCGATGCCTTCGATATCCGCCAGCTTGGCCGGATCGGACTTGGCAATCTTGCGCGCAATCCGGTCGGCCTCGTTCACATCGAGGCGGAAGGCGTGCGGGTCGGTCAGCGGATAGTCCGCGCCTCGCATCGCGTAGGCCGCCAGCGCGCGCCAGGTGCCGCCGACCATGTAGAGGGGGCCGGGATGCGCCGCCGCCCACCCGGCCGTCTCGATGGCAGCGCTCACCGCGCGCCGGAACGCTTCGTCGCCCTTCGCGGAAAGCGCGGGCAGGCGTAGCGTGCCGAGCGGCAGGCTCGCGCCGTCGTGGCATCCTTCGTCCTCCACCGCGACCAGTTCCAGGCTGCCGCCGCCGAGGTCCGCGACCACGCCGCGTGCGCCGGGGAAGGCACCGATCACACCGTAGGCGGAGGCGATCGCCTCGTCCTCGCCGCTCAGGAGCCGCGGTTCGAGCCCCAGTTCGCGCACCTGGCCGAGGAATTCCGCGCCGTTCTCCGCATCGCGCGATGCCGCGGTTGCGACGGTCTGCACGTCGTGGACCTCGAGCTCCTCGGTCAGCAGCGCGAAGCGCGCCAGCGCCGCCAGCGCCTGGTCGATCGCTTCCTCGGGAATGCGCCCGGTGCTCGCGAGATCGCGCCCCAGCCGCGCCGCGACCTTCTCGTTCCACAGCGTGCGCGGCGCGCGCGCAGGCCCGTCGTAGACCACCAGCCGCACGGTGTTCGAGCCGATATCGATCACCGCGCGCCGCGCATTGTGCTGGCCGCGCCGCGCGCGCCGCCCGATCGGTCGCATCGCCGTCATCCCGCGTCGTCCTCCAGGCGCAGCTTGGGCACTGCGCCCGCCTTCAGTGCCGAGCCTCGGCCGGAGAGCGAAGGGTTGCTCATGAAATATTCGTGGCAGTTGAAGCCGCCCCCGGCCTCGCCGTCTTCCACCCGCATCCGCTCGTACTGCCCGTTCGGATAGAGCTGCCAGCTCTGCTCGGTATCGAGGATGTTCGCCAGCATGACCTGGTCGAGCACCTGATCGTGCACGGTCTTGTTCGCGATCGGCACCAGCACCTCGACCCGGCGGTCGAGGTTGCGGCTCATCGCGTCGGCCGAGGTCACGAACACCGCCGCGTGCTTGCTCGGCAGGCGGTGGCCGTTGCCGAACGCCCACACGCGGCCGTGTTCGAGGAAGCGGCCGATGATCGACTTGACGTGGATGTTCTCCGACAGCCCCGGCACGCCTGCGCGCAGGCAGCAGATGCCGCGCACGATGAGCTGGATCTCGACCCCGGCCGCGCTCGCCTCGTAGAGCTTGTCGATCACCGCGCGGTTGGTGATCGCGTTGAGCTTGGCCCAGACGCCCGCCGGCTTGCCCGCGCGAGCATTGGCTATCTCGCCGTCGATCAGCTCGAACAGGCGCTCCTTGAGCCCGATCGGCGAGATCGCGATCGCCTCCATCCCGCGCGGCTCGACGTAGCCGGTGATGAAGTTGAACAGCTTGGCCGCATCGCGCCCCAGCGCCGGGTCCGCGGTGAAATAGCTGAGGTCGGTGTAGATGCGCGCGTTGGTCGGGTGATAATTGCCGGTGCCGAAGTGGCAGTAGGTGCGGTAACCCTCCTCCTCGCGCCGCACCACCAGGCTGACCTTGGCGTGGGTCTTCCACTCCATGAAGCCGTAGATCACCTGCACGCCCGCGCGCTCGAGCTCGGTCGCCCAGTGGATGTTGCGCTCCTCGTCGAAGCGCGCCTTGAGCTCGACCACCGCGGTCACCGCCTTGCCCGCCATCGCGGCCTCGATCAGCGCCGCGATCACCGGCGACTGGTCGCCCGCGCGGTAGAGCGTCTGCTTGATCGAGACCACCGCCGGGTCGGTTGCCGCCTGATGCAGGAAGTCGACCACCACCTCGAAGCTCTCGTAGGGGTGATGGATGACGATATCCTTCTCGCGGATCGCGGAGAAGCAGTCGCCGTCGTGCGCCAGGATGCGCTCGGGATAGCGCGGGCTGAACGGCGCGAACTTGAGATCGGGGCGCGGCTCGGCGCAGATCGCGTCGAGGTGGCGCAGGCCGAGCATTCCGCCCGATTTCACGATCATCGCGCTGTCGACGTCGAACTGCTCGCGCAGCAGCGCCTCGGCCGCGCCGTCGCATTCGCGGTCGAGCTCGAGCAGCACCGCGCGCCCGCGCCGCCGCCGCTGGATCGCGGTGCGGAACAGGCGGACGAGGTCCTCGGCCTCCTCCTCGACCTCGATGTCGCTGTCGCGCAGCACCCGGAACAGCCCGTCGCCGAGGATCTTGAAGCCGGGAAACAGCTCGCCCGCATAGCGCACGATCAGCTTCTCGATCGCGACATAGACCGCCTGCCGCCCGGGCACCCGCACGAAGCGCGGCGCGCCGCTCGGGATCAGCACCATCTCGACCAGATCGGGCTGGCGCTTGCCGCGCTTCAATCGGAACAGCACCCCCATCCCGAAGTTCGCGACGAACGGGAAGGGGTGGCTCGGGTCGATCGCCTGCGGCGTGATCAGCGGCAGGATGTCGGTGGTGAAGTAATGCTCGAGCCAGTCCCGCTGTTCGCCGTCGAGTTCGTCGATCTCGGCGATCAGAATGCCCTCTTCGGCAAGCAGCCCCCGCAAAGTCTCGAGCGCGCGCTGCTGCCGCGCCTCCACCGCCAGCACCTGCTCGCGGATCGCGGCGAGCTGCTGGCGCGGGTCGCGCCCGTCGATCGCGGTGGTCTCGATCCCGCGGGTGGCCTGCCCCTCGAGCCCGGCGATGCGGATCATCGTGAACTCGTCGAGATTGCTCGCCGAGATCGAGAGGAACCGCAGCCGCTCGAGCAGCGGGTAGCGCTCGTTCTCCGATTCGGCGAGCACGCGGCGGTTGAACGACAGCCAGCTCAGCTCGCGATTGACGTAGCGATCGGACGCATCGATTGCGACGTCGCTGTGGGCCGGATCGGCCGGGCCTTGCGTGTATGCGTTCATGCGACGTGCCAAGTTCCGGACTCTCCCCTTGCTGACCGGGTGTTACGGTTGTGTTACGCCGCGCACGATTGCGGCGCCAGCGGCTTGCCGCTATCCGCACCGGCACGATGAAGCGCACGCACCTGCCCCTCAACGCCCTGCGCGTTTACGACGCCGCCGCGCGCCACCTCAGTTTCACCCGCGCTGCGGACGAGCTGGCGGTAACCCCCGCCGCGGTCGGCCAGCAGATCCGCGCGCTCGAGGATCACCTCGGCACCGTGCTGTTCCGCCGCACGAGCAAGGGGCTCGAACTGACCGAGGAGGGCCTCGCCGGGCTTGACGCGCTGCGCGAAGGGTTCCTCAAGTTCGAGGAATCGGTCCAGGCGATGCAGGCGGGGCAGGCAAGCGACCGCTACACCGTGGCGGCCCCGCGCGAATTCTACGCCCAGTGGCTCGCCCCGCGCCTCGCCGCGTTCCGCAACGCCAACCCCGGCATCCGCTTCCGCTTCGTCGCGGACGAGAACGCCGATTTCACCGAGACCAACCTCGACGTCGCAGTGCGGCTGGTCGATGGGCCGGGCGATCTCGAAGGGGTCGAGCTCGCCCCCGCGCGCCGCGTGGTCGTCGCGGCGGAAGGCGCGCCCGACCAGTGGATCGACTGGCCCGGCGCCCCGCTGCCCGAAGGCGCCGAGGCGACGGTCGAGGTGGGCAACGCCGGCCAGGCGCTCTCCAGCGCTGTCGCCGGGCTGGGCAAGGCCGTGCTCCCCTACCTGCTGGTGGAGGATGCGCTGGAGGACGGGCGCCTGACCACACTCGAAGGGCCGGACGAAGGCCGCCGCGCCTACTGGCTCGTCGCCCCGCTGCCCCAATGGCGTCAGAAGAAGGTGAAGAGCCTGGTCGCGTTTCTGACGAGCTAAATCCTCCCCGGTCCGGAGAATTGTTCTTACATCTGCACCACCCGCGGCCCGCGCGGTCGATCCTCGACCGTCGGACCTTCAGGCGCGGGCAGCGCGGCCGCTTCGCCGGGCTCGCCACGCTCGTCCTCCGCGGCCTTCGCCGCCGCGGCCTCGCGCATCGCGATTCGGCGCTGGCGCATCTTCTCCAGCTTGGCGTTGATCGAGTTGAGGATCTCGTCCTCGTACTCGGCGGTCTGCTGGTACTTCTTGAACGCCTCGACCGCTTCGGCCGCGATGCGCTCGTAGGTCGGGTGGCCGGGCTCCAGCGCCTCGGGCCGCTGCGCGCCGTAGCGCTGCGGCAGCCGCGCGTTGAGCAGGAAGCGCAGCATGTTGTTGTCGGGCTTGGTGTCTTTTCGGCCTACCGCTCCGCTGCTTGAGGCCGGTTCCAGCCGAGACATGGACCACATGTTACACTGTCCTAGGGCAAAAAAGTTGGCTTTGAACGGGCAGCGCCGACCGGGCTGCGACAAGCAGCCCGCAAGCGCGACCGCGCGCCCGCAGCGATGCGACCGTCAGGTCGCATGAGCGAGGATATCGCGAGCGCGGATGCGCTTGCGGAAAGCAAGAATACGCGCCTCGAGACTGCGCCCGACATGCCGCGCGGCCTGCTTGACGATCCCCTTGGCCGCAAGCTGCGCCACGAACGCGCGCTGCACGTCCGGCGTGATCGAGCGCTTGCGCGGATGCGGATGGAGATAGGGCTCGAACGCAAGCAACGGATCGTCGTCCTCCGGCGGCGGAGCAACGAACGCGACCGCGGAGGTGGCTTGCGAAGGCGTGGCGCGGGTAGCGCGCAAATCCTCCCCGGCACGGAGAGGGGGACCATCCGAAGGATGGTGGAGGGGCACGTCGTGGCTCTGCGTAACGTCCACGGGATCGCGGCCCGACCCGGAGTGGGCATCGGTCATCAAATTACCTCTCTGTCTGGCGGAATACCGGGCGGCGACCAGCAGCCCGCAAGCGCGGAGTCGAAGCCGAAGGCGCAGACGGCCAAAGGCCACCTGCACGCGCGCCGCGGCTTATGCCGCGGAGTCGAAGCCGAAGGCGGAGACGGCGCGAAGCGCCAACCCAAGGAGCGCAGATGCGCTCCGCCCGGCGCTTGAGGGCGCAACAAAAACGCGAAGACACGAGGGGGCGAGACACTCGGTCGCTCATAGCCCGCAAGCAGATTGCAAATTTGGAGCGTGTAGGAAAATGATTTGTTGAACTTGCGCCGTGCAGCCGACCGGATTATGTATCGCAATTGAGATACAGGAGCTGATGCAATGGCCGCGAGCACCATGCTGCATGTGCGGATCGACGAAGGACTGAAGGAACGTGGAAACGCGGTCCTCGATGCGATCGGCCTCAGCACCGCCGACGCGGTGCGCTTGCTATATCACCGGTTGATTGCCGAGCAGGGCTTCCCGCTCGAACTCAAGGTGCCCAACGCCGCGACCCGCGCCGCCATGACCGAGGCCGAGGATATGCTTGCCAAGCGCCGCACGCGCTTCGCCGAACCCGATGCTCTGATGGCTTCGCTTGAAACGCCCGGCGAAGAGTAAGCGCGCACCGCTGCCGCGCGCCTCGGACTACACCAAAGCCTTCGCGAAGGACTGGAAACGGCTCAGCCGCTCGGGGCGCTACGACATGGCCGCGCTCAAACGCGTCATGCTGCTGCTGGTGGCAAACGATGCGCCGCTCGGCCCGGAATGGCGCGATCACGCGCTCAAGGGCGACTGGTCAGCGGACCGCGAATGCCACGTTGGTGGCGATTTCCTGCTGATCTACCGGCTCCACGATAAGGGCGATGCCGTGATTTTCGTGCGCGCGGGAACGCATGCGGAGCTGTTTCGAGAGTGATTGCGGTATTTCATAATTGTTGATAATGCGGCTATCTTCGCGACGAAGGAGCTTTCCATGATCAGCGCCGACCTTGGACGTAACCTTGAAAAGTTGGTCGCCAACTTGGTCGAAACCGGCCGCTACAATTCCAAGAGCGAAGTCCTGCGCGAAGGCGTCCGCCTGGTCCAGGAACGCGAAGCCCGCTTGGCCGCACTCGACGCCGCACTCTCGCGCAGCCTCGCCGACGCTAAGGCCGGACGCACGAAACCGGCAGACGAGGTATTCGACCGTCTCGAAGCCAAGTACCGCAAGCTGGCGCGCTCGGGCGAATGATCGTCCACATCACGGCCGAGGCTGAAGGCGACCTCGAAACCATCGCCGACTACATCGCGAAAGATAACCCGCAACGCGCCGTCACTTTCGCCAGCGAATTGCGCGCGGCCTGCCTCGGCCTCGCCGAGTTTCCGGAGCGCTTTCCGCTCGTGTCGCACTGGGCCGGGCAAGGCGTCCGTCATCGCGTTCACGGAAGCTATGCGATTTTCTACCGCGTAGAAGCGGAGGTTGTCGCAGTGCTTCACGTGCTGCACGGCGCGAGAGATAACGAAACAGCGCGATTGCTCGACACGCCTTGAGCGCCATGGTCGCACCGAGAGTTCGGCGCGGTGCTGCCATATCTTTCGCCATCGACAACACAGGCGTTGACGCGCGCGAGGAATCAGACAAACAAACGTTCCTTGAGACGCGATACCGATAGTAGTGATTGCAGGGTGTTAAAAAGGGGGGGTGTATGGAACTTGAAGCGAGCATTGCCGATCTGCAGTCAAAACTGCGAGAGCATAGAGAGGTTCTCGAAACTGAAGAAGCGGCCAAGACGACGCTTGTTTTGCCGTTCCTTCGATCTCTCGGTTATGATATTTTCAACCCATCGGAAGTGAAGGCGGAATTCACCTGCGATGTCGGCACAAAAAAAGGCGAGAAGGTGGATTATGCGCTGTGTGTGAGCGGTGCAATCACGATGCTTGTTGAATGCAAGCCGGTTACCAGCGATTTATCCATCAAGCATGCCAGCCAGTTATTCCGCTATTTTACGGCCACTACCGCCCGCATTGCTCTGCTAACAAACGGTGTAATTTACAAGTTTTTCACTGATTCCGAGCGTGCGAACATGATGGACGAAAAGCCGTTCTTCACGTTTAATCTCGAGAGTTATCGCAAGTCCGACATCAAGCATCTCTCGACTTTCCATCGAACGGATTTCGATCTCGACCGCATTGTCAGTCAAGCGGGGGCGCTCAAGCTTCAAACGCAAGTCTCGGCCGAACTTCGCCGGGAATTTGCGGAACCCTCTGAAGAGTTCGTCAGATTGATTGCTTCGCGTCTTCACGATGGGCGCTTGACGGAAGCTGTCCGGGAAAGATTTCAGGGGGTCATCATGCACGCCATTGCGAATCTCATTCGAGAGGGGGTGAACGAGCGTCTCGAAAGCGCCATGAGCCACAGCGAAGCCCCCGCCGATTTTGAAAGCGATGCGCCTACGCCCGATGTCGTCGAAACGACTCAGGTTGAAATCGATGGTTTCAACATTGTGCGGGCGATATGTTCGAAGCTGGTCGACCCGGATCGCGTGGTTATTCGGGACTCGAAGTCGTACTGCGCGATCTTGCTCGACAACAACAATCGTAGAACTCTTGCGCGACTTCACTTCAATAGCCCGACATCACGCTACCTTGGATTGTTCGAGGGAAAGGACGAGCAGCGACATCGGATAGAGGGGCCTGTGGGCATCTATCAGCACGCAGACGCGCTTCTCGCGCGCGTGGCTGAACTGGATGCGGGCAATTAAAGCTCCCGACACGCGATGGGTTGCATTTTGGCGGGTCAATGCAATCCTTGACCCCACCCCCGAATCCCCCTAAGGGCGCGCCCATCCGGAGCGGGCTGCAATCCGCGTCGGGCAGATAGAGCTGAACATTGCCGGTCATGTCCCGGGGGTCTTGGTGCGTTGCGCCGAAGGCTCTTTTCTATTGAAGCGGCCTCCCTCGCGGGGCGCTTCGGGGCAGCCGTCAAAGTAACCCGGTGTCCGTGACCCGGGTGGAGTGTTTCAGGCTCGCCCATGATCCCCCGCGCAGGCGGGGTCTCAGGCCGCAGGCGCTGCGCTTGCCTCCTGAGGTTCCCGCCTCCGCGGGAAAGCAGGACGGGCGAACTTCTCTCCACCTCCCGGTCTCGTCGTCACCTCCATACGGTGAAGAGAGAAAGTCTTAATGCCGACGATCAACCAGCTGGTCCGCAAGGGCCGCGTTCCGCAGAAGGCCAAGTCCAAGGTCCCTGCGATGGAGCAGAACCCGCAGAAGCGCGGCGTCTGCACCCGCGTCTACACGACGACCCCGAAGAAGCCGAACTCGGCGCTGCGCAAGGTCGCCAAGGTGCGCCTCACCAACCAGCGCGAGGTCATCTCGTACATCCCGGGCGAAGGCCACAACCTGCAGGAGCACTCGGTCGTGCTGATCCGCGGCGGCCGCGTGCGCGACCTTCCCGGCGTGCGCTACCACGTG